>NZ_JBFAGK010000005.1:181863-455349 GCF_040660135.1 Streptomyces sp. NPDC050997
GACGGGGACGGGGACGCGCGACTCGGGGCGTTGGAGGTGTTGGTCGAGCGGTGGCCGGAGGATGGTGAGGTTCGCCCCCTGCTGTTCGATCTGGCCCGTTGCGATGAGGGCAGCGGAGTGCGCCTCGATGCGTTGAAGGTGTTGGTCGAGCGGTGGCCGGAGGATGGTGAGGTTCGCCCCCTGCTGTTCGATCTGGCCCGTTGCGATGAGGGCAGCGGAGTGCGACTCGGGGCGTTGAAGGTGTTGGTCGAGCGGTGGCCGGAGGATGGTGAGGTTCGCCCCCTGCTGTTCGATCTGGCCCGTGGCGACGGGGACGGGGACGCGCGACTCGGGGCGTTGGAGGTGTTGGTCGAGCGGTGGCCGGAGGATGGTGAGGTTCGCCCCCTGCTGTTCGATCTGGCCCGTGGCGACGGGGACGTGCGACTCGGGGCGTTGGAGGTGTTGGTCGAGCGGTGGCCGGAGGACGCAGACTGTCACGCTCTCCTGGTGGGCCTCGCAAGCGGTGATCTTGGGAGTGCCACAGGCATAGGGAGTCAAGAAACTAGGCGTACCGCGTTGCGCATTCTGGTACTCGCAAAGCCATCGTCTTCTGAGACAAAGACGGCACTCGATCGTGCGATTGGCGATCAGGATGAACAGTTCCGACGGTTCGCCGAGCAGGTTCGGCGAGGCTTGAGCTGACGAGGGGATGTCTTCAGCCCCTTGGCCTATGGGATACCTGAGGGGCAGACAGGCCCTAGAGGCCAGATGGTCCAGGTCAAATACGTTGCACCGCGCGGTCTGTAAATCTGCTGGCACAGCCTTCCCAGGTTCGACTCGTGGCGCCGCTACGAGGACCCTTTATCGCGCAGTCTGGCGATCGAAGCGTTACCTCACGCTGGGACACCCCGGGGCTCGGGGCAGATTCAGCGGCAGACAACGCCAACAAACGTCATTTTGCCTGGTCAGCGACGTAGCTTGGCAGTCCCCGCAGATGATGCGCGAAAGGGCGGCACCCCCGCACAGGATGCCGCCCTCTCTAGTGATCCGGAACCGCCGCCCATCGGTGAGGGTCGGTCGGGGACGGGCGGCGGTTCCGGGGTTCAGGTGAGGCCGTACGCAGGGCCATTCGGCCCGTACGCAGGCCCCGTTCAGCAAGCGCCGTAAGGCCCTACCGGTGATCGCTCCCCGCGGACTGCGAAGCCGCCCTTCCCGCCTCGAGTCGCGCCACCGGGATCCGGAACGGCGAGCAGGAGACGTAGTCCAGGCCCACCTCGTGGAAGAAGTGGACGGACTCCGGGTCGCCGCCGTGCTCGCCGCAGACGCCGAGTTTCAGGTCGGGGCGGGTTTTGCGGCCCGCTTCCGCCGCGAGCTTCACCAGCGACCCCACGCCGTCCCTGTCGATCGTCTCGAACGGGGAGACGCCGAAGATGCCCTTCTCCAGGTACGCCGTGAAGAACGAGGCCTCCACGTCGTCCCGGCTGAAGCCCCACACCGTCTGCGTCAGGTCGTTCGTGCCGAAGGAGAAGAACTCCGCCGCCTCCGCGATCTGGCCGGCGGTCAGCGCGGCTCGCGGGAGTTCGATCATCGTGCCGATCGCCAGCTTCAGGTTCGTGCCCGTCGCCGCCTCGACCTCCGCGACGACCTGGTCCGCCTCCTCGCGGACGATCTCCAACTCCTGGACCGTGCCCACCAGCGGGATCATGATCTCGGCGCGCGGGTCGCCCTTCGCCGCCTTGCGTTCCGCCGCCGCCTCCGCGATGGCGCGGACCTGCATCGTGAACAGGCCGGGGATGACCAGGCCGAGGCGTACGCCCCGCAGGCCCAGCATCGGGTTCTGCTCGTGCAGGCGGTGTACGGCCTGGAGCAGGCGTAGTTCGTTCTCGTGCGGCTCCTGGCGGGACTCCGCGAGGGCCACCCGGACGGAGAGTTCGGTGATGTCGGGGAGGAACTCGTGGAGCGGGGGGTCCAGCAGACGGACCGTCACCGGGAGGCCGTCCATCGCGGAGAACAGCTCGACGAAGTCCTGCTTCTGGAGGGGGAGCAGCGCCTTGAGGGAGTCCTCGCGCTCCACCTCCGTGTCGGCCAGGATGAGGCGCTCGACCAGTTCGCGGCGGTTGCCCAGGAACATGTGCTCCGTACGGCACAGGCCGATGCCCTGGGCGCCGAAGCGCCGCGCCCGCATCGCGTCCTCGGCGTTGTCCGCGTTGGCGCGCACCCGCAGGCTCCGCTTGCGGTCTGCGAAGGCCATGATCCGGTGTACGGCCTCGACCAGTTCGTCGGCGTCGTTGGCGCCCGCGTGCATCCGGCCCTCGAAGTACTCGACGACGGGGGACGGGACGACCGGGACCTCGCCCAGGTACACCTTGCCGCTCGACCCGTCGATGGAGATCAGGTCGCCCTCCTCCACCACGTGTCCGCCCGGCACGGTCATCCGGCGGCGCTTCGTGTCGACCTCGAGTTCCTCCGCGCCGCACACACACGTCTTGCCCATGCCGCGCGCGACCACGGCCGCGTGGGACGTCTTGCCGCCGCGGGAGGTCAGGATGCCCTCCGCCGCGATCATGCCGTCCAGGTCGTCGGGGTTCGTCTCACGGCGGACCAGGATGACCTTCTCGCCCGAACGGGACCACTTCACCGCGGTGTACGAGTCGAAGACCGCCTTGCCGACCGCCGCACCCGGCGACGCCGCGATGCCCCGGCCGACCTGCTGGACCTTCGCCTCCTCGTCGAAGCGGGGGAACATCAGCTGGGCGAGCTGGGCGCCGGTCACCCGCTGGAGGGCCTCGGCCTCGTCGATCAGGCCCTGGTCGACGAGCTGGGTGGCGATACGGAAGGCCGCGCCCGCGGTGCGCTTGCCGACGCGCGTCTGGAGCATCCACAGCTGACCGCGCTCGATCGTGAACTCGATGTCGCAGAGGTCCCTGTAGTGGTTCTCCAGGGTTGCCATGATCTGCATCAGCTGGTCGTACGACTTCTTGTCGATCGTCTCCAGCTCCGCGAGCGGCACCGTGTTGCGGATGCCGGCCACCACGTCCTCGCCCTGGGCGTTCTGCAGGTAGTCGCCGTAGACGCCCTGGTGGCCGGAGGCGGGGTCGCGGGTGAAGGCGACGCCCGTGCCCGAGTCGGGGCCCAGGTTGCCGAAGACCATCGAGCAGACGTTGACGGCCGTGCCCAGGTCGCCCGGGATGCGCTCCTGGCGGCGGTAGAGCTTCGCGCGGTCGGTGTTCCAGGAGTCGAAGACCGCGTGGATGGCGAGGTCCATCTGCTCGCGCGGGTCCTGGGGGAAGTCCCGGCCGGCCTCGGTCTTGACGATCTTCTTGAACTTGGTGACGAGCTTCTTGAGGTCGGCGGCCTCCAGCTCGGTGTCGACCGTGACCTTCTTGGCCGCCTTCGCCGCCTCCAGCGCGTCCTCGAAGAGCTCGCCCTCGACGCCGAGGACCGTCTTGCCGAACATCTGGATGAGGCGGCGGTAGGAGTCCCACGCGAAGCGGTCGTCACCTGCCTGCTTGGCCAGGCCCTGCACCGACTTGTCGGAGAGGCCGATATTGAGGACCGTGTCCATCATTCCGGGCATCGAGAACTTCGCGCCCGAGCGGACCGACACCAGCAGCGGGTCGTCGGCCTGGCCCAGCTTCTTGTCCATGCGCTGCTCCAGCGCGTCGAGGTGCGCACTCACCTCGTCACGCAGTGCCGCCGGCTCCGCGCCGCTGTCCAGGTAGACCTTGCAGGCCTCGGTGGTGATGGTGAAGCCGGGAGGCACCGGGAGACCCAGATTGGTCATCTCGGCGAGGTTGGCGCCCTTGCCACCGAGGAGGTCCTTGAGGTCCTTGTTGCCCTCGGTGAAGTCGTAAACGAACTTCACGCCCTCAACGCTCGCGGTCGGCTCGGCTCCATGGAGATCTTTGTTTTCCGACACGGGTCTCGACTCCTCGAGCTCGCGGTGGCTGCCCTGACGGCCAGGAACATACCCAGATCGAAGGCACCTGGGTACGTCCACTTGCGCGTCATACGCCTGTAACCACTCGTCCGCCACCGGATCGAAAGTCACAGCGTGGCAAGCGAAGACAGGCCGATGTTTTCACTTCTTGAACGCAAGAAGGTGCTCACTACCGTAAATCCCGCTCATACGAGCGGAAGTAAGCCCGTTTGATTTCGATCGATGAACGATCAAGGCGTGGCACTGAGTGCCACTCTTTGGAGAAGTGCAGTCGATCACGAACCGCTCATCTGAGCGCAACCCTTATCAGGGGTGGCGATAATCACGCTGCCACAGACGCCGGGATTTCACCATGCGGACGCGTATCCGGACCGGAACCCCGCCGGAAACAAGGTGGTCACACCGGTCATACCCCCAGCGCCAGCAGACGCTCCTCCACCCGCTCCGGCGCGTACAGGTGCTCCACCACCATCGCCCCCGCCCCGATCAGCCCCGCCCTGTCTCCGAGCCGTGAGGTGACGACGTCCAGATGAGCGGTGGAGCGCGGCAGCGCCCGCTGGTACAGCAGCTCCCGCACCCCCGTGAGGAAGGGAGTTCCGGCCAGATCCCCCGCGATCATCAGAACTCCGGGGTTGAGAAGCGTGACGACGGTCGCCAGGACGTCCCCGACCTGCCGGCCCGCGTCCCGCGCGAGCGCCGCCGCCCCGGGGTGTCCGGACGCCAGCAGGTCCCGCACATCCGAGCCGGACGCCGCCGGCACTCCGGTCTCCGCCAGCCGCCGGGCCACGGCGCCACCGCTGGCGACGGCCGCGAGACAGCCGTAGGAACCGCAGCGGCACAGCGCGTCGGCGCCGGCCGGGACCCGGATGTGGCCGAGGTCGCCGGCGCCTCCGTCGATGCCCCGGTAGACCGAGCCGTCGACCACGACTCCGGCGCCGATCCCCGTCGAGACCTTGACCAGCACGAACGCCGAGCAGTCGGGGTGTGCGGTGCGCTGTTCGCCGTACGCCATGAGGTTGGCGTCGTTGTCGACCAGTACCGGCACCGCGTCCGCGCCCGTGTGTTCGGCGAAGGCTCTCGCCAGGCGGCCCCGTATGTCATAGCCGTCCCAGCCCGGCATGATCGGCGGCTGCACGACCCGGCCGGTGTCGGTGTCGACGGGGCCCGGTACCGCGAGGCCGATCCCACAGACCTCGTCCGCGCGGTGGCCCGCCTTCTCCAGGAGCTCGGCGAACCAGTGGCCGAGTTCGCCGAGCACCGTGTCGGGGCCGTCCCCGATGACCAGCGTGCCGGCGTGTTCCGCCAGGATCTCGCCGGTCAGCGAGAGGACGGCGGCGCGCGCGTGTCGGGTGTCGAGGTCGGCGGCGAGGACGACGGCGTGCGAGTCGTCGAACTCGAGCGTGATGGAGGGCCGGCCGCCGAGCGGTGAGTCGACCGGGCCGCCGGCGCCCTCGCGCAGCCAGCCGGCGCGGAAGAGACGGTCGAGACGCTGGCCCACGGTGGCGCGCGAGAGGCCGGTGGCCTGCTGGAGCGCACCGCGAGTCGTGGCGCGGCCACGGCGTACCAGTTCGAGCAGTTCTCCCGCGCCGACCTGACCTCGACCGGTCATGTACACCCCCTTGTGTTTCTCAACCTTGCATTACATATTGAGTTTTGCGTGTTAAATAGACGTAACCCTACGGTAGCCACAGCCGAACCGATCAGTCGGCCATACGTCTTCGGAGAGCCCCGAGTGGATCGCAGTGCCCAGCTCATCGCCCGCCCGGCGGAGCCCGCCGTCGTATACGATCCGCCGCGCACGAGACGGTCCCTGCATGTCAGGGCGGCCCGAGTGCTGGAGGACAACTGGACCGGCCGGTCCACGGTGCCTTCGCACTCCCTGTACCCGCACCAGTGGTCCTGGGACTCCGCGTTCATCGCGATCGGGCTGCGCCATCTGTCACCGCTGCGGGCGCAGACGGAGCTGGAGACACTGCTCGACGCCCAGTGGGGCGACGGCCGGGTGCCGCACATCGTCTTCAACCCCTCCGTGCCGCTCGACGCGTACTTCCCGAGCCCCGACTTCTGGCGCTCCTCGACCGCCGGGAGCACCGCGGGCGCCCCGCGCACCGTACAGACCTCCGGCATCGTGCAGCCACCGGTGCACGCGCTGGCCGCCTGGCTGGTGCACCGCGCCGACCCGGGGCTGTCCCGGGCGCGCGGCTTCCTCGCCCGGATGTATCCCCGGCTGGCGGCCTGGCACCGGTATCTGCTGCACCGTCGGGACCTGGGCGGGGGCTCCCTCGCGTCCGTCGTGCACCCCTGGGAACAGGGTATGGACAACAGCCCCTGCTGGGACGCCCCGCTGAGCCGGATCACACCCGCCCCGGCCCGCACCTTCCGGCGCGCCGACCTCGACCACGGGGCGGCGGAGGACCGGCCGACGGATCTGGACTACGGACGGTATGTGCGGCTGGCGGCCGACTACCGGGACCGCGGGTACCGGGACGGGCCGGGCGCGGGCCGTGGAGTCGACGGGGGCGAGTTCGCGGTCGAGGACCCCGCGTTCAACGCCCTGCTCATCGCCTCCGAGCACGCGCTCGCCCGGATCGCGCGGGAACTGGGCGCGTCCGGTACGGCCCGGCAAGCGCGCGCGGAACGCCTGACGGCGGCGCTCGTCGAGCGGCTGTGGGATCCGGCGGCCGAGATGTTCCTGTGCCGGGACGTGCGGGGCGAGGAGGGACGGGGCGGGGCCGGACGTGGCGGGGCGCTGATCCCCGAGCGCAGCGTCTCCGGGCTGATTCCGCTGCTGCTGCCGGGCCTGCCTCGGGAGATCACGACGGCGCTGGTCCGCACCCTGAGCGGACCGCACTTCGGCCTCGGCGACACCACCCGCCTCGTCCCGAGCTATGACCTGCTCGGCGAGGCCTTCGACCCGCACCGCTACTGGCGCGGACCGGCCTGGTTCAACACGAGCTGGCTGGTGGAGCGCGGGCTGCGCACGCACGGCGAGCGGGCGCGCGCCGATGCGCTGCGGGCGACCGCCCTGGAGCTCGCCGAGTCCACCGACTTCGCGGAGTACGTCGACCCGTACGCCGGCGAGGCCTGCGGGGCGACCGGCTTCAGCTGGACCGCGGCGCTCGCGCTCGACCTGCTGCACAGCGACACCGCGGACACCGGACACACCACGGACACGGCACGCCCCGCGGGCACCACGGACACGGCACGCCCCGCGGGCACCACGGACACGGCACGCCCCACGGACACGGCACGCCCCACGGACACTGCGGCCACGGCGGACACCACAGACACCGAAGTCACAGCGGAAGCAGAAGTCACCACAGTCACGGCAGTCAAGGGAGGGGACCGGGGATGACGGACCGGCATCATCTGCTCGTGCACGGCGGGACGTTCGCCGCCGTCGGCGACGGAGGGGACATCAGCGGCCACCGGGGCGGCGGTTCCCCGGACGGGTTGTTCGTGCGCGACGCCCGGCACCTGAGCCGGTGGCAGCTCACCGTCGACGGCGCGGTGCCCGAGGCGCTGTCGCCGGTCGCCGACGGGGACACCGCGCGCTGTGTGCTGGTGCCGCGCGGCGGTCGCCAGGAGCCGCCCGCGTACACGCTCTTCCGCGCCCAGGCCGTCACGGACGGCGCGTTCGTCGAGTCGTTGCGGGTGACCAGCAATCGCCCGACGCCGACCACGGTCCGCCTCGCGGTCACCGCGGACGCCGACTTCACCGACCAGTTCGAACTGCGCTCCGACCACCGCACGTACACCAAGATCGGCGCCACCCGTTCCCGCCAGATCCTCGACGACGGCGTGGAGTTCGCCTACCAGCGCGGTGAATGGCGTTCCTGTACGACGGTGACGGCCGAACCGGCTCCGGACGGCGTCGAGGAGACCGGCACCGGAGCCCGTCGCCTGGTGTGGACGCTGGACCTGGAGCCGCACGGCTCGGCGGAGCTGACGCTGCGGGTGATGGCCCGCCCGCACGGAGACAGGCGGGCCCGGAGGGTGCCGCGCTCCCCGGCCGCCGTGAACGATCAACTCCTTTCCCTGGAGGGCGAGTTCGTTGAGGGCGTGGCCTTCCCGACGGGCTGGCCGGAGCTGGCCGCGGCCTGTGCGCGCGGTCTCGCGGACCTTGCCTCGCTCCAGGTCCCGGCGAGGGGCCCGGACGGCGAGGAACTGCGGGTACCGGCGGCGGGGGCGCCCTGGTTCCTGACCCTGCTGGGCCGGGACGCCCTGCTGACGTCCCTGTTCGCGCTCCCCTACCGGCCGCACCTCGCCGCCGCGACGCTGCCCGCGCTCGCCGCGACCCAGGCCACCGGGACCCACCCGGAGTCGGTCGCCCAGCCAGGCAAGATCGTGCACGAGGTCCGGCACGGGGAGCTGGCGCACTTCGGGCAGGTGCCGTACGGCCGTTACTACGGCTCGGTGGACGCGACCCCGCTGTTCCTCGTCCTGCTCGGCGCGTATGTCGAGCGCACCGGGGACACGGCTCTCGCCCGCCGTCTGGAGCCGAACGCCCGCGCGGCGATCGGCTGGATGCTGGACCACGGCGGGCTGACCTCGCGCGGCTATCTGGTCTACCGCGCCGACGAGGGCGGCCTCGCCAACCAGAACTGGAAGGACTCCCCCGGCGCCATCTGCTCGGCCGACGGCACCCGCGCGAGCGGCCCGGTGATGGCGGCGGGGGCCCAGGGATACGCGTACGACGCTCTGCGCCGCACCGCGTGGGTGGCGCGCACGGTGTGGCAGGACGAGACGTACGCCGCGCTGCTGGAACAGGCGGCCGCCGATCTGCGGGACCGCTTCCAGCGGGACTTCTGGATGCCGGACCGTTCCTTTCCCGCGCTCGCGCTGGACGGGGAGGGCCGCCAGATGACCGCGCTCGCCTCGGACGCCGGGCATCTGCTCTGGTCGGGGCTGCTGGACAAGGAGTACGGCGAGGAGGTCGGCCGGCGGCTGCTGGACCCGGACTTCTTCTCCGGCTGGGGCGTCCGCACGCTCGCCGCGGGACAACCGGCGTATCACCCCCTCTCCTACCACCGCGGTTCGGTCTGGCCGCACGACAACGCGCTGATCGCCCTGGGGCTCGCCCGCTACGGCCTGCACGACGAGGCCCGCTCGGTCGCCCACGCCCTGGTCGACGCGGCGACCGCGACCGGCCACCGTCTCCCGGAGGTCCTCGCGGGCTACGGCCGCGACACTCACGCGGAGCCGGTCCCGTATCCGCACGCGTGTGTACGGGAGTCCCGGTCGGCGGCGGCACCGCTGGCGCTGCTCACGGCGGTCGGGGGCGCCTGACGCCCCGGTTGGTGAGTGGTTTGCCCGGTGTTTGCCGAGCAGTGGGCAAAAGGGCTGAACACCGGACGGAGGCGAACCGTACGGAAATACGGTGGATCCGGTCCCCCTCGGACCGGCTCCACCGCTCCGCCGGGCTTCGTACGGAAGGACCTTCGGGTGCCTGTCTTCACGCGCTTTCGCCAACCGCCGGCCAAGGCCGACGACACACCCTCCGTCCCACCCAAGAGCGAGCAAGCGACAGAGACGGCGATCGGAGCGACGCCGGACGAGGCCGTACATGATGAGGCCGGAGCTGACGAGACCGAAGCTGACGAGGCCGGAGCTGACGAGGCCGCGCCCGCAGCTGAGGACGACGCCCCCGGCACGGGCAAAAGCACCCCCCTCAGAGTCCGTCTCGCCAACTGGCGTGCCTGGCGCGCCCGTTACCCCACCGCCGCCCTCGTCCTGCACTGGTCGACCACGGTGCTCGCCGCCGTCCTGGTGTTCGCCGCGCTGGTCATGCCGAACAGGATCGCCGCGCTGCAGCCCAACCGGTTCACGCGGCTGCCCGCGGAGGCGATCCTGGCGGCGGTCGTGATGCTCGCCCTGCCGCGGCGGCCGCGGGTGATCCTGGCGGCGGTCTCCGGGGCGGTGCTGGGGGCACTGACGATCGTGAACGTCCTCGACATGGGCTTCCTCGAGTACCTGGGCCGGGGCTTCAACCTCGTGCTGGACTGGGGCCTGTTGGACGACGCCCAGGCGTACGTCGAGGACTCGATGGGCCGGGCGACCGCCATCGGTGCCGCCGTCGGGGCCGTCCTCCTCGTCGTGCTGGTGCTGGTTCTGATGGCCCTGGCGACGGTCCGGCTGAGCAACCTGCTCTCGCGCAACACCCAGGCCGCCACCCGGGCCACCCTGATCGCCGGCACCGTGTGGATCACCTGCTCCGCCCTCGGCCTCCAGGTCGACGGCATGCCGATCGCCTCCGACCGGGCCGCCGGCGCCCTGAAGGTGCAGGCGCGGCGGGTCGTTGACACCGTGCGCGACGAGGCGGCGTTCCAGAAGGAGGCCAGGGCCGACCAGTTCGGCAACACGCCCGCCGACCAGCTGGTGCCCGACCTGCGCGGCAAGGACATGATCTTCACCTTCATCGAGAGCTACGGCCGCAGCGCGATCGAGGACCCGGGCATCGCGCCCGGCGTCGACAAGACGCTCGACGCCAGTACCGCGTCACTGGAGAAGGCCGGCTTCCGCGCCAAGAGCGGCTGGCTGACCTCGGCGACCTACGGCGGCAGCAGCTGGCTCGGCCACTCCACCACCATGTCCGGCCTGTGGGTCGACAACCAGCAGCGCTACCGCACGGTCACCTCCAGCGACCACCTCAGCCTCACCAAGGCCTTCCAGAAGACCGGCGACTGGGACACGGTCGGTGTGATGCCCGGCGTCCAGAAGGGCTGGCCGGAACAGAGCTTCTACGGCCTCGACAAGGTCTACAACGCCTTCCAAATGGGCTACAAGGGCCCGAAGTTCAGCTGGTCGACGATGCCCGACCAGTACGCGCTGGAGGCGTTCCAGCGCCTGGAGCACGGCAAGAAGCGCGACAAGCCGCTGATGTCGGAGATCATCCTGACCTCCAGCCACCAGCCCTGGTCCCCGATCCCGAAGATGGTCGGCTGGGACGAACTCGGCGACGGCTCGGTCTTCGGCCCGATCCAGAAGGCCGGCACCAACCCGTCGGACGTCATGACCGACTCCGCCCGCTCCAAGGAGGAGTACGGCAAGTCGATCCAGTACTCCGTCACCAGCCTCACCCAGTGGCTGGAGCGCTACGGCACCGACGACACCGTCCTGGTCTTCCTCGGCGACCACCAGCCGATCGCCCGGGTCAGCGGCAGCCACGCCAGCCGTGACGTGCCCGTCTCGATCGTCGCCAAGGACCCGAAGGTCCTCGACAAGATCGCCGGGTGGAACTGGACGGAGGGCCTGAAGCCCGCCAAGAACGCCCCGGTGTGGAAGATGAGTTCGTTCCGCGACCGCTTCCTGACGGCGTACGGCTCGACACCGCATCCGTCCAAGGACTGACCGCTCCTGGGCGGTCCGCGACCCGGTTCAGCCCCCGGAGGTGTCCAGTTCGGCGTCCTCGCCGATGCCCGCGCAGTCGTACGGGTCTTTCAGCCAGCCGTCCGGCAGCACCACCCGGTTGTTGCCGGAGGTACGTCCGCGGGGCCCGTCCGCGCCGACGGGCCAGGGCTGGTCGAGGTCCAACTCGTCCAGCCCGGCCCGCAGTTCGGCCAGCGACGAGGTAATGGCGAGCCGCTTGCGCATCTCGGAACCGACCGCGAAGCCCTTCAGGTACCAGGCCACGTGCTTGCGGAAGTCGATGACCCCGCGGGGCTCGTCGCCGATCCACTCGCCGAGCAGGGTGGCGTGCCGGACCATGATGTCGGCGACCTCGCGGAGGGAAGGCCGCGCGATGGCCTCCGTACGTCCCTCGAAGGCGGCGACCAGGTCCGCGAACAGCCACGGCCGCCCCAAACATCCGCGCCCCACGACCACGCCGTCGCAGCCGGTCTCCCGCACCATCCGCAGCGCGTCCTCGGCCGACCAGATGTCGCCGTTGCCGAGCACGGGGATCTCCGGGACGTGCTCCTTGAGGCGGGCGATGGCGTCCCAGTCGGCGGTGCCGCCGTAGTGCTGGGCGGCGGTGCGGCCGTGCAGCGCGATGGCGGTGACCCCCTCCTCGACGGCGATACGGCCGGCGTCGAGGTAGGTGATGTGGTCGTCGTCGATGCCCTTGCGCATCTTCATCGTGACGGGCAGGTCACCCGCCCCGCTGACCGCCTCCCGCAGGATCGCCCGCAGCAGGTGGCGCTTGTACGGGAGGGCGGAGCCGCCGCCCTTCCTGGTCACCTTCGGGACGGGGCAGCCGAAGTTCAGGTCGATGTGGTCGGCGAGGCCCTCCTCCGCGATCATGCGGACGGCCTTGCCGACGGTCGCCGGGTCGACGCCGTACAGCTGGACCGAGCGCGGCTTCTCGGTCTCGTCGAAGTGGATCAGCTGCATGGTCTTCTCGTTGCGCTCGACCAGCGCCCGGGTCGTGATCATCTCGCTCACGAACAGCCCCTTGCCGCCGCTGAACTCCCGGCACAGGGTGCGGAAGGGCGCATTGGTGATCCCGGCCATCGGCGCCAGCACCACGGGCGGCGCGACGACGTGGGGGCCGATCGAGAGCGGGTCGGTCATCAGGGGGCTCCGGAGCGAACGTACGACAGAGGGCAAGAGGCCATTGTCCCTCACTCGGCCGAGAGCTCCGTCAGCTCCGCCCGACCGAGGGCTCGCCGCCCCGCGTGAAGATCATGTAACAGTCATTAGTTAGACGCACTATCGAAGTCGGCGTACTCTGGAGCGCATGCCCGAGCTCAGCCACCGTCGACGGATGCTCGTGCTCGCGATCTGCTGTATGAGCCTGCTGATCGTGAGCCTCGACAACACCGTCCTGAACGTCGCCCTGCCCTCCATGCAGAAGGACCTGCACGCGAGCACGGCGGGCCTGCAGTGGACCATCGACGCCTACACCCTGGTGCTCGCCTCGCTGCTGATGCTGGCCGGTTCCACCGCCGACCGGCTGGGCCGCAAGCGGGTCTTCATGGCGGGGCTGGTCGTCTTCACCATCGGCTCGGCGCTGTGCTCCATCTCGCCGAACCTCGACGCGCTGATCGCCTTCCGCATGGTTCAGGCGGTGGGCGGATCGATGCTGAACCCGGTCGCCATGTCGATCATCACCAACACCTTCACGGACCCGCGCGAGCGGGCACGGGCGATCGGCGCGTGGGGTGCGGTGGTCGGTCTCTCCATGGCCGCCGGGCCGCTGATCGGCGGACTGCTCGTGGAGTCGGTCGGCTGGCGCTCGATCTTCTGGATCAACCTGCCGGTGGGTCTGGCGGCTTTCCTGCTCACCCTCCGCTACGTCCCCGAGTCCCGCGCCCCGAAGGCCCGCCGCCCCGACCCGGTCGGGCAGGTCCTGGTGATCGCGCTGTTCGGTGCGCTGACGTACGCGATCATCGAGGCGCCGAACGCGGGCCTGGTCGCGGTGCTGCCCTTCGCCGTGGTCGCGCTCGCCGCGCTCGCGGGCCTGCTCTGGTACGAGCCCCGGCGGGACGAGCCCCTGATCGATCTGCGGTTCTTCCGGTCGGCTCCGTTCAGCGGCGCGACGGTGATCGCGGTCTGCGGGTTCGCCGCGCTCGGCGGGTTCCTGTTCCTGTCGACGCTGTACCTGCAGAACGTGCGAGGCCTGGACGCCCTGCACGCGGGCCTGTGGATGCTGCCCATGGCCGTACCGACGTTCCTGTGCGCACCGCTGTCCGGGCGCCTGCTCGGGAGCCTCGGGCCGCGCGTGCCGCTGCTGATCGCGGGGGTCGCGATGACGGCGAGCGGTGTGCTGTTCGCCGCGTTCGAGGCCGAGACGTCGAACGTCACGCTGTTCGTCGGGTTCGTGCTGTTCGGCATCGGCTTCGGGTTCGTCAACGCGCCGATCACCAATACGGCGGTCTCGGGGATGCCGCGCAGCCAGGCCGGGGTGGCCGCGGCTGTCGCGTCCACGAGCCGGCAGCTGGGGCAGACCCTGGGGGTCGCGGTGATCGGCGCGGTACTGGCGGCGAGGATCGGCTCCTCGTCGTACCGGGAGACGTTCGTGTCCGCCGCGATGCCCGGGTGGTGGGTGCTCGCGGGATGCGGGTTCGCCGTGCTGGTGGTGGGGGCGTTGACCAGCGGGCGGTGGGCTCGCGGGACCGCCGAACGGACGGCGGAGCGGCTGTCGTCGACGGAGGTGCGTCAGGCCGCGGGGGTCGGCGCGCGGGTGCCGTAGGGCCCGTGGGGCGTAGGTCCTGTGGGGCGTAAGGCCCACGGGGCGTGGCCAGCGCCTGGGAGTCAGCCGCGAGTCGAAGCGGCCTCGCTCTCCAGCGCCAGCTCCAACTCCCGCTCCCCTCCCCCTTCTCCGTCCCCTTCCCTTTGCCTTTCTCCTTCCCGTTCCAGCGCGATCGTGTGCAGCCGCTCCAGGCGGCGCCGTGACTTCTCGTCCGAGGGCACGTACGTGACCATGCGCGGACCTGCCTCCGGTCCCAGCCACAGGTCGGTGTGGTCGACGACGACACGGCCGACGTACCGGTTGAGGAACTCCTTGCGCCGCACCCGGTGCGTGCCGACCTCGTGCCGCTCCCAGGCCTCACGGAAGTCCGGGGACTCCGCGCTCAGTCGCTTCAGCAGTAACTTCCAGGCGGGCTCGGCGAGATGCCCCGCCATCGTGGCGCGGAACCGGGCCGCCATCAGCCGCTGGGTCTGCTCCAGGTGCACGATCGAGGAGCGCCACTCCGTGTGCGTGTAGCAGAGGATCATGCAGTTGCGGTCCTCGGGCGGCACCGCCTCCAGGTCGCACAGCAGCAGCCCGTAGGTGCGGTTGTAGGCGAGGATGTCGTACCGGCTGTTCTGCACACAGGCCGGCACCGGCTCCAACTGCTCCAGCACCGTCCGCAGCGCCGGGGTGACCGTCGAGCAGCTGGTGGCCGGCGTCGGGTCCACGGCTCCGGCGAGCTGGAAGAGGTGGGCTCGCTCACTGGGATCGAGCAGCAGGGTGCGGGCGAGCGCGTCCAGGACCTGGACGGAGACCTGGATGTCCCGGGCCTGCTCGAGCCAGGTGTACCAGGTGACCCCGACCGCGGAGAGGTGGGCGACCTCCTCGCGGCGCAGTCCCGGGGTACGGCGTCGGCGGCCACGGGGCAGGCCGACCCGCTCGGGGGCGATGTGCTCGCGGCGGTGGCGCAGGAAGGCGGCGAGTTCGTGCCGCCGGATCTCCGACACGGCCGTACCGCGCGGGGTTTCGAGCGCCGTCTCCTGGGCCGTGGTCGTCATGTCCACCAGCCTGCCACCCCCACGGACCCTGTTTCCAGGTGGTTCCGCTACCAGGATAAGAAGACTCTGGTACCCCTCTCCGAGCGGTCCCAGGCTGATGAGCGTGACCGAAACCATCCCTTCGCACCAGGTCCGCTCCTCCTCCGTGACTCCACCCGCGCTCGGCGGACTCGGACTCTTCACCGTGCTGCTCGCTGCGGCACTGCCCCTCATCGACTTCTTCATCGTCAACGTCGCCCTGCCCACGATCGCCGCGGACCTCTCGGCGGGCGAGTCGGTCCTCGAACTCGTGGTCGCCGGATACGGCCTCGCGTACGCCGTCCTGCTCGTCCTCGGGGGCCGTCTCGGCGACCTGTTCGGGCGACGGCGGTTCTTCCTGGGCGGCATGGCCGCCTTCGGCCTGACCTCGCTGGCCTGCGGGCTCGCGCCCACCGCCTGGACCCTGGTCGCGGCGCGGATCGCGCAGGGCGCGGCGTCGGCCGCGATGCTGCCGCAGGTGCTCGCCACCATCCAGGCGGCCACCGCGGGCCCCCGCCGTGCCAAGGCGATGGGCCTGTACGGAGCGACGGCGGGCCTGTCCATGGTGCTCGGCCAGATCCTCGGCGGCGTCCTCGTGGCCGCGACACCGCTGTCGTTCCTTTTCGGCGCGGGCGGCGGCTGGCGGGCGGTGTTCCTGGTGAACGTGCCGGTCGTCCTCGTCGGTCTGGTCCTGGCGGCCCGCACGGTCCCGGAGACCCGGGCGCGGCGTCCGGAGCCGGTGGACGTCCCGGGCACGGTCCTGCTGGCGGCCGCGCTCCTCACGTTGCTGGCCCCGCTGACCGAGGGCCGGGCGGCGGGCTGGCCGCTGTGGACGTGGCTGTCGCTGGCGGCGTTCCCGTTCGTGGCGGCGGCCTTCTACGCGGTGGAGCGCAGGGCGGACCGGCTGGGCCGTACGCCGCTTGTGCCGCCGAGTCTGTTCGCGCTGGTGTCGCTGCGACGCGGGCTGGTGGTGATCCTGCCGTTCTCCGTCGGGTTCAGCGGCTTCATGTTCGTGATCGCGGTGGCCCTGCAACAGGGCGCGGGCCTCAGCCCCGTGCGGGCGGGCCTGGCGCTGGCTCCCCTGGCGGTGACGTTCCTGTTCACCTCGATCGCCGGACCACGGCTCATCGCCCGGTACGGCACCCGGGTGGTGACCGCGGGCGCCCTGCTCCAGGGCGTGGGCGTGGCCCTGATCGCGCTGGCCGCGTGGCGTTCCTGGCCGGACCTCGGCCTGCTGGCCCTGCTGCCGGGCGGCGCGGTCGCGGGCGTGGGGCAGGCGCTGCAACTCCCGGTGATCTTCCGGATCGTGCTGTCCGAGGTGCCGCCCGCGCGGGCCGGCGTCGGCAGCGGGGTGATGACCACCGCCCAGCAGTCCGCCCTGGCACTCGGCGTCGCCACGCTCGGCACCCTGTTCCTCTCCCTCGTACCGGGCCTGGGTATGCGGGACGCCCTGGTCATCACGCTTCTCGTGCAGCTGGCGGCGATCGCGCTGACCGGTCTGCTGAGCCTGCGCCTGCCGAGGACGATCGACTGAGGGCCGGAGACCGGGGCCCGGAGCCCCGGAGACCGACCCGGGGACCCGGGGACCCGGAGACCGGGGACCCGGAGACCGGGGCCCGGAGACCCGGTGCTGGGAAACCGGGGCCCGAAGGCCGGCCCCGAAGGCCGGGGCCCACAACACGAGTTGGCCGAGCCGCGAGAAACAGGTGAAGGAACCCCCGTTGATGTTGGTCTTGCTGCACACTCCTTGCTGCGCCGACAGACCCACAGGGCGCGGCCTCTGGAGGCAGCATGCTGGAGAGCAACACGAGCAAGGTGAGCCGCTGGGACCAGCACGGGCGCGAACACGTCGTGCGGGTGCAGCGTGCGGGAACGCAGCGCACGATCAGATGTGACACGTGCGGCTGGCGCAGACCGGCGCAGTTCCTGCCCTGGCTGAAGGCGGAGGAACATCTCACGGAGGCCCACCAGGCGACGGAGGATCCGTCGGCGACCTGACCCCTGGCCTGCCGGCGGTCAGCCCCCGTACGCCAGCCTCGCCCCCAGCACCACGAACGACCCCGCGAAGCTCCGCCGCAGCCACGTCATCACGCGCGGCCGGGACACGATGTGCCGGCGCACGGACGCCGCGAGCAGCCCGAGCGCGAGGAACACGACGAACGTCACCAGCATGAACACCCCGCCGAGGACCAGCATCCGCCCCATCGCGTACGGCTCCTCGGGGCTGACGAACTGGGGCAGGAAGGCGAGGAAGAAGATCGTCACCTTGGGGTTGAGGACGTTGATCAGTACCGCCCGGACGATCACCGCGCGGGAGCCGGACGGCTCGGCGCTCTGGTCGAGGTCGATCGCGCGCTTGTCGCGCACCATGACCCACGCCATGTACAGCAGGTACACCACACCGGCGTACTTCAGGATCTGGAACGCGGTCGCGCTCGCGTGCAGCACGGCCGCGACGCCGGTGACCGTGGCCAGCACGTGCGGCACGATCGCCAGCGTGCAGCCGAAGGCCGCGACGGCACTCGCGCGGCGGCCACGGGAGAGCCCGGCGGCCAGGGTGTAGACGAGCCCGGTACCGGGCGTCACGACGACGACAAGGGTGGTCAGCAAAAACGCGATGCTCATGCGTTCACCCTGGACATGCGTCGGCCCTTGATACAGGTCCACAACGGCACCCGTATCAAGGGCCAATTCAACAGCCGATCAAGCGGTCGGCACTCCTAGGACAGGACCTAGCAGCCGATCAGCCGGCTGGCCAGGTAGCCCTCGATCTGGTCCAGCGACACCCGCTCCTGCTTCATCGAGTCACGCTCGCGGACGGTGACCGCGTTGTCGTCCAGGGTGTCGAAGTCGACGGTCACACAGAACGGCGTGCCGATCTCGTCCTGGCGACGGTAGCGGCGGCCGATGGCGCCGGCGTCGTCGAAGTCGATGTTCCAGTTCTGGCGCAGCGCCTGGGCGAGGCCCTTGGCCTTCGGGGACAGCTCCGGGTTGCGGGACAGCGGCAGCACCGCGACCTTCACCGGGGACAGCCGCGGGTCGAGGCGCAGCACCGTGCGCTTCTCCAGCTTGCCCTTGGCGTTGGGGGCCTCGTCCTCGATGTACGCGTCGAGCAGGAACGCCAGCATCGCGCGGCCGACACCGGCGGCCGGCTCGATGACGTACGGCGTCCAGCGCTCGCCGGCCTCCTGGTCGAAGTAGGAGAGGTCCTGGCCGGAGGCCTTGGAGTGGGCGCCGAGGTCGTAGTCGGTGCGGTTGGCGACGCCCTCCAGCTCACCCCACTCGTTGCCGCCGAACTGGAAGCGGTACTCGATGTCGGCGGTGCGCTTGGAGTAGTGGGAGAGCTTCTCGGCCGGGTGGTCGTACCACCGCATGTTCTCCTCGCGCAGGCCCAGGCCGGTGTACCAGTTCCAGCGCTGCTCCATCCAGTACTCCTGCCACTTCTCGTCCTCGCCCGGCTTGACGAAGAACTCCATCTCCATCTGCTCGAACTCGCGGGTGCGGAAGATGAAGTTGCCGGGCGTGATCTCGTTGCGGAAGGACTTGCCCATCTGCGCGATGCCGAACGGCGGCTTGCGGCGCGAAGTGGTCTGCACCTGGGCGAAGTTGGTGAAGATGCCCTGCGCTGTCTCGGGACGCAGGTAGGCGACGGAGCCGCTGTCCTGGGTCGGGCCGAGGTGGGTGGAGAGCAGACCCGAGAACTGCTTGGGCTCGGTGAACTGGCCCTTGTTGCCGCAGTTGGGGCAGTTAACGTCCGCCAGGCCGTTCTCCGGCGGGCGGTTGTGCTTGGCCTCGTAGGCCTCTTCCAGGTGGTCCGCGCGGAACCGCTTGTGACAGGAGGTGCACTCGGTGAGCGGGTCCGTGAAGGTGGCGACGTGGCCGGATGCCTGCCAGACCTCGGGGGCCAGGATCACGGACGAGTCGATACCGACGACGTCCTCGCGCGATGTCACCATGTAGCGCCACCACTGGCGCTTGAGGTTCTCCTTGAGCTCGACACCCAGCGGCCCGTAGTCCCAGGCGGCGCGCTGTCCGCCGTAGATCTCACTGCAGGGGAATACGAAGCCACGGCGCTTGCTCAGGCTGACGATGGTGTCGATCTTGTCGGCGGCCACGGTGCTCTCTTCATTACGACGACGGGCGACGAAGCGAGATGCTTCAGGACGTGCTTCGGAGCATTGCTTCAGAGCGAATGCTTCAGGTTACCGGCGAGGGCTCCCCTCCAATCAAATCGGTCCGGGCTCCGAGCACCGCCACCCCCCTTCCGATCTGCTTTGTTGACAATCATTTCCACTTTAGTTGAAAATGACTGTCATGAACGTACGACGTCGCCTCATACCCACGGCCGCCGTGACCGCCGTCACCGCGCTGAGCCTCGGTACCCTCTCCGCCTGCTCCACCGACAGTGCCGCAGCGGGCAACACGGACAAGTTCGACGTCGTCGCGTCGTTCTACCCGTTGCAGTTCCTCGCCCAGCAGATCGGCGGGGACCATGTGAACGTCACCAGCCTCACCAAGCCCGGCCAGGAGCCGCACGACCTGGAGATCAGCGCCCAGCAGACCGCGCAGCTCCAGGAGTCCGACGCGGTGCTCTACCTCAAGAACCTCCAGCCCGCCGTCGACGACGCGGTGGGCCAGTCCGGGATCGGGACGAAGATCGACGCCGCCTCCCTCACCACGCTGGAGAAGCACGGCAACGAGGTCGGCGGCCACGCGGCCGAGCACGACGACCACGCGGACGAGGAACTGGCCGGCCTCGACCCCCACGTCTGGCTCGACCCGGTGCGCTACGCCCAGGTCGCCGAGGGCGTCGGCAAGGCCTTCGAGAAGGCCGACCCGGACCACGCGGCCGACTACAAGAAGAACACCGCCGCCCTGGTCAAGAAGCTCGGCGCCCTCGACACCCGGTTCAAGGACGGCCTGACGAACACGAAGACCAAGGTCTTCATCACCACGCACGCCGCCTTCGGCTACCTCGCGGAGCGCTACGGCCTGACCGAGGAAGCCATCAGCGGCCTCGACCCCGAGTCGGAGCCCAGCGCCAACCGCGTCAGGAACCTTGAGAAGATGGCGAAGGCCGACGGCGTCTCCACGGTCTTCTACGAGACGCTCGTCAGCGACAAGACCGCGAAGACCATCGCAGCGGACGCCGGGCTCAAGACAGACGTCCTCGACCCGATCGAGGGCATCACGTCCAAGTCCGCGGGCGACGACTACTTCCAGGTCATGGACTCCAACCTCAAGGCGCTGAAGACCGCACTGGGCGCCCAATGATCCCCACGGAGGACCTCGTGAGCGAGCCCGTCGTATCCCTGCGCGGCGTCCGCGCCGAGCTGGGCTCGCGCCCCGTCCTGCGCGGCATCGACCTCACCGTGGACCACGGTGAGGTCGTCGCGCTGCTCGGCGCCAACGGCTCCGGCAAGTCGACCGCGATCCGCACCGTCATCGGCCAGGTGCCGCTCACCGGCGGCGAGATCAGGCTGTTCGGCACCCCGCGCCGCGACTTCCGGGACTGGGCGCGCGTCGGCTACGTCCCGCAGCGCACCACCGCCGCGGGCGGTGTGCCCGCCACGGTCACCGAGATCGTCTCCTCCGGCCGGCTGTCCCGGGCCCGCTTCGGCGTGCTGCGCAAGGCCGACCGCGAGGCCGTACGCCGGGCCCTGGACCTGGTCGGCATGGCCGACCACGCCAAGGACTCCGTCAACGCCCTGTCGGGCGGCCAGCACCAGCGCGTGCTGATCGCCCGCGCCCTCGCCGCCGAACCCGAACTGCTGATCATGGACGAGCCGATGGCGGGCGTGGACCTGGCCAGCCAGGAGGTCCTCGCGCAGACGCTACGGGACCAGGTGGCGTCCGGTACGACCGTGCTGCTCGTCCTCCATGAACTGGGCCCCCTGGAGCCCCTGATCGACCGGGCGGTCGTCCTGCGCGACGGCTGCGTGACGCACGACGGCCCGCCCCCGCAGGCCCTCGGCCAGCACGCCCTGCCCGGCCACGACCACGTACACCCGCACGCGGCTCACGACGCCGAACCGATCCGGACGGGACTGCTGAGCTGATGGACCTCCTGAACTACGCCTTCATGCAGCGGGCCCTGCTCGCCGCCGTCCTGGTCGGCATCACCGCCCCCGCGGTCGGCATCTACCTCGTCCAGCGCCGCCAGGCCCTCATGGGAGACGGCATCGGCCATGTGGCGATGACCGGCGTCGGCCTCGGCTTCCTGCTGTCCGCCTCCCCGGTGTGGATGGCGATGGCGGTCTCCGTCCTCGGCACCGTCGTGATGGAGCTGATCCGCTGGTACGGCAAGACCCGCGGCGACATCGCCCTCGCGATGCTCTTCTACGGCGGTATGGCGGCCGGCGTGATGTTCACCAACCTCGCGCCGGGCGGCTCCAACGCGAACCTGATGTCGTACCTGTTCGGCTCCCTGTCGACGGTGAGCCCGGCGGACGTGACCGCGATCTGCTGGCTCGCGGCGCTCGTGCTCCTCGTCACGGTGGGCCTGCGCCGCCAGCTGTTCGCGGTCAGCCAGGACGAGGAGTTCGCGCGGGTCACGGGTCTGCCGGTGCGCGCGCTGAACCTGCTGACGGCGATCACCGCGGCGGTGACGGTCACGGTCGCCATGCGGGTCGTGGGCCTGCTGCTGGTGTCGGCGCTGATGGTGGTGCCGGTGGCGGCGGCCCAGCAGCTCACCCGCAGCTTCGCGGCGACGTTCGCGTTCGCGGTGGCGATCGGCGTGAGCGTGACGATCGGCGGGACCGTCACGTCGTACTACCAGGACGTACCGCCCGGCGCGACGATCGTGCTGCTGACCATCGGGGCGTTCATCGCGCTGACCGTGCTGGCGACCCCGCTGGCCCGGCGCCGCGCGCGGGCCCTCGCCGCCCGGCAGCCTGCCGGGGACCCGGCGGAGTGTGTGATTCCGGCCGGCCGTGAAGCCGGCGGGAAGGTCGGCGTCTGACCGTTGACAGGCCGGACTGGCACAATGGCCCGGCAGGTGCAGACGTGAGGAGGCTTTCGGTGACGACCGCTGGACCGCCAGTGAAGGGCCGCGCGACCCGGCAGCGGGCCGCCGTGGCGGCGGCGCTCGACGAGGTCGACGAGTTCCGCAGTGCGCAGGATCTCCACGACATGCTCAAGCACAAGGGCGACTCCGTCGGGCTGACCACGGTCTACCGCACGCTCCAGTCGCTCGCCGACGCCGGCGAGGTCGACGTCCTGCGCACCTCCGACGGCGAGTCCGTCTACCGCCGCTGTTCCACCGGCGAACACCACCACCACCTGGTCTGCCGCGTCTGCGGCAAGGCCGTCGAGGTCGAGGGCCCGGCGGTGGAGAAGTGGGCGGACGCCATCGCGGCGGAACACGGCTTCGTGAACGTGGCCCACACGGTGGAGATCTTCGGCACGTGTGCGGAGTGCGCCGCCAAGTCATAGCTGCGGGCAATCGTGCCGCTGGGGCGATGGGGGTCCCCCCGGTCGAGCGAAGTCGAGAGTGGGGGAGGGTGGGCGCAGCGGCACCCCGCAAGCGCCGGGTTGCGCACACCCACCCCCCAGCAGCAACACCGGGCGCCTGTAAGGCCTACTCCTGCTTGCCCTCCATGGCGAGCAGCTCCTCATTAGGGATGGCTCCACCAAAGCGCCGGTCACGCGAGGCGAACTCCACACACGCCCGCCAAAGGTCCCGCCGGTCGAAATCCGGCCAGAGCACGTTCTGGAAGACCATCTCGGCGTAAGCGCTCTGCCAGAGAAGGTAGTTGGAGGTGCGCTGCTCCCCGCTGGGCCGCAGGAACAGGTCCACGTCCGGCATGTCCGGGTAGTACAGGTACTTCTGGATGGTCTTCTCGGAGACCTTCGACGGGTCGAGCCGACCGGCCTTCACATCCTCCGCGATGCCCTGCATGGCGTCCGCGAGCTCGGCCCGGCCGCCGTAGTTCATGCAGAAGTACAGCGTCAGCTTGTCGTTGTCCTTGGTCTGCTCCTGGGCGATCTGGAGCTCCTTGGCGACGGACTTCCACAGCTTGGGCATCCGCCCCACCCACCGCACCCGGATCCCGAGTTCGTCGAGCTGGTCCCGGGTCTTGCGGATGAAGTCCCGGTTGAAGTTCATCAGGAAGCGCACCTCGTCGGGCGAGCGCTTCCAGTTCTCCGTGGAGAAGGCGTACAGCGAGATGCTCCCGACGCCCATCTCGATCGCGCCCTGCAGCACGTCCAGCACCCGCTCGGCACCGACCTTGTGCCCCTCGGTGCGCGGCAGCCCGCGTTCCTTCGCCCAGCGTCCGTTGCCGTCCATGACGATCGCCACATGCTTCGCGATCAGCTCACCCGGGAGCTTCGGCGCACGGGCTCCGGACGGATGCGGTTCCGGCGTCTTGTACTCACGGCGCTGGCGCCCCAGGATCCCGCGTACGGCCATGTGGTTCTCGTCTCCCTCTGCCTGGTTCGGCGCTTACTTTTCCACGTAACGGAGCGAGCGCAGCCCGCGCTCCAGATGCCAGTGCAGATAGGCGGACACCAGCCCGCTGCCCTCCCGCACATGCCGCGGCTCGCACGCGTCCGCGGTCTCCCAGTCTCCCGTAAGCAGCGCCCCGAGGAGTTCCAGGGTCTGCGGCGACGGTACGACGCTCCCGGGCACCCGGCAGTCCACGCAGACCGACCCTCCGGACGCGACCGAGAAGAACCGGTTCGGACCGGGCATACCGCACTTCGCGCAGTCGGTGAAGGTGGGCGCGTACCCGTTGACGGCGAGGGAGCGGAGCAGGAACGCGTCCAGGACGAGGTTCGGGGCGTGCTCGCCGCGGGCGAGCGTCCGCAGCGCCCCGACGAGCAGCAGATACTGCTGCACCGCCGGCTCGCCCTCGTGGTCGGTGAACCGCTCGGCGGTCTCCAGCATGGCCGTCCCGGCGGTGTACCGCGTGTAGTCCACGACGATCCCGCTCCCGTACGGCGCGATGGTCTCGCTCTGTGTGCACAGCGGCAGCCCGCGCCCGATCAGTTCGCTGCCCCGCGCGAAGAACTGCACGTCGACGTGGGAGAAGGGCTCCAGCCGGGCCCCGAACTTCGACTTGGTCCGTCGTACCCCGCGGGCCACGGCCCGTACCCGTCCGTGACCGCGCGTGAGCAGGGTGATGATCCGGTCCGCCTCACCCAGCTTCTGGGTGCGCAGCACGATGCCGTCGTCACGGAACAGACTCATGGGCCCATTCTCGCCTACGCCGGCTGTCCCCCGTCGCCCCTGTGTTTCAAGGCACCTCACCGCGGCTGCGCGCGTTGGCGTACGCCGTCATTGTGCTCAGCCGCTCGGCCTGGGTGGCCTGCCGTACGGCGCCCGGGTCGGCGTCCCACTCCCGGCCCCCGCCGTACGGTCTCAGTTGCACATACGGCCCCTCGTGCCCCATGACGATCCCGACCCGCTCGTTCCGGGTGTCCACGACATACGCCCCCACAGGCGGCTTCACCGCAACACCGCGGCGAGTCGCCGTGCGGTCTCCACGGAACACCGCCCCAATTCCACGAGCGGACAGGGCGCCTCCCGCGCGAGACTCACCGGATCAAGCCCCAGCGACGGAAGAATAATTCCCGCCATGAGGAGTGCCTCGCGCAATTCTTTCACCGTTTCCTCCGCCGCCTCGACGCAGTACGCCGAGTGCTGTGACTCCACAGACCCCACCGTGCTCCCCTTCCTTTTCGAGTTTCACTCTTCTCATCTCCAGAGTGCCCTGCGGGACCTACACTCGGCAGGAGTCTGTGCACTACAAGTGCCGGTCAGCGGAAGGTGGTTGGCTGTGGCCAATGGTTCACGCCAAGCGGTGTGGGAGTTCTTCGGAACGGAGCTGAAGCGGCGACGGGAGGACGCGGGGATCACTCAAGTGGAGCTGGGCTTGAGGGTTTTCGTGTCCGGTGGGTACATCGGACAGTTCGAACAGGCCATTCGGAAACCGCAATTGGATGTCGCGCAACGGATTGACGAGGCCCTACAAACCGACGGTATTTTCGAGCGACTGTGCCGACAGCTCATCGATGATCCTCGGTATGCGGATTACTTCGCGAAGGCGGCCGAGCTGGAGGCCCTGGCAACGAAGATCTGCGAGTTCGCGCCGGCGCTGGTTCCGGGCCTGTTGCAGACGGCGGAGTACGCACGGGCGATCACACTCTCGATGAACCCGTTCGCGCCGGACGAGTACATCGAGGAGAAGGTGTCCGGGCGCGTGGAGCGGTCGAGGATCCTCAAGGACGCTACAAGGCCCGAGTATTGGGCGATCCTCCACGAGAACGTGCTGCGGATCCCGGTGGGTGGGTCGGCGGTGATGGCCGAGCAACTGGAGTACGTCGCCGCGCTGGCGCGCAAGCGGGCCGTGCTGGTGCAGGTGTTGCCGTACGCGGCGGGGGCGTACGCCATGACCGGGATGATCACGTTCATGGACTTCGAGGACGCGCCTCCAACGGCCTATACAGAAGCCGTGTATTCGGGGAACCTCCTGGACGATCCGGCCGTGGTGATGCGAGCGCAGTCGGCATACGATCAGCTCAGGGCCGCCGCGCTGTCGCCGGAGGCGTCCCTGACCCTGGTCGAATCGGCGGCGGAGGACCACAGACGATGCACCGGTACGACCTGACCAACGCCCGTTGGCGAAAGAGCACCTACAGCGGCGGCAGCGGCGGCGAGACATGCGTCGAGATCGCGTACGACTTCCCTGGCGCCGCCCGCTGGCGCAAGAGCACCTACAGCGACGGTAACGGCGGCAGCTGCGTCGAGGTCGCCGACGGAGTCCCCGGCGTCGTGCCTGTCCGGGACTCCAAACTCGCCTCGGACAGCCCCGTCCTCGTCTTCCCCGCGCCCGCCTGGACGGGCTTCCTCGGCCTTCTCCGGTAGCGGCGCTTCCTGGGCGCACCGGACCTCCACATAACGAACGCGTTCGTTACGATCGGTGGATGACTGCGAGAAGAGAGCCGATCAGCCGCAGGGAGCGTCCGGCCAAGCCCGCCCTTTCTCGGCGGTGGATCGTGGACACCGCTGTGCGGATCATGCGCGCCGAGGGACTGGAGAAGGTGACCATGCGCCGGCTGGCGCAGGAGCTGGACACCGGCCCAGCCTCGCTCTACGTCTACGTGGCCAACACCGCCGAACTGCACGCGGCCGTGCTGGACGCCCTGCTGGGCGAGGTCGATCTGGCCGCCGACAGCGCCGGGGACGGCTGGCGCGACCAGCTCCGAGCCGTACTGACGTCCTACACCCTCGTACTGTTCGAGCACCCGCAGCTCGCCCGGTCGGCGCTCGTGGCGCGCCCCAGCGGCGAGAACTACCTGCGGCTGGTGGAACGGATCGTGGATCTGCTCTCCCGCAGTGGCGCCGCCCGTGAGCAGGTCGCCTGGGGTGTCGACAAGCTGCTCCAGGACGCCACGGCCACGGCCGCCGAGCAGTCGACGCAGGAACACGACCCCACGGCGGGCGACGACTGGAACGCCACCACCCAGGCCCTGCACGCCGCCGACGAGACCACTCACCCGGCGATCAAGGCGCACATGCCCGCTCTGCTCAGCGGCACCCCCAGCGACCGTATGCGCTGGAGCTTCGACGTTCTCGTCAACGGCATCACACACACGCCCGTCCCCGGCACGGGCGACTGAGGCACCTCCCGCCGATCATCCGGCGGACCCGCGCCCCGCCCAGGCCCTTCATGCGCCGCTCGGGGTCGGCGGGTACGCCACTCTCCCTTCTGGGGCCCCACGCGCCGTTCACCGAACTTGTTCGCAACGAACATGTTCGTTACGGTGGAGGTGTCCGATCCGCCGCATGCGTACCCGCACATCCTTTTCTGGAGGCCCTCATGACCACCCACTACCCCATCGCAGTCATCGGCGGAGGCCTTGGCGGGCTGACCGCCGCCCGCGTCCTGCATGTCAACGGGATCGAGGCGACGATCTTCGAACTGGAGGCGTCCGCGCAGGCCCGCACACAGGGCGGCATGCTCGATATCCACGAGGAGAACGGGCAGCAGGCCCTGCACGCCGCCGGCCTCCACGACGACTTCCGCAAGATCATCCGCGAGGGTGGCCAGGCCACGCGCCTGGTCGGCCCCGACGGCACCGTCCACGTCTCCGCCGAGGACGATGGCGACGGGGGCCGCCCCGAGGTGGACCGCGGCGAGCTGCGTGACCTGCTGCTGAACTCCCTGCCGGACGGCACGATCCGTTGGGACAGCAGGGTGACCGGCGCCCGGGCACTGGGCGACGGACGCCACGAGGTGACCTTCGCCGACGGTTCGACCATCACCGCCGACCTGCTGATCGGCGCGGATGGCGCCTGGTCCCGTGTCCGGCCGCTCCTCTCGGACGCGAAGCCCGCCTACACCGGCATCTCCTTCGTCGAGACCGACCTGGTGGACGCCGACACCCGCCACCCTCGCAGCGCCGCCGTCATCGGCGACGGATTCTTCATCGGCCTTGGGCACGAGCGTGGTTTCCTCGCCCACCGGGAGACCGACGACAGCCTCCACGTCTACGCCGCGCTCAAGACCGACGAAGGGTGGCTCGACACCGTCGACTTCACCGACCACGCCGCCGCCAAGGCCGCCGTCCTCGCCCACTTCGAAGGCTGGCACCAGGACCTGCGCGCCCTGGTCGCCGACGCGGACACGATCATCCCCCGCCGCATCCACGCCCTGCCCGTCGGACACCGCTGGGAGCGGACCCCGGGCGTGACGCTGCTCGGTGACGCCGCCCACCTGATGTCCCCGTTCGCCGGGGAGGGCGCCAACCTGGCCATGCTCGACGGAGCCGAACTCGCTCTGGCGATCGCCGCCCACCCCGGCGACACCGAGGCCGCCCTGACCGCGTACGAGGAGGCCCTCTTCCCGCGCGGCGAGGCGTCCGCCGACGAGTCCGCCACCAGTCTGGAGACCATGTTCGGCGAGCGGGGCCTGGAGCAGACGGTCGAGTTCTTCACCACCGGACCGGCCGCCGAGTGACGGCCGGGGGACAGCACGGACACCACCGCGTCAGAGAGTCTCCCTACGGCAAGGCGCCATCGCTCGATTCGACGATGACGCCACACCTGTTGTGCCGGAATCCCTGACCTGTGGGCGCGCCCTGGGGCAAACCCCCGTAACGACAGGGCAGTTGGCCGGATGGGGCGGGCGGCGGTTCTCCGCGAGGCTCGTCCGCATGACGCAGATCAAGAGAAACGCGGCCCTGGTCGCCACCTCCGCCGTCCTCCTCGGTCTCACCGCCCCGTTGACCACGTCCGCCTCCGCCGCCGCCCCCTCCCTCCAGTGGACGAAGTGCGCGGGCACCGGACTCGACCCCCGCCAGCAGTGCGCGACCCTCGAAGTCCCGATGGACTACGCGCATCCCGACGGCCCGAAGATCGACCTGGCCGTCTCCCGCATCCCCAGCGAGAAGCCGTCCGCCCGCCGGGGCGCCCTGCTGCTCATCGCCGGCGGACCGGGTGGCACCAGCCTCGACGACCCCTCGGGCAAAGGGCAGCAGCTCCCGCAGGACGTCCGGGACGCCTACGACCTGATCGGGTTCGCGCCGCGCGGCAACGCGCCGTCGACGCCCGTCAGTTGCGGGCTCGACCACGCCGACCTCGCCCTGACGGCGCTGCGGCCCTGGCCCGCCTCCGACGGATCCGTCACCCAGAACATGACCACCGCCCGGCGCATGTCGGAGGCCTGCGCACGCAATGGCGGCGAGTTGATGCGGCACATCAGCACGGTCGACAACGCCCGCGACATCGACCGCATCCGCGCCGCCCTCGGCGAGCGCAAACTGTCGGCGTGGGGTGTCTCGTACGGCACGTACATCGGCGCCGTCTACAACCAGCTGTTCCCGCACCGCACCGACCGCATCGTGCTGGACAGCAACGGCAATCCCGACCCCGTCCGGGCGGAGCGCGCCTGGCTCGAAGCGTTCGAGGTCGGCGTCGAGGACAACTTCCCCGAGTTCGCCAAGTGGGCTTCCGCGCCCGGCAATCCGTACCGCCTGGCCGACACGGCGGCCGAGGTGCGCCCGCTGTTCCTGCGGCTCGCCGCCCGGCTCGACCGCGAGCCGATCCCCTGGCCCGGCGCCAACCCGGAGGAGCTGAACGGCAACGTGCTGCGCCAGACCATGCTGAACAGCTTCTACGACCCCGACGACTACCCGGCCCTGGCCCAGCTGATCCTGGCCGCGCAGGGGGGCGCGGTGCCGCCCGCGCCGCAGTCCCCTCCGGATGAGGTGCTGCAGAACTTCACCGCGGTCGGCGCCGCCACCATCTGCAACGACAGCGCGTGGCCCAGGTCGGCCGACGTGTACGAGAAGGGCGTGGCGGAGAGCCGGGCCAAGTACCCGCTGACCGCCGGCATGCCCCGTAACGCGATGGTGTGCGCCGCCTGGCCGTGGCAGCCGCAACAGGGACCCGTGCGGATCACCGACCGCGGCCCGTCCAACGTCCTGCTCGTCCAGAACGAGCGCGACGTGGCGACCCCGCTGAGCGGCGCCAAGAAGCTCCGCGAGGCCCTCGGCCGCCGTGCCGTCATGGTCACCGTGAACTCGACCGGCCACGACGCCTACCTGGGCAACGGCAACGCGTGCGGCGACGAGACGGTCTCGCGGTTCCTGGCCACCGGCGAGCGGCCCGCGCGGGACACCTACTGTCGCTAGATGTGTGCGGCCCGGCGGCTGCCGTACCGGCGGGCCAGCGCGTGGAACGCTTCCTTCGGCTCCCAGTGCCAGTCCGAACTCGGGTCGTCCGGGCGGTCCTTGAGGGGCTTGGTGATGGTGTAGCTCGCCAGGTCGAGGTCGTGACGCGGGTCGTCCGGGCGGTGCGGGGCGTCCGCGGTCACGAACTCGAAGGCCATCGCCGCGTAGAGGCCCATCGACTCGAAGACGTCGAGCAGATCGGTCAGGTAGGCGGCCTGGACACGCTCACTGCGGACCGGGTCGCCCTTGATCTCCGGCGGGTTCTTGTCGTAGTCGACGATGTCCCAGCCCATACCGGCCGTCTGAGGCGCGCCGACGTACGCGCAGGTGCCGAACTCGGTGATCGCGAGGGGCTTGCCCCAGCGCAGGTACCGCTTCAACTCCCTTACGTAGTCGTCCCGTTCGCGGAAGTACGAGTAGTAGTCGATGCCGACCACGTCGAACAGGTTCCAGTCGACCCGGTCGTCCTGGGCGGCGGCGTAGCTCAGCCGGCCCCGGAAGACCGAGCGGCCCACCTTCGCCGCCTTCGCCGTGAAACGGTCCAGGCGGCGCTGCATCAGCTCCCAGTCGACGGTGCCGTTCCGCAGGTTCTCGATGCGCTCCATGACGTTCGCCCCGGGCACGATCCCGGGGACGAACAGCCAGAACTCGCAGCCCACGCTGAGCTCCACGCTCGCGCCCTGCCGCCGCAGCCGCTCCGCGAACCGCCCGCTCTCCGCGAGGTGTTCGAGGATGTCCCGCTCCGGAACGTCCCCGAGAGTCGGCTGGAGCCAGACATGCAGTCCGAGTTCGGCCGCCTCGGCGGCCGTGGCCGTGAGGCGCTCCACGCCGTCGCCGGTGACGTCGACGGTGTCGGCGTGCAGGTCGTCGCGGACGGCACGGAGGTCCGCGCGCATCCGGGCGGTGCTGAAGGCCGTGGCCGGCGTCTCCCCCTCCCCCACGGTGTAGACGACACCCCGGCGCCGCAGCCCGCGCCCGGCCCGCCCGGCCGCCTCCGCGCGCCCCGGGGGCAGCAGCGCCGCGCCCCCGAGCGCCGCGGCCCCCGTCAGGAACTGTGCCCGGTCGATCCCCTTGGTCTTCTCCATACCGCCACTGTCCCGGGCACGAAGGCGCCCGTCCGTCCCCCGATGGTCTACGTCACCACAACCAAGGAATGACAACGGGCGTCGCTCACTGCGGACTTCGTCGACGCGCCTGGAACCCGTACCGTCATGGGTGGGCCCGCGCCCCGCGGTTACTGCGGTGATGCACGGTGACCGGCCAGGGTGGCGGACCGCCGGGCACGCCGATGAGCGATGCCGTCACCCCCGGGCGCGGCGGCCCGCCGCCGGGCGCCGCGTATTGCGGAGACGTTTCCCCCGCCGCGCCCGGCCTGAGGGCGCGTTACAGCCCCGAGTCATATCTATCCAACGTATTGACATAGCAATTGGCTCGGATCAGTCTCTACACATGGCCGAACGTGACCTCCCGCTGTACGAGCAGATCCGCAGAGAGCTGGAGGGAAACATCCGGGACGGCCGGTGGCAGCCCGGAACCCGGGTGCCCACCGAAGCCGAACTCGGAGAACAGTTCCGTGTCTCGCGGATCACCGTGCAGCGCGCGCTGCGCGACCTCGCGGACGCCGGGCTGGTCGTCCGGTACCGCAGGCACGGCACGTTCGTCGCGCAGACCGCCGACGAGGAGAACCTGCTCCGCTCGGCGGGCGTGCTGACCAGCGGGCCCGAGGCCCACGGCGACCACCGGGTGATCGGCGCCAAGGTCCTGCCCGCGGGGAGCGCCGACCTGCGGCTGCCCGGCCTGGACGACAACGACGCCGTCGTGCAGCTCGAACGCCACAAGCTGAGCGCGGACGGCAGCCGGGTGACCAGCACAGAACTCGCCGTGCTGCCCTTCCGGTTCGCCCCTGATCTGCTGGAACAGGACCTGGTCACCATCACGAGCCACATGTACCTCCGCGACCGCGGAGTGCCGCTGCAACGCTCACGGCTCTACGTGGAGCCGTACGCCTTGGACGAGAAGCACGCCGAGCTCTTCGGCCTGAAACCGGGTACCGCGGTCTTCCGCTGGCTACGCGTCACCTGGGCGGAGAACGACAAGGTGGTCGAACACCTCGAAATGATCCTGCCGACCGACACATCCCGCTTCTACGTGGAGACCTCGCTTCCCGGCCCGCTCGGCTGATCCCGTCTGCCCCCCTCCCCCCGGCCCACCCCCCTCGCGCAACGCGTGAGGCCCTCAGGCCCCACATCGCTTTCCCCCCTCCCTCCCGCCTCCTCCGGTCGCGGGAACGGCACTTCCAACCCTCATTGCAGGAGGTAGCAATGCCTTCCCCCCGATCAACCCTGCCCGCCCTGTGTGCCGCGACCAGTGTCCTCGCGCTCACCTTCGCCGTCACCGGCTGCGGCTCTCCCAGTGCCGCCGCCGGCGGCGGCAAGGGGGGCGCCCTGGTGGTGGCCGGCTACGGCGGTTCGTTCGAGACTGCGTTCCGCGACTCGGTGCTGCCCACGTTCGAGAAGACCTGCGGCTGCAAAGTCACGTACATCCCCGGCTCTTCCACCGACACCGTCGCCAAGCTGAAGGCACAGCGCGCCAGCCCGCAGATCGACGTCGCGCTGGTCGACGACGGCCCCCAGGCGCAGGCACTGGAGGCCGGACTGCTCACGTCGATCGACACCGGTGTGGTGCCCGTGGACGACGTGGTGAAGATCGCCCGCATGGAGAACGACTCGGGGGTGGGGTTCGGGCTGACGGCCACGGGCATCGCCTACAACCCCGAGTGGTTCAAGGAGCACGGCGTCCCCAAGCCCACCACCTGGGAGGACCTGGCCAACCCCAAGCTGAAGGACAAGGTGGTCCTCCCGTCGATCACCAACACCTACGGGGTGGGTTTGCTGGTCGGCGCGTCCAGGGCGAACGGCGGCTCGGAAAAGGACATCGACCCTGGCCTCACGGCGGTGAAGAGAATCGCCAGGAACGCGGCCACGTTCGACACCACCGCCGACGTGTCGAACTACTTCCTCCAGGGCCAGGCCGCCGCCTCGGTGTGGGGGAAATCGCGGACCTCGACGCTGTCGGAAAAGGACTTCCCGATCGAGTTCGTCTACCCGAAGGACGGTGCGATCGGCCTGGTGACCACGGCGAACGTGGTCAAGAAGGCACCACATGAGGAGCTGGCCCAGAAGTTCGTCGCCCGTCTTCTGGAACCGTCCGTCCAGCAGGCGCTGGCCAAGGTGACCTACGACAGCCCGGTGGTCCAGGGCGTCAAGGAGGACCCCGCCCTGAAGAACACGATCGTCAGCGCCGACAAGGCGGACTCCCTGCTGAAGCTCGACTGGAAGACGGTCAACAAGAACCGTTCCGCCTGGACCGACAAGTGGAACAAGCAGGTGGAGAGCAAGTGACCGTGGAGACGGACCCCGTGGGCCCCGTGGGCAAGGAGAGCGTGCCGACCGGGCCGGACACCGCCGCGCGGGCAGGGAGCACACGCGGGCGGCTGGTCCTCAAGGGGATCCACAAGTCCCTCGGCGGCAAGGAGGTCGTGCGCGGCATCGACCTGGTGATGGAGCCCGGTGAGTTCCTCACCCTGCTCGGTCCGTCGGGGTGCGGCAAGAGCACCACGCTGAACATGGTGGCGGGCCATCTGCTGCCCGACTCCGGCGTGGTGGAGGTGGACGGCCACGACATCACCCGGCTCCCCGCGAACCGGCGGGCCATGGGCATGGTCTTCCAGTCCTACGCCCTGTTCCCGCACATGACGGTGACGGAGAACATCGCGTTCGGCCTGCGGATGCGCAAGGTCGGGGCCGCCCAGCGCAGGCGCAAGGCGGCCGAGGCCCTGGAACTGGTGGGGCTCGACGGCATGGGCGAGCGGTACCCGCGCCAGCTCTCCGGCGGCCAGCGTCAGCGCACGGCCCTGGCCAGGGCGCTGATCGTGGAACCCGACCTGCTGCTGCTCGACGAGCCGTTCTCCAACCTCGACGCCCAGCTCAGGGTGCGCCTGCGCGAGGAGGTCGCCGCTCTCCAGCGCCGAGTGGGCACCACCACGATTCTGGTCACCCACGACCAGGAGGAGGCGCTCGCGGTGTCGGACCGGATCGCGGTGATGGCCGAGGGGACGATCCACCAGCTGGACGACCCCGAGACCGTGTACCTGCGTCCGGCCACGGACTTCGTGGCGCAGTTCGTCGGCGAGGTCAACGTCCTCGATGGTCTCGCGGCGGGGGCTGCCGCCGACGGGCACCGCTGCCGGATCGGTGACGCGCACCTCGTCACGGCGACACCGGTCGGCGCCGCGCCGGGCGACGGCGAGGCAGTACGGCTCTACGTGCGGCCGGAGGCCGTGCGGGTGCTGGCCGTACCCGAGAAGGGCCGCTCGGACAGGGCACCCACCAACAGGACCGCGGAGCCGGGGCTCCCCGGGACCGTCGAGGCCACCCGCTTCCTCGGCACCCGCATCCGCTGTGTGGTGGCCACGGCAGCAGGACGCGTCGAGGCCACGATGCCGTTCGGTTCCGAAGTGCCCACGCTGGGCGAGGAGGTGATTTGCGCATGGCAACCACAGCACGCGTCACTCGCGGCCCGGCCCTGACGCCCGACGACTCCGCGCCGACGCCGGACGTGCCCAGGCCGGTCAAGGAGCGCGGCCCCTGGCGCACCGGCCTGCTGCTGGCCTCCCCGGCCATCGTCGTGCTCGCCCTGCTCTTCATCGCACCGCTGTTCATGCTGGTGTACAACAGCTTCCGCACCCAGGCGGGCGCCCCCACACTGCACAACTACACGCGGTTTCTCGGGGACGGCTTCTACCGTGGCGTGCTGTGGCACACCCTGTGGATCGGCGCACTGACCACCCTCGGCTGCCTCGTCGTGGGCTACCCGTTCGCCGTCTATCTGCGCGGGCGCTCCCCCAGGACGCGCAACTACCTCTCCCTCGTGCTGCTGTCGCCGCTGCTCATCTCCATGGTGACCAGGGCGTACGGGTGGCTGGTGCTGCTCGGGCCGAAGGGGCCGATCGCGGACGCGTTCCGCGCCGTGGGCCTGGACGCGCCGAAGATGCTGTACAACGACACCGCGGTCGTCGTCGGCATGGTGCACGTGATGCTCGCCTACATGGTGCTGCCGCTGATGGGCAGCCTGGACCGGGTCGACCCGGCTCTCACGCCCGCGGCCAAGGGCCTGGGGGCAAGCGGCTGGACATCCTTCTGGCGGATCACCGTCCCGCTGTCCTTGCCGGGGATGCTCGCCGGTTCGCTGATCGTGTTCAGCCTGACCGTTTCCAGCTTCGTCACCCCGGCGATTCTGGGCGGGCCCACGGTGAAGCTGATGCCGTACTTCGTCTATACCGAGGCCACGACCAATCTGGACTGGCCGTATGCGGCGGCGATCGGCTTCATCCTGATCGTGGTGACGACGATTCTGACGGCCGCGTACGCCCGGCTCCTGCGCGGGCGCGGAGGAAAGGAGGTGTTCGCGTGAGCACGGCAACCGCGGTGAGCAAGGCGGCGGGCGAGTCCACGAGCAAGCCAGTGGGCAAGTCGCCCACCACGGGCGTGGGCGGGCGCGCGAGGAGCCTGCTCGGAGCCGCGTTCGCAGCGCTCGTCGGCCTGTTCCTGCTGGCTCCCGTACTCGTGACCATCGCCTCGTCGCTCACCACGACCAGCTACGTCACCTTTCCGCCCAAGGGGCTGACCCTGCACTGGTACGGGGAGCTGCTGAACCGCCCCGAGTTCCTGGACTCGTTCCTGCTCAGCATCGGCGTGGCGGCGGGCGCGGCCGTGGTGTCCACGGCGCTCGGGCTCGCCGCGGGGCTGGCCATCCACCGCTACCCCTTCCCGGGGAAGTCGGTGCTGGACAGGCTGTTCTCCAGCGCGTTCGCCGTGCCGACGATCGTGCTCGGCATCGGGCTGCTCCAGTGGTACGCCCAGCTCGGCATGGCGTCCAGCCCTCTCACCCTGCTGCTGGCGCACCTGGTGCTGACCGTCCCGTACACCGTGCGCCTGGTCCTGGCCGGCCTCGCCGGGCTCGATCGGTCGGCGGAGCTGGCCGCCGCCGGTCTGGGCGCGAAGGCACCGCAGGTGTTCTGGCACGTGACACTGCCCGCCGTGCGCGGGCCGCTGATCGCGGGGGCGTTCTTCGCTCTGATCACGTCCTTCGACGACCTGACGGTCGCGCTGTTCGTGGTGACCACGGACATGCAGACCCTGCCGGTGCGGATCTTCAACTACCTCCAGTACAACTACGACCCGACCGTGACCGCCGTCGGCACCGTGATGGTCCTCTTCGCCGCGGTGGCCGTCGTCATCATCGAGCGCGTCGTCGGCATCGCCCATCTGTTCGGGGCCGACCCCGAGCACTGACCCCGAGCACTGTCCCCGTGCAGGTGCTCGCCATACAGGGCCTGCACACAACGTTCCCGCACGACGTCCCGCGTCAGGTTCTGTTCTGGTGTGCCCGGAGGCTCGTGCGCCGGAGACTGAAGGAGAATTCTCTTGCGAGTTGTCGTCATCGGAGCCGGAGTGGTGGGCGCGGCCGTGGCGGCCGAACTGGCCGCGCGTGGCGCCCACGTCACGGTGCTCGAAGCGGATCACCCCGGAGCGGGCACCACCGCGAACTCGTTCGCCTGGCTCAACAGCGCGAACAAGGAGCCGGAGCCGTACTTCGCGCTCAACCTCGCGGGTATGCGCGCACACTATGAGCTCGCCGGGGACGGCGCGCCGTGGTTCTTCCCTTCCGGGAACCTGGAGTGGGCAGTGACGGACCGGCACAAGGAAGTGCTGGCCGAACGGGTGGCACGGCTCAAGGCCAGGGACTACCCAGTGGAGTGGATCACCGCGGAACAGGCCGGGAAGCTGGAGCCGGACCTCGCGGCGGCACCGTCGCACGCCGTGTTCGCTTTCTTCCCCGAGGAGGCGTACACGCTGCCCGTGCTGCTGCTGTCCCGGCTGCTGGGCGGAGCCAGGGACCTGGGCGTGACGGTGGTCGGCGGCGCCGGAGTGACCGCGATCGAACACGGCCCGGCGGGAACGACCGTGATCTGCGCCGACGGCAGCCGCTACCCGGCGGACACGGTGGTGAGCTGCGCGGGCCGGTGGACGCAGGGAGTGGCCGAACTGGCCGGCGCGCACATCCCCATGGTGGACCCGGATCTCGCCGGTTCGGCGTCGGTCGGCTTCCTCGCCACCACCGCACCGGCGACCGCGCGCCTGTCCCGGGTCCTGACCGGCCCACGGCTCAATGTCCGCCCCGACGGGGGCGGTCGCCTGATGCTCCAGGCCCTGGACCTGGACGCGTCCGCGGACCCCGCCAAGCCGTACGCGCCCGACGGCGAGATCGCCACCGAACTCCTGGCCCGCCTGCCCGAGGTGCTGAACGCCGCCGAGGGCACCGTCATGGAGAAGGTCCGGGTCGGCCAGCGCGTCATGCCGGGCGACGGTGTCACGGTGGCGGGCTTCCCCGCCACCGACGTTCCGTTCTATGTGGTGGCGACCCACAGCGGCGTCACCTTGGCCCCGCTGCTCGGCCGCCTGGTCGCGGACGAGCTCTACGGCAACGAGTCCCCCCTGCTGAAGGACTTCCGCCCCGGCCGCTTCACCTCGGGCGAGGTTCTGCCCCCGCCGCCTCCGGCACGCCGCCCGGGCGAGCAGTGAGACGGGCACGCCGGTGCTCCGGGACAGCGGCTCCCCGCTCGACTCGTCCACACGCTTGTCGTTCACGCGGGTCCCGTTTACCGGTCAACTCGGCTATGTAGCCCTTGACTTCGGGTTCCAGGGCTGCGTCCGGCATCCGCCGGGCGCCCTCACGGACGATCTCGTCGATCAGGGAGCCGATCGGCCCACTCGATGACCATCAGAGGATCATTCGGGAAGGTACGCCCTTCGCGCGCCTTGCCGACACCGATCCACAGGTCATGAGCACTGCTCGCACCAATGAACACCGCTGGCCTTTCCGGCGTCCTGGCGACTGCCACGGTCTGACAGTCGCCAGGATCCGAGATGGCTACCTCGGCCATCCGGTCCGCTTCGTACCGCAGCGACGCTAGGCCCCCCGGAACCGCCGGACATACCGCGCCTGCCAAGGCGTCTCGACCGCGTGCCGGTCGTAGTGCTCGCGGACGTAGGCGACGGCCTGCTGTGGCGGTACGCCGTCCAGGACCGCGAGACACGCCAGCGCCGTCCCCGTACGCCCCCGGCCGCCGCCGCAGGCGAGTTCGACGCGCTCGTCGGCGGCCCGCTCCCACGCCTCGGTGAGTACCGCGCGGGCGGCCTCCCGGTCCGTCGGCAGCCGGAAGTCGGGCCAGCGGATCCAGCCGGACTCCCAGGCGACCTCGGGCGGCCGCTTGCCGAGGAGGTAGACGCCGTACGACGGTGTCGGCGCGCCCGGATCGAGCGGGCGCCGCAGGCCCCGGCCCCGCACCAGCCGCCCGGACGGCAACGGCATTACACCGACGGCCAGTTCGCCCCACGGCTCCCGGTCCACCCGGCTGTCCTCGCGCTCTTGTCTCGTCACGAGACCATTCGAACCCGGTGTCGGATCCCGGGCAACCGAATCCGCCGAGACGGTGGTCTGGAGGGCGAGGGAGGGTGCTTGATGCAGGCCGAACAAGAGGAACGGTTCCAGGAATTCGTCAGAGCGCGGTGGTCCCGTCTCGTACGGACCGCCTATCTGCTGACCGGCGACGCACACCACGCCGAGGACCTGACGCAGACCGCGCTGGCGAAGGTGTACCGCTCCTGGCGGCGCGTGTCGCGCAGTGACAATCCGGATGCCTACGTCCGGCGGGTGCTCGTCAACTGCAACAGTGACCGGTTCCGCAAGCGGCGGGTCACGGAGGCGCTGACGGCGGCTCCGCCGGAGGTGGCGGCGCGCGACGCGATCTCGTGGGCCGACGAGCGCAGCGCACTGCTCGGCGCGCTGGCCGGGCTGCCGCCCCAGCAGCGGGCGGTGATCGTCCTGCGGTACTGGGAGGACATGTCGGGGGCGGAGGTCGCCGAGGCCCTCGGCTGCTCCCCCGGCACGGTGAAGAGTCAGGCGTCCAAGGGACTGGCGAAGTTGCGTACGTATCCGGGGCTCGCGCAGGTCATGGACGGATCCGACCGCGCCCACACCGGCAAGGAAGGGACGCCGTCCCGGCAGGGGGGTACCAGGTGAACGACGAACAGCGGCGGGGGCAGGGCGGCGAGGGGGACGCCGGCGCGGACATCGGCGAGGACGCCGGCGCGGACATCGGCGGGGACGCCGGCGCGGACATCGGCGGGGACTTCGAGGAGCAGGTGCGTGAGCTGCTCGCCGAGGGCGCCTACACGATCCGGCCGTCGCCGGCCCCGTACCCGGAGATCCGCCGCCGGGGCGTGGTCGAACGGCGGCGCCGGGTGGCGGCGGCCGGGGCGGTGCTGGTGACGCTGGCCGCGATGCCCGTGGGCGCGTACGCGTTGGGCGTGCCGGGCGGGGATGCCCGGACGGCGGCCTCGAAGCCGTCGGCGAGTGCCACGCTCGCCACCACCCCGACGCCGACGCCCTCGCCGACTCCGACCGGGCCCGCGGGGCCCGCCACGCCCGGGCAGCTTCTCGACGGGATCACACTGGCGCAGGCCTCGGACGGGCTGGAGAAGTGTCTGGCCGACGACCGGAAGTACGCCTCCGGCCGTATGAACGACACGGACCTCGGCACGGCCGACAGTTACCGGATCATCCTGGCGATGAACAGCACCGGCGACTCCAACGCGCCCGGCGACGGCATCTTCGTCGTCGCCGTGAAGGAGAAGCCGAAGCAGACCCGGCTGATCTGCGACATCAAGCCCGGTGAGGACTCGGGGATCAACACCAGCGTCGGCGGTGACCGGCTGCCGAACTCACCGCCCGTGCTGGCCGACATCAACGGCGGCAAGCTGTACCAGCAGTCGTTCATGGACAAGGGCGCCTGGAAGCTGCCGTTCCGCTGGGGCGTGATCGGCACGGTCGAGCCGTCCGTGGCCAAGGTGACCGTCTCCTACGGCGGCGCCACCAGCGACGCCGCCCTCGACCACGGCTGGTTCGTCGCCTCCGGCACCCTGAACCAGCAGGTCACCGTCGCCCCCCGCATCAAGGGCTACGACGCCGACGGCACGCTGCTCTACGACTCCGACGACGACAAGTCGTACGAGAAGACCCTCCCGTAGGACCGATGCTCCGGGAGCGCCGCACAGGGGTCGGCGCCCCCGGAGCCGGTCAGGCGGCCGTCGACCGTCGACCACCAACCCTCGACCGTCACACGCCCCCCGGTGTCACCACCCCCGACTCGTACGCCACGACGACCAGTTGGGCCCGGTCCCGCGCCCCCAGCTTCCCCATGATCCGGCTGACGTGGGTCTTCGCGGTCAGCGGACTGAGCCCCAACGCCCCTGAGATCTCGGTGTTGTTGAGCCCGCGCGCGACCAGCGCGAGCACCTCCCGTTCCCGCTGCGACAGACACTCGGGTCCGTCCCCGGTCACCGGCGCGGACGGGCTGCGCAGGAACCGTGCGATCAGCCGGGCGGTGGGCCCGGGCGACAGCAGCGCGTCCCCGGCGGCCACCGTGCGGATCGCGTCGAGGAGTTCGGCAGGGCGGGTGTCCTTCACCAGGAACCCGGAAGCACCGGCGCGCAGCGCCTCGACGATGTTCTCGTCGGTGTCGTAGGTGGTGAGGACCAGCACCCTCACCCCGGCCAGGTCCTCGTTCGCGGCGATCAGCCGGGTCGCCTCGATGCCGTCGAGGTCGGGCATCCGCAGGTCCATCACCACGAGGTCGGCCCGCGTGCCGCCGGCCAGCCGCACGGCCTCCCGACCGGTGGCCGCCTGCCCGACCACCTCCATGTCCGGCGCCGACTCGACGAGCATCGCGAACGCCTCCCGTACGAGGGTCTGGTCGTCGGCGAGCAGTACCCGGACGGTCATCCGGTCCCCCATTCGGGCGTGGGCGAGGCCAGCGGCAGTACGGCGGTCACCTCGAAGCCGCCCCCGCCCCGTGGTCCGGCGTCGAGTGTGCCACCCACGCTGCGGGCCCGCTCGCGCATTCCGACCAGTCCGAAGCCGGGGACGGTGCCCGGCACGGGTCCGGTCCCGTCGTCGGTGACCGTCAGACGCAGGGCGCCCTGCGCCTCGTACAGCCCGACCGTTACGGCGGGTTCGGGACCGGCGTGCCGGACCGCGTTGGTCAGCGCCTCCTGCACGATCCGGTAGGCGGCGGCACCCACGGCGGGCGGGGCCTGCCGGACCCGGACCCCGTACTCGACGCGGGCGCCCGCGAGCCGCGCGGCCTCCACCAGGTCGGTCAGTCCGTCGAGACCGGGCAACGGGCCGCGGGACTCGCCGTGTTCGGACGCCCGCAGCACCTCCAGCGTCGTACGGAGTTCGCCGCGTGCGCTGCGGCAGGTCTCGGCGATGTCGTCGAGGGCCTTGGCGATAGTCTCCCGGTCGAGGCGCTCGGGGTCGGCGGCCAGGACGTGCGCGGCGACGGAGGTCTGCACACCGATGAGGGTGATGCTGTGCGCGAGCAGGTCGTGCAGGTCCCGGGCGATCCGCAGCCGCTCCTCCGCGACCCTGCGGCGGGCCTCCTCCTCGCGGGTGCGTTCGGCTTTCTCGGCGCGGTCCACGATGGAGGAGACGTACTGGCGGTAGTAGCGGACGTCGATGCCGCAGAGGAGGACGGCGATGATCCAGCCGGAGATGCGCAGGAGTTCGAGGGCCTGCTTGGTGTCGACGGTGAGCATCACGCTCATGGAGATGGCGAGGACGGTGGCGCCCGTCAGCACCGTGCGCAGGGGGCGGCCGGTGACGGCGACCGTGTAGAGCGCGACGAAGGCCGCCAGGGTGGGGCCGTTGTGGTTGTTGTCGAGGGCGTGGTAGGGCACGACCAGCGCCACCACCGCGGCGAGGACGAGCATCGGACGACGGCGACGCCACACGATCGGCACATGCGCGGCGAGCAGCAGCGTCCAGCCGAGGGCGTGTGGGCGGTGGCCCTGGTCGAGTGCGTCCGGTCGGCCACCGCCGTCGCTGAGCAGCACCAGGCACACGGCCGTCACGGCGAGGGCCACGGCCAGCAGCGCGTCGTTGCGGGTGCCGTGCGGGGCGGTGCGGGGGTCGCGGTTGATCGCCTCCATGATCCGCTCGCCCGGGCGGGGGCGGGCCGTCGTCCTCGTCGTCTCGCGCACCGGCTCATCCTGCGTCACAGGGGCGCCCCTCCGGGAGGGGAGGGGCGCCCCGCGGGTGTGTGAGCGGCTCACACCGGCTCCGGCTGGCGGTCCGGGCGTACCGGAGTCCGCGGTGCCCGCGACAGGCTCCCCGGCCACCACACCCGCCGACGCAGCGCCACACTCGCGCTGGTGACCAGGTAGGTGCGGACGAGGAACGTGTCGAGGAGCACGCCCACCGCGATGACGAAACCCAGCTCGACGAGTTGGACGAGCGGCATGCTGGTGAGCACCGCGAAGGTGGCGGCGAGGACGAGTCCGGCGGAGGCGATGACCCCGCCCGTCGTGCGCAGCGCGGTGAGCGCGGCGGCGACCGGTTCCGCGCCGTTCAGCGACTCCTCCCGCATCCGGTGCATCAGGAAGATGCCGTAGTCGACGCCCAGCGCCACCAGGAACACGAAGGACAGCAGCCCCAGCCCCGGGTCCGTGCCCTCGAAGCCGAACACCGGCTCGAACACGAGCCCGGCGATGCCGAGGGCCGCGCCCCACACCGCGACCACGGCGGCGACCAGCAGCAGCGGCGCGACGAGCGAGCGCAGCAGGGCGACGAGGATCAGCAGGACGGAGACGAGGACGAGCGGGACGACGATCAGCCGGTCCCGGGCGTTGGTGTCCTTCAGGTCGAGCTGTTCGGCGCTGGGCCCGCCGACGTAGGAGCCGTCGAGCCGGTCGCGCAGGGCCTCGATGGTGGCGGTCTCGCCCGCGGACTGGGGCGGGGAGCCGGCGGTGACGGAGATCTCCGTCCAGCCTCCTCCGCCGCGGCCGCGCTCCGCGCTGTCGACGCCCCGGGTGCCGCGGATCTCGGCGAGGGTGGCGTCGGCGCGGCCGGTGGGGGTGATGACGGTGAGGGGCTGGGTGCCGTGCCCGGGGTAGGCGGCGGCCAGGGTCTCCATCGCGGCGACCGCGTCGGGCCTGCTGGTGAAGGAGTCCTCCTGCTTGAGAGCGTCGGGCAGGTTCAGCGCGCCCAGGGCGAGCGCGCCGAGCAGCACGGCCCCGCTCGCGAGGACGGTCAGCGGCCGGCGTCCGGCGGAGCTGCCCATCGCGGCGAACAGCGACCGGCGAGCCTTGGGCGTACTGCCGTACCGCGGCACGAGCGGCCAGAACACCCGCCGCCCGAGCAGCACCAGGAGCGCGGGCAGCAGGGTCAGCATGGCGGCGAGCGCGCACAGCACACCCACCGTGCCCAGCGGCCCCATGCCCCGGCTGCTGTTGAGGTCGGCGGCGAGCAGGCACAGCAGCCCCGCGGCGACGGTCCCGGAGGAGGCGAGCACGGCGGGCCCGCAGCCGCGCAGGGCGGCGACCATGGCGTCGTAGGGCCGCTCCACGCGCCGTAGTTCCTCGCGGTAGCGGGAGACGAGCAGCAGCGCGTAGTCGGTGCCCGCGCCGAACACGAGGATCGTCATGATGCCGGAGCTCTGGCCGGACACGGAGGTCCCGAAGCCCTGGTTGAGCCCGTAGGCGACGCCCATCGACAGGTAGTCGGCGACACCCGCGACGGCGAGCGGCACGAGCCACAGGAAGGGGCTGCGGTAGATGAGGATCAGCAGCAGCGCGACGACTGCGGCCGTGGTGTAGAGCAGCGGCCCGCCGAGCGAGTTGTAGACCTCGGCCGCGTCGGTCGCTAGCGCCCCCTCCCCGCCGACGTCGACGCTCAGTCCGTCCCCGCCCCTGGCGATGTCCCGCACGTCGCCCACGAGCGCGTCGCGGGCGTCCTCGTCCGTCCCCGGCTCGGTGCTGGCGACCGGGTACATCACCGTGGTCCCGTCCTCGGACGGAACGCCCCGCGGTTCACCCGTGAGCCGGTGCGCCCCCGCGATCCGCTCCAGCTGCTCGGCCGCGGTCGCCCTGTCCTTCGCCGTCAGCCCACTGTCCCGGTGGTACACGAGCACCATCTCGGTGGCCTCCCCGCCGGGCAGCCGCTCCTGGATCTTCGCCACCTGCGTGGAGTCGGCACTGGCCGGCAGGTAGTCCACCGCCCGGTCCCGCTGGACGTCCGCCAGCTTCGCCGCGAACGGCGACGTGAGCGCCAGCACGACGACCCACAACCCGAGCGCAAGCCACGGCACGCTCCGCCGATGCTTCGCTGTCCAAGCCCCTACGGCCCCCATACGGCGGCCTCCCCTCGGTCGGTGTCCGGTTGGGTTCCAGACTTCCGGCGGGGCGGGGGCGAGTCGTCGGACGGGAGGGCGAGTTGCGGGGTACTGCGCGGGGTGACGGACGGCCGGGACTACTCCCTGGGGAGTAACGGCGGGCGCGATACGGGGGACTGCGACGGACCACGACAGACCATGACGATTACGACGGACTGCGACGGACTACGACGGCGTCCGGGCCGTGGCCAGCAGTCGGGTCACCTCGTCCGCGCAGATGGTCAGCGCGGAGCCCACGGTGGTGAGGGCGTCGCGTTCGGCGGGGGTGTACGGGCCGTCCGCGAGTGCGATGCGAGCGCCCTGGAGGAGGATCGATTCACGGCCGGCGGGAGCCAGGTGGGGCGCCAGCGGGTCGAGGGCCTCGTGGAGCTCTATGGCGAGGCCCGCTCCGCAGGGGCGGTCGTAGAACCGGCCGGTGTCGGCGGCGAGGGCCTCGACCAGGGCCTCCAGCTGGTCCTCGGTGCAGTCGTCGAAGCCGGCGGCGCGGACCGTGGCGGCGGCGGTCTCCAGGGCCGTACGGGAGCAGGTGCCGCCCGCGGCGAGTACCGCGAGGGCGACGGTGTGGACGGCGTCGCGGAGCATCGCGGAGAAGCGGGTGGTGGTCGGATGGTCGAGGACGTCGGTGCCGAAGTGATGGCGGCAGGCGGCGCACTCGACGACCGGCCCGGTCTCGCCGCGCGGGACGACGGGCATACCGAGGAGGGTGAAACGGCGGCGCCCGGTCAGCCGCTGGTAGTTGCGGTCACCGCCGCAGCCGGGGCAGAAGAATTCGCCGTCGCCGACGGTCGTCCACGCGGTACGGGTGCCCAGGAGGCGCGCAGGCCTGACGGCACGGCCGTTTCGTCCCCGTCCTGGCAGCACGTCGCACCTCCGTAACCACGCGGCAACATCGCAGCGCTTGCGTGATGTTAGCCACATCCATGAGGTGGAGTCAGTACCCCGGAGGAGACCTTTCCGTGACCTCCACAGGGAATGGCCGGTATACGACGGGGCCCCGCCCGCCTTACAGAAGGCGAACGGGGCCCTAAACCGCTGGTGAGGGTGATCAGCGCGCCGCGCGGTTGACGGCGGAGACGACCGCCTTCAGTGACGCACGTGTCGTGTTCCCATCGATGCCGATTCCCCAGATGACCTTGCCGTCGATCGCGCATTCGATGTAGGAGGCGGCCTGCGCGGAGGCGCCCTCGCTCATCGTGTGCTCCTGGTAGTCCAGCAGGCGGGCGTCGATACCGATGCCCTGCAGCGCGTGGAAGAACGCGGAGATCGGACCGTTGCCGGTGCCGACCAGCATGGTCTCGACGCCGTCCACCTCGGCCTCGACCGTGAGCGTGTCCACGCCGTCCTTGTCCGTCGTCGACTGCCCGTTCCTGACCTGGATACGACCCCACGGGTTCTCGGGGTTCGGCAGGTACTCGTCCTGGAAGGTGGCCCAGATGGCGCCGCCGGTGACCTCGCCGCCCTCGGCGTCCGTCTTCGCCTGGATGAGCCTGGAGAACTCGATCTGCATCCGGCGGGGCAGGTCCAGCTTGTGGTCGTTCTTCAGGACGTACGCGATACCGCCCTTGCCGGACTGCGAGTTGACCCGGATGACGGCCTCGTAGGAACGGCCGACGTCCTTCGGGTCGATCGGCAGGTACGGCACGGCCCACTCGATGTCGTCGACGGTGACGCCCTTCGCGGCCGCGTCGGCCTCCATGGCGTCGAAGCCCTTCTTGATGGCGTCCTGGTGGGAGCCGGAGAAGGACGTGTAGACCAGGTCGCCCACGTACGGGTGGCGCGGGTGGACCTCCATCTGGTTGCAGTACTCCCACGTACGACGGATCTCGTCGATGTCGGAGAAGTCGATCTGCGGGTCGACACCCTGGGAGAACAGGTTCATGCCCAGAGTGACCAGGTCGACGTTGCCGGTGCGCTCGCCCTGGCCGAACAGACAGCCCTCGACGCGGTCGGCGCCGGCCATCAGCGCCAGCTCGGCGGCGGCGACGGCGGTACCGCGGTCGTTGTGCGGGTGGATGGAGATGACGACGTGCTCGCGGCGGGACAGGTTGCGGCTCATCCACTCGAAGCGGTCCGCGTGCGTGGACGGGGTCGAACGCTCCACGGTGGCGGGCAGGTTGAGGATGATCTCGCGGCCCGGTCCGGGCTGCCAGACGTCCATGACCGCCTCGCAGACCTCCAGCGCGAAGTCCAGCTCGGTGTCGGTGAAGATCTCCGGGCTGTACTGGTAGCCGAACTCGGTCTCGGGGCCCAGCAGCTTCTCGGCGTACTCGACGACCAGCCGCGTGCCGTCGACGGCGATCTGCTTGATGTCGTCCTTCGAGCCGCGGAAGACGACCCGACGGAAGACGGGGGCCGTGGCGTTGTACAGGTGGACCGTGGCGCGCTTGGCGCCCTTCAGGGACTCCACCGTGCGCTCGATCAGGTCCTCGCGGGCCTGGGTCAGTACGGAGATGGTGACGTCGTCGGGGATGGCGCCGGGCTCCTCGACGATGGAGCGCACGAAGTCGAAGTCGGTCTGGCCGGAGGCCGGGAAGCCGACCTCGATCTCCTTGTAGCCCATCTTGACCAGCTGGTCGAACATCCGGCGCTTGCGCTCGGGCGACATCGGGTCGATCAGGGCCTGGTTGCCGTCACGCAGGTCGGTGGAGAGCCAGCGGGGGGCGACGGTGATCCGGTTGTCCGGCCAGGTGCGGTCCGGGATGTCGACCTGGTCGTACTGGCCGTACTTGTGGATCGGCATGGAGGTGGGCTGCTGGCGGTTCGCCATGATGCGGGGGCTCCTCGAAGGCGGGTCCTGAGGGACGGCCGACGGCGCAAGCCAAAACTCCGCGGGGAGGGGGCCGGCCTCGGTTACAGGCCCTCGCCGCGGCAGCTAAGGAGAAGCAGCCCGAAACGCATGATGCTGCGTAGCGTAGCCGAGCCGCCCCGGATGCGCGGGCCCGTATCAGTATGCGGGATCGCCCGCGCAAGAAGGGGCCAATGGGACAAAGAGTGCGCTATACCACTTCGCTACCCACCGTGAGGTCCGTTGTCGGCACATTTCACCAATCATGGTGGCGGGTAGTGACAGCGGTATAACTCAGTGCAAGGGTGCCCGGCATGACCACCAACGGGGGCTTCGAGCCCGTCTTCTGCACCATCGTGCCACCCCATGTCCTCGACAAGCTCGCCCGCAACGAGGACCCGGCCCTGTCCGGCCCCGCCCGGCGGACACTGGTCCGCGACGCCCAGGAGCGCGGCCGCCGCCGGGTGAGCGCCGAGTTCGGCCTGGCCACCGCTCCGAGGGCGAAGGCACCGACCGACCAGCCGCTGCGCACCCTCTACGACGCCGGGCACACGACCGACCTGCCGGGCACCGAAGTGCGCGCGGAGGGCTCGGAGCCCGGCCAGGACGCCACGGTCAACCGCGCCTACTCCGGCCTCGGCGCCACCTTCGACCTCTACCTCAAGGCCTACGGCCGCCACTCCATCGACGGCGACGGCCTGCCGCTGGACGCGACCGTCCACTACGACGAGAACTACGGCAACGCCTTCTGGAACGGCGAGCAGATGGTGTTCGGCGACGGTGACGGCGAGATCTTCCTCGACTTCACCATCCCGATCGACGTCATCGGCCACGAACTGACCCACGGCGTCACCCAGTACACGGCGAACCTCACCTACTACGGCCAGCCGGGCGCCCTCAACGAGTCGATGTCCGACGTCTTCGGCTCGCTCATCAAGCAGTACACCCTCGGCCAGACCGCCGCCGAGGCCGACTGGCTGATCGGCGCGGGCCTGCTCGCCCCGAGCGTCACCGGAAAGGCCCTGCGTTCCATGAAGGAGCCGGGCAGCGCGTACGACGACGACGTCCTCGGCAAGGACCCGCAGCCCGCGACCATGGACGACTACGTCCGCACCGGCCGCGACAACGGCGGCGTCCACATCAATTCCGGCATCCCCAACCACGCGTTCTACCTGGCCGCCACCGCGCTCGGCGGCTACGCCTGGGAGAAGGCGGGACAGATCTGGTACGACGCCCTGACCGGCGGCGAGCTCACGGAGCGGGCGTTCTTCGGCGACTTCGCCAAGCTGACCGTCCGGGCCGCGCGCGAGCGCTTCGGCGACGGCGGCGAGGAACTCCAGGCGGTGGAGAAGGCGTGGGAGCAGGTCGGGGTGCGCATTCTCTGACTCCGTACTAGACAGGAACCATGCGTATTCAGGTGCGGCGCACGGGCGGGTTCGCGGGCATCGAGCGGCACGCCGAGGTGAACACCTCGGGGCGGCCCGATGCCCACGAATGGCACGCCCTCGCCGAGAAGGCAGTGGCCGAGGGACGGGGCACGCCGCCGATCGGGGTGCCGGACGGCTTCGCCTACCAGATCACGGTCGACGGGAAGACGGTGTACGCGGCCGACCCCCGGCTCACCGACGAGCAGCGCAAGCTGATCTCCCGGGTGCTCAAGGAAGGCGCGTAACTCGTTTGTCGCGCCTGCCCGTTGACTTCGCTACCCGCCAGTACCGATGATCCGGCGCATGGCGACGAACCCGATACCCCAGTTCCCGGACGGCTTCCTGTGGGGCGTCTCGACCTCGGCCCACCAGATCGAGGGAGCGGCGGACCAGCGCGAGCCGTCCGTCTGGGACGCCTTCTCGGCCGAGCCGGGGCGGGTGAAGGACGGCTCCACCGCGGCGGTGGCCTGCGACCACTACCACCGTCACGGCGAGGACGTGGCCCTGCTGGCCGGCCTCGGTGTGGGCGCGTACCGCTTCTCGATCTCCTGGCCGCGGGTGCGCGCCGAGGGCGGCCTGGACTTCTACGACCGTCTGGTCGACGAGCTGTGCGCGGCGGGCGTCCGCCCGGTCCCAACCCTCTTCCACTGGGACCTGCCGCTGGCCCTCCAGGAGACGGGCGGCTGGCTGGAGCGGGACACGGCGTCGCGCTTCGCGGAGTACGTGTCGGTCGTCGCCGACCGCCTCGGTGACCGCGTGAAGAAGTGGATCACGATCAACGAGCCTGCCGAGCACACGCTGTTCGGCCACGCGCTGGGCGCGCACGCGCCGGGCAAGCAGCTGATGTTCGACGCCCTTCCGGCCGCCCACCACCAGTTGCTGGCCCACGGTCTGGCCGTACGGGCGCTGCGCGCGGCCGGTGCCACGGACATCGGGATCGCGAACTCGCACGGGCCCACGTGGCCGGCGTCGCGGGAGCAGGCCGACCTGGAGGCGGCCGGCTTCTACGACCTGCTCCTCAACCGTCTGTTCTCGGACCCGGTCCTGCTCGGCGAATACCCGGAGGGCCTCGGCGAGTTGATGCCGGGCGACGCCGCCGCCGACCTCAAGATCATCGGAGAGCCTCTCGACTGGTACGGCGTCAACTACTACGCGCCGACCCGGGTGGGTGCCCCGCAGGGCGCGGACATCGAGTTCGGCGGGCTGACGATCCCCGCCGAACTCCCCTTCTCCGTGTGGGAGATCGAGGGTGTCCCGGTGACGGACTTCGGCTGGCCGGTGGTCCCGGCGGGCCTGACCGAACTGCTCACCGGTTTCCACGAGCGGTACGGCGACCGGCTCCCCCCGATCGTCATCACCGAGAACGGCTGCTCGTACGAGGGCGTCGACGACCAGTCCCGGATCAGCTACCTCGACGGCCACATCCGCGCCCTGCACGAGGCGTCGGAGGCGGGCGTGGACGTCCGCGGCTACTTCGTGTGGTCGCTGCTGGACAACTTCGAGTGGGCGGAGGGGTACGCGCGGCGGTTCGGGCTGGTCCACGTGGACTTCGAGACGCTGGAGCGGACACCGAAGTCGTCGTACGGGTGGTACCGGGCGCTGCTGCGGGCCCAAGGCTGACGACCGCTCTCGGGGAGCCCGAATGCCTCCAACCGCCGTGCGTGCCGGGCCTGGAGGACATGATCCCCGGTGGAACCCCCGTGACCAAGAACTGAGCGAACCGTCTTCGTATCTCGTCCACTTGTCTCCGATTCTGTCCATTCCGTCCATATGGCTCCCCTGCCGTCCCCCGGCTGCTAAACAGTGGCCACAGCGAACCGGGGGGTACCGCGCGATGCGACGCGAGTCGATCGACGACTTGGTGGTGGTCGTCCCCGGCATCATGGGCAGCCGCCTGATGCTCGGGGGACGTGAGGTGTGGGGGCCCTCTCCGACTGCCGTCTGGCAGGCCGTCCGGACGTTCGCCGGTTCGGTGAGGGAGCTGGCCCTTCCGAGGGACATCGGGGACGACCACCCCGGTGACGGTGTCGTGCCGACGGGCCTGGTTCCCGGCCTGCACGCGTTACCAGGGGTGTGGCCGCTCACCGACGGCTACGACACGCTGACCTCCTGGCTGCGGCGCGAGTTCACGCTCCGACCGGGGGCGAATTTCCTGGAGTTCGCCTACGACTGGCGGCTGTCGTGCCGCTACAACGCCCGCCGCCTGGCCCGCCGGGTCGACGAGGCGCTGGGCCGATGGCGGGCGTCGGCCCCCGAGCGCGCGGACGCACGGGTGCGGCTGATCTGTCATTCGATGGGTGGCCTGGTGGGCCGCTACTACGTCGAGTGCCTGGGTGGCGCGGAGGTCACCCGCCGGCTGATCACCCTGGGAACTCCGCACCGGGGGTCGGTCGGTGCGCTGGACTCTCTGGTGAGCGGGGTCCGACTGGGGCGCCGGGGGCCGCGGGCGACCCAGTTGACAGGCTTCGCCCGTACCCTTCCCTCCCTCCATCAACTCGTCCCGGACTACGCCTGTCTGGAAAGCCACCGGGGACTGCTGAAGCCACGGGAGGTCGCCGGCGGGCTGCCCGGAGTGGACCCCGCTCTCCTGAAGGACGCGGGGACGTTTCACGCCGAGATCCGCGACGCCGCCTTGGAGCGCGTCGGGCGAGGCGGCAGCGACCGGCTGTGCCTGCCCGTGGTGGGGGTACGGCAGCCCACGGTGACCACGGCGGCCCTGGAGGGGGAACTGCTGTGGCTGCGCGACACCATCGAGGGCAGGGACGAGGGCGGTGACGGGCGGGTGCCGCGGTTCGCGGCCTACCCGGCCGAAGTCGCCCCGGACAGCGGGTCCGCCAGGACCGCCTTCGCCACCCATGGGGCGCTCAAGGCCCACATCGGCGTGCGCGAGAGCCTGTTCGATCAGCTCGCGCCCGCGCCGCGCGTCCACCGGAGCACGGGCCCGGCGTATCCGATGGGCGTGCGGGTCCCGGAACAGTCGCCCGCGGCCGAGCCCCTGCCGGTGGAGGCGCGGGCCTCCGGTGACCGGGCCGGGTCCGATGAACTCGCCGTCCGCGCCGAACTGACCGGCCCGGACGGCATCCCGCGCCACCGCACCCTGCGCAACCTCGGGGGCGGCCACTATTCCGGGCGGTTCACGGACCTGCAGCCGGGGGCGTACCGGGTGACGGTGCATGCGGCGGGGGACGCGGCAGCGGGGGCCGTGACGGCGCTCGCGCTCATCAGTGACGACGAGAACGGCGACACATGGCACAAGTGAACAGTGCGCACGGCAACGGGACATTCCTGGCCGTCGTGTACGAGGCCTACGACGATCAGCGCTTCACGCCGCTCGACGGGGCCGTGGCCCAGGTGGGCGAACTGGCCGACGTACTGGGCACGTTCGGCTACCGCCCGACCGTACTGTCCAACCCGGACCAGGCCGCTCTGCTCTCCGGCCTGCCCGATTGGTCCACCGGGTGGGCCGCGGACGGGGCGCACGGGCCCGCCGTGGTCGCCTGGTCCGGACACGCCGAGCGTGGGCACCGGGCGGACCTTTGGCTGATCACCCGCAGGGCAGGGAGCCTGCGGAGCAGGGATGAGTACGTCACCACCGACGACCTCGTCAGCCGAGTGCTGGAGAGCGGCGCCGACCAGGTCCTCGTCCTCCTGGACACCTGTCATGCCGGGGCCGGCGCACACGCGGCAGTGGAGGAGGCGCTGAGCCTCATGGCCAACAGGACGCTGCCGGCGCCGCGCCGGGCATGGCTGGGTGTGCTCGCCGCCTGCCAGGAGGGTGAACAGGCCGAGGGCGGCAGAGGGGCCCTGTTGGAGGCCGTGCTGCGGACGCTGCGTCACGGCCCCGCCCCGGAAAGCCGGTACCGCCACGAGTGGAGCGTGCGCAACAAGGGCATCAGCGGCCACACCCTGGCTCAGACCGTCATCGACGGGTGGCCGTCCGAGAACGGCCAGAACCCCGTGCAGGCCTGCGCGGGGCATCCCGAGCCGATCTTCCGCAACCCGCTGTGGCGTGCTCACGCGGGCGAGGCGCTGGTGGCACACCTTGTCCTCGCGGCGAAGGGCATCGACCCCACGGAGGAGGGCTGGTTCTTCACCGGCCGCAGGCGCCTCCTCGGCGAGATCACCGAGTGGCTGGCCGAGGGCCGGCCGGGCATGCTGCTGCTGATGGGAAGCGCCGGCTGCGGGAAGTCCGCCGTCGCGGGGCGCATCGCCGCCCTGTCGCACCCCGAGGAACGCAGACAGATCCTCGAGAACGCCTCTCTCCTCCCCGGCGAACCCGACCCCGGGAGGCGCAGCGTCGACGCGGCGGTGCACCTGCGAGGCATGCGTGTGCAGGACGTGGCCGAAGCACTGGCCGAGAAACTGGGCCTGCCCGCTCCCGAGACACCGGCGGGTCTGATCGCCGAACTGGAATGCCTGGAGAGCGCGGGAGCCCGCCGGCACGTCCTGGTCCTGGACGGCCTGGACGAGGCCGCGCCGGACCAGGCCGGCCCGATCGCCGAGCAACTGCTGGTCCCCCTCAGCCGGCTGTGCACCGTCCTGCTGGCCTCCCGTGACCGTCCCTTCCAGCCGCACGCCGAGCCCGGCGAGACCCTCGGCGCGGCCCTGACCCGCGCCGCCGGTGCCGCGGTCCGGGTCGTCGACCTGGACGAGGAGCCCGACACCGGCGACGACATCGCGGCCTACGTGGCCAAACGACTCGAAGCCGACGGTGTCCCCACCGGCATCGCCGCCGAGATCGCCCCCGAACTGGCGGGCCGTGCCGCCCGCGGCCGGGGTGGCTTCCTCTTCGCCCGCATCGTCGCCTCGGCCCTCGCCCGCCACCTGTCCGCGGACCCGGCCCACCCCTGGCGCGACCGGATTCCGGACGGCATCGAGGACGCCCTCTCCCAGGACCTACAGGCCGACGGTCCCCTGCCCGCCGCGGCGAACGACCTGCTGACCGCCCTCGCGTGGGCCGCCGGGACCGGTATGCCCGCGCACGGTGTGTGGCAGGCGGCGGCGGGGGCCATCAGCCGCCGGGGCGCGACGTACGGCCCCGAGGACATCGACTGGGTGTTGGCGCGTTACGGCCGGTACATCGTCGAGGACAGCGACGCGGACCAGGCGGTGTACCGGCTGTACCACCGGGAGCTGGTGGCGCATCTGCGGGAGGCGGACGCCCGACGCGGACGGGACGGGGAGGACCTGCCCGGTGAGGTGGCGGTCCTTCGGGCACTCGTGGCACTCACACTGCGCCAGACCGGGGGCGGGGCCCGGCCCAAGGACGCGAACGCCTATCTGCGGCAGTATCTGCCGGAGCACGCGGTGGTCGCGGAGGAGACCGGGGTCTCGGCGTTGCGGGAGCTGGCCGAGGTGAACTCGGCGGCCTATCTCCCGGTGCTCGCCGTGGTGTTGCGCGCGTTCGCCTGGCGCCGGGACCGGGCCGGGCGGGGAGAGGAGGCCATGTGTCTGGCCGACGAGGCCGTCGCCCTCCACCGCGACCTCGCCAAGAGCGACCCCGCCGCCCATCGGCCTCAACTGGCCATGTCGCTCAACATCTTCTGCGTGCTGCTGGCGCAGAACGGGCAGCGAGAGACGGCCACGGCCGTGGCCGAGGAGTCCGTGGCCATCTTCCGGGAGCTCACGGCGGCCAGTCCGGCCGCCCATCGCGGCGATCTGGCCGACTCTCTGAGCAGCCTCTCCAACCTGCTGGCCGAAGCCGAGCGCCATGACGAGGCGCTGGAACTGGCCGAGGAGGCCGTCGCCCACTACCAGGAGCTCGCCCGGACCGGGCCCGACGTCCACCGTCCGGGTCTGGCCGGCACGCTTGTCAATCTGGGGCTGAGGCTGCGAAGTGTGGGGAAGCAGGACGAGGCCCTCGACGCGGTACAGAAGGGCACTGACCTGTACCGCGAACTCGCCCGGGAGAACACGACAGCCCACCGTCGAGAGCTGGCCGCGGCTCTCTCCAACCTCGCGAGCGAGTTCGTGGACGCCGGGCGGCACAAGGAGGCTCTGGGGCTCGCCGAAGAAGCCACCGCCTGCCACCGCGACCTCGCCAAAAGCAACCCCGCCGCCCACCATCCCGACCTGGCCGTGTCACTCGGCAACCTCTCCGTGCACCTGGCGGAGTTCGAGCGGCACCAGGAGGCGCTCGAACTCGGCGAGGAGGCCGTCGCTCTCCAACGCGAGCTGGCACGGGCCAACCCCGCCGCGCACCGCCCCTCCCTGGCCTACGCCCTCGATCGGCTCGCCATGCGCCTGGGAGACAACGGGCGATACGACGAGGCCCTCGCCGTCGCCGAGGAAGGCGTACGGCTGCACCACGAGCTGGCCACGACCGACCCCGACGCCCACCTTGACGACCTTGCCCGGTCACTCGGCCAGTTCGCCGACCGCCTCGGGGACGTCGGACGACACGACGAGGCCGTGGCCGCAGCCGAACAGGCCTTCCAGATCTACTCCATGCTCGCCAGGACCTCCCCTTCCGCCCATCGTCCCAACCTGGCCTGGTCGCTCCGCGCACTCGCCGTGCGTCTGGCCAAAGCCGGACGGCGGGAGGAGGCCGTGGTCCCTGCCGCGCGGTCCGTCAGCATCCGTCGTCGCCTCGCCGAAGCCAACCCCGGCAAGCATTCCGATGGTCTGGCGGCCTCCCTCAGTGCACTTGCCGCCGTACTGCCACCCGAAGCCGCCCTTCAGGCGGCCGAGGAGTCCGCTCACATCCGCCGCCACCTCGCCCTCGCCAACCCCGCCGTCCACCAGGCCGATCTGGCGGACAGTCTGCAGAACCTGTCCATCCGGCTTGCGGAAACCGCCCGGTACGACGAGGCCATGCCGGTGGCGCAGGAATCCATCGGCCTGTTCCGCGAGCTGGTCGAGTCCAACCCCGCCGTACACCTCCCCCGTCTCGGCGTGGCGCTGGGCAACCTGGGCAACTTTCTGTCGCACCGCGGAGATCCCGAACAGGCCGTACGGCATCTGGAGGAGTGCGCCGGGATCCTCCGCCGCCTCACCCTGGCCAACCGCGCCGCTCACCTTCCGGACCTGCTCACGGCACTCAACAACCTGGCGGTCAATCTGACGGAAGCCGGACGCCCGGAAGAGGCCGTGGCGCCCGCCGACGAGGTCGCCCGGATCCGCCGTGACCTCGCCCTGGCCGACGCCACCACTCACCTGCCCGACCTGCTCACGGCACTCAACAATCTCGCCCTTCATCTACAGGCGGCCGGACGGCCGGAGGAAGTCACCGGGCGCTTCGAGGAGATCATCGAATCGTGCCGGGGCCAGGCCCACGTCGCCGCGGCGCTCGCCTGCCAACTCGCCACGCACCACCTGTCGATCGGTGCCCCGGACGCCGTGGTCGACCTGCTGTGCCCGCTCCTCTCCGGCACCGCCGAGGACCTCGACGCGGAGGTCACCTTCATGACCCGCCGTCTCCTGCGCCGCGCGACCGAGGCCGATCCCACGTTGCGCGAAATCGTGGCGCGTCGATGCGGCGAGGACGGTGCGGCACCGGAGTGGCTGGAGGTGAGCGAGGCCGCGCTGCGGTTGACGGAGTCCTGGCTGACCACGCCGACACCGGCCGAGTCCCATGCCTTCCTGCTCGCCCACCCCGAACTGCTGGAGCCGGAGTCCGTACAGGCCGTACGGGGATGGGCGCTGCTCAATCCGGCGGCCCTCGAACGCGCGGAGCGCCTGGAGCGGATCGCGGCCGGCACCCCGGTGGACACCGTCTACCGACCTCTGCTGCTGTGGACGATCGTCGCGGACTGGTTCACGGGCGGCGAGGACGCTTCCCTCTCGGCCGACCACTGGACCGCTTCCGCCGAGTATCTGACCGCCCACGCCACGGACCTGCTCACCGCGGAGGCCGACCAGGTCCTGGCCGAGATGGCGGCGAGGGCTCCGGAAACAGCGTTTGTGGCCGGCTACCACCGCGCCCTCCTCGGACTGGCCACCCAGGACGGGATCGAGCCCACCTACGCTCTGGTCCGCGGGCCGCACGCTCTCCAGAACCGCATCCGCACGGCCCTGGACGCCGCCGATGCGAAGGCACTGGAGTGGCTGGCGGATCTGGAGGCCAGTCTCTTCTTCGCCGTCTGGCCGGCCATGGTGCACCGGCTCACGGCACAGATCCTCTCCGGTGCCCCGGCGTCCTTGGCAGCGCTGTCCGACATCAGCGTCCTGCACCCTCCGACCCCGGCCGACCGCAACCGGGCCGCCGCCGATCTGGCCGCGCTCCTCGCCACCCGCCCGGACAAGGCCCCGGCTCTCGGCGCGCTGCTACAGGCGGTACTGACCGCGGGGCCCGGACAGAGCACGGACCCGGACCGGACACAGGACGCCCAGGGCCAGGCCCGGCCGGGGGCGGGGGAGGGAGAGGAAACGACCGGTGCGTGACAGCGGTCAGGGACTCGAGCTGGTCTGCGCCTGCTACCTGCTCATCGTGTACGTCACCAGCCGGGGCCTGATCGCCGCTCCGCGCTACCGCCTGTTCCAGGCCCGGCTGCGGGACTGCCGGGCCAGAGCCGAACTGCTGGCCGTCACCTCTGCCGAAGGATCGGCCGAGGAGGTCACCGTCGTCGCCGTGCTGACCCGCCTGAACGACCTGGACCGAGGGGGCACCGTCGTCTGGCGGCTCAGCTCCCGGTTCGGTGTGATGGCCATCCCCCTGTCAAAGCTCGCCGCCGCCTGGCGAGTTCTGCACGCCGCGGAACGCGGGCTCCTGTCGGTGGAGACCGTCGCGGAGTTCCACGCGCAACGCCAGTGGCTGCTGCATCGACCGACCGCCGCCTCCGAGCCAGCCGACACCGAGCTGGCGGCGAGGCTCGCCGCCGACTCGGCCGCCGACCCGCACGATCCCGAGGCCCGTGCCCTGCTGCTCGCCGCCGTGCGGCGCGTCCACGATCTGGAGGACACGTCGTCGGAACGGGACTACGAACAGCAGCGCATCGCCCTGTGGTTGGCGACCACCGGCCTGGCAACGATCCTCTTGGTCGGCACTGTGCTGGACCACCACAACACGATGCTCCTCGGCGCGCTGGGCGGCTTCCTCTCCCCTGTCATCGGTGTCCTGCGATCCCAGCGCGCGTCGTCCTGGGGCGTCCTGGTCCTCGCCCCGGTCGGCGGTGCCCTCGCCGCAGTCGGCGGCCTGCTGCTCGTCCGCATGCTCGCCGATCCGGACCTGAACCTCCTCGGTCAGGTCTTCCTGGCGAACTCGTGGGACGCCCCGGACCGCCCCCTGGCCCTGGCGATGGCCCTGTTGTTCGGCTTCTCGGGCACCTTGTTCTCCCGCCTGGCCCTCACAGCCACCGGCCAACTGACAGGCCCATCACCCCGCCCACTCTGACCCCGCTTACGGGACGGGACTCCGACACCCGCCAGCCGCTTGCCGCGTACCCAGGGTCAGAAGCCGAGCTTGCGCAGCTGTCGAGGGTCGCGCTGCCAGTCCTTCGCGACCTTCACGTGGAGGTCCAGGCTGTATCGATACGCGGCTACCGCCGCACGGCTGGCGTCCCCAGCAGCGCCTCGGTCTGCTCGCGGGACTTGACGCCGACATCCTTCAGCCGCTTGCCACTTGCCGCGTGCCGCGTGCCGCAACCCCCCGTACCCAGCCTCAGAAGCCAAGCTTGCGCAGCTGTCGAGGGTCGCGCTGCCAGTCCTTCGCGACCTTCACGTGGAGGTCGAGGAACACCGGTGTCCCCAGCAGCGCCTCGATCTGCTTGCGGGACTTGATGCCGACGTCCTTCAGCCGCTGGCCCTTGGGGCCGATGATGATGCCCTTCTGGCTGGGCCGCTCGATGTAGACGAAGGCGTGGATGTCGAGGAGGGGCTTGTCGGCGGGCCGGTCCTCGCGGGGGATCATCTCCTCCACGACGACGGCGATGGAGTGGGGAAGCTCGTCGCGCACACCCTCCAGCGCGGCCTCACGGATCAGCTCCGCGATCATGACCTGCTCGGGCTCGTCGGTGAGGTCACCCTCGGGATAGAGGGCCGGGCCCTCCGGTAGCAGCGGGACGATCAGGTCGGCCAGCAGACCCACCTGCTTGTCCCCGACCGCCGACACCGGCACGATCTCCGCCCACTCGAAGCCGAGTTCCTTGCCGAGCTGGTCGATCGCGATGAGCTGCTCGGCGAGGGTCTTGCCGTCGACGAGGTCGGTCTTGGTGACGATCGCGATCTTCGGCGTCTTCTTGATGGACGCCAGTTCCTTCGCGATGAAGCGGTCACCGGGACCGAGCTTCTCGTTCGCGGGCAGGCAGAAGCCGATCACGTCGACCTCGGCCCAGGTGGTCCGTACGATGTCGTTCAGCCTCTGGCCGAGCAGGGTGCGCGGCTTGTGCAGTCCCGGGGTGTCCACCAGGATCAGCTGGGCGTCGGGCCGGTGCACGATCCCCCGTACCGTGTGCCGCGTCGTCTGCGGCTGGTTCGCGGTGATCGCCACCTTCTGCCCGACCAGAGCGTTCGTGAGGGTGGACTTGCCCGCGTTGGGGCGGCCCACGAAGCAGGCGAAGCCGGCGCGGTGGGGGACCGACGACGACGCCGCCGGCTCGGATGACTGACTGCGAACGCTCATGGCGCCCATTCTCCCTGATCCACAGAGCCCCGCCGCACAAGCGTCCGTCCGCAGTCCTCCGCGTGAGCTTTCCGAAACGCCCACGCAACGAAACGTCACGGAAACACACCCGTGCACAAGTCGAAACGCACGCCGGTGACCCTCTGACGAGCCCCCACACCGTTGGAGACGACCGTGACCCTCGCCGCGCCCCTGGCCGTAGAGAGCATCGACACCGGCGACACCGCCTGGCTGCTCTCCGCCACCGCCCTCGTCCTGCTGATGACCCCGGGCCTGGCCCTGTTCTACGGCGGCATGGTCCGCACGAAGAGCGTCCTCAACATGCTGATGATGAGCTTCGTGTCGATCGCCCTGGTCACGGTGGTGTGGCTGGCCGCCGGATACTCCCTCGCGTTCGGGGACGACCTCGGCGGCGGGATCATCGGCGGGCTGGAGCACGCCGGAATGTCCGGCCTCGGCCCCGACAGCGTCCACGGCACCGTCCCCACCCTCCTCTTCGCGACCTTCCAGCTCACCTTCGCGATCATCACGGCCGCCCTGGTCAGCGGCGCGGTCGCGGACCGCGCGAAGTTCGGCGCGTGGCTGGTGTTCGTGCCCGTCTGGGCGCTGCTCGTATACGTTCCCGTCGCCCACTGGGTCTGGGGCCCGGGTGGCTGGATCCTCGAGAGTCTCGGCGCCCTGGACTTCGCCGGCGGACTGCCCGTCGAGATCGTCTCCGGTGCCTCCGGCCTCGCGTTGTGCCTGGTCCTCGGCCCGCGGCTGGGCTTCAAGAAGGACGCGATGCGCCCGCACAACCTGCCCATGGTGATGCTGGGCGCGGGGCTCCTCTGGTTCGGCTGGTTCGGCTTCAACGCCGGTTCGGCCCTCGGCGCCAACGGCCTGGCCGCCGCCGCGTTCCTCAACACCCTCGCGGCCGGCTGCACCGGCCTGCTCGGCTGGCTCTTCGTGGAGCAGAAGCGTGACGGCCACCCGACCACCCTGGGCTCCGCCTCCGGCGCGGTCGCGGGCCTGGTCGCGATCACCCCGTCCTGCGGTTCGGTCTCCCTGCTCGGTGCCCTGGCCATCGGTCTCGCCGCCGGCACGGTCTGCTCGTACGCCGTGAGCTGGAAGTTCAGGCTGAACTACGACGACTCCCTGGACGTCGTCGGCGTCCACCTGGTCGGCGGAGTCATCGGCACGCTCCTCATCGGGGTCTTCGCGGTCGAGTCGATGACCGGCGGCCCCGAGGGGCTCCTCTACGGCGGGGGCCTGGCCCAGCTCGGCAAGCAGCTGGTGGCCGTGCTCGCCGTGGGGACGTACGCCTTCCTCGTGACGTACGGCATCGGCAAGCTGATCGACAAGACGGTGGGCCTGCGTGCGAGCGAGGACCAGGAGTACACCGGTCTGGACCTTACGGTGCATGCCGAGACCGCATACGATCACGGCGTCCTGGGCCACGGCGCCCCGGTCACCGCGTCCGTCCTTCCCTCCGCGCAGAAGGTCAAGCCCCAGGCATGAAACTCATCACCGCGATCGTCAAGCCGTACCGTCTCGACGAGGTCAAGACCGCTCTCCACGAGCTCGGTGTGCACGGCATGACCGTGACCGAGGCCAGTGGCTACGGCCGTCAGCGCGGCCACACCGAGGTCTACCGGGGCGCCGAGTACCAGGTCGACCTGGTCCCCAAGGTCCGGATCGAGGTCGTCGTCGAGGACGCCGACTCGGAGGCCGTCATCGACGCGATCGTCAAGGCCGCGCAGACGGGGAAGATCGGGGACGGGAAGGTGTGGGCAATGCCGGTGGAGACGGTCGTACGAGTGCGGACAGGCGAGCGCGGTCCCGACGCGCTCTGATCAGCAGAACGGCTCCCACCAGCAGCACCACGGCCAGTACCGCCGCCACCAGCCACGGCAGGGCGAAGAAGGACGCGCTCGCCGACTCGCGGGTGTCCTGCGCGCTCGCCGTGAGCGTCACATCGCCCCAGTCGAACTGGGGCGCGCCGCCCCAGGGTTCGCTGAGCCGTACGCGCTGACCGGGCAGCAGCTCGGCGGGGATCCCGCTCAGGTCGCGGGCCAGCAGCGTACGGCCGAACAGGCCCCGCGCCCGCAGCTCCACCTTCGGGTCGAGGGTGACGTTGCCGGTGTTGTGGAGGGTGTAGGAGATCGTCGCGGTGCTGTCGCCGAGGCCGGGCACGAGCGGCTGGTCGTGGGTGACCCGGACGTCCTCGACGGCGATCGCGGGGAGGGTGGGGCCACCGACGCGGAGGTAGACGCGGGCTCCGACGGCCCGTTGCACGCCGAGCGCGAGGCTGCCGTCGCCGTTGTCGACCCGCTCGTCGAGCGCGACCAACGCGCCCGGGTGGTCGCCGGGTTCGGCGCCCTCGGGGACGGTCAGGGTGAACGGCACGGTGACCTTGCCGTGCGCGGGGACGGTGACCCGGTCGCGGGCGGGCTTCGCCCACGCGCCCACCCCGCGCTGCTTCTCCTTCCGCGTCCGTACGGCGAAACCGCCGTCGCGGGCGGTGTTGTAGGCATCGGCCGCGTAGAGGCGGAAGGTCAGCGGGCGGCCGGTCTTGTTGGCGACGACGACCTTGTCCCTCAGGCTCGTCCCGGGGTCGGCGGAGAGGTAGAAGTACGGGCGGTCGGCGACCTGCGAGGAGGCCGGGAAGACGGACCAACTGCCGTTGTCGGCGCCGTGGGCGGGCCCCGCGGTCAGGGCCAGGAGCAGCAGGCCCAGGAGGAGGACGGAGAACTTGCGCATGGGTGCGGCCCCCCACGGACGTGGATGGAGGCGACGGGCGGGTGCGGGCGCCCGTGCCGTCGGACTCAGGTGAGCGTGAGGGTGAGGACGCCGGAGTACGAGCCCGGAGGCGTGAACGCCGGTACGTCCAGGGAGAGTCCGGCATCCACGGTGAACTCACCGCCGGTGCGCGTGCCGTCCGGGGCCGACGCCAGGGTCGCCCCCGAGGTGCCCACCGTCCCCGCCGAACCCGCCTTGCAGGTGCTGGGGCTGCCGGCCTTGGTCGCGCAGGCCGGGGTCCAGCTCAGCTTCCCCGCGTCGATCTTGGCGCCGGGGTCGGTGAGGTTGGCGGCGGAAGCGGTGAAGTCGGTGACCTTGCCGGTCAGGGACCAGCCCGCGGGGCCGCCGCGGAAGTCCTTGACGGTCACCGTGTTGAGGGGGCCGGTCGACGCCCCGCCCTTGCCGAAGTCGACCGCCGACAGCGAGACGGCGTCCCCGGCCTGGGACATGGACAGCGTCCCCGCCTTCACGGTCGTCGTCAGCTTCTGGCTGCCGGCGGGTGTGGGCGGCGTGGTGCCGTTGACGACGTAGGCCCCGGGCCCGGCACCCTTGTCCGCGTCCCAGGAGGCGCCCTCGTACGCGACGATCCCGGTCGTCGTCGTGTCGTTGACGACGAGCGATCCGCTGAAGGCGCCCTGGGCGGACGCGGTCACGGTCGCGGTGTCCTGGGTCTGCTGGTTCCCGGAGCGTCCGGCCAGTGTGACGCTCGCGCCGGCCGTGAAGCCGGTGCCGTTGACGGTGACGCTGTCACCAGCGTTCCCCGAGGCCGAACCCAGCGTGATGGCACGCTGGTTGCCCGGGGTCGAGTCCGTCGCGGTGACGGTCTCGGAGACCGGCGCGGGCGGAGTGATCACCGTGCACGGGGTGTCCAGCTCCATGATGTAGCTGGTGTGGATGTTGTAGTCGCCCGGCGAGAGTGTGATCGCGCCGGCCTGGGTGACCTTGAAGGTGCCGGTCATGGAGAACGACGGGAAGGCGCCCTTCCCGGGCACCGGGTCGTTCTTCTTCGGCCCCGCGACCGTCACGTCCCCGGTCTGCGCGCCACCGAGGGTGACCTTGCCGGTCGGGGTCATGATGTCGGCCGGCAGGGCGAGTTCGGTGGGGTTGCTGGCGGCCGCGGTGACCACGGTGTACGTCACGGTGACCGTGTCGCCGACCTTGGGGCTGGTGTTGTCCACCGAGACGTTCCCGGTGGTGGTGCCGTCGATCGGCGGGATGCCCGCGATCGCGGGCGGGATGCAGTGCGTGGCGAAGTCCACGTTCGTGCCCGCCGCACCGGCCGGGCAGGCCAGCGCCCCGCCCGCGGTGAGCGCGACCGCGGTCACCCCGAGCAGCGACGCCCAGCGGCGTCTTCGGATGGATCCCATGTGTGCCCCCTCCAGAGGGATGCGGCGCGGCGGCTCTTTCCGCGCCGACAGGGGGCATTGACGTGCGGATCGCGTGAGAAGTCAATGCAGATGCCGCAGAAAGCTGACGGGCCATCAGTTTCCGCGGCATCCGGAGCAGATCACTCAGTCGATCACCGGCCGAAGGCGGGGCCGGAAACTCAGCCAGACCCTCAGCCGGACACTCAGTCGAACACGAACGGGCCCGGTGCCTGCTTCGCGCTCGCCGTACAGGTGACGGGGATCCCGAAGATGGTCATCAGCAGCGAGCCGCCGTAGAACTCCAGGCTGTCGCCGGAGGCCACGGTGCCGCTGAGCGGTCCGACGGTGACCGCGCTGTTGGCGGCCATGGCCGGGTTCTTCTTCCCGCTGAAGACGGTGGTGCCACCGCTCGCCTTCACCATGGTGAGCGTGGACGTGATGGTGTCCGCGGCAATCGCGATCGGTGTCTTGATGGCGGTGGACGAGAGGGTGATGGTGGCCGAGGTTCCGCTCTGCGTCGCGGTCAGCGTGGCCGCCCCGCCGCCGAACAGTCCGCAACTGGCGTTGATCGTCGCTGTCGTCGGGGTGACCGCGGCCGCGGTGGGCGCGAACGCGAGGCCGGTGACCGCGAGGGCCCCGACCAGTACTGCCGCACCTGTGGTTGTGCGCTTGCCTCTCATGGGGATGAGCTCCCTTCACAGTTGTCTGGGAGTGCGCGTTGACGGCCGTCGCTTTGGCAGGTGGGTGCGGTCAGCTGCGGCGGCTTGAATCTGATGAGCCGTCAGGGGATATGGTTTCATTGATGCGCGGGAGGCAAGCGCTTGCAAGGCTGATTTCCGGCCTACTCGCTCGGCGCGCCCAGACCGGCAGCGGACCTCAGCCCGCGGAGACCGTCAGCGGACCTCAGCCCGCCGAGACCGTCAGCCGCACCGCACCATCAGGCCCCGCCACCAGCACCGGCGTCCCCGCACCACCGAGGTCGCGCACCGCCGCGAGGTCCTCCGCCAAGGCCCCCTCCGCGTCCGTCACCACCGCCGCCGCCTCCAGCGACGTCGCCCCGGACGCCACCGCCATCGCCACCGCCGTCCGCAGCGCACTCAGCTTCAGCGAGTCCAGGGCCACGGTCCCGGCCACATACGTACGTCCCGTCTCGTCCCGCACGGCCGCCCCCTCGGGCACACCGTTGCGGGCCCGCGCCGAACGGGCCAGGGTGACGATCTTGCGGTCCTCGGGATCAAGCGCGCTGTCAGTCATGAGCTGAGCATACGAAGAACGCCGAGGCCGCCCTCGAACCAGGGCTCACGCACGGTCGAGCCGGAGCCGCTCCGCGCGCGGCAACCCCGCCACCACCAGGTCGTACGAGTCCTCGATGAGCTCCCGCAGCAGCCGGTCCGGGAGGTCGCCGTCGGCCGTCACCGTGTTCCAGTGGCGCTTGTTCATGTGGTAGCCGGGGGCGATCAGGCCCGGGTGCTCGCCGCGCAGCCGGATCGCGTCCTCGGGGGCGCACTTGAGGTTGACCGTCAGGGGCTTCGCGTCCAGCGTGGTCAGGGCGAAGAGCTTGCCCAGCACCTTGAAGACCGAGATCTCCGGCCGGAACGGGAAGTCCTCCACGGCCTCGTTGAAGGACAGACAGAACGCGCGCAGCTCCTGGGGCGTCACTCCGGCTTCTTCTCCTCGTCCACGGGGTGCTCCGTCGGGCCCACCGGCTCCACCAGCACCGTCACGATCTTGTTCCGGCGGCCCGCCGCGGCCTCCGCGGTCAGCCTCAGTTCCCGGCCGTCCGGAAGCCCGACGACCGACGACGCCCCGGCGATGGGCACACGGCCCAGGGCCTTGGCGAGCAGGCCGCCGACCGTCTCCACGTCCTCGTCGTCGTACTCCTCCAGCCCGTACAGCTCGCCGAGGTCGGTGATGTCGAGGCGGGCGGTGACCCGGTGGCGGTCGTCGCCGAGGTCCTCGACGGGCGGGAGTTCGCGGTCGTACTCGTCGGTGATCTCCCCGACGATCTCCTCGAGGATGTCCTCGATGGTGACGATGCCGGCGGTGCCGCCGTACTCGTCGATGACCACGGCCACGTGGTTGCGGTCCTGCTGCATCTCGCGCAGCAGGTCGCCGGCGTTCTTGGTGTCGGGGACGAAGGCCGCCGGACGCATCGCCGTCGACACCAGCTCGCTCTCCGCGTCCCGGCTGATGTGCGTCTTGCGGGCCAGGTCCTTCAGGTACACGATCCCGACGATGTCGTCCTCGTTCTCGCCGGTGACCGGAATACGCGAGAAACCCGACCTCAGCGCCAGAGTCAGCGCCTGGCGGATGGTCTTGTAGCGCTCGATGGCGACCAGGTCGGTCCTCGGGACCATGACCTCCCGTACGAGCGTGTCGCCCAGCTCGAAGACCGAGTGCACCATGCGGCGCTCCTCGTCCTCGATCAGCGACTCCTTCTCCGCGAGGTCGACCAGCGCGCGCAGCTCCGCCTCGGAGGCGAAGGGGCCGCGACGGAAGCCCTTGCCGGGGGTGAGCGCGTTGCCGATGAGGATGAGGAGGGACGGGATCGGGCCCATGATCCGCGCCAGCGGCAGCAGGACGTACGCCGCCACCGTCGCCGTGTTGAGCGGATGCTGGCGGCCGATGGTGCGCGGGGAGACCCCGACGGCGACGTACGACACGAGGACCATCACCCCGATCGCGACCAGGAGCGCCTCGGTGGTGCCGTCGAACTCCCGCAGACAGGCGTAGGTGACGAGCGCGGCGGCCGCCATCTCGCAGGCGACGCGCACCAGCAGCGCCACGTTGAGATAGCGGGTCGGGTCGGCGGCGATCTGGGCGAGCTTCGCGCTGCCGCGACGGCCGGTCCGCACCGCCTCCTCGGCCCGGAAGCTGGAGACCCGCGCGAGGCCCGCCTCCGCACAGGCGGCGAGCCACGCGACGACGACCAGGGCGATGGCGCCCGAGACGAGGGTGGGACTCATGAGACGGTCGGGGCGGGGGACGGGCCGGTCAGGCCCTTCTCCGCGCGCCAGCCGTCCACGATGGCCGCCTGGAGGCCGAACATCTCGGCCTTCTCGTCTCGCTCCTCGTGGTCGTAGCCCAGCAGGTGCAGCACACCGTGGACGGTGAGCAACTGGAGCTCCTCGTCCATGGAGTGCTGCGTCTCGGCCTCCTCGCCCTGCTTCTTGGCGACCTCGGGGCACAGCACGATGTCGCCGAGGAGGCCCTGCGGGGGCTCGTCGTCGTCCTTCGACGGGGGACGCAGTTCGTCCATCGGGAAGGACATGACGTCGGTGGGCCCCGGCAGGTCCATCCACTGGATGTGCAGCTGCTCCATGGCGTTCTCGTCCACGACGATCACCGAGAGCTCGGAGAGCGGGTGGATGCGCATCCGTGCGAGCGCGTAGCGGGCGATGTCGAGGATCGCCTGCTCGTCGACCTCGGTTCCGGACTCGTTGTTGACGTCGATCGACATGGTCGCGCTGGTCTACTTCCGCTTGTTACGGGCGCCCGTGTGGGAGCCGTTCTCCGTACCGTTCTGGCTGTCGTACTTCTCGTACGCGTCGACGATACGGCCGACCAGCTTGTGCCGTACGACGTCGTGGGACGTGAGCCGCGAGAAGTGCACGTCGTCGAGGCCTTCGAGGATGTCCTGCACCTGCCGCAGACCCGACTTCGTGCCGCTCGGCAGGTCCACCTGGGTCACGTCACCCGTGATCACGATCTTCGAGTCGAAGCCGAGACGGGTGAGGAACATCTTCATCTGTTCGGCGCTGGTGTTCTGCGCCTCGTCCAGGATGATGAAGGCGTCATTGAGCGTGCGACCGCGCATGTACGCCAGTGGCGCGACCTCTATCGTCCCCGAGGCCATCAGCTTCGGGATCGAGTCGGGATCCAGCATGTCGTGCAGCGCGTCGTACAGCGGGCGCAGATACGGGTCGATCTTCTCGTAGAGCGTGCCCGGGAGGAATCCGAGCCGCTCCCCCGCCTCCACCGCCGGGCGGGTCAGGATGATGCGGTTGACCTGCTTGGACTGCAGGGCCTGCACCGCCTTGGCCATGGCGAGGTAGGTCTTGCCGGTACCGGCGGGGCCGATGCCGAAGACGATCGTGTGCTTGTCGATCGCGTCGACGTACCGCTTCTGGTTGAGGGTCTTGGGGCGGATCGTGCGGCCGCGCGAGGAGAGGATGTTCTGCGTGAGCACCTCGGCCGGTGTTTCCTGGCCGTCGCTCTCGCCGTTGTCACTGGCTCTGAGCATGGCGATCGAGCGTTCCACTGCGTCCTCCGTCATCGGCTGTCCGGTGCGGAGCACCAGCATCATCTCGTCGAACAGGCGCTGGATGAGAGCGACTTCGGCGGCCTCGCCGACCGCGCTGATCTCGTTGCCCCGGACGTGGATGTCGGCGGCCGGGAAGGCCTTCTCGATCACGCGCAGCAGGGAGTCTCCGGAACCCAGCACGGTCACCATGGGGTGCTGGGCGGGGACGGTGAACTGTGCTTTGGCCTGCCCCTGCGCGGGTGTATGAGCTGTGGGTGTCTGAGTCATGGGCCGGCGCTGAAGGCCTGCGGTTCCTCCTCATCACGGCCGCGTAGCTGAGAGCGGCCTCGCGATACCAAGGGTACGACGGTGCACTGACAACGCCGTAAGGCTTTTCGCCGCCCGTGCCGGGAGTCCGGGGCAGAGGTCCGGGGGACGCTCACGTCGACCGGCCGAACCCGATCGTCGGCACCGCCCGCCGCAACGGCCACGGCCGCCCGGCCTGCTCCGGCACCAGACCCGCCAGGAACCCGTACCGCCGCAGCGCCGCCGGCTCCTGCCCTGTCACCGACTGCACCTTCCGCCACCACGCGCCGATCTCGGACCATCCCGGCGCCGACAACGAGCCTCCGAACTCCTGCACGGACAACGCGGCCGTGAGACCGCCGAACGCCAGCCGGTCGGCGAGCGGCCACCCCGCCAGCGTGCCGGTGACGAAGCCCGCCACGAAGACGTCTCCCGCACCGGTCGGGTCGAGTGCCTCCACCGCGATGGCCGGAACCTCCGCTGTCTCCCCCGTCCGCCGGTCCACCGCGTACGCCCCCTCCGCACCGAGGGTGACGACGGCGAGCGGTACGTGGGCGGTGAGCGCGTGCGCCGCGGTCCGGGGCGAGTCGGCGCCGGTGTACCGCATCGCCTCCTGCGCGTTCGGCAGGAACGCCTCGCAGTGTTCGAGATCGGCGAGCCCCGCCAGATCCCACGCCCCGGTGTCGTCCCAGCCGACGTCGGCGAAGATCCGGGCGCCCTTGCCCGCGGCCTGGGCGATCCAGGGGGCGCGTTTGCCGGGCGTGAGGGAGGCGATGGCGGCACGCGCGCGTGGGGGGCAGTCCGGCGCGGGCTCCTCCGGGGGCGGCTCGTGGCCGTGGGAGACCATGGTGCGCTCGCCCTCGTACGCCATGGAGACGGTGACCGGGGAGTGCCAGCCGGGAGCCCTGCGGGAGGGGGTGAGGTCGATGCCCTCGCCCTGCTCCAGGGTGTCCCAGCAGTACTCGCCGTAGTGGTCGTCGCCGAACGCGGCCGCCAGTGACGTGCGCAGGCCGAGCCTCGCCAGCGCGGTCGCCATGTTGGCCACGCCTCCGGGGCTCGACCCCATGCCGCGGGCCCAGGACTCGGTCCCGCGCACCGGGGCGGAGTCGAGCCCGGTGAAGATGATGTCGAGGAACACGGGGCCGGTGAGGTAGACGTCCCAGGGCGGGTCGCCGGGCCTGCGCAGGGCGGCCAGCGGGTCGACCCTGGGCTGGTCGCGGTGGTCCTCTCCGATGGACGCGGTGGACGCGATCACGGTGCGCTCCCTGACGAGGTACGGATCAGGCCAGTCTGCACCACAGCACCGACAACACACCGTCGTCACACCGGACCCGAACCGCAGACCGCGTCAGGCCCGCCGTCCAAGGCCCCTGGGCCGGCCCGGACCTGCCGCGACCCGCCCCGACCGCCTGACCGACCCCGACCGGCCCGACCGCCTCGGCCGGCCCGACGACGCCTGCCGCCGTCACCCCGGCACCCGGGCGCCGAGGCGCGCCGACGCTCCGACATCCGGCACCAGGACACCTCGGCTCCCCGGCACCCCGGCTTCCCGGCTTCCCGGCTTCCCGGCACCATCGGCCAGCGCCCCGGCGGCCCACCCCCGCGGCCTCTACCAGCGCGGCACGGGCGGCGTGACCCACTCCGGGTCGGCGACCCGCATCGCCGCCGCGTCGTCGCGCTCGCGCAGCGACCCGTCGTCGTCGAGCCACCGTCGGTGCAGGAACGCGAGCTTTTCGCGGTCGAGTTCGACGCCGAGGCCGGGTGTGTCCGAAACGGTGACCCTGCCGCCGTCGAAAGTCAGCCGTTCGGTGAGGACATCCTCCGACTGCCAGGGGTAGTGGGAGTCGCAGGCGTGGTGGAGGTTCGGGACGGTGGACGCCACATGGGTCATGGCCGCCAGCGAGATCCCCAGGTGGGTGTTGGAGTGCATGGACACCCCGACCCCGAACGTGCGGCAGATCGCGGCGAGTTGCTGCGTGTTGCGCAGCCCGCCCCAGTAGTGGTGGTCGGAGAGCACCACCTGGACGGCGTCGCGGGTGAACGCCTCCTTGATCTCGGCGAAGGTCGTCACGCACATGTTGGTGGCGAGCGGCACTTCCGTCCGCGCGGCGACCTCGGCCATGGCCGGGATACCGAGGGCGGGGTCCTCCAGGTACTCGAGGACGTCCCCGAGCTCCGTCGCGACCCTCAGCGAAGTCTCCACGCTCCAGGCCCCGTTGGGGTCCAGGCGCAGGGGGTGGCCGGGGAACGCCTCGGCGAGTGCCCGGACGGCCGCGATCTCCTCGTCCGGCGGGAAGACGCCCCCCTTGAGCTTGAAGGAGGTGAAGCCGTACCGCTCGGTGAACCTCCGGGCCTGCTCGACGACCCCGGCCGGATCGACGGCGGCACCCCAGTCGTCCTTCTCGCCGGCCACGCCCTGTGGGTGGTCGGCCCACCGGTAGAAGAGGTACGCGCTGTACTCGACCGTGTCCCGGAGCTTGCCGCCGAGCAGCGCGTGCACGGGCAGGCCGAGGGACTTGCCGAGGGCGTCGAGGCAGGCGACCTCGAAGCCGGAGACGACGGACAGGCGGAGTTTGTCGGCGGTCTGGACGCCCCGCAGTCCGCCGACGTCGACCTGGCCGGTGACGCGGGCCCCGTCGACGGCCACCTCCTCGGCGACCACGAACAGGCCGCCCAGATCGCTGACCTGACGGCCAATCAGTTTGGCGGCGAACGGCCGCGCCAGCTCCAGGTACTTCGTGTCGCCGTAGGTCTCGCCGACACCGGTGATCCCGTCCGCCGTGACGACCTCCACGATCAGCCGGGGGGTGTACGGCTGGTGCACGCCCTGGGTGTTCAGCAGCGGCGGATCGGCGACCAGGATCGGCGTCAGCCGTACCTCGGTGATGCTCAGGTCGCGGGTCACAGGGCGGCTCCTACGAGGTCGAGTCCGGTGGTCAGCAACAGCCTGAGGTCGTCCAGGTCGGCGGCCGAGGGATCGGTGAGCGGGGCGCGTACGGGTCCCACCGGGCAGCCGCGCAGTCGGGCCGCCGCCTTCACCAGGGACACGGCGTATCCGGGCACCCGGTCGCGGAGTTCGACGAGCGGGACGTAGAACGCGCGCAGCAGCGTGCGGACCGCGCCTTCGTCGCCGTCGCGCAGGGCGGTGAAGAAGGCGTTCGCGATCTCGGGGGCGAAGGCGTGGACCGCGGAGGAGTAGGCGGCGACGCCGACCGTGGCGTAGGCGCGGGCCTGGATCTCGGCGGTGGCGGCGCCGTTGAAGAACAGGAAGTCCTCGGGGGCCGAGAGCGTGAGGCGTTGCAGCCGGTCGAGGTCGCTGTGGCCGTCCTTGAGGCCGATGACTCCGGGGATCCGGGCGACCCGCCCGAACGCCTCGACACCGAAGGCGACCTGCCCCCGCTGGTAGGCGATGAGCGGCAGCCGGGTGCGGGCCGCGATCCGCTCCAGCTGGGCGACCAGGCCGTCCTGCGGGGCGGCGACCAGGTAGTGCGGCAGGACGAGGAGGGCGTCCGCCCCGGCCTCCTCGGCGATGCGGGCGAAGCGGACGGCCTGTGCCCAGCCGTAGCCGATTCCGGCGACGACGGGCACGCGGCCGCCGGCCTCCTCGGCCGCGATGGTCACGACCTGGCGGTACTCGTCCTCGTCCAGGGAGAAGAACTCGCCGGTGCCGCAGGCGGGGAAGACGGCGCCGGGGGTGGCGGCGATCCGGTCGGCGACATGTGCGCGGAAGCCGTGCGGGTCGAGGGAGCCGTCGGCGTGGAAGCTGGTCAGCGGGAACGACAGCACGCCGTTCGCCATGCCCTCCCGCAGTCGCCGGGTCACGGCGTCCGTCTCGGGACTCACCCTCGATCATCTCCCTATAGAGACGCTATCTACGTATGAAGATGAAGGTTAGATACACGAACGAAAACCGTCAATGACCCGGTCACTCCCGATTACGATCGACACATGTCAGAGACAGCCGGCGTCCGTGAAGTGAAGTCGGCCGCGCGCACGGTCGAACTGCTCGAACTGCTCGCCGCCCGCGGTGACCGGCCGGCCCGGCTCCAGGAGCTCGCGGAAGCGCTGGACGTGCCCCGCAGCTCGATGTACGCGCTGCTCCAGACCCTGATCTCGCGCGACTGGGTACGCACGGACGCCACCGGCTCCCTCTACGGCATCGGCATCCACGCCCTGCTCACCGGCACCAGCTACCTCGACTCCGACCCGCGCGTGCGGGCGGTGCGGCCGTATCTCGACGAGGCGTCCCAGGCGCTGGGCGAGACGATCCACCTGGGGCGGCTCGACGGGCGGGGCGTGGCCTATCTGGCGACGCGCGAGTCGCACGAGTACCTGCGGACCATCAGCCGGGTCGGGCGCCGGCTGCCGGCCCACGCTGGCGCGCTGGGCAAGGCGCTGCTGGCCGAGCGGGACGACACCGAGCTGCCCGAGGGTCCCTACGAGGCGCTCACCCCGAACTCGCACACCGACCGGGCGTCCCTGCTGACGGACCTCGCCGCCGTGCGGTCCCGCGGCTACTCCGTGGACCGCGAGGAGGGCGTCCTCGGCATCGTCGGCTTCGGCTTCGCCCTGCGGTACGACTCCCCCGCCCAGGACGCCGTCAGCTGCTCGGTGCCGGTGGCCCGGCTGACGCCTGAGCACGAGGCGCGGATCGTCGCGGTGATGCGGGAGATCAGGGCCAAGATCGAGGCGACGGCACCGGGCGCGGGGGGCGCTCCGCACTGGCGGTAGCTTGCGGGGATCCCACCCTCGGCCACCTGGAAAAAGGCGCTCGTCTACCCGACCCCACACACACCAAACGCAACGTGTGCCACATCACACCCCCCGCGTTTCTTCTCCCAACCGCGTGCCTGCTACAAATTGCCCGCGCGCTCCTGTCCGTCGACGGCCTGCGCCCACCCCCCTTCTGAGCCGCTTCTTTCGCATGCCCTGGGAACGCCCGTGTTCGCCCGCACCACCACGCCCTGGCCCCTCGTCGCCCTTTTCACGGCCGGGTACCTCGCCCCCTATCTCCTCCCCACCACCGTCGGCAGGCTGGACTCGGGGCTCCCGCTGTCCGCCACGCAGGCGGGCGCCATCGGCAGTGCCCTGCTGCTGAGTTCGGCCTCGGCGGGCTTTGTGCTCGCCTCCCGAGTCGAGCGGATCGGCGCCCGTGCGCTGGCCCGCGTCGGGCTCACGCTGGCCGTCCTCGGCTACGGCACCGCCGCCCTCACCTCGTCCGTCCCCGCGGTCGTCGCCGGCGCCGTGCTGGGCGGCTTCGGATCCGGTACGGCCACCACGGTCTCCGCCACCGGAATCGCCGCCCAGCGGGATCCGCATCGCATCACCACCCTGGGGCTGCTGAGCGTCTCCGCGCTCGCGGGCGCCGTCTACCTGACGGTGCCGCACCTGGGTCCCGGGCACGGCCTGCCGCCGGCCGCGATCGCCCTCACCGCGCTCGCGGTCTGGCCGGTGACCGGCCGCCTCCCGGAACGTACGGCCACGGCCCACCAGGCCCGCCGCCCGCGCGACCCGCTGCCCCACCTCCGCGCCGGGCTGGTCCTGGCCGCCACCCTGCTCTGCTGGTCCCTCGCGCAGAACTCCCTGTGGGGCGTCAGCGGCCGCATCGGTCTCACCCAGGCGCACCTCTCCGAGGCCACCGTCGGCGCCGTCTTCGCCGCGGCGCTGGGCGCGGGGCTCCTGGGAGTCCTGGGCGCGGGCGCGCTCGGCCCGCGACTCGGCCGGGCTCTGCCCGTCGGTGCGGGCACCGCCCTCATAGCGGGCTGTATCGCCCTCAGCGCCTCCGCCACCGACCTGACCGGCTTCGCGACCGGCGAGATCGCCTGGAACACGCTCTACCCGATCGTCCTGTCGTACGTGCTCGGCCTCGCCGCCTCCCTCGACCCGCGCGGGCGTTGGGCGGTGCTGGTCGGTTCCGCGTCCTCGCTCGGCACCGCGGCGGGCCCGCTGGCCGGCAGCCTGCTGTCCGCGCAGGCCGGCTTCCCGGCGATGGGCGTGCTCCTCGCCCTCGGGCTGCTCGTCATCACGCTCCCGATGACCGCCGTGGCCCTGCACACCAGCGGGCGCCCCCTGCTGTCCCGCGCGGTGCGCCGCAGGGGTGGCACGCCGGCCGTCGTGGTCGCCGCCTCGACCGGCACCCCGGCGGACGCGCTGGCCCAGGTCGCTCCGGAACAGCCGGTCGTGGAGATCCCGATCGACGCCCCGGCCGTCCCCGCCCAACAGGCCTACGGCACGGCCGGCCCCCGGCAGGCGTCGGGCACCCCGGGAGCCTGACGGCGGTCACGAGAACTCGTACGCCTCCACCTCGGCGAGGTAGCGCGCCCGCCGCTCCTCGTCGTGCTCCAGGAAGGACGCGACGAAGGAGTTGCGGGCCAGCTCCCGCAGCCGGTCCTCGCCCAGGCCCAGCGCCTGGCATACGGCGTCGAAGTTGTCGCCGGCGTAGCCGCCGAAGTAGGCCGGGTCGTCGGAGTTGACCGTGCACAGCAGCCCGGCCTCCAGCATCGCGGGCAGCGGGTGCTCGGCGAGGACGTCCACGGCCCGTAGCCGGACGTTGGACAGCGGACACAGCGTCAGCGGAATCCGGTCCCGGACCAGACGGGCGACCAGCGCCTTGTCCTCCATGCACCGCAGCCCGTGGTCGATCCGCTCCACGCCGAGCACGTCCAGGGCCTCGGTGATGTACTCCGGCGGCCCCTCCTCACCGGCGTGCGCCACCCGCCGCAGGCCGAGGGCGGCGGCGGCCTCGTACACCGCGCGGAACTTCACCGGCGGATGCCCGACCTCGGCCGAGTCGAGCCCGATGCCGACGATCCGGTCGAGGTGAGGCTTCGCGGCCTCCAGTGTCTCAAGCGCCGACTCGGCGGACTCGTCCCGCAGGAAGCACATGATCAGTTGCGTGGACACACCGTGGTTCGCCTCGCTGCTGCCCAGCGCCTGCCACAGCCCCTCGACGACCGTCCCCATGCCGACGCCCCGCGCGAGATGCGCCTGCGGGTCGAAGAAGATCTCCGCGTGCCGTACGCCCTGGGCGGCGGCCCGGGCGAGGTAGGCGTTCGCGAGGTCCTCGAAGTCCCGCTCGGTGCGCAGGACGGCCATGAGCTCGTAGTACAGGTTCAGGAAGGACTGGAGGTCCTCGAACTGGTACGCCTCGCGCAGCGCGTCCGTGTCGGCGTACGGCAGCTCGACACTGTTGCGGGCGGCCAGCTCGAAAGCCAGCTCCGGCTCCAGGGTGCCTTCGATATGGAGGTGCAGTTCTGCTTTGGGGAGGGACATCGAAGTATCGTACGGCCGCTTTATCGCCGTTTCGGAACCGGGACACGCAGGAGGTCGTGGGCGACGGTCAGCTCGCCCTCGAAGCCGGCGGCCCGCGCCTGCCGTTCGAACTCTTCCGGCTCGGAGTACCGCTGGCTGAAGTGCGTGAGCACGAGATGCCGTACCCCGGCGTCCCGCGCGACCCGCGCCGCCTGGCCCGCCGTCAGATGACCGTGGTCGACGGCCAGTCGCTCGTCCTCGTCGAGGAACGTCGACTCGATGACGAGCAGGTCGCAGCCCTCGGCCAGCGCGTACACGCCGTCGCACAGCCGGGTGTCCATGACGAACGCGAACCGCTGTCCGAGCCGCGTCTCGCTGACGTCGTCGAGGCTGACGCCGTCGAGGACGCCGTCGCGTTGCAGGCGGCCGACGTCCGGGCCCTTGATGCCGTGCGCGGTGAGCCGGTCGGGCAGCATGCGGCGGCCGTCGGGCTCGGCGAGGCGGTAGCCGTACGACTCGACGGGGTGGGAGAGCTTACGGGCCTGAAGGGTGTAGCCGCCCGTGGCCGCGATCACGCCGTCGGCCGCGACCGGCACCTCGACGATCTCGACCGTCTCGCGGTACGCGGTGGCGTACCGCAGCCGGTCGAAGAACCGTTGCCCGGAGCGCGGGTAGTGGGCGGTGACCTCGTGCGGAACCTTGTCGAGGTTGATCCGCTGGATGACCCCGGCGAGACCCAGCGAGTGGTCGCCGTGGAAGTGCGTGACGCAGATCCGGTTCAGGTCGTGCGCGGCGACCCCGGCGCGCAGCATCTGGCGCTGGGTGCCCTCGCCGGGATCGAAGAGGATGCCCTCGCCGTCCCAGCGCAGCAGGTAGCCGTTGTGGTTGCGGTGCCGGGTCGGGACCTGGCTGGCGGTGCCGAGGACGACCAACTCACGTACGGACACGATGAGTTACCCCGGGGGCCACTGCATGCCGCGACCGCCGATGACATGCGCGTGGGCGTGCCAGACGGTCTGGCCGGCGCCGCTGCCGGTGTTGAAGACGGTGCGGTAGCTGTCCAGCTTCTCGTCGTCGGCGACGGCCTTGGTCTCGCGCAGGATGTCGACGGCGAGTTCCGGGGCCTCGGTGGCGAGCGCGGCGACGTCCATGTGGTGGGCCTTCGGGATCACCAGGACGTGGGTGGGCGCCTGGGGGTTGATGTCCCGGAAGGCGACGGTGGTGGCGGTCTCACGGATGATCGTCGCCGGGATCAGGCCCGCGACGATCTTGCAGAACAGGCAGTCGTCCTGCGGTTCCCCTGCCATGGTCCCTCCGGGGGTTAGCGGAAATGATCTCGTGGGGGGCATCGTATCGTCGTCGGGTGCGGGTGATTGGTGGCTGAGCGCGCAGTTCCCCGCGCCCCTTAGGTGGGCACAGTAGGCGGGGTTTTTGCGGGGCTGTCTTGCAGTGCCTCCAGGGCCAGCCTGATTGCCTCGTCGAGTTGTGTGTCTCTGCCTTGCGCGTAGTCCTGGGGGCGTTGGACGACCTCGACGTCCGGGTCTACGCCGTGGTTCTCCACGCCCCACTCGTAGTTCTCCAGCCAGAACGCGTACTTCGGCTGGGTGATCAGTGTGCCGTCGACCAGTCGGTAGCGGCTGTCGATCCCGATCACTCCGCCCCAGGTGCGGGTACCGACGACCGGTCCGATCCCCAGGGCCTTGATCGCCGCGTTGACGATGTCGCCGTCGGAGCCGGAGAACTCGTTGGCGACGGCGATGACCGGCCCTCGGGGCGCGTCCTGCGGATAGCTGTACGGCCGCATCCCGCGCGGCACCGCCCAGCCGACGATCCGCCGGGCCAGTTTCTCGACGACGAGCTGGGAGGTGTGCCCGCCCCGGTTGTCACGGACGTCGACGACCAGGCCCTCGCGGGCGACCTCGACCCGCAGGTCACGGTGGATCTGGGCCCAGCCGGGCGCCTGCATGTCGGGCACGTGCAGATACCCCAGTCGGCCACCGGACTTCTCGTGCACGTACGCCCGCCGGTCCGCGACCCACGCGTGGTACCGCAAGGGTTCCTCGTCGGCGACCGGGACGACGACCGCGTGCCGTACCTCGCCGCCGCCGGACGGCGAGATGGTCAGCTCGACCGGCTTGCCCGCCGTACCGACGAGGAGCGGGCCGGGCCCGGTCACCGGGTCGACCGGCACGCCGCCCACCGCGACGATCGCGTCCCCGGCGCGCACCGCGACGCCAGGAGCGGCGAGCGGGGAGTGGGCGCCGGGATCGGAGGTCTCGGTCGGCAGGATGTGGTCGATGCGCCACCGCGCCGATCCCTGCGGGCCGTCCTGGTGGCGGGAGATGTCCGCGCCGAGCAATCCCTGCCGGGGACCGCCGCCGTGGCCGCCGCGCGGCATGACGTAGGCGTGCGAGGTGCCGAGCTCGCCCTGGACCTCCCAGAGCAGGTCGACGAGGTCGTCATGGGTGGCGACCCGGTCAAGGACGGGGCGGTAGCGGTCGAGGACGCCGGTCCAGTCGACGCCGCTCATGTCCGCGCGCCAGAACTGGTCCCGCATGACGCGACCGGTCTCCTCGTACATCTGCCGCCACTCGGCCGACGGGTCGACGAGCTGCCGGATCCGGGAGAGGTCGACGGTGATGTTGGTGTCGCTGTCGTCGTCGTTGGAGGCGCGCCGGTCGCTGGGGACGACCTTCAGCCGCCCGTCGGTCCACAGCAGGACCCGCTTGCCGTCACCGCTGACCGCGAAGTGGTCGACGTCGACCGCGAGATGCTCGATGCGCTGCTGCGCGAGGTCGTAGCGCTCCAGCTCGGTGTGCGGGTCCGGGTCGTCGGGGGTCGCCCTGGAGGAGCCGAGCACTCCGCGCACCGGGTGCCGCAGCCACAGCACCCCGTCCTTCGCCGCCCGCAGGTTGGAGTAGCGGGCCGCCTCGACGGGGAACGGCACGATCCGGTCGGCGAGGCCCTCCAGGTCGATCCGGGTGGCCGGGGCGCCCTCACTCTCGGGGGTCTCGTCCTTGTCCGGCGCCTCGAAGGGGCGACCGTGCCGCTGCGGGCCGAACGGCGAGGGCGTGGTCGCCGCCAGGGTGATCAGGTGCGGGCGGTCGCCGACCACGAAGGCGAGGTCGAAGACGTGCTCGTCGTAGACCGGGTCGAAGGAGCGGTTGGACAGGAAGGCGAGGTGCTTGCCGTCGAGGGTGAAGGCCGGGGAGTAGTCCTGGAAGCGCAGCGGGGTCGCCTCGGTGACCGACAGGTCGGTGGTGTTGGCGAGCCGCAGCTGGCGCAGCGGGCGCGGGCCGGGGTGCGACCAGGCGAGCCAGCTGGAGTCGGGTGAGAAGGCCAGGCCGGAGGCGTCCCCGTCCTCGCTGCGGTCGACCTCGCGGACCTCGCCGGTCTCCCGTTCGACGAGCAGCACCCGTCCGTCGTGCGCGGCGACGGCGGCCCGGCTGCCGTCGGGCGCCATCGCGAGCCCGAGGACGCGGCCGAGCTGTCCGGCGGCGAGGCGGCGCGGGGTGGCACCGGGCGCGAGGCCGGTGGCGGGCGCGAACTCCAGGGCGTCGTCGCCCTCCGCGTCCGTCACCCACACCACCCATTCCTCGCCGTCCGCGCGGAAGGTGCGCGGCAGCCGGGCCCGTACGCCGGGCTCGGCGGCGAGCGCGCGGGTGGGCCCGGAGCGGTGGGTGACCCAGTGCACGGCGCCGCGGACCCCGATCGCGCTGCCGCGAGCGGTGTGGTCGGGGGCGCCGGAGCCGAACCAGCGGGCGGCGTTCACCGGGAACGGCTGCCGGTCGACGCGCTGTCCACCGAGGCGGATGTCGAGCCGCCGCGGTTCGGCGCCGTCCAGGTCGTCGAGGATCCACAGTTCACCGGCACTGGCGTACACGACCCGGGTGCCGTCGCCGGCCGCGTGCCGGGCGTAGAAGCCTCCCCCACTCTCGGCTTCGCTCGAGCGGGAGGTGCCCCCATGAGGGGTGTGCCGCCGCAGGTCGGAGCCGTCGGGGAGGGAGGAGTACAGCGCGCCGACGCCCTCGTGGTCGGACAGGAACGCGACCCGGTCCCCCACCCACACCGGATATTCGAGGTTCCCGTCCAGGTCCTCGTGCAGCCGTACGAACTCTCCGTCGCCCTCCCGGTCGATCCACAGCTTGCCCGCCGTGCCGCCCCGATAGCGCTTCCACCAGGCCGCCTCGCGTCCCACGGAGGTGCACAGCACGGCCATGCCCGAGCCGCTGTGGGCGACGTCGCCGACGAGGCCGTACGGCAGTCGGGTGGCCGGTCCGCCGTCGAGCGGGACGGCGTGCGCCCACTTGCGGCGCAGGTTCACCTGGCCGTGTGTGGTGATCGCGAGGACCTGGCCGTCGGGGGTCCAGCCGCGTACCTGGGTCTGCCAACTGCCCCAGTGCGTGAGGCGCTTGGCGGGGCCGCCGTCGACCGGGGCGATGTGCACCTCGGGGGCGCCGTCGCGGGTGCTGGTCCAGGCGACGGTGGTGCCGTCGGGGGAGATCCGGGGGTGGGTCACCGGCACGTTGTCGGCGCTCGCGCGCCAGGCCCGGCCGCCGTCGAGCGGGGCGAGCCACACGTCGTCCTCGGCGGTGAAGGCGACCAGCTCTCCGTGCAGATGCGGAAACCGGAAGTACGCGGGAGACGGCGACGTCGCTGGCTGTGTCACCCGATCACCCTATGCACGCGCGTCGCCCGTGAACAGGGGGTTCGATCACTTGGCCAACCACCGACACCGGACGATCACTTGCCCTCGACCGGGTGGCATGAGGGGTCGACCTGGCACCAGACGGTCCTGGTCACGGTCACCGTGACGGTGGGACCCGGCTGCCCGGGACGGTTGACGGGCGGGGTGGTCTTCGCGTCGCAGTCGCCGAGCCCGCTCACGTGGAACCACTGTTTACCGTCGATCTTGGCGGTCAGGTCGCCGAGCACACAGGCGCCGCTGACGGCACGCGTCACCCTGCCGGTGACGGTGATGTCCTTCCCGTCGTCCGTCTCGCCCTTGCAGTCGACGGAGACGACGGTGTTCTCGGTCGCGCTCGCGCTCGGGCTCGCCCCGTCGTCGTACGAGGCCGTGCAGTTGAGCCACCGTACGTCGGCCTTCTGCCGCTGAAGCTCGGCCGTCACGGTCTGATCGGTCGTAAAGGCCACGGTCGCGGTGTTCAGCCCGCCCGGTTCACAGGCGACGGCCCCGCCCACGGCGACCACGGCAAGTCCCGCCACGGCCGCCATCCGCTGTCCGCGTGACCGACGCCGGATTCGTCTCAACGCCCCCATGAGAGGCAGCCTGCCACCGTCCGGCCCACGACGGTAGAGCGCATACGGACACTCACGCGCCCCGGAGCGCCGGCCCCGTCAGCCTTGCAGCAGCAGCCACTCCTGGAGCTCCACCAGGTTGCCCTCGGGGTCCTTGAGGTGGGCGACGCGCATCCGGTCCGTCATGGGGGACGGGCCGTGCAGGAGATCGGCGCCGCGCGCGGTGATCTGCTCGCAGTAGGTGTCGAGGTCGTCGACGCGCAGGACGACCAGGGAGCGGTGCCCGGTGGCCGTTTCGCCGAGTTCGCCGAGGACCTCGGCCATCACGGACCGGTCCTGGAGGGCGATACCGGCCGCGCCGGTGGCGGCGCTGAACTTCTCGTACGGGCCGTCCGCAGCCCCCGACTGGGGCTTCAGGCCGAGGACTTCGACGTAGAAGCCGTAGCAGGCGGCGAAGTCGGTGACGAGGAGTCGTACCTGTGCGAGTTCCACCGTGTTCCCCTTGTCGGTCAGGACCAGCGGCCGGTGCGGCCGAGGAGCAGCGCGGTCGCGGCCGTGCCCGCGGTCGAGGTGCGCAGCACGGTACGGCCCAGGCGGTACGCCTTAGCGCCCGCCTCGTCGAAGAGCGCCAACTCCTCGGGGGAGACGCCCCCTTCGGGGCCGACCACCAGCACGATCTCGCCGTCGGCGGGGAGTTCGGCGGTCGCCAGCGCCGCGCTGCCGTACGCGCGGTCCTCGTGCAGTACGGCGGCGAAGTCGGCCTTGGCGAGAAGTGCCACTACCTGCTTGGTCGTTGCCGCTTGCGCGACCTCGGGGAAGCGGACCCGGCGGGACTGCTTGCCGGCCTCGCGGGCGGTGGCACGCCACTTGGCGAGCGCCTTCACACCGCGGTCGCCCTTCCACTGCGTGATGCACCGGGACGCGGTCCAGGGCACGATCGCGTCGACACCGGTCTCGGTCATGGTCTCGACGGCCAACTCGCCCCGGTCGCCCTTGGGCAGCGCCTGGACGACGGTGACGCGCGGCTGCTCCGGCGGCTCCTCCTGGAGGCTCTCCAGGTCACAGACGACCAACCGGTCCTTGCCCTCGGCGGCTTTGACGACACCCTCGATCCAGCGCCCACGCCCGTCCGTGAGGACGACGTCCTCGCCGGGCCGCAGCCGCTTCACGGAGACGGCGTGCCGTCCCTCCGGGCCGTCGAGGACGAGCTCTCCGCCACTGAAGTCCGGAATGTGGAGCGGGTCGAGCACGAACACCGGCGCGGTCATCAGATGTCACCCGTGGCCGGGCGGGACGACAACGCCGTCTTCGCGGCGGCCAGTTCGGCGACCAGCACCTCCACCAGCTGCCCCGCGGGCAGTTCGCGTGCCATCCGGTGGCCCTGTCCCGCCCACAGCGCCATGCCCTGCGCGTCGCCTGCCTTGGCGGCCGCCTTGCGCAGCGGCGAGGTGAGGTGGTGGATCTCCGGGTAGGCGGGGGGCGCGTACGGACCGTGCTCGCGCAGGAAGCGGTTGACCAGGCCGCGGGCCGGCCGGCCGGAGAAGGCGCGGGTCAACTCCGTGCGGACGAACAGGGGGTTGGTCAGCGCGTGCTTGTGGACGGCGTTCGCGCCGGACTCGGCGGTGGCGAGGAACGCCGTGCCGAGCTGGGCCGCGGCGGCGCCCGCGGCGAGTACGGCGGCGATCTGGCTGCCGCGCATGATGCCGCCGGCCGCGACGATCGGGATCCGTACGGTCTCGCGGATCTGGGCGACCAGCGACAGCAGGCCGATGCCGGAGCCGTCGGTCTCCGGGGTGTCCCGGTGGGTGCCCTGGTGGCCGCCCGCCTCCACGCCCTGCGCGATCACCGCGTCGGCGCCGGCCCGTTCGACGGCGAAGGCCTCCTCGGCGGTGGTCGCCGTGACCAGGGTGAAGGTGCCTGCCCGGCGCAACGAGTCCAGGACGTCGGAGCTGGGGACGCCGAAGTGGAAGGAGACCACCGGTACCGGGTTGTCGAGCAACACCGCGAGCTTGGCTTCGTAGCCGTCGTCGCGGCCGCTGTCCTTGTCGCCGAGCTCCGTCTCGTACCAGACGGCCTCGCCGGCCAGCTGGTGGGCGTAGACGTCGACCGCGGCGGCATTGGCGGGCGCGGCGCTAGCCGCTCCAGTGGAGCCGGTGCTTGCACCGGGGTACTCCGGCTGCGGCAGGAAGAGGTTCACGCCGAAGGGGCGGGTCGTGAGGCTCCGCAGCTGCTTGATCTCCTGGTACAGGCCGTCGGCCGTCTTGTACCCGGCAGCGAGGAACCCGAGCCCGCCGGCCTCGCACACGGCGGCTGCGAGCGTCGGTACGGAGACGCCGCCCGCCATGGGGGCCTGCACGATCGGGTATGGGAAGAGATCGGTCAGCGCGGAGGACATGACGGCATGTTGTCACGTCCTCCGAACAAGTCCGAATCCGGCCTTCCGCCCGGCATAGGCCGACGGCATCTCCGAATGTCAGGGCCCTTGGACGGTGCCCCAAGGGCCCCTCGGAGGGGCCCTTGACGCCCGTCGAATCCAGCCCGGCGCAGCCCGGCGGCGGGTGTCCTCAGCGACCGTTGAACGCGTCCTTCAGCCGGGAGAACAACCCCTGCTGCCCCGGCTGGAACTGCCCCGTCGGGCGCTCCTCGCCCCTCAGCTTGGCGAGCTCGCGCAGCAGCCGTTCCTGTTCCGGGTCGAGCTTGGACGGGGTCTGCACCTCGACGTGCACGATGAGGTCGCCGCGACCGCCGCCGCGCAGGTGCGTGACACCGCGCGCGTGCAGCGGGATCGACTGGCCGGACTGGGTGCCGGGCCGGATGTCGACCTCCTCCAGGCCGTCCAGCGTCTCCAGCGGGACCTTGGTGCCCAGGGAGGCCGCCGTCATCGGGAGGGTGACCGTGCAGTGCAGGTCGTCGCCCCGGCGCTGGAACTGCGAGTGCGGCATCTCGTGGATCTCGACGTACAGGTCGCCGGCGGGACCGCCACCGGGTCCGACCTCGCCCTCGCCCGCGAGCTGGATCCGGGTGCCGTTGTCGACACCGGCGGGGATCTTGACCGTCAGGGTGCGACGCGAACGGACTCGGCCGTCGCCGGCGCACTCCGGGCACGGCGTCGGGACGACCGTGCCGAAGCCCTGACACTGCGGGCAGGGGCGCGAGGTCATGACCTGGCCCAGGAAGGACCGGGTCACCTGCGACACCTCACCGCGGCCGCGGCACATGTCACACGTCTGGGCGGTCGTGCCCGGCGCCGCGCCCTCACCACTGCAGGTGACGCAGACGATCGCCGTGTCGACCTGGATGTCCTTCGTGGTGCCGAAGGCCGCCTCGTCCAGCTCGATCTCCAGCCGGATCATCGCGTCCTGGCCGCGCCGGGTGCGCGAGCGCGGACCGCGCTGCGACGCCGTACCGAAGAACGCGTCCATGATGTCCGAGAAGTTGCCGAAACCGCCGGCGCCGAAGCCGCCCGCGCCACCGCCGCCCGCCTGCGAGAGCGGGTCACCGCCGAGGTCGTAGACCTGCTTCTTCTGCGGGTCCGACAGCACCTCGTAAGCGGCGTTGATCTCCTTGAACCGCTCCTGGGTCTTCGGATCCGGATTGACGTCCGGGTGCAGCTCGCGTGCGAGCCGCCGGAAGGCCTTCTTGATCTCTTCCTGCGACGCGTCGCGGCGCACGCCTAGAACGGCGTAGTAGTCCGTGGCCACTTACGACTCCGCCAGGATCTGTCCGACGTACCGTGCCACTGCGCGTACCGCTCCCATCGTTCCCGGGTAATCCATGCGGGTCGGTCCGACCACGCCGAGCTTGGCTACTGCCTCGCCGCCCGAACCGTAACCGACCGAGACCACAGAAGTGGAGTTGAGTCCCTCATAGGCGTTCTCATGACCGATCCGTACGGTCATGCCCGAATCCCCCGCCTCGCCAAGCAACTTGAGAAGCACGACCTGCTCCTCCAGCGCTTCCAGGACGGGTCGGATGGTGAGGGGAAAGTCATGCCCGAAGCGGGTCAGATTGGCGGTGCCGCCGATCATCAGCCGCTCCTCGTTCTCCTCGACGAGCGTCTCCAGGAGGGTGGAGAGCACCGTCGCGACCGTGCCGCGGTCCTCGACGTCGAAGGCCTCCGGCAGATCCTCCACCAGATGCGGGACGTCGGCGAAACGACGGCCCGCGATCCGGCTGTTGAGCCGCGCCCGCAGATCCGCGAGCGGGCTCTCGCCGAACGGCGCCGGGCAGTCGACCATCCGCTGCTCGACCCGCCCGGTGTCCGTGATCAGCACGAGCATCACACGCGCGGGCGCGAGTGACAGCAGCTCGACGTGCCGCACGGTCGAACGGGTCAGCGAGGGGTACTGCACGACGGCGACCTGCCGAGTCAGCTGCGCGAGCAGCCGCACGGTCCGCGCCACGACGTCGTCGAGGTCGACGGCGCCGTCGAGGAAGTTCTGGATGGCGCGCCGTTCCGGCCCGGTCATCGGCTTGACCCCGGCCAGCTTGTCGACGAACAGCCGGTACCCCTTGTCGGTGGGAATCCGCCCGGCGCTGGTGTGCGGCTGGGCGATGAACCCCTCGTCCTCCAGGGCGGCCATGTCGTTGCGGACCGTCGCCGGGGAGACACCGAGATTGTGCCGCTCGGTGAGCGCCTTGGACCCTACGGGCTCCTCGGTGCCGACGTAGTCCTGGACGATGGCGCGCAGCACCTGGAGCCTGCGTTCACTCAGCATCCGCGCACACCTCCAGAAGTCGTCCCCCAGTCCCCTGGGTGCCTGGCCTGGCACTCGTCATATCCGAGTGCCAGCGTTCCCCGGCCCAGTGTACGGCCGTGAGGTACGCACCGGGCAAGGCCGGTCCCACGAGGCCGTGCCCGGACGTGCCGTTCTGGTTAGCGTCGCCGTATGACGGTGACTTGGGAAGAGCTGGGATGGGAGCGGGTTTCGGCCGGGGTCGGGCGGTGCCGGCTCCCTGGCTGGGACTGCACGGTGGGGCTGGTCGTCGGCGAGGGCAGCGCCCTGGTGATCGACGCCGGGTCGAGCCTCCAGGAGGGTGCCCGGCTGCGGGCGGGGGCGGAGGAGCTCGCCGGTCACCGTGTGACTCATCTCGCGCTGACCCACCCCCACTTCGACCACGTGTTCGGCGCGGCGGCGTTCGCGGGGGTGGAGGTGTTCGGCCCGGTGGGCATCGACACGGTGTTCGAGGGGCGGTCCGCTCGCGAGGGGCTGCGGGCGGACGCGGTCCACCACGGCCTGGCGGCCTCCTCGGCGGACGAGGCGGTCGACGCCCTGGTGGTGCCCCGGCACCGGGTCTCCGGCGAGTGGACCCTCGACCTGGGCGGCGGCCGGCAGGTCCTGCTGGCGAACGTGGGCCCCGGCCACACCGCCCACGATCTCGCGGTCCTGGTGCCGGGCTCACCCGGGGTGGTCTTCTGCGGCGACCTGGTCGAGGAGTCCGGCGAGCCCCAGGCGGGCCCGGACGCCGTACCGTCGCACTGGCCGGCCGCGCTGGACCGGCTGCTGGAGCTGGGCGGCGAGGACGCGCGGTACGTGCCCGGTCACGGAGCGGTGGTGGACGCGGGGTTCGTACGGGCCCAGCGGGACGCGCTGGCGGGGCGCTTCGGCGTGTCGCGGTGACCCGGACGGCCGGACGGCCGCGGCTTCTCCTATCGTCATCCGAATGCGCCAGTACTCTTCGGACCTGACCCCGCCGTGGAAGAAGACCGAGCCCGCACCGGAAGTCCCTGCGGAGCCCGGCCTGGTGGTCGAGGAGCCCGGGTCGGGTTTCTGCGGTGCGGTGATCCGCTGCGAGGCGGGCACGGTCACCCTGGAGGACCGCTTCGGCAAGCACCGGGTCTTCCCGATGGAGCCCCGGGGCTTCCTGCTGGAGGGCCGTGCGGTCACCCTGGTCCGGCCGACCGGGCAGGCTCCGGTACGTCCCACCCGTACCGCATCCGGTTCGGTCGCCGTCCCGAGCGCACGCGCGCGCGTGGCCCGCGCCGGGCGCATCTACGTCGAGGGCCGGCACGACGCCGAGCTGGTCGAGAAGGTGTGGGGCGACGACCTGCGCGTCGAGGGCGTGGTCGTGGAGTACCTGGAGGGCGTGGACGACCTCCCGTCCATCGTGGCGGACTTCGCGCCGGGCCCCGACGCCCGTCTGGGCATCCTGGTGGACCATCTGGTCCCCGGCACGAAGGAGTGGCGCATCGCGGAGTCGGTGACCAGCGAGCACGCCCTGGTGGTGGGCCACCCGTACATCGACATCTGGGAAGCGGTGAAGCCGTCGGCCGTGGGAATCCCCGGCTGGCCTCGCGTACCGCACGGACAGGACTGGAAGACCGGGGTCTGCCGGGCGCTGGGCTGGCCGGAGAACACGGGCGCGGTGTGGCAGGCGATCCTGAAGCGGGTGAGCTCGTACCGCGACCTGGAGCCGGAGCTGCTGGGGCGCGTGGAGGAACTGATCGACTTCGTCACGGTCTGATCCAGCCCGTCCGGCGTTTTCTGATCCAGCCCGTCCGGCGTTTGAGGACAAGGCCCGTTCAGGGCCGAAGCGGGGGTCCGGGGGCGGCAGCCCCCAGGGACGGGACGAGTCTGATCCAGCCCGTCCGGCGCTTGAGGACAAGGCCCGTTCAGGGCCGAAGCGGGGGTCCGGGGGCGGCAGCCCCCAGGGACGGGACGGGTAGGGGCGGCGGGGGCGAGACAAACCCGCCCGGGGCGCCCGGGGAGCCCCCCTCAGTCCACCAGGTCCCGCACCACCGCGTCCGCCAGCAGCCGCCCCCGCAACGTGAGCACCGCGCGCCCCGCCTCGTACGGCCCCTCCTGGAGAAGCCCGTCGACGAGGGCCCGGCGGGACGCCGCGAGGCCGGCCTCGTGCAGCAGATCCAGCGGTACGCCCTCCAGCAGCCGCAGCTCCAGCAGGATCCGCTCCACCCGGCGGTCCTCCCGGGACAGAAGCTCACGCCCGGCACCAGGCGACCGCCCCGCCGCCAGCGCCGCCGCGTACGCCCCCGGGTGCTTGACGTTCCACCAGCGCACACCGCCCACATGGCTGTGCGCGCCCGGACCCGCGCCCCACCAGTCGGCGCCGCGCCAATACAGCTCGTTGTGGCGGCAACGGCCCGCTTCGGAGGTGGCCCAGTTGGAGACCTCGTACCAGTCGAAGCCCGCCGCGGACAGGGTCTCCTCCGCGATCAGATAGCGGTCGGCGTGGACGTCGTCGTCGGTCATCGGGACCTCGCCCCGGCGGATCCGGCGAGCGAGCTGTGTGCCCTCCTCGACGATCAGCGCGTACGCCGAGACGTGGTCGGGGCCGGCGCCGAGGGCCGCCGCCAGCGAGGCCCGCCAGTCGTCGTCGGACTCGCCCGGGGTGCCGTAGATGAGGTCGAGGTTCACATGCTCGAAGCCGGCCGCGCGGGCCTCCGCGACGCACGCCTCCGGGCGGCCCGGCGTGTGCGTGCGGTCCAGGACCTTCAGCACGTGCTGCCGCGCGCTCTGCATACCGAAGGAGATCCGGTTGAAGCCGCCCTCCCGGAGCGTCGCCAGATAGCCCGGGTCGACCGACTCGGGGTTCGCCTCCGTGGTGACCTCCGCGTCGGGCGCGAGGCCGAACTCGTCGCGGATCGCGGCCAGCATCCGCACCAGGTCGTCGGCGGCCAGCAGCGTGGGCGTACCGCCGCCGACGAAGACCGTGCGGACCTCGCGCGGGTCGTCGCCGAGGACCTTTCGGGCCAGCCGGATCTCGTCGGTCAGGGTGTCCGCGTAGTTGTCGCGGGAGGCGAGGACCCCGCCGGTGCCGCGCAGCTCGGTCGCCGTGTACGTGTTGAAGTCGCAGTAGCCGCAGCGGGTCGCGCAGTACGGGACGTGCAGATAGAACCCGAGGGGACGGTCGGCCGCCCCGGCGAGCGCGGACGCGGGCAGGGCGCCGTCGTCGGGCACGGGCTCGCCGTCGGGGAGTGCGGAAGGCATGTCCCCCATTGTCCCGCACCGGCGACGGTACCCACTCCACCTGCGGGACCGGCGAGGATCCCCTCCGGCCACGGGACCGCCGAGGATCCCCACTCCGCCCGCCCCGGGACCGGCGAGGGTCCCCTTAGCCTGCGGGACCGCCAGGAACGCCGACACAGCTTGCGGGACCGCCGGGAACCCCCGCTCCGCCCGCAAGACCGCGAGGACCCCCACTCCGCCCGCCCGCGGGACCGGCGAGGGTCCCCCTCCGCCTGCGGGGCCGCCGGGAACACCGCTTGCGGGACTGCCGGGGATCCCCGCTCCGCCCGCCGCGGGACCGGCGAGGTGCCCCCCCTCGGCCTGCGGGACCCCCGGGAACACCGACACCGCTTGCGGGACCGCCGGGGACCCCCACTCCGCCCGCAGGACCGCCAGGAGTCCCACTCCGCCCGCCGGACCGGCGAGGGTCCCCCTCGGCCTGCGGGACCGTCGGGGACCCCACTCCCCCCGAGGGACCCGACAGGGTCCCTACTCCGCCTGCAGGACCAGCAGCGCCAGGTCGTCCTCCGGTGGGCGCGCCCCGAATTCGTGCACCAGGCGCTTGATGCGCTCCGCGATCAGTTCCGCGTCGAGGCCCGTGCACCCGGCCAGCGCCTCCGCCAGCCCGTCCTCGTCGTCGAACTGGCGTGAGCCGCTGCGCCGCTCGGTCACCCCGTCCGTCACGCACAGCAGGCTGTCACCGGACCGCAGCTCGAAGGTCTCGCTGGTGTACGTGGCGTCCTCGATGACCCCGAGGAGGGTCTGCGGACACGCTGCCGTACGGACCTCGCCGCCCGCGCCGAGCAGCAGCGGCAGCGGATGTCCGGCGGAAGCGAGGGTGCAGCGCACACCGCCGTCGAACGGGACCAGCTCGCCGTAGAGCAGGGACAGGAACCGGGTCTGCGGACCGTCGCCGGGGCCGGGCGGCCGGCCGTCCGCCGAGGCCAGCGCGCGGGCCGCCGCGTCCGCGGCCTCCGTCGCGTCGTCGAGGAGCAGCTGGTTGAGCCGGTCCAGGACGTCGGCCACCCGGTAGCCCTCGCGGGCCAGCAGCCGCAGCCAGGGCCGCGCGAGACCGATGACCACGGCGGCCTCGGGCCCCTTGCCCTGGACGTCCCCGACGGCGAAGCACCAGCGTCCGTCGCCGGCCGGGAAGAGGTCGTAGAAGTCGCCACTGGGCCCGCCCTTGTCGCATGGTTCGTACACCAGGGCACTGCGCATCCCCGGTATCTCGGCGACCGCGCCGGGCAGCAGGCCGCGCTGCAGTACGGCGCTGATGGTGGCCTGCCGGGCGTACTGGCGGGCCGCGCCGACGGCGAGGGCGACGCGGCGGCTGAGGTCCTCGACCAGCCCGGTGATCTCGTCGGGGAAGCTCAGCAGTCCGGCCCGGCCGATGACCAGGGTGCCGAGCGGGCGGCCGCCGGCGGTCAGACGGTAGGCGAGCGCGGAGCCGTCCGGACCCAGCGCCTGTGCGGGCCAGGGGAAAGGGGCGGGCCCTGAGCGGGCCGGTTCGGGCGGGTGCGGCGGTTCCTTCTCCAGGGCATGCCGGAGCTCCTCGATGCGGTTCTCGCTGCCGTGCCACACCCGGGCCAGCTGCGGCCCGGTGCCCGCGGTACCGTCGGCCGCCCAGCCTGCCCGGCCGGTGACCTCGTCCTCCAGCCACACCGCGCACCAGTCGGCCAGCCGCGGCACGATCAGCTGCCCGGCGAGCGCGGCCACCAGGTTCTCGTCGAGCTGCCCGGCGAGCAGGTCGGAGGCCTCGGCGAGGAAGGACAGGGCGCCCCGGCCCAGCCAGTCCCGTTCCTGCTCGGTGCGCTGCGGCTCGGGGGCGAGTATCCCGGCGACCCGCAGCCCGCGCTCCCCCGCGTACGCGCCACGTTCCTCCGCGGGCGGGACGGCGTGCGCGGGCAGCCGCGCCCACACCGTCTTGGCGCCCGTGCGGTACGTGACGCCCCAGGACTCGGCGAGCGCGGCGACCAGCCGCAAGCCGCGCCCGTACTCCGGTGTCTCGTACGACGGCTCGGCGTCGCGTGGGGCGCGCGAGGGGTGGTGGTCCAGGACCTCGACGACGAGGGAGCCCGTCTCTGCCTCCAGACGGCAGACCACCTCGACGTCGGTGCCCGCGTGCACCACGGCGTTGGTGACGAGTTCGCTGACGACGACCACCGCGTCGCCGGCCAGCCGGTCACCGAGGTGCTCGGTACCGGGCAGCTCGCGCTCGCCCCATTCGGAGAACGCCGCCCGTAACAGCGCGCGGGCGGAACCCGGTGCGTGCGGGCTGCCGGGCAGGGTGGCGTGTGCCTCCGCCGACTCCTTACGTGAGGGCGCGTCGGTGGCCGGATGCGCATTGGCGGCCGGACGCGCCGCGATGGCCGGAAACGCATCGGTGGTCGGACGCAGGTCAGTGGCCGGAAGCGCACCGGTGGCCGGACCCGGCTCCATGGCCGGATGCGCCTCGGCGCGCGGGGGCATGTCAGGGCGCCCGCTTGGGGGCGCTTCGGCGCGCGGAAGCTCCTCGGCGCGCGGGTGCGCGCCCCCGGGCGCAGGCGCATCAGAAGCACGGGAAACGGTCTCCCGTTGCGTAGGAATGGCCCCCATGGGCACCTCCCCGAACGGTTCGGACGAATACACCTCAGTCGATGCCGACAGAGTGACAGACTGGCCCCGCCCATAAGCGCCGAGTTACCGAAGTGGGCCGCCATGAGTGAGAACAGTGCTACGCGTGTGCTCGAAGACGGTCACAAAGATGGCCAGATTCGAGCATCGGATCTGCGCCCGCTGCTCGCCGCGATGACCGCGGCCCGGGACGAGGACTTCTCCAAGGTTCCGGAGTCGGGTCACCGCCTGGCCATCATGGACCGCGGCACCCACTTCACCACCGAAGTACAGCGCGTGAAACGGGAGTTGGTCCGGCACGGCCGACTCGACGAACGGCTCTACGCGAGCCCGGGCCAGGGCGCCTGGACCTCCCGGGTCAACGACGTCAACCAGCTCCTCGACGCGCTGGTGGCCCCGGGTGCTGGACGCGGTGGCCGGCGGTGATCTGACCCAGCGGGTCGATCTGCACGACGGCAGCCGGGAGTTGCGCGGCGACCTGCGCCGGCTGTGCCGGGCCGTGAACAAGACGGTGGACCAACTCTCCCTGTTCACCGGCGAGGTGACCCGGGTCGGCGGGATGTGACCGAGGCGGTCAACACGATGGCGTCCCGGCGCGTTCCAGCAGACAGACGGCACGACCAACCGCAGGTACGGGGCACCGGCCTCGGGCTGTCCATCAGCCGTGTGATCGCGGGCCTGCTGGGCGGCCGTATCGTCGCCGAGAGCGAACCCGGCCAGGGGTCCACCTTCACGCTGTACGTCCCGGTCGTCAGCCCCGGCCACCCGGCGAGCCAGAGGGGGCGTGAAGTGACCTGCCTTTGAGGGGCGCGGGGCTGTGTCGATTTGCGGCTCCGCCGCGTGGGCGCGACAAGCCACAACGGACCGTCAGCCGCCGAACAGCCCCCCGCCACGCCCTACGCTTCGCGCGACCCCGCGTACATCTCGTCGATCAGGTGCTTGTACTCCCGCTCGACAACCGGCCGCTTCAGCTTCAGGCTCGGCGTGATCTCACCGTGCTCGACGTCGAGATCCCTCGGCAGCAAGCGGAACTTCTTGATCGTCTGCCACCGCTGAAGCCCCTCGTTGAGCTCCTTCACGTATCCCTCGACCATCGAGACCGTCGCCGGCGCGGCGACGACGTCCGCGTACGACTTCCCCTCCAGCCCGTTCTCCTTGGCCCAGTCGAGAATCGACACCTCGTCCAACGCGATGAGCGCCGTGCAGAAGTTCCGGTCCGCCCCGTGCACCAGGATGTTGGACACGTACGGGCACACCGCCTTGAACTGCCCCTCGACCTCCGCGGGCGCGATGTACTTGCCGCCGGACGTTTTGATGAGGTCCTTCTTGCGGTCGGTGATCCGCAGGTACCCGTCGGGCGACAGCTCGCCGATGTCCCCGGTGTGGAACCAGCCGTCCGCCTCCAGCACCTCGGCGGTCTTCTCGGGCAGTTGGTGGTAGCCCTCCATGATGCCCGGCCCACGCAGCAGGATCTCGCCGTCGTCGGCGATGCGCACCTCCGTGCCGGGCAGCGGCTTGCCGACCGTGCCGGTTCGGTAGGCCTCGCCGGGGTTCACGAAGGAGGCCGCGGAGGACTCCGTGAGCCCGTAGCCCTCGAGGATGTGGATGCCGGCGCCGGCGAAGAAGTAGCCGATCTCGGGCGCCAGGGCCGCGCTGCCCGACACACACGCCCGCAGGTTCCCGCCGAACGCCTCACGGATCTTCGCGAAGACGAGCGCGTCGGCGACCTTGTGCTTGGCCCCGAGTCCGAAGGGGACGGACGCCGATCCGGTGTGCCGGAAGTTGTCCTGCGCGGCCTTGGCGTACTCGCGGGCGACCTCGGAGGCCCACTGGAAGATCTTGTACTTGGCGCCGCCGCCCGCCCGGGCCTTCGCGGCGACCCCGTTGTAGACCTTCTCGAAGATGCGCGGAACGGCCGCCATGTACGTCGGCTGCACCACCGGCAGATTCTCGATGATCTTGTCGACGCGGCCGTCGACGGCGGTGACGTGCCCGACCTCGATCTGGCCCGAGGTGAGCACCTTGCCGAAGACGTGCGCGAGCGGCAGCCACAGGTACTGCACGTCCTCGGCGCTGATCAGCCCGGTCGCGGCGATCGCCTTCGCCATGTACGCCCAGTTGTCGTGCGGCAGACGCACGCCCTTGGGGCGGCCGGTGGTGCCGGAGGTGTAGATGAGGGTGGCGAGCTGGTCCTTGGTGATCGCGCCGACCCGCTCCTTGATCAGGTCGGGGTCCTTCTCCAGCCGGGCGGCGCCGCGCTTCTCCAGCTCGTCGAGGGTGAGGATCCAGTCGGCGGTCTCGACTCCGGCCGGGTCGACCACGACCACGTGGGTGAGGTCGGGCAGCTCGGCCCGCTTCTCGACCGCCTTGGCGAGCTGGGCGGCGTCCTCGGCGATCAGCACCCGGCTGTCGGAGTCGGACAGGATGAACGCGGACTCGTCGGCGTTGGTCTGCGGGTAGACGGTGGTCGTGGCGGCCCCGGCGCACATGATGCCGAGGTCGACCAGGATCCACTCGATCCGGGTGGAGGCGGCGAGCGCGACGCGCTGCTCGGGCTGGACACCCAGCTCGATCAGGCCCGCCGCGATCGCGTAGACCCGCTCGGCCGCCTGCGCCCAGGTCAGCGACTTCCAGTCGTCCGGGCCCTCGCCGGAGGCAGGGGACACCGGGTAGCGGTATGCCTCGGCGTCCGGTGTGGCCGCCACGCGCTCCAGGAAGAGGTTCGCGACGCTCGGCGGTCGGTTCTCGATCAGGGTCTGTGTGTCGCTCACGACATCCTCCGGGGCCCGCGACAGCGCGGCTGGCTCAGTGCGGCTGGGGTCTTTGCGGCTTGGGTCTTTGCTGCTGGGCTTGCGGCTGTTCTCACTCGCGAGCCGTTGTTTAACTCGCGAGTAACCATCGAGCAGAGATCAGGGTAAGGCGCGACCGGCCGGTGCGTAAGGGGCGACGGCCTGTCACTTCCTACAGAGAGCGACGCTACGCACGCGTAGGGGCCCACCGCGCTGACACGCGGCAGGCCCCTATTTTCGCGGTAGACGACGGCTACTTCTTGCCCTTGCCGGAACCCGCGCTGTCGTCGCTGGACAGGACGGAGATGAAGGCCTCCTGCGGAACCTCCACGGAACCCACCATCTTCATCCGCTTCTTGCCTTCCTTCTGCTTCTCGAGCAGCTTCCGCTTACGGGAGATGTCACCGCCGTAGCACTTGGCTAGGACGTCCTTGCGGATGGCGCGGATGGTCTCGCGGGCGATGACCCGGGAGCCGATGGCGGCCTGGATGGGGATCTCGAAGGCCTGGCGCGGGATCAGCTCGCGCAGCTTGGCGACGAGCCGTACGCCGTACGCGTACGCGGCGTCCTTGTGGGTGACGGCGGAGAACGCGTCGACCCGGTCGCCGTGGAGCAGGATGTCGACCTTCACCAGCTGGGCGTCCTGCTCGCCGGTGGGCTCGTAGTCCAGGGAGGCGTATCCGCGCGTCTTGGACTTCAGGTTGTCGAAGAAGTCGAAGACGATCTCGGCGAGGGGAAGCGTGTAGCGGATCTCGACGCGGTCCTCGGAGAGGTAGTCCATGCCGAGGAGGGTGCCGCGGCGGGTCTGGCAGAGCTCCATGATCGATCCGATGAACTCGCTGGGAGCGAGGATCGTGGCCCGGACGACCGGCTCGAAGACCTTGTCGATCTTGCCCTCGGGGAACTCGCTCGGGTTGGTGACCGTGTGCTCCTTCCCGTCCTCCATGATCACGCGGTAGACCACGTTGGGCGCGGTGGCGATGAGTTCGAGGTTGAACTCGCGCTCCAGGCGCTCACGGATGACGTCGAGGTGCAGCAGACCGAGAAAGCCGACACGGAAGCCGAAGCCGAGGGCCGCGGAGGTCTCCGGCTCGTAGACCAGGGCGGCGTCGTTGAGCTGGAGCTTGTCCAGCGCCTCGCGGAGGTCGGGATAGTCCGAGCCGTCCAGCGGGTAGAGGCCGGAGAAGACCATCGGCTTGGGGTCCTTGTACCCGCCGAGGGCCTCGGTGGCGCCCTTGTCCTTGCTGGTGATGGTGTCGCCGACCTTGGACTGACGGACGTCCTTCACACCGGTGATGATGTAGCCCACCTCACCGACGCCGATGCCGTCCGCCGGTGTCATCTCGGGGGACGAGACGCCGATCTCGAGGAGCTCGTGGGTGGCGCCGGTCGACATCATCTTGATGCGCTCGCGCTTGTTGAGCTGGCCGTCGATGACGCGGACGTAGGTGACGACGCCCCGGTAGGAGTCGTAGACCGAGTCGAAGATCATCGCGCGGGCGGGGGCGTCCTTGACGCCGACCGGGGGCGGGACGTCCCGGACCACCCGGTCCAGGAGCGCGTCCACGCCGACGCCGGTCTTCGCGGAGACCTTGAGCACGTCGTCGGGCTGGCAGCCGATGAGGTTGGCGAGTTCCTCGGAGAATTTCTCCGGCTGGGCGGCCGGCAGGTCGATCTTGTTCAGTACGGGGATGATCTTGAGGTCGTTCTCCATCGCCAGGTAGAGGTTGGCGAGGGTCTGGGCCTCGATGCCCTGGGCGGCGTCGACGAGCAGCACGGTGCCCTCGCAGGCCGCGAGTGACCGCGAGACCTCGTAGGTGAAGTCGACGTGCCCCGGGGTGTCGATCATGTTGAGGATGTGCGTGTTGTTCTTGTCATCGGTGGGAGCCCACGGCAGACGCACGGCCTGTGACTTGATCGTGATTCCGCGCTCACGCTCGATGTCCATACGGTCGAGGTACTGAGCACGCATCTGCCGTTGCTCGACCACACCGGTCAGCTGGAGCATCCGGTCGGCGAGCGTGGACTTGCCGTGGTCGATGTGCGCGATGATGCAGAAGTTGCGGATCAGAGCCGGGGTGGTACGGCTCGGCTCGGGCACATGGCTGGGGATCGCGGGCACGCAGGGTCCTGATTCTTGAGGCGTCCGCAGTGTCTGCGGTCTCGGGTCGGATCGATACGTAGCCTCCATGGTCCCACGGGCGGGGTGGTGCGACCGGTTTGGGCCACTCGGAGGGCCGCTGGTACTCTGGGTGGCTGTGTCTCATGCCCTCTCAGCAGGAGGCACATCATCAAGAAATCACCGGCGCGTGGAGCGGATCGTAAACGGTCCTCGTTCTCGCGTGCCTGAACCTGTAGAGGCTCATTCGTGGCGAACATCAAGTCCCAGATCAAGCGGATCAAGACCAACGAGAAGGCCCGGCTGCGCAACAAGGCCGTCAAGTCCTCCCTGAAGACCGCGATCCGCAAGGCCCGTGAGGCCGCTGCCGCGGGTGACACCGAGAAGGCCACCGAGTACCAGCGCGCTGCCGCGCGTCAGCTCGACAAGGCCGTCTCCAAGGGCGTCATCCACAAGAACCAGGCCGCCAACAAGAAGTCGGCGCTTGCTTCGAAGGTCGCTACCCTCAAGGGCTGAACCCTTCTGATCTGACCGCCGGAGGGAATCGAGCGGGCCCTCTCTCATCCGCTCCCGTCCGGCACCCCGGAACCGCGCGCGGCCTGCGTTCGCCACGCGGGCGCGGATCCACCATCTTGACATCGTGAACCGAAGGCCCCGGCACCTGCCCTTCCCCAGGGCGGGCACCGGGGCCTTCGGCGTGCCTTGGTCAGCCTGGGCTCACGTCCAGAACTCGTTCGCCACGTCGATGTCATCGACGCACTCGTCGAGGTCGCTGATCTTGTCTCCGACGATCCGGAAGACGATGCACCCGTTGGCGTCGATGCGCTTGCCGGCCCGCTGGGCCGAGAAACGGTGCACGGCGACCGCGTGTCCCCGGCCGTCGACGAGGATGCTGTTCAGCTTGACCTCCATGGTCCCGCCCGTCTCCTCGAAGAGCCGGCCGTACATGTCGATGGTCGCGTCCAGCCCCTTGAAGTCACCCGAGAGCGGGTGGCTGCCGGGAACATGATGCGTACAGTCCGCTGTCATCAGCCCGCGCAAGGTGTCCATGTCCCCACGCGTGAAAGCTTCGTATCCCCTGCGGACGAGCGCTGCGTGCGGATGTTCAGCCATGACAACCGCCACCTCTCCGTTGCTCGGCGATTTTCGGCTGGCATGTCCGATTCTCCTCCGTATGGGCGCGGGCGTCACCAGCGTGGGGGCGGGGGATCGGAGGTGGCCCCCTGCCGTCAGGGAATGGTGCCGGTCCCTACCCGCGACCCCGGGACCGTGCCGCGCGCGCGATGGCGACGACGGCCTTCTCCAGGGCGTACTCGGGGTCGTCGCCGCCGCCCTTCACTCCCGCGTCCGCCTCGGCGACGGCCCGCAGCGCGACGGAGACACCCTCCGGCGTCCACCCGCGCATCTGCTGACGTACCCGGTCGATCTTCCACGGCGGCATGCCCAGTTCCCGCGCGAGATCGGCGGGCCGGCCGCCACGCGCCGACGACAGCTTCCCGATCGCCCGCACACCCTGCGCCAACGCGCTGGTGATCAGCACCGGCGCCACGCCCGTGGCCAGCGACCACCGCAGCGCCTCCAGTGCCTCCGCGGCCCGGCCCTCGACCGCGCGGTCGGCGACCGTGAAGCTGGACGCCTCGGCCCGCCCTGTGTAGTACCGCCCGACGACCGCCTCGTCGATGGTGCCCTCGACATCCGCGACCAGCTGGGACACGGCGGCCGCCAGTTCCCTGAGATCGCTCCCGATGGCGTCCATCAGAGACTGACAGGCCTCAGGGGTGGCCGAGCGCCCGGTCGCCCGGAACTCCCCCCGCACAAAGGCCAGCCGATCCGCCGGCTTGGTCATCTTCGGGCACGCCACCTCCCGCGCCCCCACTTTGCGCGCGGCATCCAGCAGCCCCTTGCCCTTGGCTCCGCCCGCGTGCACCAGCACGAGGGTGATCTCCTCGGCAGGCGCCCCGAGATACGCCTTCACGTCCTTGACCGTGTCGGCCGAAAGATCCTGCGCATTGCGTACGACGACGACCTTCCGCTCCGCGAAGAGCGACGGGCTGGTCAACTCCGCGAGCGTCCCGGGCTGCAGCTGGTCCGGCGTCAGGTCACGTACGTCCGTGTCGGCGTCGGAGGCCCGGGCAGCAGCCACCACCTCCCGCACGGCACGGTCGAGCAGGAGGTCCTCCTGGCCCACGGCAACGGTCACCGGGGCGAGAGGGTCGTCATTCGCAGTCTTCCTGGCCATCGCGTAAAGCATCGCACGGGCCACTGACAACGAGCCCCGCCGGCGAAGTCGCCGTCGGACCCACCCCCGCCGGCGCCCCTACGGCTCCTCACGCCACCCGTCCCACTCCCCCGCGAACGCGTCCAGCTCCCCGGGGTCCAGCCGCCCTTCCTCGTCCCGCAGGACCACGAGCCACTGCGCGTCCTCGGCGTCGTCCTCACCGGCCAGCGCGTCCCGGACGAGTCGTGGCTCCTCGGCCACCCCGAACCGCTCCCCGAGCGCCCCCGCCACCTCCTCCGCGGCATCACGGTCGGGCAGCACCAGCACATGTCTCACATCACTCACGCGGCCATTCTCCGGTACCCGCACGAAGGCGACCCCACCAGCGGGCCCCGCACCGGAGCGCCGCCACCGGAGATCCCGCGCCAGAGCCCCACACACACCACGCCAGCCCTGGGGCACGACAGGTCAACCAATGGGCACGACACGTCAGCCCTTGGGCACGATCTGCACATCCAGCTCGATCCGAATGGTCGGCCCCACCACCGCGATCCCCCGCGCCAGCATCGTCTGCCAGCTCACCGTGAAGTCGTCCCGGTGCAACTCGGTCGTGGCGCGGCATGCCGCCCGCACCTCACCCTCCATCCCGTTCCCGAGCCCGAGGTACTCCGTGTCGAGCGTGACCGTACGCGTCACCCCGTGCAGCGACAGCGCCCCCGTGACCGCCCACCGGTTGCCGCCCTTGTGCACGAACCGATCGCTGTAGAACTCCAGCGTCGGAAACCGCCGCACGTCCAGGAAGTCCGCCGACCGCAGATGGTCGTCCCGCATCCGCACGTTCGTGTCGATGGACGCCGCGTCGATCACCACGTGCATCGCCGACTGGGCCATCCGGTCACCGATCCGTACCGCGCCCGCGAAGGAGTTGAACCGCCCGCGGATCCGGGCCAGTCCTATGTGCCGTGCGGTGAAAGCGATCGAGGAGTGCGCCGGCTCGATCTCCCAGTCACCCGGCCCCGGCAGCTCCGGCGGCTGGGCGACCTGAAGGGTCACGTCACCGAGCGAGGCGAGCGCGTTCTCGCCGACCAACGCGGTCGCCCGATACGGCGTGTACCCGTCGGCCGACACCGCGAGCCGGTACTCCCCCGCCGGCACCGTCGTCATGAACGACCCGTAGGGATCCGTCCCCCCACTGACCACCTTGCGCCCCATGGCGTCACTGACCGCGAACTCGGCGTGCGCCACCGGCTCGTTCACCGGGTCCAGCACCCGGCAGCTGAGCACCCCGGCACTCGGCGGGGTCTGCACAGCCGCCAGCGGACTCACCCGTTGCACCCGGTTCGTACGGTTTCCCAACCAGCGGCCGATCATCTTCGACGTCCCTGCGACTTGACATCACTGTTGCCGAAGACGCATTCGACCACCGATGCGGCATTCGAGGCAACAGGAGCCCACATCGCGGGAAACCAGACCGTCTGGCCCGTATTAGCCACTCCGGTTGGGATTTCGCACAGTCGGCACACGGTCCAGCTCGATACCGAACCGTTCCCGGTGCGCCCGCTGAGCGTGATCCTCCCCCCGTCCTCCGTCACCCGCGAGCAGACCAGGGACTGCGTGAAGTGCGAGGCCGGCGAGGTGCTGTGCCACCAGGCCCCTGCCACGAAGTCACCGAGCACCCGGGGCCGCGTCTCCAACCGGTACTGGGCCCTGCCGTCCACCACCACATCAAGGTCCGCCGCGACCACCCCGCTCCTCTCGGCCGCCTCCCTCTCCAGCGTCTCCGCCTCCGGCGCCTTGGCCCCCGTCGCGCTGCTGTCCCCCGCCCCTTCGCCCCCCGCTCCCTTCTCCGCCACGCCGCCCCCGCCCCGCACACCCGCCGTGTCCGGCCCCGCCTCGGCGATCCGGAACGTGCCGCCGGGGTCCTCCTGCTCGTCCCGCGCCTCGAACGCCAGCGGATAGTGGCTGTGCGCCCCGAACCCGACGTCGGCCAGCCATTCACCCCCGTCCACCGTCCGCACCCGCAGCGCCAGATGGTCGTACGGAATCCCGAGCCGCCCCTCGTCCCCGTACACCCGCGCCGCGAGCAACCTGACCTCGAAGCCGAGGGCGGCGAGCAACAACCCGAACGCGCCGTTCAGTTCGTAACAGAACCCGCCTCTTCGCGCGCCCACCACCTTGTCCAGCAGCCGCTTCTCCTCCAGCACGATCTCCTCACCGAGGTGGACCGACAGGTTCTCGAAGGGCACGGTCTGCAGATGACGCAGCTGCAACTCGCGCAGGGCGTCAACGGTGGGCCGGGCCGGCCGCTCGACGCCGATGCGACGGAGATAGGCATCAACCTGTGTGGAATGCATGGCCTCAGTCTCGCGCCACCCTGAGCTCACCGCCGCCCGTGCCATCACCTCCCGCCACCGCGAGCGCTCCGTCCCGGTCGGTCCGCAGCACGGTCGCGCCCCCGGCCCGCAGCGCCTCGACCGTGCTGGGAGCCGGGTGTCCATACGGGTTGTCGGCACCGCAACTGATGAGCGCCAGGCGCGGGGCCACCCGGCGTATGAGTTCCGGGTCCTGGTAGGCCGAGCCGTGGTGGGCGACCTTGAGCACGTCCACCCCGGCCAGCGCCACGCCCGCCGGTGACCGCAACAGCGCCTGCTGCGCCGGGGGTTCGAGGTCCCCGAGCATCAGGAACCTCAGCCCCGCCGACCGGACCAGCAGAGTGACACTGGCGTCGTTCGGCCCCTCCGGCTCCGGTACCGGACGCGGGGGCGGCCACAGCACCTCCCAGGACAACTCCCCGGTACGCCGCCGCTCTCCGGCCGCGGCGCGCGTCACCGGAATGTGCCGTGCCGCCGCCTCCCTGCGTACGAACTCGGCCTGGTCCATGGGCTCTTCATAGCCCGTCGTGGCGATCGCGCCCACCGAACGTCCGCGCAGCACGCCGGGCAGCCCTGCCACGTGGTCGGCGTGGAAGTGGGTCAGCACCACCAGCGGCACCCGGGTGATGCCGAGCGCCCGCAGACAGTGGTCGACCGGCGCCGGATCGGGTCCGGCGTCCACCACCACGCCGGTGCCCTCACCCGCCGCGAGCACCGTCGCGTCGCCCTGTCCCACGTCGCACATCGCCAGCCGCCAGCCCGGTGGCGGCCAGCCCGTGATCACCCTGGTCAGCGGCGGTGGCCGCACCACCACCAGCACGAGCAGCAGCCCGCACGCCCCGCACAGCCAGGGGTGCCTCAGCAGCCGTCGGCCGAGCAGCAGCACGACCACCGTGACGAGGAGGAGCAGCGCCGCTCCGGCCCAGGTGCCGGGCCAGTCCACTCCCCCGCCAGGCAGGGCCGCCCCGGCCCGGGCGATCCCGGCGATCCACCCCGCGGGCCAACTCGCGCACCAGGCCAGCCCCTTGGCCACCGGCATCACCATCGGTGCCGTGGCCAGCGCCGCGAAGCCCAGCACCGTGGCGGGCGCGACCGCGAACTCCACCAGGAGGTTGCACGGCACCGCCACCAGGCTCACCCGCGCCGACAGCACCGCCACGACGGGCGCGCACAGGGCCTGCGCGGCAGCCGCTGCGGCCAGCGCCTCCGCCAGCCGCGGCGGCACCCGGCGCGCCCGCAGCGCGAGGCTCCAACGGGGCGCGAGCGTGAGCAGGGCTCCGGTGGCCAGGACGGAGAGCAGGAAGCCGTAGCTCCGGGCCAGCCAGGGGTCGTACAGCACCAGCAGCAGTACGGCCGTCGCCAGTGCCGGGATCAGGGATCTGCGGCGTCCGGTCGCGAGCGCGACCAGTGCGACTGTTCCGCAGGCCGCCGCCCGCAGCACACTCGGGTCCGGCCGGCACACCACGACGAACCCGAGGGTGAGCCCTCCGCCGAGCAGCGCGGTCGTCCGCAGCGACAACCCGAGACGGGGCGCGAGCCCGCGTCGCTCGACGTGTTGGGCCAGCCCGGGCGGCCCGACGAGCAGGGCCAGGATGATGGTGAGATTGCTGCCCGAGACGGCGAGGGTGTGCGCGAGGTCGGTCTCCTTGAAGGCCTCGTCCAGCTCCGGAGTGATCCGCGCGGTGTCCCCGACGACCAGCCCGGGCAGCAGCGCCCGCGCGTCCCCCGACAGTCCGTCCGTGGCCTCCCTCAGCCCGGCCCGCAGCCGGCCCGCGAACCGCTGCGGCCCCGACGGCTCGCCCACCACGTCCGGTGCCGCCCGGCCCCGTACCCGGAGCACGGCCGCGACCCGGTCGCCGCCCACCATCGCGGGCGCCAGCCGCGCGGTCACCCTCAGCCGTGTGGACGGCAGCAGCCCGAGCCAGGGCGACCGTCCCGGCCCTTCGACGACGGGACGCGGGCCTGCCGTCGCCCCTTCGGCGGCAGCACTCGGTCCCCCTGTCTCGGCGTAAGACGGACCTGTCCTTCCGGCAGCCGCGTCGACGAACACCAGCACCGGCGCGCGTGTAGTCACCATCGTGCCGTCCGGCGTCTCGACGCGTCGCACCTCGGCGTTGATCAGCACGGACGTCGGTGCCGCGTGGTTCCCCCTGATCCGGGGCCGGGTGAGCCGGGGATCGGAGGTCACCTGAACCTCCGCGGTCACCGTGGCGTACTGCCGTGCCAGCGTCGGAACCGGCCCTCGGCGAAGGTCGGCTCCGTGGAGCCCGGCGGAGGCGGCGGCCGCCGCGACACAGAGCAGCACTGCGGCGACCGATACAGGCGCCCAAGTCGCCCGGGCGGGACGAGCACGCATCCGCGCGGACGCCAGGAGAACACCGGCTACGGCGAGGCACCCGGACACCAGCCCGATCACCCCGTCCGGCGACGCGCTCAGTGTCAGCGCGGCCGTCACCCAGGCCGCGAGTGCGGGCGGTACCAGCCGTAGGTCCGTCGGTCCTTCCTGCCGTGGGTGGGCGGCTCCGAGCCGTTTTCCCGAGGTGGCGTGGATGGCGTGGCGGGGCGGTGGGGTGGCGTGCTCGGGCGGCGTGCGCGGGGTGCGCCTCGTCGGCGTACTCATGGCCGTACGAGATTCCGCAGGTCGGCGAAGCGGCGGTCGCCGATACCGTTGACCTCGCGCAACTCGTCCACCGAGCGGAATCCGCCGTGCTGGGTGCGGTAGTCGATGATGTGCTGGGCCAGCACCGGGCCGACGCCGGGCAGGGTGTCGAGCTGCTCGATGGTCGCCGTGTTGAGGAGCACGGGGGCCGCCGGGGCCGCCCCCGCCCCGGAGCCGGCCGCACCGCCGACGGCGGGAGCACCGCCCGAGCCGGGCACCGAGGGGACCGCGGGGCCCCCGACGATCACCTGTTCCCCGTCCACCAGGAAGCGGGCGCGGTTGAGGCCGTCGGTGTTCGTCCCCGGCCGCGCTCCACCGGCCGCGCGCAAGGCGTCAGCGACCCGTGAACCGGCCGGCAGGCGATGGATTCCAGGCTCGCGCACCTTGCCGCCGACGTCCACGACGATCTCCGCGGCTGCCGTACCCACGGCGCTCGGCACACCGGCCGGCACAGTGGGCTCCGATTCCTCGCCCGGTTTCCCCGCACCGTACGGCTGGGCCGCCCGTACCACCTCGGGCGCGCGAACGGGTTCGGTCCGGCCGGCCCAGAAGTGCTGCACGGCGACGGCCCCGGCGACGACGAGCAGCACCGTCAGCGCCAGCACACCTCGCCGTTCCAGACCGCATCGCGTCTGCAGCCACACCGGCATCCGCTCCCGCAGAGCCAACCCGACCCGCGCCCGCCGCGCACCCACAGCTGCTCCGGCCCGGTCGCCGAGCCCTACCTCCGCGTCGCCCTCGGCGGCGAACCCTCCCACAGCCGGGTGGCCGGGGGACGCCACGCCGCCCCGAGCCATGTGGTCACGAGACGCCACGCCGCCCCGAGCCACGGGATCACGAGCCGCCACATCTCCCACGGCCGCACCGGAGCGCCGTACTCCCGCGCCGCTGACGTCGGCGACATCGGTGACATCGGCGACCCGCTGCTCCCCACCCGGCGGCCCCTTCCCCGACTCCCGCCATTCCCCGGCGCGTTCGGCGAACAACGCCTCCGCCCTGCGGCGGAGCTCGTCGGCGGAGGCGTGCCGGTGTCGGGCGACGCGGCCGCGCGTGGGCGGACGGCGGTGACGGGTGCGGGTGGTGGTCCGGGGAGAGGTACGGGTCCGGCCGTCGGAGCTGGGCCCGCGTCCCGGGCCACTGGTCGGGGTCGCTGTGCGTGAACGTGATCGAAGTGCCATGTGCCGAGGATCTGACACCTCGCCACACCGCGATGATCTTGGTCAATTCCCGTGGACTGCCGCCCGGTTGTGGAAAACTCCGCCACCCACACGAGTGAGCGACCCCCACCGCCCCCGGGCCCCGTCTCAGCGTGGTGAGACCACGACCCCCAGCAGTCCGGGCCCCGTGTGCGCCCCGATCACCGCCCCGACCTCGCTCACATGAAGATCGGCGAGGCCCGGCACCCTCGCCCGCAACCGGTCCGCGAGGGCGGTCGCCCGGTCGGGGGCGGCGAGATGGTGGACTGCGATGTCGACCTGCGCGCTGCCGGCCCGGTCCGCCGCGATCTCCTCCAGTCGGGCGATGGCCTTCGACGCGGTCCGCACCTTCTCCAAGGGCTCGATCCGGCCACCGCGCAGCTGCAGCAACGGCTTCACCGCGAGGGCGGACCCGAAGAGGGCCTGCGCGGCACCGATCCGGCCGCCGCGGCGCAGAAAGTCGAGGGTGTCGACGTAGAAATACGCGGACGTGCCCGCCGCCCGTTTCTCCGCCGCCGTGACGGCATCGTCCACCGTGCCGCCCGCCTCCGCCGCCTCGGCCGCGGCGAGCGCGCAGAACCCGAGGGCCATCGCGACCATGCCGGTGTCCACCACCCGCACCGGCACCTGCGCCTCGCGCGCCGCGACGACCGCCGCGTCGTGCGTACCGGAGAGTTCGGCGGACAGGTGCAGGGAGACGATGCCGGTGGCGCCGGACTCGGCGACCTTGCGGTAGGTCTCGGCGAACACCTGGGGGCTGGGCCGCGAGGTGGTGACGGGACGTCGCTTCTGGAGGGCCTGGGCCAGGGAGCGGGTCGAGATCTCGGTGCCCTCTTCGAGGGCCTGGTCGCCGAGGACCACCGTCAGAGGTACCGCGGTGATGCCGTGCCGCTCCATCATCCGTTGCGGCAGGTAGGCCGTTGAATCGGTGACGATCGCGACATGGCGGGACATGAGCTGGAGGTTACCTGCCGTAGCGCGCACGCGGCAGCCCGGCCCCTCTCACCTGGGCACCCGTGTCCGGATCAAGTCGTGCTCTCGGGGCGGGTCTTCTTCTGCCAGGAGTACGTGGGACGCGGGCCCGGCGGGGTGATCGCGGGCCGCTCCGGCTCCTCGGCGGTGCGGGCGCGGCCAGTCTCGGGCCAGGTCTGCTGGGCCGTGGCGTCGGCGGCCCGGGCGTCGGGCCACGGGGGCGACGGTGTGGTGGGCGTGGGCTCGGTGGTCGTCCAGTGCCGCAGCGCACCGGCCTCCACGTCGATCTGCGTGCTCAGTGAGTCCAGGTCGTCGTCGGCGAAACGGCGGGCGCGGTCGCGGGTGGCCCAGCGCAGTGAGTCCGCCGACTTGATGATGCGCTCGGTGCGCTCGCGCAGCCCGGGCAGCCGCTCGGCGAGCGTGGCCCGGTCGGGCTCGGACTCCAGGCGCCTGAGTTCGGCGTCCAGTTCGTGTCCGTGCGCGCTGAGCCGCTCGAAGAGGCCGAGGGACTCCTTGAGGGACTCGTCCTCGCTCACCCCCGCGTGCAGCGCCTCCTGGGTGGCGCGCATCGACGTGCGCAGCTTCAGCCGCAGCTGGGCGATCTCACCCGCCGGGCCGAACTGGGTGAAGGACTTGGCCCGCAGGGTGTGGTCCTCGACCGTGCGGCGGGCCTGCGTGATGGTGCGGTCCACTCCGCGCTTGGCGGCGCCGACGACCTTCACCGTGGCATAGACGCCGAGCACCACGAAGAGCACGAAGAGCAGGGCGATTACTGCGATCACTGCTTCCACCAGCTCCTCCTCGACCGGACTCGGCGCACTCCGCGCCTCTCTTCAACGGTAAACGCAACAGGCAGGCCCGGAGTTCCAGAAAAACCCCGAACCTGCCCGTAGGGGACGACCCCTATACGCTCACTCCCGGCCCAGCCGACGAGCGCCGGCATCGGTCACGTACGCCCGAACCGCCGACGACCGCCTACGCCGGAACGATGTTCACCAGCTTCGGCGCCCGCACGATCACCTTGCGGATCCCCGCCCCGTCCAGCGCCGCCACGACCTTGTCGTCGGCCAGCGCGATCTTCTCCAGCTCGTCGTCGGAGATGGACGGCGAGACCTCCAGGCGGGCCTTGACCTTGCCCTTGACCTGGACCACGCAGGTCACGGTCTCGTCCACGACGTACGCCGGGTCCGCGACCGGGAAGTCCCGGTGCACGACCGAGCCGGTGTGGCCCAGCTTGCGCCACAGTTCCTCGGCGATGTGCGGGGCCAGCGGCGCGACCAGCAGCACCAGCGGCTCGGCGACGGACCGCGGCAGCGACCCGCCCGCCTTGGTCAGGTGGTTGTTCAGCTCGGTGACCTTGGCGATGGCGGTGTTGAACCGCATGCCCTCCAGGTCCTGGCGCACCCCGTCGATCGCCTTGTGCAGGGCACGCAGGGTGTCCTCGTCGGCCTCGGCGTCCACGACGGTCAGGGAACCGGTCGCCTCGTCGACGATGTTGCGCCACAGCCGCTGCAGCAGCCGGAACTGGCCCACCACCGCGCGCGTGTCCCAGGGCCGGGACACGTCCAGCGGGCCCATCGCCATCTCGTACAGACGCAGCGTGTCGGCGCCGTACTCGGCGCAGATCTCGTCCGGAGTGACCGCGTTCTTCAGGGACTTGCCCATCTTGCCCAGCAGCCGGGAGACCTTCTCGCCCTGGTAGTGGTAGGCGCCGTCGCGCTCCTCCACCTCGGCGGCCGGCACCGCGATGCCACGGCTGTCGCGGTAGACGTAGGCCTGGATCATGCCCTGGTTGAACAGCTTGTGGAACGGCTCGACCGAGGACACGTGCCCCAGGTCGAACAGGACCTTGGACCAGAAACGCGCGTACAGCAGGTGCAGCACGGCGTGCTCGGCGCCGCCGACGTACAGGTCGACACCGCCGTGCGGCTGGCCCTCGCGCGGGCCCATCCAGTACTGCTCGATCTCCGGGTCGACCAGCTTCTGGTCGTTGTGCGGGTCCAGGTAGCGCAGCTCGTACCAGCAGGAACCGGCCCAGTTGGGCATGGTGTTGGTCTCGCGACGGTACGCGCGCGGGCCGCGTCCGTCGCCCAGGTCCAGGGTGACGTCGACCCAGTCCGCGTTGCGGGACAGCGGGGTCTCGGGCCGGGTGTCGGCGTCGTCCGGGTCGAAGGTGCGCGGCGAGTAGTCCTCGACCTCCGGCAGCTCCAGCGGCAGCATCGACTCGGGCAGGGAGTGGGCGATGCCCTCCTCGTCGTAGACGATCGGGAAGGGCTCCCCCCAGTAGCGCTGCCGGCTGAACAGCCAGTCGCGCAGCCGGAAGTTGACGGTGCCCTCGCCGATGCCCTTGCGCTCCAGCCACTCGGTGATGCGCGCCTTGGCGTCGACGACGCCCAGACCGTCCAGCGAGATCTCGTCGTTGGAGGAGTTGACGATCTTCGCGTCATGCGCAGCGAACGCCTGCTCCCACGTCGACGTGTCGGTGCCCCGGCCGTCGGTCGGCTCGACGATGCAGTGGATCGGCAGCTCGAAGGCTCGCGCGAACTCGAAGTCGCGCTGGTCGCCCGCCGGGACGGCCATGATCGCGCCGGTGCCGTAGCCCATCAGCACGTAGTCGGCGATGAAGACGGGGATCTGGTCGCCGTTGACCGGGTTGGTCGCGTACGCCCCGATGAAGACGCCGGTCTTGTCCTTGGCCTCGGCCTGCCGCTCGACATCCGACTTCGAGCCGGCCTGCGCGCGGTACGCGGCAACGGCCTCGGCCGGGCTCGCGTGGCCGCCGGTCCACACCTCGTGGGTGCCCTCCGGCCAGGCGTCCGGGGTGAACTTCTCGACCAGCGGGTGCTCGGGGGCCAGCACCATGTAGCTCGCGCCGAACAGGGTGTCAGGGCGGGTGGTGAAGACCGTGATGCGCTCACCGTCGATCGGGAAGTCGACGCGGGCGCCCTCGGAGCGGCCGATCCAGTTGCGCTGCTGCAGCTTGATGGCCTCGGGCCAGTCCAGCGCCTCCAGGTCGTCCAGCAGCCGGTCGGCGTATGCGGTGATGCGCATGTTCCACTGGCGCAGCTTGGACTTGAAGACCGGGTAGTTGCCCCGCTCGGAGCGGCCGTCGGCGGTGACCTCCTCGTTGGCCAGGACGGTGCCCAGACCGGGACACCAGTTGACCGGTGCTTCGGAGGCGTAGGCCAGGCGGTAATCGCCCAGGACGTCGGCGCGCTCGGCGGCGCTCAGCTCGCCCCACGCGCGCGTGTGCCCCGGTACGGGACGCTCACCGGACTCGAAGAGGGCGACCAGCTCGGAGATCGGGCGGGCCCGGTCCGCCTCGTCGTCGTACCAGGAGTTGAAGATCTGCAGGAAGATCCACTGGGTCCACTTGTAGTAGTCCGGGTCGATCGTGGCGAACGACCGGCGCTTGTCGTGGCCCAGGCCCAGCCTGCGCAGCTGGGACTTCATGTTCTCGATGTTGGCCTCGGTGGACACGCGCGGGTGCGTGCCGGTCTGCACCGCGTACTGCTCGGCGGGCAGCCCGAAGGCGTCGAAGCCCAGGGTGTGCAGGACGTTGTGGCCGGTCATGCGCTGGAAGCGCGCGAAGACGTCGGTGGCGATGTAGCCCAGGGGGTGGCCGACATGCAGCCCCGCACCGGAGGGATAGGGGAACATGTCCATGATGAACTTCTTGGGCCTGGCGACCAGCGCGGGATCCCCGGCCAGGTCACCGGTCGGGTTCGGCGCCGCGTAGGTGCCGTCGGCGTCCCAGAAGTCCTGCCAGCGTGCCTCGATGTCGGCCGCCATCGCAGCCGTGTAGCGGTGCGGCGCGGCCACCTCGGCGGCGGCAGCGGGGTTCGTCTCGCTCATGATCCTCAAGGCTCCATCGATCGTCTCTGCCGGCGGCTGCGACATCCAAGAAACGAAAAATCCCCTCGCACAGGAGGGGACGCCGCGCCGATGCCGACCACGGTCTCTCACCGGCGGTCGGGACTGATCAGCGCGGCCCGCTAAGCAGAAGGCGTACGGCACGCATGCGGTTAGGGTACCGCAGCCCTTGAGCACGACGCGACGCGCTTACGTATGCCTTACTGGCACCGGGTGCCGCCCTCACGGACCACGTCGGGCGCGACCGGTCACACTGGACCACAACTGAATCAAGGTCAAAAGTTACTTCGCGTAACAGCCAGTAAGGGACATCACAACGGTCCCATCGTCATTTGATAACAACGCAATAACTCAAACCTCGTACCGATCGGTATGGCGCCACTTAAAGTGCGGCAGCGGGACCGCTTTCCCGAAACTGCTCGGAGTTGCCCCCATGAACCCTCGTCGTAGTAACAGCTCGCTTCCCCAACCCGGCCGGTCGGCCTATGGGGTGGCGTCGGCTGTCGTCCTGCTCCTCATACCCGTAGTCGTGCTGGTCGGAGGTGACCGGTTCCGCGACTTCCTCAACTTCGGCGCGGGCGTACTGTCCCTCGTATCGCTCAGCTGTTCGGTGATCTGGGGCCTGGTCGCCCAGGACCGGATCTTCCTGCACACGCGCCAACGGATCATCGGACAGGCGGTGCACCGGACGACCGCGGTCGCCTCGATCGCGTTCCTGCTGCTGCACATCACCACGAAGATCGCGCTGGACCACACACAGCTGATCGCCGCCCTGATCCCGTTCTCGCTCGGCGTCACCGGAGTCGAGGGCCTGATCGGCCTCGGCTCCCTGGCCGGCCTGCTCATGATCTTCGTGGGTATCACCGGCGCCCTGCGCAGCAGGTTCGCCTCCCCCGCCCCGGTGGCGGCCCGCTGGCGGGCGATGCACATGCTGGCCTACCCGGCCTGGTGCGCGGCGCTGATCCACGGCCTGTACGCGGGCCGCGCCGCCAAGCCGATCTTCGTGATCCTCTACGGCATCTGTGTGCTCGGCGTCACCGCCGCCCTCGCCCTGCGCGCGGCCCCGCGCCCCTTCAAGCGCAGGGTCGCCGACCAGATCAGCGCGATCATGGGAACCGAGGAGCGGCCGGGCCGCGAGGAACTGGACGCGAGCCGTGCCCGGGTGGCGGCGGAGTCCACGGGCACGCTGCCGGGCTACGAGAGCCAGCGCGGAACCCGCTCCCAGACCCGCTCGACCCCCGCGTACGAGGCCCCCGCGGCCCCGGAGCCCGCGAACGGCTTCGCGGCCGCCTACCGCGCCGTCACGCCCTCACGCGCGGGTCAGCAGCCGTTCGCGGCCGACCAGACCGCGCGCATGGACCTGCCGATGGACATGCAGCCCACGCAGGCGGTCCCGCGGATGGACGCCGGCGGCAGCACGTCGGGCAGCTGGCCCATCCCGTCCCCGCCGCCGGTCGGCGAGGCTCCCCCGTCGGCCTACGACCCGCTCAACGACACCGGATACAACATCCCGGCCTATGGCAATTCGGGCGCATCCGGCTATGGGTCGAGTGATGTGTACGACACCACTGAGACAAATAACCTCTACGGCGCGTACTACCCGGACGACACGTACAACAACAGCGGTCCCGCCAATGAACCATCGCCCGGTGCTGGGCAAAACTTCGACGCACCGGGTTCGGGCGAACCTTGGAACATGCCTTCCGGAGGCTATAGGTGAACGAGGCCCTGCCCGACGTACCCGAAGTCCGCGTGGTCGGTCTTCCCCAACTCACGTCTGGCTTCGACCTTGTCGAGCGACTCGATCTGCCCATGCACCTGAAGGTGCACGGGCCGCTCGAACCGATGGGCGGAGAGAAGCTCGCGCAGCTCTCCGAGCGCATCAACCTGAAGGGCCGCGGCGGCGCGGGCTTCCCCTTCCACAAGAAGCTGCGCTCGGTCGCCGAGGCGGCGATCAAGCGCGGGGTACGGCCGGTCGTCGTCGTCAACGGCAGTGAGGACGAGCCGGCCTGCCGCAAGGACACGGTGCTGATCAACCGTGCCCCGCACCTCATCCTGGACGGCGCGCTGCTGGTCGCGGAGGCGCTGGGTGCCCGCACGCTCGTGGTGGGGGTCACCCGCGAATCGACCCAGCGCTCCATGGAGGCCGCGCTCGCCGAACGCGGCCTCAGCAACAGCCGGAGATCGGCGCTGCGCGCGAGCGTGCAGCGCAATCCGGTGCGCATGGTCACCGGCGCCGCCGCGTCGCTGATCCGCTCCATCGACGGCGGTCCGGCGATCCCGCCCGGCCGCAAGGTCAGCGCCTCACAGAACGGCGTCGGCGGCGCGCCCACCCTGCTGTCGAACGCCGAGACGTTCGCCCAGCTCGCGATCGGCGCCCGCATCGGCCCCGAGCGCTACGGCAACACCGGTCTGTACGACGAGCCCGGCACCGTCATGCTCACGGTCTCCGGCGCGGTCGCCCGCCCCATGGTGATCGAGGTCCCCACCGGCGTGCCGCTGCGCTACGTCCTCCAACTCGCCGGTGCCCCGCCGGTCCCGCAGGGCGTGCTGACCGGCGGCTACCACGGCAAATGGATCGACTCGGCGACGGTCAACGAGGCGATCGTCTCCCGTAACTCCCTGGACGCGGTGGGCGGCGCGCTCGGCGCCGGCGCGATCCTGCCGATCAGTCAGGAGACCTGTCCGCTCGGTGAGTCGCTGCGTGTCGCGCAGTGGCTGGCCGAGGAGAGCGCGGGACAGTGCGGTCCCTGCTACCTCGGTCTGCCCGCCGCCGCGCGCGGCATGGAGGACATCATCAACGGCGGCGGACCGGCCGCCCTGGAGGCCCTCAAGCAGGTCGCCAAGAACGTGAAGCGGCGCGGCGCGTGTTCGCACCCCGACGGCTCCGCGATGTTCCTGGAGTCGACCATCAAGGCGTTCACGGACGACCTGGCCGCCCATGTCCTCGGAAACGGCTGCGGACGGCCCGTGGAGGGCGTTCTGCCGCTCTTCGAGGGCGGCAAGATGCCTACGGGCATCCCGGGCGGCAGCGAGTCCGAGGAGAACGGCTCCAGCCGCCAGAAGATCTACGTCGACTGGACGCTGTGCCGGGGCCACGGTCTGTGCGCGGACATCCTCCCCGAGGTCTTCGAACTCGGCGCCGACGGCTTCCCGACCGTCGCGCAGGCCCAAGTGCCGCGCTACGCCGAGGCGAAGGCGCTCCGCGCGGTCCGCCGCTGCCCGGCCCTGGCCCTGCGCATCGAGGAGGACACCCGCTCCCAGGGCGCGGCCCGCAACAACCTGCCGGTCCTCTCCCAGGGCCGCGGCCGCCGAGCCCTGGGCCGCTGAGCGCGAGGAACGCGGAGCAACGAGAAAAGGGGCCGCCTCCGGAGGAGGCGGCCCCTTCAACTCTGGCCGGCCGGACCGCGCTTGACCCGAGCCGGGCGAAAACGACGAGGGCGACCTGTTCCGCGTTTCCGCGGACGCAGGTCGCCCTCGCACTTGTGGAGCTAAGGAGAATTGAACTCCTGACCTCCTGCATGCCATGCAGGCGCTCTACCAACTGAGCTATAGCCCCTCGCGGCCATGCGACGAAGCCGCACATTGACCGCGCCGCCCGGTTGCCCTGGCGACGAGGCCAACTTTACCGGCCCACCGGGTGAGCACCAAATCGTTTCCGCCCCGCCCTGATTCGTCAGGTTATGTCCGCTTACGCGGTGACGAACGAATAGAACCGTTTGAGTGTGCAGTGCTCTTCGAGGAGCCGACCGTAGATCGGCTCACCCTCCAGCTCTCGGTACGTCTCGATCGGGTCGCCTTTTATGATCAGCGCCCGCGCGCATTCCTCGCACCAGTACTGGTAGTCGGGGTTGACCGGCTCCATGTCACGGACGATCGGCGTACCACTGCCACACCAGTCGCACTTTCGCCTGTGTGCACCCATCGATCAGCTCCAGCTGTGGCCGCAGGCCGTGCACACGTAGGAAACTCCCCCGTTGTCGCCGAGGACCTGTGCCACATGAACGGAACCGCAGGAAGGGCAGCTGAGACGGATGACCGTGTCCTGTGTCGACGCTACATCAAGGAGGTGGCCGGCCTCCTTGAGGATGCTCGCAGGCATCACCGCTCCCTCCCGTCGGGTCGCGCCCCCTTCCGGCCGTTTGATTCTGCCATGGCCGGGCCAATACGGTCAGCGACGCCTCAGTACCAGTCCGGACACGGCACCCACCGCGGCCGTCCCGGCCAGCGCGAACACGCACGCCAAAAGCGCCTCCGCAGAGGTATACGCCCAGAAGCCCCCGAGTGACTCAAGCCGGTTCAAGAACAGTGTGCCGAAGACCGCGACTCCGGTCAGCTGGCCGAGTTGTGTGACGGTGGCGAGCAGACCACTGGCGTCCGCCGCGTTCTCGGGCGCCACCGTCGCCAACGCGCGCGTGAGCGTCGGGCTGAAGGCGAGCGCGAGCCCGACGCCCATGCCGGCGTACGCGACGTACAGCAGCGCACCGCCGTCGTCGCCGCCCCTCAGGGCCAGGCCCACTCCCATGACGGCCAGCGCGGTGATCACGAACCCGGCCGGGGTCAGGGCGCGTTGCCAGGACGCGGGCCAGTTGCGCCAGGTCAGGCCGACCAGGCCGAAGACGACCGCGGTCGGCGCGAAGGTGAGGCCCGCCCGCAGCGCGCTGTAGCCGAGGCCGCCCTGCACATGCAGGGTGAGCGCGAACAGGAATCCGCCGTTGACGGCCATCACCGCCAGGATCCGGAGCACCGCGAGGCCCATGCCGGGGTGGCGCAGCACCCGGGGTGCGATCAGCGGGGCTCCGCCACGTCGGGCAAGCCGGGACTCGTACGCGCAGAACATCGTGAACAGCAGCGCGCTCGCGCCCAGCGACAGCCAGGACCACAGCGGCCAGTCCTGTTCCTGCCCGAGCACCAGCGGCACGGTGAACAGCGACACGGCCGCCCCCAGCAGCACGAGGCCGGGCAGGTCGAGACCACGCGCCGGCTGCCGTCCCGGCGCGCCGTCTCCGGGCAGCAGGACCCGGCCGCCGACGGCCAGCAGGACGAGACCCACCGGCACGTTCACGAGGAACACCGGCCGCCAGCCGGTGCCGAACAGGTCGGCGCTGACCAGGATTCCGCCGACGACCTGCCCGGCGGCGGCCCCGACGGCGAGGACCGCCGCATAGGCGCCGAGCGCCCTGACCCTGGCCTCGCCGGTGAAGTGACGCTGGATCAGACTGAGCACCTGCGGGATCATCACCGCCGACCCGGCACCCTGCACCAGCCGGAACACGATCAGTTCGGTGGAGCCCTGCGCGAGACCGCAGGCGAGGGAGGCCGCCACGAAGAGGGCGAGCCCGGCGAGATGGACCCGGCCGTGGCCGAACCGGGCGCCGAGGCGGGCGCCTGTGATCAACAGCACGGAGTAGGTGATGGCGTATCCGGCGATCACCAGCTGCAGTTCGCCGCCCGACGCCCGCAGGTCGGTGCCGATGGTGGGCGCGGCGACGTTCACGATGAACACGTCGAGCAGCGCCATGAACTGGGCCGCGAGCACGAGCGCGAGCAGTGACCGGGGCCGATTGTCAGTGCCGGGCGCTTTACTGATGGCACGGCTTGGAAGGGGTGCGGGACCCGGCCCCGTCCTGGGAGTTGTCGTCATGCCGTTGAGCCTGGCGACCTTCGAGTACGGGTGCCGAGAGCCCGCTGATGCTGGTACTGACAGCACCTGGCAAGGGACAAGTCGGGCATCGACCATGGGGGATGTGACGATGGGGACCACACAGCGCCGACGACCCGAGCTGGCCGCCTTCCTGCGCAGCAGGCGGGCCCGCGTGACACCGCGGGACGTGGGCATGCCGCCGGGCTTCCGGCGCCGCACACCGGGGCTGCGCCGCGAGGAGGTCGCCCAGCTCTCGGGCGTGGGCGTCACCTGGTACACATGGCTGGAACAGGGCCGGCCCATCAACGCGTCCGCGCAGGTCCTGGACGCCGTGGCGCGCACCCTGCGGCTCGACGCCCCGGAGCGCGAGCATCTCTACCACCTCGCCGAAGTCCCGTGCACGCCCTCCGCGGAGGCCCTCGTACAGACCGTCGGCCCGGAGATCCAGGGCATCATCGACGCCCTCGATCCGCGCCCGGCCGTGGTCTACAACTCGCGGTACGACATCCTGGCCGCCAACTGCGTCTACCGCGACCTGTTCTACACGGAGGCGACCCTGGCCGACGGCTCTCCCAACGCGCTGTGGCGGCTGTTCACGGCGCGGGAGGAGAAATGCTCGCTGCAGTTCCGGGACACGGAGCTGCCGGTGATGGTGGCGACCCTGCGCGCCGCGTACGGGCTGCATGCCGGGGAGCCGGCCTGGGAGGGCTTCATACGCAGGCTGTCGGCGGCCAGCCCCCCGTTCGCGCGGTTGTGGGAGAACGGCGACGTCGCGGAGCCCGGGCGGCGAGTGAAGGTCTTCCGGCACGCGGAGGTGGGCGAGCTGCGGATGACGTCGGTGTCGCTGTCGATCAACGGCATGCCCGAGTGCCGGATCGTCGTCTACACGCCGGACGACGAGGAGACGGAACAGCGCACGGCGCTGCTGAGGGAGCGGCGGGAGTGGTTGGGGCCGCCGGCGGACATGAGAAATCCCGCCCCCTGAGGGACGGGATCTTCATCAAGTGATCTTTGACAACTCAACAGAGTGTCGATCTGTGGAGCTAAGGAGAATTGAACTCCTGACCTCCTGCATGCCATGCAGGCGCTCTACCAACTGAGCTATAGCCCCTTGCGCCACGCGGCTGAGCCGCATGGTTTCTCGCCCCGCTCGGCGGGGCGAACAAGAAGAACTTTAGCCTGCGACCTGCCGGAAAGTGAAATCCGGGTTCCCGGGCCGATGGGCCCGCCGTCCCGGAGGCCGGCAGGCCGCTCAGTCGTCGTCGCCGAGCACCGGCTCCGGAAGGGTGCCGGCGTTGTGTTCGAGGAGGCGCCAGCCCCGAGCACCCTCGCCGAGGACGGACCAACAGCAGTTCGTGAGTCCGCCGAGGCTCTCCCAGTGGTGGGCCTCCAGGCCGAGGAGACGTCCGATCGTGGTGCGGATCGTGCCGCCGTGGCTGACCACGACCAGCGTGCCGTTCTCGGGCAGCTTCTCGGCGTGCCGCAGCACGACGGGGGCGGCACGGTCGGCGACCTCGGACTCCAGTTCGCCGCCGCCGCGGCGCACCGGCTCACCGCGCTTCCACCCGGCGTACTCGTCGCCGTACCGGGCGATGATCTCGTCGTGCGTCAGCCCCTGCCAGGCGCCCGCGTAGGTCTCGCGCAGGCCCTCGTCATGGGTCACGTCCAGGCCGGTGAGCTCGGCGAGCTCGGCGGCCGTGTTCGCGGCCCGCTGGAGGTCGGAGGCGACGATCGCGTCGGGCTCGAGGGAGGCGAGCAGCCGGGCGGCACGGCGGGCCTGTCCGAGGCCGGTCTCGGTGAGCTCGACGTCCGTGGTGCCCTGGAAGCGGCGCTCCACGTTCCACGAGGTCTGGCCGTGCCGCCAGAGAATGACGCGGCGGCCCCGGCCCGGCCTGTGTCCCGCGGGTGCGCTCACCGCAGCTCCCCGAAGTCGGCGGCGTCCTCCTCGGCCTGCAGCTTGGCGTGCTCGTTGGCCTTGCCGCGGGTCGCCGTGGCGTCGGCGGGCAGCTCGATCTCGGGGCAGTCCTTCCACAGCCGCTCCAGGGCGTAGAAGACCCGCTCCTCGCTGTGCTGGACGTGCACGACGATGTCGACGTAGTCGAGCAGGACCCAGCGGGCCTCGCGGTCGCCCTCGCGGCGCACCGGCTTGACGCCGAGCTCCTTCTGGAGCCGCTCCTCGATCTCGTCGACGATGGACTTGACCTGGCGGTCGTTGGGTGCGGAGGCCAGCAGGAAGGCGTCCGTGATCGACAGGACGTCGCTGACGTCGTAGGCGATCACATCGTGGGCGAGCTTGTCGGCGGCCGCCTGGGCGGCGGTGGTGATGAGCTCCAGGGAGCGGTCAGTCGCGGTCACTACAAGGCTTTCGGTCGGCGGTCGATTGACACCAAGGGTCTCACGGCCGGGCGAGGGCACCCCACGTGACGGTCGCCGCACGTGGGGTACCGCCCCTTCGCCAGGAGCCCGGCCTAGGAGGACGTCGGCTTGTAGTCCTGGCCGAGGACCACGGCGACGTCGCCCGAGGAGACCGTGCCCTTGCCGACGGAGCTGGTGGACAGGCCCAGGGTCTTGGCGACCTCGGTGGCGTTCGCCTTGTCGGCGGCGTCGGCGTAGACGACCTTGGAGGTGGCCTGGGCGGCGGAGGCCGTGCCGCCCTCCAGGAAGGTGAAACCGCCGTTGAGGAGGACGACGCGGGCCTTCTCGGTGTTGTCCTTGACGCCGGTGGCGTTCTGGATGGAGACGCTGACGGCCGCGTCCTTGTCCGGGCTCTTCGCGGTGCCGCCGAGGACGTTCTTGACGACGCCCGCACTCGCCTGGGCGCTCAGGGTGCCGTCGTTCTGGACGGGCATCAGGGCCGTCTTGTAGTCGCCGCCCTTGGCCTGGTCGGCGAGCTTGGCGAGGAAGGTGCCGAGGTCGCTGTCCGTCAGCGACGGGTCGAGGATCTGCGCGAGCGTCTGCACGGTGGTGGTCGCGGCCGTGGGGTCGGAGGACACCTTGCGTAGCACCCCCTGCATGACCTGCCCGAACCGCTCCAGCTGGGCGTTCTGGGCCTCTCCGGAGGCGCGGTAGGTGGCGTAGGCGACGGCCGCCTTGCCGCTGAGTGTCCGGCCCTTGCCCTTGCTCACCAGGGGCGCCTCGCCCTTGTTCTTGGCGTTCGGGTCGCGCACCTCGGCGTTGGTGTCCACGTCGATGTTGCCGACGAGGTCGACGAGGTTCTGCAGGTAGGGGGTGTCCAGGCGCCAGGTGCCCTGGATGTCGGTGCCGAGGACGGTGTCGATGGCGTCGCGGGTGCCGGAGGAACCGTCCTCGTCGACCGACTTGGCGAGGGTGGTCGTGGTGCCCTCGTCGTCCGTCACGACGAGGGAGTTGGGCAGCAGGACGGTGGTGCCCCGTTTGGTGGTGGCGTTGTCGACGAGCAGCACCGTGGAGGTGCCGCCCTTCGCGGTGTTGTGCAGATGCACGACGATCACGTCGCGCTTCTGGGCGCTCACGGCCGTCGCGGTGCCGGTCCTGCTGTCGGACGACGACGAGAGGCCGGGCAGCTTCCCGGCGTACCCGAGGTAGCCGACACCACCGACCGCGGCCAGCCCCAGGACCACGACGAAGGCGATGAGACGACTGCGGGCGCGGCGCTTGGCCTCCTCACGGCGCTCGGTGCGGTTCTCGGTGAAGTTCAGCCAGTCGATGACGTCCTCGGAGTCGCCGTCGGGCTCCTCCACGAACGCGAACTGCTCGGTGTGGAAGCCGCCTTCGTCCCCGTCTGCGGACGCCTGGCCGGGATCGGCGCGACGGTCGCCGTCGGCTCCGGCGCGCTGGTCGGGCCCGGGGCCCGCCGGTTCCTGGGCCGGGCCGGCCTGCTGCGGGATGTAGGCGGTCTGTTCGGCGACGCGGGGCTGCTGCCCGGAGGTGGCGGTCCGGCCGTAGGGATCGTAGGAGGGTGCCGGGCCGCCGCCGTGCTGGGTACCGGTGGCGTACGGGTCGTAGGGCGGCACGGGTGCCTGCCGGCCGGTGTCGTAGGGGTCGTACACCGGGGCCTGCTGCCCACCGTTGGCGTACGGGTCGTATCCGTAGCCCTGCTGCTGCGTGTACGGGTCGTACGGCTGCTGGGCGTCCTGCCCGGACTGCTGCGGAGCCTGTCGGTACTGGCCCTGTTGGGGATGGCCCTGTTGAGGATGACCCTGTTGAGGATGACCCTGTTGAGGGTGGGCCTGTTGGTATACAGGCTGGCCGTACTCGTCGTAGCCGACGAGCTCGTACTGGCCGTCCCCGTGCCCCGCGTCGTATCGGTCGTTCACCGGTGCCCCTCTCGGCTCACTCGCCGCGGTACAGCTCGCGCTTGTCGATGTAGCGCACTACTCCGTCCGGCACCAGATACCAGACGGGGTCGCCCTTGGCGACTCTCAATCGGCAGTCGGTGGAGGAGATCGCGAGGGCGGGCACCTCGACGAGCGAGACACCGCCTTCGGGGAGACCGGGGTCGGACAGGACGTGGCCCGGCCGGGTGACCCCGATGAAGTGCGCCAGGGAGAACAGTTCCGCCGCGTCCCGCCAGGTCAGGATCTGGCCGAGGGCGTCGGCGCCGGTGATGAAGAAGATGTCCGCGTCGGGGTTGAGCGCCTTCAGGTCGCGCAGGGTGTCCGTGGTGTAGGTCGGGCCGCCGCGGTCGATGTCGATGCGGCTGACCGAGAACTGAGGGTTCTCCGCGGTCGCGATGACCGTCATCAGATAACGGTCCTCGGCCGGGGAGACCTTGCGGTGGCTCTTCTGCCACGGCTGGCCGGTCGGGACGAACACGACCTCGTCCAGGTGGAACTGCGCGGCGACCTCGCTGGCCGCCACGAGGTGCCCGTGGTGGATCGGGTCGAACGTTCCGCCCATCACGCCGAGGCGCCGCTTGCCGGGGTTCGACGGGCCGTTGCCCGGGCCGACCGGCAGCGGCTTGCCGACGCCGCTCGCCGAACCGTCGCCGACGGCGTCCTCCGGGCCGTTGCCGGCAGCTCTCGCCCGACCGTTCCCGGTATCGCCCGCACCGTTCCCGTCGGCGTTCGCCTGACGGTCGTCGGTCGTGTGCACCGGACGGACTTGCGCGCCGTTCGGCGTGTCGTTCGTCGGACCGGTAGGCATGTCCTGCTCTCCCATGCGTGCAGACCCTACCGGCCCGGCCTGAGGGCCCCGGTAGACAGCTCCCCGGGGACGGCCCGGGAAGCGGCACCCGCCGATCTCGTGGCGGAGGCCCGCCGGGCCGCTGCCCGGCTCAGCGGTCGCGGTTGAAGCGGGTGGTGATCCACAGCAGAAGCAGCAGGATGAGGAGGGCGGAGCCGCCGGTCACCAGCGGGCTGAGGCTCTCGTGGTTGCCACCCTTCTCCTCGCCCTCGGCGGCGAGGGTGACCAACTGGGCAGCGGTGCTGTGGAAGCTCATCTTCGGCAGAACCTATCCGGTGTGGGCGGGATAAAGATGTCGGCTCATCGTAAGCGGGCGGCGCAAGAGCGATCACGTCGGCTCCGCTGTCGGGGAACCTTCGCGCCGCCTCAGTCGTCCTTCCGCCTGTAGCCCCGCAGCAGGAACCAAGCCGTCAGCGCACACCCCAGCATCATCACGACCAGGACGACCCGGAGCAGATCCCCGGAACCCTGCCGCTCGGCGGCGTTCGCGGCCTCGGCGAACCAGGCGGCCGGGGGGTTGTGCTCCATGGCGTGGAACTCCTTCGCTGTAGGGCCCGTCCACGGTATCTCCGCCTAGGCTGGGCTCTGCTTCGGGGGCGCAAAGGACCGCACAAGGGTCCGCAAAGGGCCACTCACACGCACATGGGGGGAAGACATGTCCGACGGCCACCAGCAGAACGGGCACGAGAACGTACCGGGCAGGCGGCGCAGGCGCTTCCCGGGGATCTCCTCGCGTGCGTACGAACACCCGGCTGACCGCTCCGCCCTGGTGGCGCTGCGGAAGCTGAGCGGTTTCGACACGGTCTTCAAGGCGCTCAGCGGACTGCTGCCCGAGCGCAGCCTCAGGCTGCTGTTCCTGTCCGACTCCGTGCGCGTGTCCGACGAGCAGTTCTCGCACCTCAACGACATGCTGCGGGACGCCTGTTACATCCTGGACCTGGAGAAGGTCCCGCCGATGTACGTCAATCAGGACCCGCAGCCGAACGCGATGTGCATCGGCCTGGACGAGCCGATCATCGTCGTCACCACGGGCCTCGTCGAGTTGCTGGACGAGGAGGAGATGCGGGCGGTCGTCGGACACGAGGTGGGGCACGCGTTGTCCGGCCACTCCGTCTACCGGACCATACTGCTGTTCCTGACCAGCCTCGCCCTGCGGGTGGCCTGGATCCCGCTGGGCAACCTCGCGATCATGGCGATCGTGACCGCGCTGCGCGAGTGGTTCCGCAAGTCGGAGCTGTCCGCGGACCGCGCGGGTCTGCTGGTCGGCCAGGACCTGAAGGCCTCGATGCGCGGTCTGATGAAGATCGCGGGCGGCAACCACCTGCACGAGATGAACGTGGACGCGTTCCTGAAGCAGGCCGAGGAGTACGAGGCCGGGGGCGACCTGCGTGACTCCGTGCTGAAGATCCTCAATGTGCTGCCGCGTTCCCACCCGTTCACCACCGTTCGGGCGGCCGAGCTGAAGAAGTGGTCCGAGTCCCGCGAATTCCAGCGGCTCATGGACGGCCACTACCCGCGGCGCGACGAGGACAAGAACACCTCGGTCACGGACTCCTTCCGCGAATCGGCGGCGAGCTACGCCACCAACGTCAAGAATTCCAAGGACCCGCTGATGAAGCTGGTCAGCGACATCGCCGGCGGGGCGGGAGACCTGGGCGGCCGGGTGCGGCGCGGCTTCGGCGGCTTCGCGAGCTCGGCCCCGGAGGACCAGCCGAACGACCGGCCGCCGACGGACCAGCCCCCGTCCGACCAGCCCCCGACGGACACCCCGCCGCGCGACGACGACTGACCGTACGTACGGCCACACGGCCCGACGTGCGGCACCACGGCCCGACGTACGGCCACCCGGCCCGACGGGCGGCACCAAGCACCAAGGAGCCCCGCGTACGGCACCACAGCCGCGCGTCCCACGCGCTCCGTATGCCCCACACGGCCCCCGTGCGACCCGAAGGCCTCACACCTTGGGTTGTGCGCTGGTCGCCAGGGACCCGCACAGCGCCGGCGCGCTGCCCGTCGCGTAGGGGTCCGTGCCGGCCGGGCCGCCCGCCTTCGCGGTCTGGCCCGCGAGCAGCGGATGCAGACGGTTCGTGGAGTCGTCGGCGCAGGACAGCGGCCCGGCCTGTACGTAGGAGACGACGAGCTGGGCGGTGTGCAGCCGCAGATCCTCGCGGTCGAAGCGGAAGTGCAGCTCCCGCCGGACGGTGAACAGCGAGGCCTCGGACCCGGCGGCGGCGCCGACGGGCCGCAGCGCGTAGACGAAGGTGTGGTCCGCGGTGACCTCCAGCGTGGAGGAGTCGGTCTCGGCGGCCTGCAGGGAGCCCTGGACGCGGATCTTCCGGTCGGCCAGCTCGGCACCGGCTGAGTCGAAACGAACCAGCCATCCGGTGGGCGCGTGCCGGCCGTCGGCGGTGGGCTGGGCGAAACTCTGGTCGAACTGGTCGAGTTGGTCGGTGTCGAGCAGGACGCGCACGGGGCGGACCTGATCGCCGGTGAGGATGTCCGGGTCGAGCGAGGAGCGGACCAGGTAGTCCTTGGCGGTGGTCAGGGCGGTCACCACCTGACTGTCCGAGAAGTGTGCGGTGCGCCGCGAGGCCGGCAGCGGAATCCCTTCGGCGCCGACGCGGTACTGCGCTGCGGGACTGTGCGCGTACAGGTACTCGGGGTCGGTGTGGCCGGGCACCTTGCCCTGCGGGGCGAGCGGGATCACGGTCATCCGCAGCGGCTCGACGGGCTGCCGGGCGGCAGGGGCCTGGTAGGGATGGCGGACGCCCATGTAGATCGCGGTGCCGAAGGCGAGAGCGATCAGCAGGACCAGGATCAGGGCCTGCCGGGAGAGCCCGCGGCGCAGGGGCGCCCTACGGCGGACGGCGGGCGCGTGGTCGGCGACGCGCTCCTCGGCGGAGAACTCCTGGAGGCGGGCAGCACGGACGAACGACTCGTCGAAGACGACGGATCGGTATTCGTCCTCACCACCTCCGGGGCCGCCCTCGGGTGCACCCTCAGGTGGTTCTCCAGGCCCTCCCATATCTTCAGAGTAGGTCGCGGGGAGGCCTGGTAAACGCCCTGGTACACGACAAGTTCTGACAGGTTCTCACCAGGAACCCGCCGGGACCGGCCGGTCGGCGCTCAGGGCGTGCGCGGCTCGGCGGGCACGGCTGGCTGGGAGTAGTCGGCGGATGCGGACGGTGCCGCCGCGCTGCCCTGCTCCAGCCCGGTCGAGGCGGGCGGCGGGACCTGGTCCCGGCTGCCGGAGGAGGCACTCCGGTAGACCGCCGCGAAGGCCAGCGCCACCATGCCGATCCCCATCACGAGAGCGAGCAGCCAAGCGATGGGGCGGTGCCAGCGGATCTGTTTGCCGTACGTCCCGGAGCTGCCGTAGCGGCCTTCGAGGACATCGGTGTCGTCCAGGTCGTCGAAGTCCGGATCATGGCCGAAACCGCTGGGATCGTCGGGGCCGAACCCGTCCTCGTAGCGCTCGCCCCTGCCGTGGGCCGCCCGTCGGGCCTCGGCCTCGGATGCCTCCGCTCTTGCCTGCGCGGCGGCCAGGAGGCGCTCGACGGCGGTCGGCTCGTGCACCACGGCCGCCCGTACGAAGGCCTCGTCGAAGACCACGGGGGCGAACTCTTCGTCCGGCACCCCGCGGTCGTGGTCGTCGTCGGGCTCCCAGCCGTCAGGGAACGGCGAACCCCCCACGTCCTCCGGCACGAATCCAGAGTAGACCGGGGGGGTCAATTTGGGCAGACGGTATGGAAATTCATCCAGTGGATGAGACACCGCTTCCGCGGCACGGGCGGTGGTGCGTCGCGTATGCCGGATGCATATGCCCCAGCACGCGCCCCCGCCCACGCCCGCACACCGTGACCACACACCGTGACCACACACCCCTGACCGGACGTCACTGCCCGCGACCGCACACCACCGTGGCCTGCCTCAGCGCCGTACGTGCCCGTCCCCGGTGACGATGTACTTCGTGCTGGTCAGCTCCGGCAGGCCCATCGGGCCTCGGGCGTGCAGCTTCTGCGTGGAGATGCCGATCTCCGCGCCGAAGCCGAACTGGCCGCCGTCCGTGAACCGGGTGGAGGCGTTGACCGCGACCGTCGTGGAATCGACCAGCTGGGTGAAACGTCGGGCGGCCTGCTGCGAGGTGGTGACGATGGCCTCGGTGTGGCCGGAGGTCCACAGCCGGATGTGCTCGACGGCCTTGTCCAGCGAGTCCACCACCGCGGCGGCGATGTCGTAGGACAGGTACTCCGTCTCCCAGTCCTCCGGGGTGGCCTCGACGACCGTCGCCTTGGAGCCCTTGGCGTACGCCAGCACCCGCTCGTCGGCGTGCACGGTCACGCCCGCCTCGGCGAGGGCGTTCAGGGCCCGCGGCAGGAAGTCGGGGGCGATGTCCTGGTGGACCAGGAGGGTCTCGGCGGCGTTGCAGACGCTGACGCGGTGCGCCTTGGAGTTGATCAGGATGTCGATCGCCATGTCGAGGTCGGCGTGCGCGTCGACGTAGACGTGGCAGTTGCCGGTGCCGGTCTCGATGACGGGGACGGTGGACTCGGCGACGACGGTCCGGATCAGCGAGGCACCACCGCGCGGGATCAGCACGTCGACCAGGCCGCGGGCGCGCATCAGCTCGCGCACGCTCTCGCGGCTCTCGCCGGGCACCAGCTGCACCGCGTCGGCGGGCAGCCCGGCCCCGCCCACGGCGTCCCGGAGCACCCTCACGAGGGCGCTGTTCGACTCGTACGCCGAGGCCGAGCCACGCAGCAGGACCGCGTTCCCGGACTTCAGGCAGAGGGCGGCGGCGTCGACGGTGACGTTCGGGCGGGCCTCGTAGATGATCCCGACGACGCCGAGGGGCACGCGGACCTGGCGCAGGTCGATCCCGTTGGGGAGGGTCGAGCCGCGGACGACCTCGCCGACCGGGTCGGGCAGCGCGACGACGTCCCGCACGTCCGAGGCGATGGCCCGGACCCGCTCCGGGGTCAGGGTCAGCCGGTCGATGATCGCCTCGCTGGTGCCGGCCTCGCGGGCCTTGGCGATGTCCCGGGCGTTGGCCTCGACGATCTCGCTCGTACGGACCTCCAGCGCGTCCGCGATGGCGAGCAGCGCGTCGTCCTTCTCGGCCCGCGGCAGCGGGGCGAGGTCGGCGGCGGCGGCCTTGGCACGGTAGGCGGCCCGGGTGACCGGGGTCATGGAGTCGTACGGCGAGAGCGTGGTCATAAGGGAAGCCTAGTGCGCCGGACGGGTGCGTCCACCGGTCATCCCACACCCCGAGACAAGCCCCGCAGAACTCGCAGACCCCTCGAAAACGGGTGCGGTCCGGGGTGCGCGTCCCTTCAGTGGAGGTGCGCGCCCTTCAGTAGGGGTGAACGCCCACCGGTGTCGCCGGCGCCGGACCGTATCCCTCGGAGATGCGCTGGTGGTAGGTCTGGCGGTCGATGACCTCCAGGCCGACGATCTCCCACGGCGGAAGCCCCGCGGTCTGCCGGTGCTCGCCCCACAGCCGCAGGGCGACGGCGGCCGCGTCATGCAGGTCGCGGGCCTCCTCCCAGTACCGGATCTCGGCGTGGTCGACCGCGTATCTGCTGGTCAGGAGGAAGGGGTGGTCGTGGGCGAGCTGTTCGAGGGCGCGTCGGACCTCCGGGAGCGGGGCCTCGTCGCCGGAGACGCTCAGGGTGACGTGCCACAGGCGCGGCAGGTCCTCGGGATCGCCCTCGTAGCGGGCGTCGGCCGCGACGCTCGTCAGGCCACGCTCCTCGCCGACCGTGCGTGCGGAAGTGCCCGCGGCGCCACCACCGCGGGACGCCGCCACCCCTGTCCCAGGGCGCACTCGTCTCACGACGGCCTCCTTTACGCACAGAACGACCCGGGGGTCGGTCGGTATGTGTCCCTGAGACAAAGTTGAGCAGGCCGCAAGGACTCGCGTGGCGGTTTTGCGGAACGTCCACCTCAGGGCGACGACCTTGCCAGGTCGTTCACCCCGTTTTCGGGTGAGGCGTGCCGTGATCAGGGGTGCAGGATCACCAGATCGTCCCGGTGGACGACCTCGCGCTCGTACGCCGGGCCCAGCTCGCGGGCGAGTTCCCGGGTGGAGCGGCCGATCAGCCGGGGGATCTCCCTCGCGTCGAAGTTCACGAGCCCGCGGGCCACCGCGTGCCCTTCGCCGTCCCGCAGTTCGACGGGGTCGCCCGCGATGAACTCGCCCTCGACGGAGGCGATTCCGGCCGGCAGCAGCGACTTGCGCCGGTCGACGACCGCCGCCACGGCGCCGTCGTCCAGGGTCAGCGCGCCCTGCGGGGTGGACGCGTGCTGAAGCCACAGCAGCCGGTCCGCGGAGCGCTTGTCGGCGGGGTGGAAGTAGGTGCCGGTGTCACCGCCGGACAGCGCGTCGGCCGCGTGGACGGCGCTGGTGAGGACCACCGGGATGCCGGCCGCGGCCGCGATCCGGGCGGCCTCGACCTTGGTCACCATGCCACCGGTGCCGACGCCGGCCTTGCCCGCGCTGCCGATGTCCACTCCGGCCAGGTCGGCCGGACCGCGCACCTCCGCTATCCGCGAGGTGCCCGGCTTGCCGGGGTCGCCGTCGTACACGCCGTCCACGTCCGAGAGCAGGACCAGCAGGTCGGCGTGGACGAGGTGGGCGACGAGGGCGGCGAGCCGGTCGTTGTCGCCGAAGCGGATCTCGTCCGTGGCTACGGTGTCGTTCTCGTTGACGATCGGGAGGGCGCCCATCGCCAGCAGTTTGTCGAGGGTGCGGGAGGCGTTGCGGTGGTGGGCGCGGCGGCTCATGTCGTCGCTGGTCAGCAGCACCTGGCCGACGCGGACGCCGTAGCGGGCGCAGGAGGCGGTGTAGCGGGCCACGAGCAGGCCCTGGCCGACGCTGGCGGCGGCCTGCTGGCGGGCCAGATCCCTGGGGCGGCGGCGTAGACCCAGCGGGGCGAGCCCCGCGGCGATGGCGCCGGAGGAGACCAGGACGATCTCCCGCTCGCCTCCGCTGCGGGTCTTCGCGAGGACGTCCACGAGCGCGTCGACCCGGTCGGCGTCCAGGCCGCCGGAGGCGGTGGTCAGCGACGAGGAACCCACCTTGACGACGATCCTGCGGGCCTCGCTCACGGCCTGCCTTGCCCCTGCCACGTGCTGTCCGTCCCCTCGCGTCACTCCGGGTGCCCGCCCGCAATCTACGCGAAGGGACCCGGTGACGCGCGCCGATTCCAGTCCCCGGACAGCCGTCCGTGACCGCCCGGTCACCCGCCGCGCCGGACCGGGGCGAGGGCCCTCACGCCGCAGAACACCGAGGGACGCGGCGGCCGTCACCCCGAGGTGTCCGGTCACGCGCGTGTCGTCCCGTGGTCGGCGCGCGTTAACCCGGTCATCCGTGATGCGACGACCTTGGAGTGACCGCAGTGCTCACACGTCTCCCCCGTCGACGCCCTACGGCGAGGACGCGCCGGCGGTGGCCCGCCGTGCGGCTCCCCAGCCGCCAGAACACGGCCAGAGCGCTCGTCGCGGCCGTTCTCGCCGCCGCGTTCGCCGCCCAGGCCGCGGCGGCCCTGCGCCCGCACATCCCGCTGCTGCTCGCCTCGACGACCGCCTCGCTGGCCGTGGAGGGCGTCCTGTACCGGTGGCAGCGGGACATGCTGTCGCTGTTCGCGAAGTCGCACGCGGATCTCACCCTGCGGCACGTGCTGCGCGATCTCCTGCTGGTCGTCGGCCTGCTGCGGGTCGGCGAGCAGGACCGGGAGACGGCATACGCCCCGCTCGTCGCCGGACTGCTCGTCTTCTACGCGCTGCACTGCGCGATCCAGGCGGCCTCCGTACTGGTCCGCCGCACCCGCACCCTGCCCGTCCTCACCCGCAACATCGACGCCCGCGCGCTGCGTCTGACCTCCGCGCCGCCCGCGCTGCTGGGCCGCGCCGGCCACCGGCTGCTGGCCTACGGCCTCCCGTCGACGGCCGGACTGCTGGCCACCGCCGCGACCGGCGAACCGGGCTGCGCGGGCTTCGGTGTCGCCGCGTCCCTGGGGCTCGCGCTGATGGGCCTGTACGACCTTCTCGTACGGCTGCTGCCGAGCCGCCGTCCGGCGGGCGAGCAGGAGGTCCTCGACTGGTTCGACGCGTGGCTGGCGGAGTACCGGCCGACCGTGGGCCTGTACTTCTCCGGCGGGGCGTCCTCGGCGTACCAGGCGAACATGTGGCTGGAGCCGCTCGCGAAGCTGGAGGGCCGGCCGCTGATCGTGCTGCGCGAGCGGTTCATGGTGCAGAAGATCGCGGCGACGGACGTGCCGATCGTCTGTCTGCCGAAGGTGTCCACGCTGCTGCGGCTGGAACAGTCGACGCTCCAGGTCCTTATCCACCCGTCGAACTCCGGCAAGACCTCCCAGGTGCTGCGCATTCCCAGTCTCAAGCACACCTTCGTCAACCACGGCGAGAGCGACAAGCTGTCGTCCTGCAACCCGTACGCGAAGGCGTACGACGAGGTGTGGGTGGCGGGACCGGCGGCGCGCGAGCGGTACGCGCAGGCCGAGGTGGGCGTGGAGGACAAGGACGTGGTGGAGATCGGCCGCCCGCAGCTGGACGCCGTACGGCCGTACGCGGGTCCGCCGACGGAGAAGTACGCCACCGTTCTGTACGCGCCCACCTGGGAGGGCTGGGACGGCAATCCCGGGAACACGTCGGTGATCGACGCCGGCGAGAACCTCGTACGGGCGCTGCTCGCGGATCCGGGCGTACGGCTGCTGTACAAGCCGCATCCGCTGACCGGGTCGGTGGACGCGCGGGCGCGCGCGGCGGACCTCAGGATCCGGGAGCTGGTCCGGGCGGCGAACCGGGAGCGGTCGGGGAAGCGGCCGTCGGACGACGGCGAACTCTCGGTGTGCGCCAAGGAGTTGGACCGTCTCACCACGGCCTCCTTCAGGGCCGGGGCCGATCAGGTCGAGCGGATGCTGGCGCAGTCCATGCCCGAGCCGGGGCGGGCGGAGGCGGTGGCGCGGGCCACGACGGCCTGGGAGGAGGCGTACTGGGCCTCACTGCCGGAGTGGGAGCACCAGGTCGTCACGGACGCCCGGCCCGCGCTGTACGCCTGCTTCAACCGGGCCGACCTGCTGGTCAGTGACGTGTCGAGTGTGGTGAGCGACTTCCTGGCGAGCGGGAAGCCGTACGCGGTGGCCAACACCAGCGGTCTGACGGAGGACGTGTTCCGCAAGGCCTTCCCGACGGCGGGCGCGGCGACCGTGCTGACACCGGACGCGGCCGGAGTGCCTCAGCTGCTGGACGCGGTACGGCATCCCGAGCGGGACGAACTGGCGGACGCCCGGGTTGAGTTGAAGCAGCGGCTGCTGGGACCGGACGAGCCGACCGCCCAGGCCCGCTTCAACGACGCCGTACGCGCGCTGTGTTCGGTGGCACGGGACCACCGGGCCCGGATGGCGAAACGCCTGGCGGCGGAACTTCCCGCGCCGCGCCGCGAAGCCACGGCCGAGGAGATCGCCGGCCGGGAAGCCCCGCCCGCTCCCGAGCCGGCGTCCGCCACACCCTCGCAGTGACCCGGACGCGCCCCGGCCCGCCCTCCTGGTGAAGCCGGACCGGCGCCCCGCCCGTGGGCGCCGGGCCCGCCCGGCGGGTCACGCGGCGGCGGCTCGTCCGCCTGACTCGCTCGGGCGGGTGGACAGGACCCGGCGGGCCTTGCGGGCCGCGCGGCGCACGAAGGAGTCGAGCGGGTCCTCCCGGTAGCCCGGGAAGACCCGGGCCTCGCCGGCTTCGGCGCGGTAGACCGAGTCGGGTATGCCCGCCCCGGTGTCGCGGAAGTAGGGGTAGACCAGGTAGAGGCGGCGGCCCTTCCTCTCCAGGACGGCGGGGGCCTGCGTCTTGGCGCGGACGAACTTCACGACCTCCTCCAGGAGTTCGGGCCGCCCGGCCGCCACCAGGTGCAGCCGCAGCCGCTCGTGGACCTTGAGCCGGCGGGCGATGTCGTCGTTCCAGTACGCGTCCATCAGCGGCTTCGCCAGTTCGAACTTGCGCCGCCGCACCTCTTCGCTGTCCTTGAGGAACTGCGGGCCGAACTGCGGCAGCAGCGTGACGACGAAGGGGCGGATCATGAGTGAGTCCCGCTGCGGCCCCGGGGGAAGCAACTCCGCGAGGAGGGTCATCAGGGCGCGCGCGGAGTCGAAGCGCAGGCTGTAACCCCCGCTCTTCGTCACGTGTTTGCCGTCGTCACGGCCCACCAGGTAGTAGCAGGTGTAGTCGGCGAGGACGGAGACGCCGTCCGCCCGCAGATACGCCTCCATCGTGAACAGCGCGTCCTCGCCGGTCCACAGGGACTCGTCGAACCGCATGCCGTGACGTTCCAGCAACTCACGGCGGAACAGCTTCTGCGCGCTCAGCGTGAACTTGATGTTGGAGGAGAAGACGTCGGTGCGCCCCACCGTCTTGCCCCACATCGACTTCGGCGCACCGCGGTTGACGCCCTCGACCTTTCCGAGGACGACGTCCGTGCCGTTCTCGTCGGCCAGGGCGACCATCCGCTCCAGGGCCTCGGGACCGAGCCGGTCGTCGGCGTCGAGGAAGAAGACGTAGCGTCCGGCCGCCTTGCCGAGGCCTACGTTGCGCGGGCCGCTCGGGCCGCCGGAGTTGTCCTGCCGGATCACGGTGACCGGCATCGGGGCGCGGGCCGCGAACTCTTCCAGGTACTCCCCCGTACCGTCCTTCGAACCGTCGTCGACGGCGATGACCTCGATACGCGTCCGGTCGATGGTCTGGGCCTCCACGGATGCCAGGCACTCGACCAGATACGGCATCGCTTCGTACGCCCCGATGACCACAGTCACATCAGGCTGCGCAATGGTCACTCTTCCCCCTAATCACGAAAATTTCCCCCGTATCACCTCACTGGCAACCTGCTAGACGGATGGCCACAGGAAGCGGTTGCCTCTCCACCGGGCTTTCGTGATCCAGTTCACATGGTGAATGGACAGGTGCGGGGGTAGGGATGGACGTTTTCTGACACCCCTACATACGCGGCTGGGCCCGGTTTTCGAGGATCACTCCTCGAAAACCGGGCCCAGCCGTCAAAGACGTCGGATCAGCGCGCCGTCACGCTGTCACACCGTCAGGCCCTCATGCCGTCACGCCGTCCGCCTCCCCGGTCGTCGACGTCCGCGGTGCGAGCATCGCGTCGGCCAGTCCCTCCTCGGCCCCGGCCGCTCCGGCCGCCGCCCGTGACTCCTGGCCGACATTGCGCGTCTCGGCCTTGATCGCGAGGTTCGCCACCGCGGTGTTGAACTGCTCGATGGAGGTCGGCTCGTCCGGGCCCAGCAGATACTGCTTCAGCTCGCCCCGGTCCTCGGCCAGCGGATCGGCGTCGGGGGCGCGGACCGCGTCCAGCAGTTCGCCCAGCTCGGCCGCGCTGTTGGACAGGATCACCGCGGCGCGCACCGCCGTGTTCTGCCGCTTGAACTCCTCCACACCCAGCTCCGCGGAGTCCGTGACCGCGTACGGCTTGCCGCTCGCGATGAAGTCGGAGACCACGCTGGAGATGTCGGAGACCATCGCGTCGGAGACGTTGAAGCAGTCGTACAGGCGCGGCTGGGCGCCCTTGATGACCCGGTGCTCCCAGGCCGGGAAGGAACGCCAGTACGCGTCGTTCCACTCGGCCCGCAGCCGGGCGATCTCCTCGTGCTTCTTGACGTCGACCAGGCCGTCACGGGTGGCCTCGGCCTCGTCGCCCTTCTCGTCGCGGCCGCCGACCAGCTCGGCGATCCGGGCGTCTATGCGGGCCAGGTCCGCCTTGGCCTTCGTCTGGGAGGCCGCGTCGACGGTGAAGCGCGGGTCGACGGCCCGATCGGCGGCGGCCTTCGCGACCAGGGCGATGATCCGCTGGTGGGCGACCTTGGCCAGGGCGCTGCGGGTGCCGGTGAAGGGGTGCGGCTTGTACAGGACACGGACCGGCGGGTCGGCGTTGACCAGCTGCTTCACGATGTTCTCGCCGGCCAGCAGGATGGAGGTGTTGCCGGGGTTGTCGTCCCAGCCCTCCCAGGTGGGCGCGTACAGGACCGTGGGGCAGCCTCCGTCGGCGGCGCTGCCGGGCGCCTCGCTCCCGCCCTGCCAGATCTGGATCGGCGCCAGCTGCGGGCGGCCGACCTCGACGATGTCGTCGTCGCGGACACCGACGTCGGCGATGGCGTAGCGGTCGCGGCCCGCGCGGCCCGCGGTCCACACCTCGTCGTAGACCTTGCTGAACGGGTTGACGCTGGCCAGCTTGTCGCTGTCGCCGTGGCCGATGAAGACGTGCTTCATGGTGGGCGCCCGCAGCAGGTGGATGTTCTTGCCGACGTTCGCCGCGTACAGCGCGACCCGCACGGTCGACAGGTCCATGTTCATCAGGTGCACCCCTCCGGGCACGCAGACGACAGGGACCGTGGTGGGCGCCAGGTTCTGCAGGCCGGACCGCTCACGCAGGATGATCAGCGGCCTGGAGTCCAGCTGCTCCATGGTCTCCAGCCACATGTTGACCTGGTAGGCGGAGTCCCTGGAACCGGAGAAGTACAGCACCGTCTCGGGCCGGTACTCGGCCAGCCAGCCGTCCACCGCGGCCAGCACCTTCTCCGCGTTCGGCGGGACCTTGCGGCCGCGCACGTACGGCATCAGCGCGAGGACGTAGAGGGTGCCGACGACCAGCGTGACGCCGATGCCGATGAAACCGGCCAGGGCCGAGTCCAGCTGCGCGGACACGAGTATGCCGATCACGGCCGCGAGGTCGAGGTGGAGCATCTTCTCGGCGGAGCGGTCCAGCAGGCGCTTCGGCGGGGCGTCCGGGATGCGGATGCGGGCGGCCAGGTCGACGTTGCGGGTGGCGACCGGCATCCGCCGCCGGTTGCGGATCAGGGTCACCAGAGCGCCGTGCGGGGCCTGGAGGCCGTAGAACGCGATGAAGCAGGCCGTCGCTCCGTAGAAGACCAGGCTGTCCGAGAGGTCGAGCCGGGCCAGCAACAGGATCAGCAGGAGTTGCCTGATCAGGAAGCGGATCGACAGCCCCGCGCGCACCTTGCTGAGGCGGTTGATCAGATAGCTGCCCTTGCGGTGCAGATAGTGATCCGCCAGGTACGTCACGGCGGTCGCGGCCGCGAAGGCGGGCACGCTCGGAACGAGCGCGGCCAGCATGAGGGCGGGGTAGCCCGCGATCATGAGGACCGCCGCGGCCAGCTCGGCCGCGCTGCCGACCCGGGCGACGCGAATAGCGGTGGATATCACGGAGAACCTGCTCTGGGAGGGGTGCCGGTTGCCATTGCCGAAAAGGTCCGGAAAACGAATGGTGAAGACTCCGGGATTTTACGGCTCAGGCCCCTGCGAATGCACCGTGAACGGGCAGCCGCAGAGGCCTGAACAACAGAGGACTATTTGCCGTTGATTATGCCACGCCGTCCTGGCGATCCAGGACACTGGCCAGGGCCGCCTCGAAGCCGGAGGCCTGACCGGCCGCCGCCGTCGGGTCCTGCTGGCGGACGTCGATGACGTGACCGGTCAGCTCGGAGAGCAGCACGTCGAGCGAGGTACGGGCGACCGCCTCGGAGGACAGCAGGCTCCCCGTCGGCTCCTGGCCGAAGGCCTTGGTGCGCATCGGGGTGGCGGTGCGCTCCGGGTTCACACAGTTCACCCGGATGCCGTCACCGGCCCACTCGTCGGACAGGGCCTGGGTGAGGTTCACCATGGCGGCCTTGGTGGAGGAGTAGAGGCTGTACTCGGCGCGGCCGCGGGTGTAGCTGCTGGAGGTGTACAGCAGCAGCTGCCCCTTGGTCTCGGCGAGGTACTTGTAGGACGAACGGGCGATCTGCACCGGGGCCAGGTAGTTGACCTTCAGCGCTTCCTCGATGGTCGCGTTGTCGGTCTCGGCCAGCTTGCCGATGCGCAGCACGCCCGCGGTGTTGACGACGTAGTCGATGCGCCCGGTCTCGCCGTACGCCTTGGACAGCGCGTCGTCGACCTCCTCCGGGTTCTCGACGTGGGTACCGGTGGTGGAGCGGCCGAGCGCGTACACCTTGGCGCCGTAGGACTCGGCGAGTTCCGCGATGTCCTTGCCGATGCCGTACGAACCGCCGAAGACGACGACCGTCTTGCCGGTCAGCAGCTCGTGGTAGAGCTCCTCGCCCTTCTGCTCGGGCGTGGCGGTGGAGGCGAGTTGGAACAGCTTGTCGGCGATGAAGACGTCGACCGGCTGAGTGACCTTCATGTTGTACTCGTCGCCCGCCACGACGTGGATCGGCACGTCCGGCAGGTACTTGAGTACGACCGAGCAGTCGTCCGTGGCCTGAAAGTTGGGGTCGCCGGCCGCGACCTCGTAGGCCCGCTTGATCGTGGACAGCTTGAACGCCTGGGGCGTCTGGCCGCGGCGCAGCCGGGAGCGGTCCGGGATCTCGGTGATGAACTCGCCGTCGTCACCGTGCGTGCGCGTGACGATGATGGTGTCCGCGGACGGGATGGCGACGTCGACGGCCTGGAAGCGCTCCAGGGCGATGACGCAGTCGTCGATGACGCGCCGCGACAGCAGGGGGCGTACGGCGTCGTGGAACAGGACGTTGCGGTCCTCGCCGTCCGCCAGCCCCTCGCCCAGGGCGGCGATGGCGCGCTCGGTCGTCTCGTTGCGGGTGGTACCGCCCTCGATGACCTTCTTGACCTTCTTGAACCCCGCCTTGGCGACGATCTTCTCGATGTCCGGCACATAGCCCGGCGCCATCAGCACGATGATGTCGTCGATCGAGTCGGCCTTCTCGAAGGTGGTCAGGGTGTGCTCGATGACTGCCTTGCCGGCGATCTTCAGCAGCTGCTTGGGGATCGACAGACCCACGCGCTGGCCGGTGCCGCCGGCCAGGATCACTGCGGTGTTACGGGGCTTGGCTATGTGCTGTGACACAGGTTGACCTACCTTGGGGCGACAGGGAACGTGGAAATGGTCCCACTCAGGGTTACCGCAGTGCAAGGTGAGCGCCGTTCACTGCATATGCGCGCGCAACCCGACATTCATCTTGCACTGCTGGTGATTGAGTGAGTCCGTTCCGCCGGACGGGTGACGGCCCGGGAATTGCTGTGAGTAACTCCACAGGCGTCCGCCATTGCGGAGCGTAACACCCGCCGCCTCAATGTCGTCGCAGCTTCCGCAGGCAACGGTGGCCCAGCACCCGAACGAGTTCCTTGGACGGGGTCTGGTGAACCGTGCGCGCCTTGGTGGGCGTGGTGTGTCCGATCGGTGCCGCCGCGGCCGCCGCGAGCACGCCGTAGAGCGCCTGGGCGGCGACCTCGGGAGCGATCAGGGGGCCCTCGGGCTCCGGCGTCGCGGTCTCCCCGGCGGGCTTCGGCACGGCGGACAGCAGCGCCGGATCACCCAGGACGCGCACACCCGTCGAGCCGATCCGCTCGGCCATCTGGGTGCCGATTCCGGCGGCGGCCTCCAGAGCCCACCGCGGGGTGCCGATCTTCACGTCGTGCGGGCCGGGATGGCAGGCGTTCTTCATGTGCATCACGGCGCCGTATCGCACGAGCTGGGAATAGAGCTCGTCGGGGAGTCCATTACCGCGGAATTCCTTGTTAAGATTCCGCAGCATTTCGGTCTCGGCGAGGGTAAGGGAACGATTCGCCGCGTCCGGAACCGGTTGCAGGAGATTCTCAGGCAGTCCGAGAAGTCGCTCGAAGGTGCGCATCAGCCCGCCGCGGTCGCGGTCGTCGACCACCACGACGGTGACCCGCTCCGGCCCGACCACCCGGACCCAGCGCTCCACGAGCCGGTCATGCCGGTGCCGGCGCCAGAAGCTGGGGTTGGGCTGCTCGTACGGGGCCTTGAGGAGCATGTGCTCCAGCCACTCCTCGTAACCCATCCGCAGGCCGTTCTGCACGTACTGCTGCCACTGCGAGGGCATGATCCGCGCCAGCGGGCGCAGGGTGACCACAATGTGCGCCCGGTCGCCTCCGAGGTCCGCCACGACCCGGGCGACGGTCTCGTGGTCCGGGGCGTCGGCGAAGAACTCGCTGCTGATCACGCAGGTGTGCCGGCCGCTGGCGCGCACCTGCTCCACGAGCCGCTGCCAATGCCGCTCGGTGGGCCGGACATCGCCCATCATGCCCGGGCGGGCGCACGCGGCGAGGACGGCTTCCATGGGGTGGCGGGTGGCGGCCGGGAAGGCGACGCCGTGCTCGGCCATCGCCTCCTTCGCCGCGAACAGCGCGCTCTGGATGGCGGTCGTGCCGGTCTTGTGCGGGCCTATGTGCAGCAGCCGGGTGCCGGTGGGCAGCGGGGCGATCACCGGTTCGTCGTGTCTCGTACAGTCCGTCTCCATGGTCAGAGGACGGTAAGAGGATTGCCTGAGACTGTGCTGAGAGAGACCTGGGACACAGATGAGTCCCAGGCTCCCGTCACACAGGTTTCATGAATCCGGGCCACACAACAGGTCCATCCGGGTCACACCGGACGGGTCCGGGTCACACCGGACGGACGCCGGGCCTTCCCGCGTCGACCCGCAGCCTGGCCAGCGTGCTGGGCGTGGACTGGGGCTTGAGCACCGTGTCGACGACCCGGACCCGCGCGTCGATGCGGTCGCGGCGGATGTCGAAGAGGTGGTAGCCGCGGTGGGCGTCGAGCAGCTTCCAGTGCGGGTTGTCCGCCATGCGCGGGTCCCACTCCTTGTGGAAGGCCGCCTGGTCCTGGTCGCCGTTGCTGGAGATGGAGGTACCGACGAACTCGGCGCCGACGGTCGCGGACTTCGCGTTCGCGTAGTCCTCCTTGAGGTCGCTGATCATCGTCAGATGCCGGTCGCCGCTGAGCACGACCGGGTTGCGGACGCTCTTGAACTCCTCCAGCAGGGCGTTGCGTTCGGCCTGGTAGCCGTCCCAGGCGTCGTAGTACCAGAGCTTGCCCTCGCCGATCTGGAGGTCCGTCTCGGCCATCATGATCTGCGACGCGATCAGGTTCCAGCGGGCCGGCGAGCGGTGCAGCCCGTCGAGGAGCCACCTCTCCTGCTGGGCGCCCAGCATGGTCAGGCTCGGGTCCTGGGCGCCGGTCTGACTGGTCGCCTGGTCGCTGCGGAACTGCCGGGTGTCCAGCACGTTGAGCCGGACCAGGCGGCCGAACTCCAGGCGGCGGTGCATCCGGATGTGCGGCCCGTTCGGCACCGCCGTGGCGCGCACCGGCATGTGCTCGTAGTACGCCTGGTAGGCCGCGGTCAGCCGGGCCACGAACGCGTCGTGGGACTGCTTGTCCGGGTCCTGCGGGATGTCGCCGGCGAAGTCGTTGTCGACCTCGTGGTCGTCGAAGCTGACCACGAAGGGCGCGTTGGCGTGCATCTCCGCGAGGTCGGGGTCGCCGCGGTACTGGGCGTACCGGTTGCGGTACTGGGTGAGGCTGTACGGCTCACCGGTGCCCTCGTGTCGCCGGACGGCCGTCGCCGAGGGCGTCGACTCGTAGATGTAGTCGCCGACGAACAGGACCACGTCGGGGTCCTGGGCCAGCATGTCGGCGTATGGCGTGAAATAGCCGTGCTGCCAGTTCTGGCAGGAGGCGAGCGCGACCCTCAGGCTGTCGCCTGAGCTGGTCGCGGCGGGGGCGGTACGGGTGCGTCCGGTGCGCGAGAGCTGGCCCGCGGCACGGAAGCGGTACCAGTACGTACGGCCCGCACGCAGACCCCGTACATCAACGTGAACGCTGTGCCCGTACGTGGGCCGGGCCTGGGTGGTGCCGCGGCGGGCGACCTTTTTGAAGCGCTCGTCCTCGGCGACCTCCCACCGCACCGGCACCGTGGCGTCCGGCATGCCGCCGCCGTTCAGCGGGTCGGGAGCGAGTCGCGTCCAGATCACCACGCCGTCCGGCAGCGGATCGCCGGAGGCGACACCGAGGCTGAACACCCCGTCGGGGAGCTTGGTCTCGGCCGCTCGGGCGGTCCCCGGCAGCCACAGCTGCGCGGAGGCCGCGGCGCCGAGTACGGCGGCGCCACCAGTCAGGAATCTGCGTCGGTCGGGCGATACTGCTCCGGTCATCGGGCGAACTCCCCTGCCTCGCTTGCCTCGTGGACATTTGGAAGCTGGCCTGTCGGGCGGTCCGCCCGCTGAACACAGGCCTTCGCGTGCATGACAGATAGGAAGACAACGGAAGACCCGTTGCGACACGGGAACCACACGGTGAACGTTAGTTGGTCGCAACGGGTCTTACGAGTCGTCAGTTGACGTTTCGCCGGGCTAAGTTCAGCCAAAAGGCCGGTCCGGTTCGCCGGGTTTGTTCAGTCCCCCGGGTGTGTCCGTCGGTGTGATCCGCTCAGTTGGCGAACCCCGAGCCGAGCCGTGCGTTCGCCGCGACGGTGCCGAGGGTGCCGGCGCCGAAGGTGAACGAGCCCGTCGCCGTGATGCCGGACGCCGTCGCCGGGAACGCCCACACCGATCCGGCGTTCGCGTTCTCACCGGTGGCGCCGACCGCGAGTTCGGCGCGGCCGTCGTGGTTGGCGTCCAGGAGACGGGCGGTCCGGCCGAAGAGGTCGGCGTTCTCCGCCGCGCCGGGCACGCCCTCGGTGTCCTGGCTGAAGGACTGGGTGCCGGTGCCGGTCAGACCACCGGCGGTGCCGCGCAGCACGACCGCGCTGCCGGCGTTGGTGATCCCGTCGAAGTCCTCGCCGGGCACGCCCGCCGCGACGTCCGCGTAGCCGTCGCCGTTGACGTCGGCGACCGACACGTCGGAGCCGAAGGCGTCGCCCTGCTCGGCGGCGCCCGGGACACCGGGGCTGTCCTGGTTGAGGTAGGTCGCCTTCGCGCCCGCGGGACCGTTCGCGCTGCCGGGCACGACGGCGATCCGGCCGCCCTTGGGGATCGGCGTCATGAGGTCGCTGTCGTAGCCGTCGTTGCGGCCCACGACGATGTCGTCGTAGCCGTCCGCGTTCACGTCGCCGAGGTCGACGGACTCGCCGCCCTGCAGCCGCTGACCGTCGGCGCCCGCGACCCACACGCCCTGCTTGAGGCCGTCCGGCGTGCCCTGCCAGTAGGTGATGCGGCGGGCGTCGTACTCGTCACCGTCGTGCATGGTCCCGACGACGTCGTCGACGCCGTCGCCGTTCACGTCACCGGTGGCCAGGTCCAGAAAACGCGGGTCGGAGTCGTCCTGGACGATCTGCTCGCCGCCGTTGGTGGCGCCGTCCCGCCCGAACGGGCCCTTGACGACCCGGAGTTTGTAGTTCTCCTCGACGGCCACCAGGTCCGCCGCGCCGTCACCGTCGACATCGCCGACCGTGAGCGCGCCGTGCGAGCCGAGTTCAGCCCACGAGCCCTCGTTGTTGCGGCCGGTGGCCAGCGAGGAGCTCGCCGAGAGCCCCTGGGCGCCGCCCCATATGACCTGCACATAGCCGGAGTTGACGCCCCCGGACTCGGTGTCCTCGCCGCCGGCGCCGACGACCAGGTCCGCGTAGCCGTCCTGGTCCAGGTCGGCGGTCGCGAGCGCGCTGCCGAACTGGTCGTCCGTCTCGGCGGCGCCCGGGACGCCCGCCGTGTTCTGGCTGAACACCTGCTTGGTCGAGGTCTTCAGCCCGTTCGCCGAGCCGTACAGCACGGCCACGTATCCGGCCTTCGTCTTGCCGTCGACGGTCGCCTCGGGCGCGGCCACCGCGAGGTCCGCGTAGCCGTCGCCGTTGAAGTCGTCCTGCGGCCGGGACACGGCGGAGGCGGTTGCGGAGGCGGTGTCGGCGGCGGCCACCGGGGCGATGACGGCCGTGGTGACGGTGACCGCGGCCGCGAGTGCGAGCCCTCGGCCGATCCTGCGCTTGCTCATGGTGCTCCTGTGATCGGGTGGTACGAGTGGGGGGATGCCTGGTGGGACCGCGCGGCGGGGGTGCACGCGGGCGCGCGGTGCCGACACGCGACGGGTCTACGGAGGGGCAGGGGCCGCACGCCCCGGGTGCGGGACTCAGCGCGGGAACTCGTCGCCGAGCCGGGCACCGTCCGCGACCGTGCCGAGGGTGCCCGCGCCGAAGGAGAAGGAACCGTCCGCCGTGGCCCCGGCGGCACCGGAGCGCAGCACCCAGACCGCACCGGCGTACGCGTTCTCGGCGATCGCCGCCACGACCGGCTCCGCTCTGCCGTCACCGTCGCCATCGACGAGGGTGGTGTTCTCGCCGAAGCGGTCGCCCTGCTCGGCGGCGCCCGGCACCTTGGCGCTGTTCTGACCGAACACCTTGGTGCCGGCGCCGGTCGGCCCGTTCGGCCCGCCGGGGACGACGGCGAAGGTCCCGGCCTGCTTCAGCCCGTCGAGGGCCTCGTACGGGTCGCCGGCCAGGATGTCCCCGTAACCGTCGCCGTCGACGTCGCCGACCGAGACGTCGTAACCGAAGGCGTCCTCCGGCTCGTCGACGCCTGGCACACCGGGGCTGTCCTGGGTGATCACGCGGGGCGCCCGGGACGCGGCGGGGCCGTTCGCGGTGCCGTCGATGACGTCGAGCGAGTCGCCGCCCACGACGATGTCCGCGCGGTGGTCGCCGTTGACGTCGCCGAGGGCCAGAGAAAGACCGGCGCCGATCCGCTCGCCCCGCGGGTCCCGCAGGACGACGGGGGGTTGGAGGCCGTCGCGGCCGCCGCGCACGTAGAGCAGGTGGTCGCCGCGGTCGCCCTCGTCGTCCGGGTCGTAGGAGCGGGCGTGGGTGACGAGGTCGGTGATGCCGTCGCCGTCCACGTCACCGGCCACGAAGTCGGCCAACTCGATGTCGCCGTCGACGAGTTCGGTGTCGGTGCGGGCGGAGGCGGGCAGACCGTCCCGGCCGAACGGTCCGTACTGCACGAGACCGGGCTTGAGCAGGTCCTGGTGTCCGTCGCCGTCGAAGTCTCCGGTGACCGTGACCCCGCCCTGGTACGGGCCGCTGCCCACGGCGGGCAGGACCTTCCCGGAGCTGAAGCCGCCACTGGCGCCCCACAGCACGGTCCGGTCGCCCTGCCGTGCGATGCCGCCCTGCTCCCACTGCTCGTTGCCGGACTCGACCACCAGATCGGAGAATCCGTCCCCGTCCAGGTCGGCCGCGGTCAGCTCGGAACCGAAGAGGTCGTCCGCCTCCGGCGTGCCGGGTATTCCGGCGGAGGCCTGCGTGTACACCTTCTTGGAGGCGGCCTTGAGCCCGCTCGCCGACCCGTACAGCACGGCGACGTACCCGGCTCCGGCCTTGCCGCTCACCGTCGCGTGGGGAGCGGCGACGGCGAGGTCCTCGTAACCGTCGCCGTTGAAGTCCTGCCGCAGGCCCGGCTCCGCCTCGGCCGCCTGGGCGACCGGCGACCCGGTGGCGCCGACCGCCAGCAGGGCGAGGGCGACCATGAGGGCACGTCGGCCGCCGCGGGAAGGAACAGGCTCGGGCACGTCGACTCCGGCTGTCGAAGGGCAGTTGACCGCGGAGAGTTTTTCAAGATCCTCATCCGCACTGCCCACTACGACGAGCCGGAGCGACGGTTGGTTGCCCTTCCGTATGCCGAAATTTTTCCTGGAGTTAACTCGTCCTGTCGGCGTGCCGTGCGACTAGAACGGCTCGAAGTCGTCGAACTCCTTCGTCGCCTCGTCCCGCTCCGCCTGCTTGTCGCGGCGTCGCTGCGTGGCGGGCCGGGGCTCCTCCAAGCGGTGGTCCTCGCCACGGCGGCCGAGCATCTCGGCGCCGGCCATCATCGTCGGCTCCCAGTCGAAGACGACCGCGTTGTCCTCGGGGCCGATCGCGACGCCGTCGCCGGACCGGGCGCCCGCCTTCATCAACTCCGCTTCCACACCGAGGCGGTTGAGCCGGTCGGCGAGATAGCCGACGGCCTCGTCGTTGCTGAAGTCGGTCTGCCGCACCCAGCGTTCGGGCTTCTCGCCGCGCACGCGGAACAGGTTCTCGTCCTCGGGCGTGACGGTGAAGCCGGCGTCGTCCACGGCCTTGGGCCGGATGACGATCCGGGTCGCCTCCTCCGTGGGCTTGGCGGCCCGCGACTTGGCGACCAGCTCGGCCAGGCCGAACGACAGCTCCTTCAGGCCCATGTGCGCCACGGCCGACACCTCGAAGACCCGGTAGCCGCGCGCCTCCAGGTCCGGCCGCACCAACTCGGCGAGGTCCTTGCCGTCCGGTACATCGATCTTGTTCAGGACGACGATGCGGGGGCGGTTGTCGAGGCCGCCGTACTCGCGCAGCTCGGCCTCGATGATGTCCAGGTCGGAGACCGGGTCGCGGTCGGACTCCAGGGTCGCCGTGTCCAGTACGTGCACGAGCACACTGCACCGCTCCACGTGCCGCAGGAACTCCAGGCCGAGCCCCTTGCCCTGGCTGGCGCCCGGGATGAGTCCGGGCACGTCGGCGATCGTGTAGACGGTCGAGCCGGCCGTGACGACGCCCAGGTTGGGCACCAGGGTGGTGAACGGGTAGTCCGCGATCTTCGGCTTGGCGGCGCTCAGCACGGAGATGAGGGACGACTTGCCGGCGCTCGGGTAGCCCACCAGCGCCACATCGGCGACGGTCTTCAGCTCCAGGACGATGTCCTGCAGGCCACCCGGCTCGCCGAGCAGCGCGAACCCGGGCGCCTTGCGGCGGGCGGAGGCCAGCGCCGCGTTGCCGAGCCCGCCCCGGCCGCCCTGCGCGGGGACGTACGACGTCCCGTGGCCGACCATGTCGGCGAGCACGTTGCCCGCCTTGTCCATGATGACGGTGCCGTCCGGGACCGGCAGCACCAGGTCCTGGCCGTCCTTGCCAGAGCGGTTGCCGCCCTCGCCGGGCTTGCCGCTGGTGGCCTTGCGGTGCGGGGAGTGGTGGTAGTCGAGCAGCGTGGTGACGGACTGGTCGACGGTGAGGATCACGTCGCCGCCGCGTCCGCCGTTGCCGCCGTCGGGCCCGCCCAGCGGCTTGAATTTCTCACGGTGGACGGAGGCACAGCCGTGACCTCCGCTACCCGCGGCGACGTGCAGCTCGACGCGGTCCACGAAGGTGGTCATGGGATGTGCCTCCAGTTACGTACGGAATTGTTCTTGGATCAACACGCGAAAGGCGGACCCGCTTCCCGTGAGGGAAGTGAGGTCCGCCTCGCGAAAGCTTCCGATCAGGCGACCGGAACGATGTTCACGACCTTGCGGCCACGGTGGGTGCCGAACTGCACCGAACCGGGGAGCAGGGCGAACAGCGTGTCGTCGCCGCCACGGCCGACGCCCGCGCCGGGGTGGAAGTGGGTGCCGCGCTGGCGGACCAGGATCTCACCCGCGTTGACGACCTGACCGCCGAAGCGCTTCACGCCGAGGCGCTGAGCGTTGGAGTCACGACCGTTACGGGTGGACGATGCGCCCTTCTTATGTGCCATCTCTCCTCAGTCCCTTACTTCGCAGCCGCGGGGATCTCAGTGACCTTGATCGCCGTGTACTGCTGGCGGTGGCCCTGACGACGGCGGTAGCCGGTCTTGTTCTTGTAGCGAAGGATGTCGATCTTCACACCCTTGTGGTGGTCCACGACCTCGGCCTGGACCTTGATGCCGGCCAGCACCCACGGGTCGCTGGTCACAGCCTCGCCGTCGACAACGAGCAGGGTCGAGAGCTCGACCGTGTCGCCAACCTTGGCAGTGGAAATCTTGTCAACCTCAACGATGTCGCCGACAGCAACCTTGTGCTGTCGACCACCGCTGCGCACGATGGCGTACACGCGGGTCTCACTCTCTCGCTCGGGAACGGCACCCCCGCAGTCCAGCCACCCGGCACGCGAACGGCCTCTCCGGAGCACCCAGTGCCCTGGAGGATGAGGTTTACGGGGATGTGGCACGTCTAGGGACACGCCGACGGTCCAGGTTACGGGGACGGGGCCGAAGGGGTCAAACCAGGCCTGGGTACGCGGGTGTGCGGCCGGTCGTAACCGGAGGCCCCGGTTCAGCCGCCGAGGCTCTCCCGGTAGGCCACGCACTCCTCGTAGGAGGGCAGCAGGCCCTGTTCGCGGGCCTCGGCCAGGGTCGGCGCCTGCTCGTCCTTGGCGGAGAGCTGCGGGGTGAGGTCCGCGGGCCAGTCGATGCCGAGGGCCGGGTCGAGCGGGTGGATGCCGTGCTCCCGCTCGGGCGCGTAGCCCTCGGAGCAGAGGTAGACCACGGTGGCGTCCTCGGTGAGCGCCATGAAGCCGTGCCCGAGGCCCTCGGAGAGGTAGACCGCGTGGTGGTCCTGGTCGTCCAGCCTGGCCGCCTCCCACTGGCCGAAGGTGGGCGAGCCGGTCCGGATGTCCACGATCACGTCGAGGACCGCGCCGCGCACACACTTGACGTACTTGGCCTGGCCGGGCGGCACGTCGGCGAAGTGGATGCCGCGCAGGGTGCCCCGGCTGGAGACGGACATGTTGGCCTGGGCCAGGCTGAACGGGTGGCCGGCCGCCTCGGCGAAGACCGGGGCCTTGAACCACTCGTGGAAGCTGCCCCGGCCGTCGGGGAAGACCTTCGGTTCGTGCACCCAGGCGCCGGAAATCGAAAGAGGTCGCATCTCGGGGTCCTCAGCTCTTCTTCTGCTGGTTGGTCAGGGCACGCTTGAGGCGCCCGGCGGCCCGGCGCCACAACGGACGCGGCGGGGCGGCCTGTTGCACGGCGGGCTTGGCCGAGGGGGTGTGCCGGTCGATCACCTTGGCGGTGCCGTCGGCGTCCACCACCACGTCGATCGGGAGCCGGGTCCAGTGTGCCCCGCCACGGGCAGGGGACGGCACACCGATCCGGACCGCCCAGCGGTTCACGGTGAGCTTCTCCAGCGGCAGCGGGGCGCTCACGGTACGGCCGTCCACCACGGCGTCGGCGGGGAACTTGCCCACGTTCTTGCGCTCGAAGCGCAGCAGCACCGGGTCCGAGGTGTCCGCCGTGACGTGCAGCGGCAGCGGGAGCCGGACGGTCGCGCCGTCGACCACGGCCGCGGCCGGGTTCATCAGCGCCACCGCCTCGCGCTCCAGCTTGCCGGTGTGCTGGTCGACGTCGAGGGAGAGATTGCCCGGCCCGTCGGTCCAGTACGGCAGGACCAGCCGTCTCGGCTCACCGGTGAGCGCGGCCAGGCGCCCGGCCTCCACGTCCTCGCCGCGTACGGCGCCGAGCCGGGTCTCCTTGCTCCAGCCGCAGGACTTGATGCGCAGGTGCAGGTCCCAGATGCCCTTGGTCAGGGGAGCGCCCGCGGCCGCGGTCTCCGGGTCGAGCACGGCACGGCCGGTGATCCGCCACCGGAAGGAGTCGCTTCCGGTGTCCAGCCGGTGCGGTTCGCTGCCCAGCGGGAGGTAGTACTGGGTGGCGTCCTCGCGGTGCCGGACCACCAGGTCCACGTCGCTGTCGTCCACCGGGGCGTCCAGGGTGACGCCCTGAGCGACCAGCGCCTCCAGCGCCTTCTCGGACAGCGGCAGGCCGAGCAGATCGCGGTCGCCGTCCCGGCGGAACGTCATCGGGGCGCCGTCGACCTCGTACTCGGCGCTGAAGCCGATGTTCAGGGTGCCGTTCTCCCAGGCCAGGGAGGTCAGGCTGCCGGTGGGCCTGATCCCGGCCTCCCAGTGGGCGAGTGCGCGGACGTCCTGGTAGAGGTCGGCGGAGATCAGACCGGCGACCACCCGCTGGGTAGGGCCGACACAGGCGAGGACTCCTGGTCCGAAGCGTTCGGTGACGACGCCGCGGATCTCGCGGTAGAGCTCCTCGGCATAGTCCTCGGGGAGGTTGAGCAGTCGGTTGCCGCGCAGCCGCTCGACCATCTCGACACGCAGCCAGCGGCTGTAGAGGCTGTCGCGCAGCGGACCCGGCTCGGTGAGTCGCTCGACCACGTCGAGGGCCTCGCGGAGGTTGCCGAAGTAGCCGACCGGGTCGAAGCGCTGGAAGCCGGCGTTGGAGCCGTCGTCCCGGGCGATGTGGTAGTAGCACAGGTAGTCGCCGAGGACGGCGACGCTCTTCGCCCGGAGATACGCCTCGACGACGAAGACGTGGTCCTCCAGTCGTCTGCGGCCCTCCTTGAAGCGGATGTCGTGCTCGTTCAGGAACTCCCGGCGGAACATCTTGTGCGGGGTGAGGCTGTCGATCAGCGGCGCGTTCTCCACCGTGGCGTGCGGCTGGTTGACCCGGAACAGCTCCTGCGGGACCGGGCGGCCGATGCCCGCCATCTTGCCGACGACCACGTCGGCGTCGTTCGCCTTGCCGTAGTCGTACATCCGCTCCAGGGCCTCGTCGCCGAGCCAGTCGTCGTGGTCGACGAACATCACGTACTCGCCCTGGGCGGCCGCGATGCCGGTGTTGCGGGGGCGGCCGGACCAGCCGGAGGACTCCTGGTGGATGACATGGAGATGGGGGTGCTCGGCCGCCAGCTGGTCCAGGCGGGCGGGCGTCTCGTCGGTGGAGCCGTCGTCGACGAAGAAGACCTCGAACTCGCCGGGGGCGAGGCTCTGCCGCAGCACGGACGAGACGCAGTCCTCGACGTACTTGCCGGGGTTGTAGACCGCGATGACGACGCTGACCTTGACCGTCACGCCGGATTCTCCTTCGTCTGGACCCGGTGGATCTCCGGGAATGCCTCGGTGAGGGCCGCGCGCCAGCCGCGCAGCGGCTCGATACCGGCCGCGCGGAAGCGGTCGTGGCCGAGGACGCTGTAGGTCGGTCGGGGGGCGGGGCGGGTGAAGGCCGCGCTGGTGGTGGGGCGGACCCGGTCCGAGTCGGTGCCGAGGAGGCGGAAGATCTCCCGCGTGAGGCCGTACCAGGTGGTCTCGCCGGAGCTGGTGCCGTGGTAGACCCCGGCCGGGGCGGTGCCGGTCAGGGCTCCGCGGCCCAGTGCGAGCAGCAGACCGGCCAGGTCGGCGCTCCAGGTGGGCTGGCCGCGCTGGTCGTCGACGACGTCCAGGGTCTCCCGCTCGCCCGCCAGACGGATCATGGTGCGGACGAAGTTGGGGCCGCCCGCGCCGTACAGCCAGGCCGTGCGGACCACGTAGCCGCGCTCCGGGAGGGTCTTCAGGACGGCCTGCTCGCCGGCGAGCTTGGTGCGGCCGTAGGCGCTGCGCGGCGCGGTGGGGGCGTCCTCGGCGTACGGCGTGGTGGCGTCGCCGGCGAAGACATAGTCGGTGGAGACGTGGAGCAGGACGGCGCCGGTACGGGCGCAGGCGTCCGCGAGGTGGGCCGGGCCGTCGCCGTTGATCGCGTGTGCCTCGTCCTCGCGAGTCTCGGCGTCGTCCACGGCGGTCCAGGCCGCGCAGTTGACGACCACCGCGGGGCGGTGACGCTCCAGGGCCTGCCGTACGGCCGCGGGGTCGGTGAGGTCCAGGGCCGCGCGGTCCAGCGCGACGGACGGCTCGCCCTCGGCGGCCAGCCCGGCCAGCACATCCCGGCCGAGCATGCCGCCCGCTCCGGTGACCAGCCAGCCGGCCGGGGCGCTTGCCTGTTCCCGTATCGGATTCATGCCTTTTCTTGTCCTCTGAGCCGGATGGCGTGTGCAGGATGGCGTGTGCATGGTGGCGCGTGCTGAGTGGCGCGTGCTGAGTGGCGCGTGTTCGGTTGTGTTTGGCCGGTTGTGTGCTCGGTGGCGTGGGCCGCCGTCGGCGTCCCGGGCGTGGAACGCCTGAGCGGGCCCGGGGCGGACCCGGGCCCGGAGAGCGGGGCGGCGGCTTCAGTTCAGGGCCGCGCGCTCCTTCAGCGGCTCCCACCAGGCCCGGTTGTCGCGGTACCACTTGACCGTCTCGGCCAGGCCCTGTTCGAAGCTCTTGCGGGGCTCGTAGCCGAGTTCCTCGCGGATCTTCGTGCAGTCGACGGAGTAGCGGCGGTCGTGGCCCTTGCGGTCCTCGACGTACTCGACGCTGGTCTCCCAGTCGGCGCCGCACGCCTTGAGCAGCAGCCCGGTGAGCTCCTTGTTGGAGAGCTCGGTGCCGCCGCCGATGTTGTAGACCTCGCCCGCGCGGCCCTTGGTGCGGACCAGGTCGATGCCCTGGACGTGGTCGTCGATGTGCAGCCAGTCGCGGACGTTGCCGCCGTCGCCGTACAGCGGGACCTTCTTGCCGTCGAGGAGGTTGGTGACGAAGAGCGGGATGACCTTCTCGGGGAAGTGGTGGTGCCCGTAGTTGTTGGAGCAGCGGGTGACGCGGACGTCCAGGCCGTGGGTGCGGTGGTACGACAGCGCGATCAGGTCACTGGAGGCCTTCGCCGAGGAATAGGGCGAGTTGGGCTCCAGCGGGTGGGTCTCGGGCCAGGAGCCCTCGTCGATGGAGCCGTACACCTCGTCGGTGGAAATGTGCACGAAGGTCTTGATGCCGGCCCGGTGCGCCGCGTCGATGAGCGTGTGCGTGCCGACCACGTTCGTGCGGACGAACTCCGCGCCCCCGTCGATGGAGCGGTCGACATGCGACTCGGCGGCGAAGTGCACGACCTCGTCGTGCTCGGCCATCAGCTTGCCGACCAGTTCGGGGTCGCAGATGTCACCCCGCACGAAGTCGAAGCGCGGGTGCGCGCGCACCTCGTCGAGGTTGGCCGGGTTGCCCGCGTACGTCAGCTTGTCCAGGACGGTGATCGCGACATCACCGGGGCCCTTTGGCCCGAGCAGCGTACGGACGTAGTGCGAGCCGATGAAGCCGGCACCGCCGGTCACGAGGATCCGGGTCGGGTGGGCCGTAGCGGCCGAAGGGGCGGTCATGAGGAGATCTGCACCTTGCTGTGATCACCGAGCACGAGCCGGTGGGCCTTGGGGTTACGGGGAGCGGGCGTCACCTCGACGTCACGCCCGATGAGCGAGGCCTCCACCCGGCGCACGCCGGTCACCGACGACCCTCGCAGCACGATGGAGTACTCGATCTCGCTGTCCTCGATCCGGCAGTCCTGCGAGACCGAGGTGTAGGGGCCGATGTACGCGTCGTTGACCACCGAGCCGGCACCGATGATCACCGGTCCGACGATCCGGCTGCCGCTGACCCGGGCGCCCGCCTCGATGCGCACCCGGCCGATGATCTCGCTGCCCTCGTCCGCCGTGCCCTCGTTCACCGCCTGCACGGTCTCCAGGACGGACCGGTTGACCTCCAGCATGTCGGTGACGTTGCCGGTGTCCTTCCAGTAGCCGGAGATGGTGGTGGAGCGGACGTCACGCCCCGCGTCGATCAGCCACTGGATGGCGTGCGTGATCTCCAGCTCGCCGCGCCAGGAAGGCTCGATGGAGCGGACGGCCTCGTGAATGGCCGGGGTGAACAGATAGACGCCGACGAGTGCCAGATCGCTTTTCGGCTGCGCCGGCTTCTCCTCCAGGCCCACCACCCGGCCGTCGCCGTCGAGCTCCGCGACACCGAAGGAGGTGGGGTTGGGGACCTTGGTCAGCAGGATCTGCGCCTCGGGCCGCTCGACACGGAACCCGTCCACCAGACCGGTGATGCCACCGACGATGAAGTTGTCGCCGAGGTACATGACGAAGTCGTCGTCACCGAGGAAGTCCTGCGCGATGAGCACGGCGTGGGCGAGGCCCAGCGGCGCTTCCTGCGGAATGTAGGTGACCTTGATCCCGAAGAGGGAGCCGTCGCCCACCGCCTCGCGGATCTCGTCGGCGGTGTCGCCGACCACGATGCCGACCTCACTGATGCCTGCTTCGGCGATCGCTTCGAGGCCGTAGAAGAGCACGGGCTTGTTGGCGACCGGCACCAACTGCTTGGCCGAGGTGTGGGTGATCGGACGGAGGCGGGTGCCCGCTCCCCCGGAGAGCACGAGAGCCTTCACGTATTGCGCCCCAATACTGTTGGCTATGTAGGGATCGAAAATCCCAGCTTGTCTGAATTTAACGGCAATCTCGGCTCACATCATAACCGCCCGCCTGATCACCGGTTCACCTTTCATTCACACATTCGAGTGGTGGGCGATGGCTCGCGGGACCGAAAAGAACGTGATCCGCCCCCGGTCGTCGGACCGGGGGCGGATCAGGTTTTTCGTACGGCGGGGTGTCAGCCCTCGTCGGCAGCGCTGGAGACGGACCGGACCGGCTGCTGCTCGGCCGCCACGGTCTTCTTCGACGTCGCCTTCTTCGCGGCCGTCTTGGCGGTGGTGGTCTTCGCCGCCTTCTTGGCCGTCACCTTCTTGGCGACCGTCTTCTTGGCCGCGGTCTTCTTGGTGGCGGCCTTCTTCGCGGTGGCCTTCTTGGCCGTCTTACGGGCCGTCTTCTTGGCCGGAACGGCTTCCTCTGCGCCGGCTTCCTCTGCGGCCGATGCCTCGGCGCCGTCCTGCGCACCCGCTTGCGCACCGGCGTCCGTGCCGGTCTCCGCGGTGGCCGGGACGACCATCACGGCCGCTTCCTCGGACGCGGTGGACGCGGTGGCCTTCCGCACGGCGCGGCGCCGCGGCCGGGCCGGGGCACCGCTCTCGGCGGGCGCCTCGGCCGGGGCCTCGGACTGCTCGGCAGGCTGCGCGACCGGCGTCTCCTCCACCGGCGGCGCGGACTCGGCGACCGTCACCACGGCCGCTTCGGCTCCCGCGGGGGAACCGGCCGGCGCGGACACCTTGCGGGTGGCGCGGCGACGAGTACGGCCCTTGGGCGCGGCCTCCTCGGCGACCGGTGGCTCGGCCGGAGCCTCGACGACCGGGTCTTCGGCGGCCATGGGCCCGGCCTGTGCGACGGCGGCCTCCTGCGGCTGTACGGGACGCTCGACCTCTTCCTCGGCCGTCACGTCCTGAGCCGTCGGGACCTCGGCCCGCACGTCGGCCCTGGCCTCGGCCTTCGCCTCGTCCCGCCGGTCCGCGCGCCTGTCGTCCCGCTTCTCACCGCGGTTCGGGGCGCCCGCCGGGGCCGACGCCCGTCGGCTCGCCCGGCGCCGCGTGCGACCCCGACCGGCCGAGGCCTCCGCCTCGGCGACGCTGCTGTACAGCTCCTCGTCGGGCACGAACTCGGGCTCGGCCAGCGCCAGCGGCTCGGCGACCTCCGCGGCGACCTCGGCCTCGGTCTCGGTCTCGTCCAGGGCCTCGGCCGTGTCCACCTCGTGCTCGTGCGTCTGCCCGTCACCGCCGCGCCCGCGCTTGCGGCGCTTGCCGCCGCCACCGACGGAGCTCGGCTGCTCCATGTGCACGATGACACCGCGGCCGTTGCAGTGGACGCAGGTCTCGGAGAACGACTCCAACAGCCCCTGGCCGACCCGCTTGCGGGTCATCTGCACCAGCCCCAGCGAGGTCACCTCGGCGACCTGGTGCTTCGTACGGTCCCGGCCCAGGCACTCCAGCAGGCGCCGCAGCACCAGATCCCGGTTGGACTCCAGGACCATGTCGATGAAGTCGATCACGATGATGCCGCCGAGGTCGCGCAGCCTGAGCTGACGCACGATCTCCTCGGCCGCCTCCAGGTTGTTCCTGGTGACCGTCTCCTCCAGGTTGCCGCCCTGCCCGGTGAACTTGCCGGTGTTGACGTCGACGACGATCATCGCCTCGGTCCGGTCGATCACCAGCGAACCGCCGCTGGGCAGCCAGACCTTGCGGTCCAGCGCCTTGGCGAGCTGCTCGTCGATCCGGTACGTGGCGAAGACGTCGACCTCGGAGGTCCACCTGGACAGCCGGTCCGCGAGGTCGGGCGCGACATGCGCGACGTACCCGTGGATGGTCGACCAGGCCTCGTCGCCGCTGACGATGACCTTGGAGAAGTCCTCGTTGAAGATGTCCCGCACGACCCGGACGGTCATGTCCGGCTCGCCGTACAGCAGCGTCGGCGCGTTGCCGCCGTTCTTGGCCTTCTTCTGGATGTCCTCCCACTGCCCCTGCAGCCGTTCGACGTCACGGCGCAGCTCGTCCTCGCTCGCGCCCTCGGCGGCGGTGCGCACGATGACGCCCGCGTCCTCGGGGACGATCCTCTTGAGGATGGTCTTCAGCCGGGACCGCTCGGTGTCGGGCAGCTTGCGGCTGATGCCGGTCATCGAGCCCTCGGGCACATACACGAGGTAGCGGCCCGGCAGGGAGACCTGGCTGGTCAGACGGGCGCCCTTGTGTCCGATCGGGTCCTTCGTCACCTGGACGAGCACGGGCTGGCCGGACTTCAGGGCAGCCTCGATGCGGCGCGGCCCGTTGGCCATGCCGAGCGCCTCGAAGTTGACCTCACCGGCGTAGAGAACCGCGTTGCGGCCCTTGCCGATGTCGATGAAGGCGGCCTCCATCGACGGCAGCACGTTCTGGACCTTGCCCAGGTAGACGTTGCCGACGTACGAGGTGGCCTGCTCCTTGTTGACGTAGTGCTCGACGAGCACGCCGTCCTCCAGGACGCCGATCTGCGTGCGCTCACCGCTCTGCCGGACGACCATCACGCGCTCGACGGCCTCACGGCGGGCCAGGAACTCGGCCTCGGTGATGATCGGGACGCGGCGGCGGCCCTGCTCACGGCCTTCGCGGCGGCGCTGCTTCTTCGCCTCCAGACGGGTCGAGCCCTTGATGGACTGCACCTCATCGGACGGCTCGGTGGGCTTGCGCGGCTCCCGGACCTTGACGACCGTGCGCTCCGGGTCGCCGTCGCCCGGCTCGGCGTCGGTGGAGGAGTCACCGGAACGCCGACGGCGGCGCCGACGACGACGGCTGCTGCTGGAGCCGGCGCCACCGGAATCCTCGCGGTCCTCGGCGTCCTCGTCGTCGTCCTGCTCGGCGGTGTCCTCGGTGTCCTGTGCGTCGGCCGAGTCGTCCGCGTCGGCGTCGGCGTCCTGACCCTCACCGGACTCGGCGTCGGCGGAGTCGCCCCGACGACGGCGGCGGCCACCCCGACGGCGACGGCGGCGCGAGCCGGTCTCCTCGGTGTCGTCCCCGTCGACGCCGTCCTCGGCGGACTCCTCGGACTCCTCCGGCTCCTCCTCAACGGCGGTGTCGGCGGCGGCCCGGTCCTCGGACTCCTGCGCGGAGCCGGAGCCCCGGCGGCGACGCCGGCGCCGTCCCGCGCCCTGCTCCTCGGCGAACTCCTCGGCGGGCTGCTCGGTGTACTGCTCGCTCTCCTCGGCCGTGTCTGTCTCCACCACGGCGGCGGCTTCGGCGGCGGCCCGCTGCGGGGTCTGGAACTGCGGCTCGGTGAAGACGGGCGCCTGGAACACGGCGACGGCCGGCCGCTTGGGCCGACGCGGGGCGTCGTCCTCGGCGTCCTCGGCGGTCTCGCGGGTCTCGGCGGTCTTGCCTCCGGCCGAGTGCGCGGGCGCGGCGAAACCGGTCGCGGCCTTGCGTACGGCACGACGACGGCGACGCGGCGTGGCGTCCTCGGGCGCCTCGTCCGCGGCGGGAGCCTGGATCGCCTCGGCGCTTCCGCTCTCTACGGCGGCGGTCTCCGGCTCGGGCGCGGCGGCACTCGCCGCGGCCGACTCGGACGCGGCCGCCTCGGCGGCCTCGGGTGCGGAGACCCGACGGGTGGCCCGCCGACGCGAACGACGCGGAGCAGCCTCCTCGGCCTCGGCGGCGGTGTCGCCGTCCTTCGTCTCCGTCACGTCCGAGAGGTCCACCGGCTCCCCGGCGCTCTCGGCGGTCTCGACGGCCTGCGCCACCTCGACACTCTCGGCGCCGTCAACGACCTCGGCCGCCTTCGGTGCCCCGGCGGGCGCGGAAGCCCGACGTCCGGCCCGCCGACGCGTACGCCCGGCAGGCACGGCCTCCTCGGCCACGGGTTCCTGGACCACGGCCTCCTCGGCCACGGCGTCCGACGTCGCGGTGTCCTCGGTCCCGGCCTCAATGGCGGCCGGCGGGGGCGCGGACACCTGACGAGTGGCCCGTCGACGCGAACGACGCGGAGCGGCCTCCTCGGCCTCGGCGGCAGCCGGGCTCTCCCGCACGGTGTCCTCGGCGGACGCGGTCTGCTGGACGACGGTCACGGGTACGACGGTCTCGGCGACCTCGGCGGACGCGGGCGCCCCGGCGGGCGCGGAGGCCCGACGCGTGGCACGCCGACGCGGCCGCCCGGCGGGCGCGGCCTCGGCAGCGCCCTGAACCTCAGCGGTCTCACCGGTGCCACCGGCCTCGTCGGCCCCCGCGACGTCAGCCACAGCCACTGTCTCCTCGGCCTCAGCCGCCTCGGCACCCTCGATGCCCTCGGCGATCTTCTCGTCCTCGTCGGTCACGAGGTCCTCGGCCTGCGCGGCCGGTATGGCCGGCGCGACGGTCTCCGCCGGGGTTTCGGCGGTGCCGACCGGCGGACCCGCCGGTCGGGAAGCGGCACGGCGCCGACGACGCGGCGGCAGGGTGTCGCTGGGGGTGTTCGGTTCGGAACCCTCGGTGGGTTCGGTCGGTTCGAGCATGCGGGCTTGTCTCCCGTCAGGCTCCCGGGCGCCGCGCTGGTCCGGCGTCGATCATCTCGATCGCCGTTGACGTCCGCGGCTCGCGCGATGCGCGGTGCCGCCGTCCGGGGCGCGGGCGCCGCACGGGAGCTCTCTGTGTCCTGTCTCACCGGTTCCGTACACCGATTGCGTACGGCCTGGCGAAAGTCTTGTGGTCGGTGCGCTGCCCGACCCAGGTGGCTCCCGAGTCCGAGGGCGGCGCTACGACGTGTCCCTACGCGGAACCTTCCTTACGCCGACGCCGTCGCGGCGGCAGCGGGAGCGGCCATGGATGGGGCCGTCACTGCCTCGCGGTCAGGCGCGAGCGGGTCGGTCACCGTGCCGGTCTCTTCATCGAACAGCCCCTGCGCCAGCCTGGTCACCGCTGCGGGGACCGGCGGCGCCAGGTCGGCCACGGCGCGAAGACCGGACAGGACGTCGTCGGGTCGTACGGCAGGCGTCACGTGCCGAACAACCAGGCGCAGTATCGCACAGGGCTGGTCGGTAGGCCTATCAGCCTGGGAACTGTGTGTTTCGAGCTGGACCACCGCCGGGCGCGCGTCGAAGGTCCGCAGGCCGTTCTTGGTCCGGCGCTGGACCTCGACAGCCTCGGCGGCGTTGAAGCCCGCCACCGCACGCTCGGCCTCGGCCGGGTCCACCCCGTCCAGCCGCAGCTCCCATACGGAAGCCGTGAGCCGGTCGGCGAGCCCCGAGGTCCGTGCCTCGACGGCGTCGATGACATCGAGCCCCGTGGGCATCGACTCGTCGAGCAGGGCTCTCAGACGCTCCGGATCACGCGCCGCGGTGAGCGCGATCTCCAGATACTCCGCCTCACTGCCCGTGCCGGTGGGTGCGGCATTGGCGTACGACACCTTCGGGTGCGGCGTGAACCCCGCCGAGTACGCCATCGGCACCTCGGCACGGCGCAACGCACGCTCGAAGGCGCGCTGGAAGTCACGGTGGCTGGTGAACCGGAGGCGGCCGCGCTTGGTGTAGCGCAGTCGGATGCGCTGCACCGCGGGTGCGGGCGGCGGGCCTTCGGGCTGTCGCTTGCCCAGTGTCGTTCAGTCCTTAGTGAGAGCGGTCGTACTACTACCAAGAGTACGTGTCTCGGCGCCCGTGGGTTCCCGCCGGTCCACTCTCTGCGGCTGCCCCGACTCCCCGAAAACAATGCGCCGGAAGTCGGCGCGGGCTTGTCTCGCGGACTCACGGGCCGCGGCGAGAGCCTGCCGGGTGGCCCGTCCGACACTGCGCGCGGCCTCGGCGGCGGGCCGCAGGACGAGGTCCCGGACCATGTGTCCGACAGGCGTGAGGACCGTCCGGTACACCCAGCGCACCGGCTCCACGAAGATCCACCGGAAGAGGGTCCCGAGGAACCGGCCGACGGCGAGCGAGATGTACCCCGCTATCCGCCAGGCGTGCCCCAGGGCGTCCGCCACCTCCCTCCCCAGGACGGCGAGTACGCGACCGACCGGTACGAGGACCCAGCGCCACAGGGCGAGGGCGGGCAGCACGAACAGCACCCGGGTCACCCAGTAGAGAGCCACGCCCACCCCGGTGACGGTCATGGTCAGGGCCCACATCACCCCTCTCGCACACCAGGCGATCGCATGCCCGGCCGGCGTCAGGATCCACGTGTACACCCACACGCCGGGCACGACGACGAGGTGGCGCACCAGCCAGGCCAGCACGCCGAAGACACCGAGCGCCAGGGCGCCGAGCACCGTGCCGAGACCCCGCAGCGCCCACATGACGGCATGCCCCACCGGGGTGAGCAGACGCGCGTACAGCCATGCGAGCCCGGCACCGATCCCCCGCGCGACCCACGCCAGCCCGGCACCGACCCCTCGCGCGACCCACGCCAGCCCCGCGCCGACCCCTCGCGCGACCCACGCCAGCCCCGCGCCGATCCCGAGGACGACCCACGCCAGCCCGGTACCGATCCCCCGGGCGATCCACGCGAGGGCGTGCCCGAGGGGCGTCAGCGCATACCGGTACAGCCACCGGAGCGGCACCACGACGAGCACGTTCCCGAGCCAGCCGATCGCCCGCCCGATCGGCACGACGACATATCGCCACAGGCCGACGAACGGCCAGACGAACAGAGCCGTGCCGAGCCACGCCAGTGCCCGCCCGAACGGCCTGAGCACGGTGTCCCTCAGAACCCGCCCGACAACAACGAGCGCGTCCCACACCATCCGCACCGGCACGACCAGCACGAGCACCACGATCCGCACAGGGATCCGAATCGCAACGGCAAGACACCCTTCGGGTGTTGCCTGTCGCTGCGGCTGAGCCGGTGGCTTCTCGAGGTCCATATCGGCGTAGACGCCTCAGTCGCCCGTCTGGATCCCGTACCGCACCGTTTGCTCCACTCGTTCTCGAAATCCCCCCACTCCGACGACAACAGCGGGCCCGCGGCCAGGCGTTCGCGTTGCGGGATGCGCCGACCGGGTGAACAGTGGATTCATGGGCCCGGGTCCGCGACGGATGAAGCGGACACCACGCGAAGCGCATCTGGAACCACCATGGCCAGATTCTCCCGGCGACGTGCCTTCCACAGCGTCAACGCATCCCTCTTGGCTGCGGCGCTCGCATTTCCAGCAGGTCTGACAGGTGCGGTGACAGCGCTTCAGGCCCCCGGCGCGAGCAGGACGGCCTCCCCCGCCGAGACGGCACCGCCTCCTTCACCCGAGTACACGCCGCCCCCCGAGGACACGCCGCCTCCCCCGTCGGAGCCGAGTGACGCGCCGACGCCCACGGCCACCGACACCGGGTCCGCACCGAGTGATACGTCGTCGTCGGATCCGGGGTACACACCGACCTCTGACCAGTCGTCACAGCCGTCCGATTCAGGTTCAGATTCCGGTGACACAGACCGAGGGGCGGCGGATCCCCCTGCGGAACAAACGGAACAAATTGACGACGTGATGACGAGTCTGAACGAGATGAAGGAAGACCTCCCCGAGGAACTCGCGTCGACTGTTGACGAATTGACGACCACGCTCGAAGCAGTCGAGGACCCGGGGACATCGCCGCAGGACCGGCAGGGAGTCATCGAGAGCGCGCGGCAGCTGACCACCGCACTGACCACCATCGCCGACGACAGCACCCCCGACGAACTGCGGGAACAGCTGATCACGCTCGTGAAGGAGACGTCCTTCACCCTGCGGATCAGCCAAGACCCGCAGGTGCCGCCCGAGGAGCAGTCCTTGGTCATCGTGGTGGTGAAGCGGTCGACGTCCGCGGTGAAGATGATCTGTGATCCCGAAACTCCGCAGGAGCAGCGGGACCAGCAGATCCCGACCATGCGAAATCTGTATGCCGCGGTGGGGAGAGCCCATGGTGAGCCGCGCGTCGCTGACAATGCCGTCTACGTGAGCACCGGGTTGGCCACGGCCGCCGCCCCGGAGACGCCCCCGGAGCAGAGTGAAGAGCTGACGGAGACGGCGCACCGGCACAGTCAGTCGCTCAGGAAGTACAGCGATCCCAAGACGTCAGCGAAGGAAAAGGCCGAGGCCAAGACGGACATGGAGGATCAGGGCGCTCGCATGGGCGAGGAGCAGGAGGATGCCGCGTCGACTGACAGCGAGCAGGAAGCGTCCCTCGCCGAAGAGGCCAGGGTGTGCACCAACGCCGTCTTCGAGTCGGTGGCGGAGCACAGGCTCGCCGAGGGACTGAAGGACCTGGTTCCCGACAGTTGGGACACCGAGGGGGTCAAGGACTTCTGGAAGGCCAAGGTGTCCGCGAAGGAAAGGGACGAGTTCCTCGACGTCCTCGCACAGTTGCGGAACGACGCGAACGTCCACGCCCCGGTCGAGATCGCGCAGCTCATCACCGAGCTCGCCGAACTCGTGCCGCGGGACCGACTGTTCGCCGCCCTCGGCAGCACACCGGCTTCCCAGTGCGAGCAGACGGCTTCCGACCTCGACCAGGACTACGACGTCGAAGTGGGCAACTGGCTCGTGGAGGCCGGCGAGGAGTAGCGCGGCCCGCTGTCAGACGCCGGAAGACCTCAGCAGTTCCGCGAGAGACACCTCTGATCTGAGGGACACGTCCGCAGCCCCGTACCGGTCCATCTCTCTCTTTTCCTCCGGCACGAAACCCGACTCCCCTCCGAAGTCGAACGGCGAGATGGAGGACGTGGGACCGCGTACCGGAGACCAGATCGCCGTCACAAAACGCGGTCTGCGGGTCAGATTGACCAGGTTGTTGTTGTGCCGCACCCTCGCGTGGTAAATGACATTCCGACTGCATCCTTTTTCCACGGGACAGTAGTACCGCCCCTCCTCCTCTTTCCAGGAATAATGAGGAGTTTCAAACTCCTCCACATCGAGTTTTCCTCGGTCCTTCCTCATGTATGAAATCTTCAGGTCGACACTCACCGTGTCGTACGTGGCGTCCATGGGCAGCTGGAACACGTGCTTGAGCGTGTATTCCTGCCCGGCTTCGATCCGGCTGCCGGGGCCGTAGAAATGTCCGCTGCTCAGCCTGGTGAATCTGATTTTCCGGATGTAATGCTCCGCTTCCTCGCGCCGCTTCCCCGCGCTTTCCTGCCACTGCAACTCCAGATCCTCCTTGCCGGGATGCTGGTCATACTTGGCGCCCCTGGCGCGGACCGTGTAGATGTCATTGATGATGTACACCGGAATTCCTCCGGTGTTCTTCATGTAAAGCGTCAAAGGGACCTGGACGAACGGGACCGTACGATCCAACCGCGACTTCCCGAAATCCGCCCTCAGAGTGAAGTGCATCGGGGCCGCCGTAGGTTGGTACATGGTGGAATACGCCAGGCTGATGCCCGTCAGAAGCGCGGTGGCGGCCACCCCGGCCGCGAATCTCTTTGGCCGCGGGATTTCCTTCCACGATGCGTCGCGGACAAGTACGAACAGCGCCCAGAGGGACCAGCACCACAGAGGAATGAACACCAGCACATAGGGCGTGAACTCCATCTCCTCGAACCACATGAACAGCAGGAGGCTGTCGGTGGCCAGTGCGATGAGCACACCGAGCAGGGCGATCGCCCCAGAGGCCCGGAACCTCCGTCTCCCGCCGTAGTCGAGTGCCGCGACGGCCGCCACACCCTGCACCACACCCGACAGGACGAACAGAACCCCACTGATCCGCTGCGCGAAAGTCAGCGCGCCCGAGGCGTCCGGCCATCCGATCACCGCGTTGAGGGCCATGGACGCGATCAGCCCGGCCATCAGGAGCACCATGGCCGCGCGCCTTCGCCAAGCGTGGTCGGGCCATGTCCCGCTGTCGCCCCCGCGCCAGTACAGGGACGCCGGATCAGCCAGGTCCATGTCCTCCGGGCAGCCGAGGCGTCCGAGAATCCTCCGTAGTTCGCCCGGCGACCAGGCGCTGCCCACGGTCTCGCCGTCCACGGTGACCCGACGCAGCCCACGGCTGTCCGGTGCCTCGACAACGACCCATGGGCGGATGCTCATGGAGACAGACTCGAACCCGGAACACACCGGTGCACGCGGGGCTACCCCGTTCGGCCGCGAGCCAGGCAGTATTCGAGTGTCCCGATCCCGTAGCCCAGAGGATGATCCACACATGATTACGCTCACCAAGGAAGACGGTCCCGCGGACCTGGACGGGGTGACCCATCTGTCCATCGGGGTGTCCTGGGATCCCACCGCCGGCAGCAGCGGCGGAGTGATGGGCAAGTTCCGCCGGAAGACCGGCACCGACCTCGATCTGATCGCCATCGCCATGCACGACGGAGATCCGGTGCGCCTGGCGGGCCTCGACTCGCTCGACCCCATCGGGAACGGCTCCCTGCTGCACAGCGGCGACAACCAGACCGGCCACGGGGACGGCGACGACGAGACCGTCACGGTCGAGTTCGCGAAGATCCCACCCCACATCAACTCGATCGTGTTCGTCGCCGCCGCCTACAAGAAGGGCAGTTCCTTCCAGAAGGCGCGCAACATCAGCTTCAAGGTGTACGACGCGAGCGGCGGCAGCACCCAGCAGGTCGCCGACATCTGGCCCAGCATGCTCACCACGGACAACGGCTGCGCCGTCGCCAAGGCCGTGCGGGTCGGCGCCGCGTGGAAACTGGAAGTGATCAACACGACGGGCAAGATCAAACAGGGCGACGAGCTCGCCCTGATGCGTTTCGCCGCCAGCAAGTAGGAAGTGGGTCAGCCGGCCAGCTCGCTCAACAGCCCCCGGACCCGACGCTCGATCTCGTCCCGGATCGGGCGCACGGCCTCGACGCCCTGCCCCGCGGGATCGTCGAGTCGCCAGTCGAGGTACCGCTTGCCCGGGAACACCGGGCAGGTGTCACCGCACCCCATGGTGATGACGACATCCGAGGCGCGCACGGCATCGACGTCAAGCAGCTTCGGTGTCTCGGCGGAGATGTCGATGCCGACCTCCTGCATCGCCTCCACCACGGCCGGGTTGACCGTGTCGGCGGGCGCCGAGCCCGCAGAGCGGACCTCGACCCGGTCCGCGGCGAGGTGCGTGAGAAAGGCGGCGGCCATCTGGGAACGACCCGCGTTGTGAACGCAGACGAAGAGCACGGACGAGCGGTCGGTGGACGCGGTCATGGCGGCGGCCTCCTGGGGATCGCGGATCAGGGAGCGGAAGAGGATCAGGGAGCGGGAGAGGCCACGGGGTCGGCGCCCTGCCGAGCGGGCACGTCGCTCCCGGCGCCGGCGGGGCGCCCGAACAACACGGCCACCAGGACCGAGCCGATGACCGCGCCGACGAGTTGGGCGACGATGAACGGGACGAGGGAACCCGGCGCGATCCCGGCGAACGTGTCCGTGAACGCCCGCCCGATGGTCACCGCCGGATTGGCGAAGGACGTCGAGGACGTGAACCAGTACGCGGCCCCGATGTAGGACGCCACGGCAGCGGGCGCCAGGTGAGCACGCCCCACCCGGTTCAACCCCAGGGCCAGCAGCACCAGTCCCGCCGTCGCGACGACCTCGCCGAGCCAGAGGTGACCGGCCCAGCGGTCGTGTGTGGACCAGCTGACCAGCGGTTCGGCGAACATCGCGTTGGCGGCCATCGCTCCGACGACCGCCCCGACGATCTGCGCGGGGAGGTACGCCGCCACATCCCGCCCGCGCGGCCCCTCACCGCGGGCACGCCCCCAGTACCAGGCCGCGAGGGTGACCACCGGGTTGAAGTGGGCGCCCGAGACCGGACCGAGGAGCACGATCAGCACGCCCAGTCCGAACACGGTGGCCAGCGAGTTGGCGAGCAACCGCACGCCTACGTCACTCGACAGCTCGGCCGCCTGAATGCCGGAGCCGACCACCACGGTCACGAGCGCGGCCGTACCGATCCCTTCGGCCAGTGCACGCCGGGCCAACGGGACGCTCACGCGGGGGCCCCGACAGGCTGGGCTGTGGTCAGGAACGCGGCCAACCGGTCCAGAGCCCCCGGCCGCACCCAGTAGTACACCCAGGTCCCACGCCGCTCGCAGTCGATGAGTCCCGCCTGCCGCAACAGCTTGAGATGGTGCGAGATCGTCGGCTGGGACAGGTCGAACGCCGGCGTCAGCTCGCACACGCACACCTCGCCGTCCTGCCCCCGTGAGGCGATCATCGACATCAGCCGCAGGCGGACCGGGTCTCCCAGGGCCTTGAAGATTCTCGCCAGGTCGGCCGCGTCCTCCTCGGCCAGAGGAGCGGACGCGAGTCCCTGGCAGCAGCCGTCGTCAGCGTCCTGCCCGAGGATCCTCAGCTCTTGTTTCGACATGCCTCTATGTTGACGTTTTTCAATCCAAGGCGCAAGGTTGAATCGACAGACATCAATACAAGCCGTTCCGTGGCACCGCCCTACCTCGCCACCCCAGGAGTGAGTCATGTCCGAGCAGTCCACCGACCTGCGCGAAACGGTCCGCCGACGCTACGCCGCCACAGCGGTGAAGGTCACCGAAGGCGGCACCGCCTGTTGCGGACCCGAGCCCGTCGAGGTAGACGAGAACTTCGGCTCCACCCTGTACGCCGACGTCGAGCGCGACACCCTGCCCGCCGAGGCCCTGGCCGCTTCCCTCGGCTGCGGCAACCCCACCGCCGTCGCCGATCTCCACGAGGGCGAACGCGTCCTCGACCTCGGCTCCGGCGGCGGCATCGACGTCCTGCTCTCCGCCCGCCGCGTCGGCCCCACCGGCAAGGCCTACGGTCTCGACATGACCGACGAGATGCTCGAACTCGCCCTGGCCAACGCCGCGCGGGCCAAGGCGACCAACGTCGAGTTCCTGAAGGGCACCATCGAGGCCATCCCACTGCCCGCGAACACCGTCGACGTCGTGATCTCCAACTGCGTGATCAACCTGTCCACCGACAAGCCCGCCGTCTTCGCCGAAACCTTCCGCGTCCTCAGGCCCGGCGGCCGCATCGGCGTCTTGGACGTCGTCGCCGACGACTCCCTGACCGCGGCCCAGCGCGCCGAGCGCGGCGACTACGTCGGCTGCATCGCCGGCGCCCTGTCCTTCACCGAGTACCGGGAAGGACTCGAAGCAGCCGGATTCACCGCAGTCGACATCACGCCCACCCACCCTGTCGCCGACGGCATGCACTCCGCCATCGTCCGAGCCTCCAAGCCCGCGACCGCCGAGCACAGCACCCGGTCAACCGACTCAGCCGCCACCTGCTGCGGCGTGAACGCCTGCTGCACCGACGCCGAGGCGTCCTCAGATCCGGCCCTCACCGTCGCCGAGGCGAAGTCGGCATCCGGCTGCGGCTGCCGAGCCTGACCGGACACCACTGAGCCCCCTCCGGGTCAGGGAAGGGGCTCAGAGACCGCTCACCTCAGTGCGTGTGACCGCTGGGAGCCGGTGCGGCGTTCTTGACCGCCAGAGGCAGCAACTTCTTGCCCGTCGGCCCGATTTGAATGGACGTGTCCATCTGCGGACACACCCCGCAGTCGAAGCAGGGCGTCCACCGGCAGTCCTCGACCTCCGTCTCGTCGAGGGAGTCCTGCCAGTCCTCCCAGAGCCAGTCCTTGTCGAGGCCGGAGTCGAGGTGGTCCCAGGGGAGGACCTCCTCGTAGGCGCGCTCGCGGGTGGTGTACCAGGCGACGTCGACGCCGAAGGCGGGCAGCGCCTTGTCCGCGCATCGCATCCAGCGGTCGTAGGAGAAGTGTTCGCGCCAGCCGTCGAAGCGGCCGCCGTCCTCGTAGACCGCGCGGATGACGGCGCCGATGCGGCGGTCGCCCCTGGACAGCAGGCCTTCCACGATGCCGGGCTTGCCGTCGTGGTAGCGGAAGCCGATGGAGCGGCCGTACTTCTTGTCGCCGCGGATCTTGTCGCGGAGCTTCTCCAGGCGGGCGTCCGTCTCCTCGGCGGAGAGCTGCGGGGCCCACTGGAAGGGGGTGTGCGGCTTGGGGACGAAGCCGCCGATCGACACCGTGCAGCGGATGTCGTTCGCGCCGGAGACCTCGCGGCCCTTCTGGATGACCTTCATCGCCATGTCGGCGATCTGGAGGACGTCGTCGTCGGTCTCGGTCGGCAGGCCGCACATGAAGTAGAGCTTCACCTGGCGCCAGCCGTTGCCGTACGCGGTGGCGACCGTGCGGATCAGGTCCTCTTCCGAGACCATCTTGTTGATGACCTTGCGCAGGCGCTCGGAGCCGCCCTCGGGGGCGAAGGTCAGACCGGACCGGCGGCCGTTGCGTGTCAGCTCGTTCGCCAGGTCGACGTTGAACGCGTCCACGCGGGTCGAGGGGAGGGACAGGCCGATCTTGTCCTCCGTGTACCGGTCGGCCAGGCCCTTCGCGATGTCGCCGATCTCCGAGTGGTCCGCCGAGGACAGGGACAGCAGGCCCACCTCCTCGAAGCCCGTCGCCTTCAGACCCTTCTCCACCATGTCGCCGATGCCGGTGATGGAGCGCTCACGGACCGGGCGGGTGATCATGCCCGCCTGGCAGAAGCGGCAGCCGCGCGTGCAGCCGCGGAAGATCTCCACCGACATGCGCTCGTGGACGGTCTCGGCGAGCGGGACCAGGGGCTGCTTGGGGTAGGGCCACTCGTCCAGGTCCATCACCGTGTGCTTGGACACGCGCCACGGGACGCCCGACTTGTTGGGGACCACGCGGGCGATACGGCCGTCCGCGAGGTACTCGACGTCGTAGAACGCCGGGATGTACACCGAGCCCGTCCTCGCGAGGCGGAAGAGGACCTCCTCGCGGCCGCCGGGGCAGCCCTCCGCCTTCCACCCGCGGATGATCCGCGTCATGTCGAGCACGGCCTGCTCGCCATCGCCGATGATCACCGCGTCGATGAAGTCGGCGATGGGCTCGGGGTTGAAGGCGGCGTGGCCGCCGGCCAGCACGATCGGGTCGTCCGGCCCACGGTCCTTCGACTCCAGCGGGATGCCCGCCAGGTCCAGCGCGGTCAGCATGTTCGTGTAGCCCAGCTCCGTGGAGAAGGACAGGCCGAACACGTCGAAGGCCTTCACGGGACGGTGGCTGTCCACGGTGAACTGCGGGACACGCTGCTCCCGCATCAGCGCCTCCAGGTCAGGCCACACGCTGTAGGTGCGTTCGGCGAGGACGCCCTCCTGCTCGTTCAGGACCTCGTAGAGGATCATGACGCCCTGGTTGGGCAGACCGACCTCATACGCGTCGGGGTACATCAGCGCCCAGCGGACGTCGCACGACTCCCACGGCTTGACCGTGGAGTTGAGCTCTCCGCCGACATACTGGATCGGCTTCTGCACGTGCGGGAGCAGAGCTTCGAGCTGCGGGAACACCGACGCAGCGACTTCGGCAGGCATCTCGCGACCTTCGTGAGCGGGACAGGACTGATCTGACAGGGGTTGACCATCCAGACTAACGCGACCGCGACCACCCTCCGTACGCTTGGAAGATCACCGCCCGCACACCGGGCGGATCAGAGAGCGGCCGCCCCGTCCCTGATCCCCGCCCAGAACCCGGGCAGCTCGGCCTCCACCGCCGCCGCACGGCTTTCCTCACGCCCGTACAGCAGCCCGTACGTGAACGCGCTCTCCCCCGCCGCGTGCGCGGCCGCCGACAGCTCACGCAGGGTCTGGCGGGCCATCACGCTGTCCTGGTGGTCACCGAGCAGGCCCTGCAGTGACTTCATGGACCTGGCCAGGTTCTTGGCCGGCGGCCCGAGGGCCGGCGTGGCCGCCTCCGCCGCGTAGCGGGTGCGCTTGGTCTTCTTGCGGGCCTCGTGCACGGCCACGTCCCTGTCCTCGCCGGGCGACAGCTCCAGCGCCTCCTCGACGAGCGCCGAGACCTTGTCGAAGTCCTTCCGTACCGCCCCGGCGATCACCTTGCCGGGTTCCTTCCCGGCCGCGTCCCGCAGCGGCGGGTCGGTGACCAGCGAGTCCAGGGTGTCGAGCAGGGTGAGATAGCGCGCGGAGTCCAGGACGCCGATCAGCCGGGTGCGCGCACCGCCATGACTCTCGCTCGCCCACATGCTCAGCAGGTTGCCGACAGGGCCGGTGACCAAAGTGTCGGGCACCTGGTCGAGGGCCGCCGCCAGGCGTTCGGTGAGCACCTCGCGGTCCCGGTCCAGGCCCAGCTCACCGGCCAGCCACTTCAACTCCTCGCCGATCGGGTCGGTGACGGCCCGGTCGAGGATCTTGCCGTACGACTTGAAGGTGCCGCGCATGCGGCGGGTGGCGACGCGCATGCTGTGCACGGAGTCGGCCAGGTCCTGGCGGACGGCCGGGTCGAGCGCGACGATCGCGTCCCGCTGGGCGCGGAGGTATGCGACGACGTGGTCCCCGGCGGTCACGGGCTCCTGAGAGGCCCGCGCCTTCTTCGCCGACTTCTTCCCTGATGCCTGAGGGGCCTGGGAGGTCTTGGAGGACTTGGGCGACTTGGAGGACTTGGAGGACTTGGAGGACTTACCGGCCTTGGTCGCCTCGGGAGCCGTCTCCGACAGTGCCCGCGCCAGCTTCGAGGCGGACGCCGACGGCCGTACCCCCGCCTTCCGCAGCCGCTTGTCCACCGTGTCGAGGAAGACCGGGTCGATCCCGTCGGCGAGTTCCACCTCGATCTCGGTCCACTGGGCCTCGCCGTCGCCGCCGGTCAGCCGCTGGGCCCGGACGGCGTCCACGCTGACCTCGGCCAGCAGTCGGCCCGCCGCGTCGAGGAGGTCGCGCAGGTCCCGGGCCGACCGCAGCCGGACCACGGGGACCAGTTCCGCGTCCCGGACCCGGGAGCGGATCAGCCCGGCGAGGACGTCGGGGAGGGAGTCGGAGAGCGGGGCCTGGATCTCGTCCCGTACGCCCGGGGCCACCGGGAACTTCAGATGCCAGCCCGCGTCCGAGCCTCCCGTGCGGCGGCGCAGGGTGATCGAGGACGCGGCGAGGCGTTCGTCCGCGGTGTCGTAGTAGGTGGCGTCCAGATGCGCGACACCCTTGTCGATCACGGACGCGACCCCGGCGACGCCGGTCAGGTCGGGGAGCCCGCTCTCGTCGGACTCGTACTTCCGCTCGATCTCGCGCTTTGTGTCCGCCATGACCTGAATCTAGTGGCGGGCGGCGGCGATTCCCAGCCCGGAGGCCCAGGGCCTGCCCTACGCGGACATCGGGCGCTGCACGCGGATGGACTGCAATAGCCCCACCGCCACCCAGACCGCGAACATCGACGAACCGCCGTACGACACGAACGGCAGCGGCAGACCGGTGACCGGCATGATGCCGAGGGTCATGCCGATGTTCTCGAAGGCCTGGAAGGCGAACCACGCCACGATGCCGGCGGCGACGATCGTGCCGTACAGCTCGGTCGTCTCCCGCGCGATGCGGCAGGCACGCCACAGCAGCACGCCCAGCAGGACGACGATCAGGCCGGCGCCGACGAAGCCCAACTCCTCCCCCGCGACCGTGAACACGAAGTCCGTCTGCTGCTCGGGCACGAACTGGCCCGTCGTCTGCGAGCCGTGGAACAGCCCGGAGCCCGTCAGACCACCGGAACCGATCGCGATACGGGCCTGGTTGGTGTTGTAGCCGACGCCCGCGGGGTCGAGGCTGGGGTTGGCGAAGGCCGCGAACCGGGCGATCTGGTAGTCGTCCAGGATGTGCAGCTGCCATACGGCGATCGCGCCGGCCGCGCCCGCGCCGAGCAGTCCGAACACCCACCGGTTGGACGCGCCGGAGGCGAGCAGCAGACCCAGCACGATGATGACCATGACCATGACCGACCCGAGGTCGGGCATCAGCATCACGATCAGCATCGGTACGGCGGCCAGGCCGAGCGCCTGGAGAACGGTGCGGTGGTCGGGGTAGGGCTTGTCGCCCGCGTCCACCCGGGCGGCCAGCAGCATCGCCATGCCCAGGATGATCGTGATCTTCACGAACTCGGAGGGCTGGAGCGAGAAGCCGCCGCCCAGCACGATCCACGAGTGGGCGCCGTTGACCGTCGAGCCCAGCGGGGTCAGCACCATCAGGATCAGGAACACCGAGGCGCCGTACAGGATCGGCACGGCCGTGCGCAGTGCGCGGTGGCCGAGCCAGACCGTGCCGAGCATCAGGGCGAACCCGATGCCGGTGTTCATGAGGTGCCGGATCAGGAAGTAGTACGGGTCGCCCTGGTTGATCTCGGTGCGGTTGCGGGTCGCCGAGAAGACGAGGAGTGAGCCGATGCCGGAGAGCGCCAGAGCCGCCAGCAGGATCGGCCAGTCCATCCTGCGGGCGAGCGAGTCACGGGCGAACACCCGGGTCCAGCCCGCGCGTGCGGGCCCGTACCCGGAGACCTGGAAGCTGTTGGCGCCGGTCATGTGAGCATCCTCCGGCTTCCCCTCCTGCGCGACCGTCGCCGGGTGTCCCGGTTGCCGGTCGTCGGTGGGTTCACGGTCGCCGCCTGCTGGGTCTCGTCCTGTTCGGCCGCGCCCTTCTGGCTCGCCCGCTGGTCCTTCGCCGGGTCCTTGGCGATCTTCGGGGACTTGATCGTCCCGTCCGTACGGACCTTCGGCAGGCTCTTCTGCGGGGTCGGCAGCAGCGCGTTCTTCGGGTTGATCGTGCCGTCGTCGGACACGCCGTACAGCGCGTCGTAGATGTTGCGGACGGCCGGGCCGGAGGCGCCGGAGCCGGTACCACCCTGGGAGATCGTCATGACGACCGTGTAGTCCTTGGTGTACGTGGCGAACCACGACGTCGTCTGCTTGCCGTAGACCTCGGCGGTACCCGTCTTGGCGTGCATCGGGATCTTGTCCTGGGGCCAGCCGACCTGCGCGAACCGCCAGGCGGCGGTGCCTCGGGTGGCGACGCCCGCGAGGGCCTCGTCCATCTCGCTCAGCGTCTTGCTGTTTATCGGCAGCTTGCCGTGCGCCGTGGGCTTGATCTCCCGGACGGTCTTGCCGTCGGCGCTGACGACGGCCTTGCCGACGGTCGGGTCGTGCAGGGTGCCGCCGTTGCCGATGGCCGCGTAGATCGTGGCCATCTGGATCGGGGTGACGAGGGTGTCGCCCTGGCCGATGGAGTAGTTGATCTCGTCACCGGCGCGCATCTTGTTGCCTTCGAGGCAGTTCTCGTAGGCGATCTTCTGGACGTAGTCGCCGTCCTTCTTCCCCGTCTTGCACCAGACGTCCTTGTTGGCCTTCCAGTAGTTCTCCTTCCACTGGCGGTCGGGGACCCGGCCGGTGACCTCGTTGGGCAGGTCGATGCCGGTCTCCTTGCCGAGGCCGAACTGGTGGGCCGCCTTGAAGAAGTAGTCCTTGGGCTCGCCCTTCTTCGGGTTGATGCCGCCGTCCTTCTGCCATTCGCTGTGGGCGAGGCCGTAGAAGACGGTGTCGCAGGAGACCTCGAGCGCCCGGCCGAGCGAGATGGGGCCGAAGTTCTCCGACTCGAAGTTCTTGAAGACCTGACCGCCGACCGAGTAGGAACTTGTGCACGGGTAGCGGCCGTTGAAGTCGTAGCCGGCCTCGACGGCGCCGGCCGTGGAGATCACCTTGAAGGTGGAGCCCGGCGCGGACTGACCCTGTATGGCCCTGTTGAGCAGCGGGTAGTTGGAGCTCTTGCCGGTGAGCCTGGCGTAGTCCTTGGCGGAGATGCCGCCGACCCAGGCGTTGGGGTCGTAGGTCGGGTTGGACGCCATGGAGACGACGCGGCCGGTCTTGTTCTCCATCACCACGACCGCGCCGGAGTCGGCCTTGTACTTCTCGTTGGTGTTGCGGTCCCACTCCTGGCGGGCCTTCTTCATGGCGTCGTTCAGTTCGTACTCGGCGACCCGCTGGACGCGGGCGTCGATGCTGGTGACGAGGTTGGAGCCGGGCTGCGCGGGGTCGGCCTCGGCCTCGCCGATGACCCGGCCGAGGTTGTCGACCTCGTAGCGGGTGACGCCGGCCTTGCCGCGCAGTTCCTTGTCGTACTGGCGCTCCAGGCCGGAGCGGCCGACCTGGTCGGAGCGCAGAAACGGCGAGTCGGTGTCCTGGGCCTTGGTGATCTCGTCGTCGGTGACGGGCGAGAGGTAGCCGAGCACCTGGGCGGTGTTGGCCTCGCCGGGGGCGGCGTAACGGCGCACGGCCTCCGGTTCGGCGGTGATGCCGGGGAAGTCCTCGGCGCGCTCACGGATCTGCAGGGCCTGCTTGGCGGTGGCCTCGTCGGTGATGGGGATCGGCTGGTACGGCGAGCCGTTCCAGCAGGGCTGGGGTGTCTTGGCGTCGCACAGCCGGACCTTCCCCATGACGTCCTGGGGCTTCATGCCCAGCACGCCGGCCAGCTTGGTGAGGACGGCCTCGCCGTCGTCCTTCATCTTCAGCAGGTCGGTGCGGGAGGCGGAGACCACCAGCCGGGTCTCGTTGTCGGCGAGGGGCACTCCGCGCGCGTCCAGGATCGAGCCGCGGACGGCGGGCTCGACGACCTGCTGGACGTGGTTGCCGGAGGCCTCCTTGGCGTACTCGTCGCCCTCGCGGATCTGGAGGTACCACAGGCGTCCGCCGAGGGTGCCGAGCAGTGAGAGGACGAGGATCTGGATGACGACGAGCCGGATCTGGACCCGTGGGGTCCGGCCGGTCTCGGGGATGTTGGTCACTGTTGCTCGCTCCCCCTCTCAGTGTGTGTATGTGTCATATACGACGGACCTGTGAGCCGGTGGGCCGGCCAACTCCCTCGCGGTCACAGCCGCTTGACCCCCTTGATGCGGCCAGCGCGGGCCGTGCGGGCCCGGGCGGCCTTCACCTTCAGTCCGCCGAGGCCGCCGCGCTGGCTGCCGATCCGCAGACCGGTGCCGGAGGAGAGCCAGCCGGAGGAGATGTCGGTGCCCTTGGCCGCGGCCGCGCTGTTCTCGGCCAGCGGGTCGTTCTCTGCGCGCCGGGCCAGGGCCATGATCCCGGGGACCACGAACGGGGCGAGCAGCAGGTCGTAGAGGGCGGCCGTGAACAGCAGGCTGCCGAGGCCGACATTGCGGGCGGCGGTGTCGCCGACGAGGGCGCCGACACCGGCGTACAGCAGGGTGGTGCCGACGGCGGCGGCGACCACGACGGCCATGGGGCCGGTGGCCGACTTCAGTCTGCCGTTGTCCGGTTTCGCCAGGCCCGCGAGGTAGCCGATGACGCACAGCACGAGGGCGTAGCGGCCGGCCGCGTGGTCGGCGGGCGGGGCGAGGTCGGCGAGCAGACCGGCGCCGAAGCCGACGAGGGCGCCGCCGACATGGCCGTACACCATGGCGAGGCCCAGGACGGTGAGGAGCAGCAGGTCGGGGACGGCGCCGGGGAGGTGCAGGCGGGCGAGGACGCTCACCTGGAGCACCAGGGCGACGACGACCAGGGCGGAGGAGAGCAGGATCCGGTTGGCACGCATGGGTTACAGCTCCTACTGCTCAGGCTGGGTCTGGCCGTCGACCTGCGCGTCCGCGGACGGCGTGACGGTCACCGTCACGGTCGGCGTGGGGGTCGGTTCGGGCTTGGCGGGCAGCACCGTGTCGCGCGGGTCCTTCTTCGGGGCGGCGACGACCACGCCGACGATGTCGAGCTTGGTGAAGCTGACGTACGGCGTGACGTTGAGGATGCGGGTGAGGCCGCCGCCGGCGGGGTCGACGCGGGAGACCACACCGACCGGGACGCCGGGCACGAAGGGCTTGTCGGCCTCCGAGCCGAAGGTGACCAGGCGGTCGCCCTTCTTGATCTCGGCCTTGCCGTTGAGGAGTTCGACGCGCAGCGGGCGGTCGCCCTGCCCGGAGGCGAAGCCGAGCTCGTCGCCGGCCTCCATGCGGGTGCCGACGGTGAAGTCGGGGTCGTTGGCGAGCAGGACCGTGGCGGTGTCGGGACCGACGGTGGTCACGCGTCCGACGAGCCCGTCCCCGTTCAGGACGGTCATGTCGCGCTTGATGCCGTCATTGGCGCCGACGTCGATGGTGATGGTCCAGGAGAAGCCCTGGGCCGCTCCTATCGCGATGACCTCGGCACCCTTGATGCCGTACTGGCCCTCTCCGGCGATCTTCAGCATCTTGTCGAGCTGGGTCAGCCGGGAGCGGTTGCGGTCGTCGCTGCCGAGCTTCGCCTTGAGGGCCGCGTTCTCCTTCTCCAGCCCGGCGAGCCGGTCGTGGCGTTCACCGGAGTCACGGATGGCCGACACGGCGTTGCCGACCGGGTCGACCGCGGCCGACACACCGTTCTCGATCGGGCCGAAGACGGTGGCCGCTCCCCGGCGGGCACCGTCGACCGGTGAGTCCTCCCCGCCACGGATGTCCACCGTGATCAGCGCGAACGCGATGGCGACCAGCAGCACCAGGAGCAGTCGGCTCTCTCGTGTGTCCCTCACGTGCGGCGGCCGTGCCTTCCTCATAGGAATGTGCAGAGGTTCGGGTGTTGAGGTGTGTTCGGGTATTGAGGTGTTCGGGCGTTGAGATGTTCTGCTGTTGAGGTGTTCGGAGGTTTATGGGCGAGCTTATGCCTCTATATCAACGATCCGCCGTACGAGAGAGATCAGCTCGTACGGCGGAATCGAAGCGTTATGTCATCTGCGCGGCGAGGCGTCGAGCACCTGCTGCAGCGCCTCGAACTCCTCGACGCACTTGCCGGAGCCGAGCGCCACGCTGTCCAGCGGGTCCTCGGCGATGTGGATCGGCATGCCGGTCTCGCGCCGCAGCCGCTCGTCGAGGCCGCGCAGCAGCGCCCCGCCGCCCGTCAGCACGATGCCCCGGTCCATGATGTCGCCGGACAGCTCCGGCGGGCACTTGTCGAGGGTCGTCTTGACGGCGTCGACGATGGCGTTGACGGGTTCCTCGATCGCCTTGCGGACTTCGGCGGCCGAGATGACGACGGTCTTGGGCAGCCCGGAGACGAGGTCCCGGCCACGGATTTCGGTGTGCTCGTCAGCGTCGAGGTCGTACGCCGAACCGATCGTGATCTTGATCTGCTCGGCCGTCCGCTCACCGAGGAGGAGCGAGTACTCCTTCTTGATGTGCTGGATGATCGCGTTGTCCAGTTCGTCGCCCGCGACGCGAATGGACTGGGCGGTGACGATGCCGCCGAGGGAGATGACCGCGACCTCCGTGGTGCCGCCGCCGATGTCCACCACCATGTTGCCCGTGGCCTCGTGGACCGGCAGGCCGGAGCCGATGGCCGCGGCCATGGGCTCCTCGATGATGTGCACCTGACGGGCGCCGGCCTGGGACGACGCCTCGATGACGGCGCGGCGCTCGACACCCGTGATGCCCGAGGGCACACAGACGACGACCCGCGGACGAGCCAGATACCGCCGCTTGTGGATCTTCAGGATGAAGTAGCGGAGCATCCGCTCGGTGATCTCGAAGTCGGCGATCACGCCGTCCTTCAGCGGACGCACGGCAACGATGTTGCCGGGCGTGCGCCCGATCATCTTCTTCGCTTCGGCGCCGACCGCGAGGATGCCACCGGTGTTGGTGTTGATCGCGACGACGGACGGCTCGTTGAGTACGATCCCGCGACCCCTGACGTACACCAGCGTGTTGGCGGTCCCGAGGTCGACAGCCATGTCACGGCCGATGAACGACATTGAGTTCCCCATCAGGATTCTTCTGGCCTTCCCACGAGCTTTTTGAGGGCTTTTCAGGTCGGCGAGGTGGGCGCAGTGACGTGAAGGCTTCCATCGTAGACGCGCCTTCGCGAACACCGCGGGAGGGTCTCCGCCATTGTCAGCAGATGACGGGCGCGTCCGCTTCTGGAGACGGGCGTTCGGGGACACCCGTTCCCCCGATCGGCCACGCATATGCCAAGGAGTCCGGGGGCGATGCCCCCAGACTCCCATTGCCGCCGTCGCGGATGCTACGCGCGGCCGGGGAAAAAGATCTTCACCTCACGTTCGGCGGACTCCTCGGAGTCGGAGGCGTGGATCAGGTTCTCCCGCACGATCACGCCGTAGTCGCCGCGGATGGAGCCGGGGGCGGCGGCGATCGGGTCGGTCGGACCGGCCAGCGCCCGCACGCCCTCGATGACCCGCTCGCCCTCGACGAGCAGCGCCACGACCGGACCGGAGGCCATGAACTCCACCAGCGGCTCGTAGAAGGGCTTGCCCTTGTGCTCGCCGTAGTGCTGCTCCAGGGTGTCCTGGTCCAGGGTGCGCAGCTCCAGCGCGGTGATCTGCCAGCCGGCCTTGCGCTCGATACGGCTGATGATCTCGCCTGTCAGGCCACGACGGACGGCGTCGGGCTTGAGGAGGACGAGGGTGCGCTGGCTCACGGGAGGGCTCCTTCTACGGCCGGTGTGCGGTGGGATGAGGTTACAGGGCGTGTCCGTGCGACTGTTACGCAGCGTCAGGTGTGGAGGAGTCGGCCTGCGCCGCGAAGCGGGCCTTCGCCTCCTCGACCTTTCGGCCGTAGTGCACGGACGCCCACCACAGGGCCGCGAAGATCGCGCCCATGAAGAACATGGCCGGGATGACGAAGCCGGAGGCGATCAGGGCGATCTGCAGGACCCAGCCGAAGAGGACACCGCCGGGGCGGGTCACCGTGCCGCACAGCAGCAGGCACAGGAACATGGCGATGCCGCTGACCGTCCAGACCGTCGTGGTGGACAGGTCCGGGTCCTTCATGGCGACCAGACCGGCGAATCCGATGACGAAGAACTCGCCGATCAGGGTCGAAGCACAGAGGGTACGCATTCTCGGCCTCAGCCCTTCCCCAGCAGCAGCCGGGCCTCGCCGACGGTGATGACGGATCCGGTGACGAGCACACCGCCGCCCGCGAACTCGCCCTCCTCCTCGGACAGCGTGATCGCGGCCTCCAGAGCGTCCGGCAGCCGTGGCTCGACCTGCACGCGCTCCTCGCCGAACACCTCGACGGCGATCGCGGCGAGCTCGTCGGCGTCCATGGCCCGGTGGCTGGAGTTCTGGGTGACGACGACCTCCGCGAAGAGCGGCTCGAAGGCCTCAAGCAGCCCGCGCACGTTCTTGTCGCCGCTGGCCCCGACCACCCCGATCAGCCGGCTGAAGTCGAAGGCCTCCTGGACCGCCTCGGTGGTGGCGCGGGCGCCGGCCGGATTGTGGGCGGCGTCCAGGACGACGGTCGGGGACCGCCGTACGACCTCCAGCCGTCCCGGCGCGGAGACCGCGGCGAAGGCCTTGCGGACCGTGTCGATGTCGAGCGGCTCGGGCCGCTGGGAGCCGACGCCGAAGAACGCCTCGACGGCGGCGAGCGCGACGGCCGCGTTGTGCGCCTGGTAGGGGCCGTGCAGCGGGAGGTACACCTCGTGGTACTCCCCGCCGAGCCCGCGCAGGGTCATCAACTGCCCGCCGACGGCGACCTGCCGCGAGACGATGCCGAACTCCAGCCCCTCCCGGGCGACCGTGGCGTCGACCTCGACGGCCTTCTTCAGCAGCACCTGGGCCGCGTCGACCGGCTGCTGCGCCAGGATGACCGTCGCGTCCTGCTTGACGATGCCGGCCTTCTCGGTGGCGATCGCGCCCGGCGTCTCACCGAGCCGGTCGGTGTGGTCGAGGTCGATGGGGGTGACGACGGCGACGTCCCCGTCGATCACGTTGGTGGCGTCCCAGGAGCCGCCCATCCCCACTTCCACGACGGCCACGTCGACGGGCGCGTCCGCGAAGGCGGCGTACGCCATCCCCGTGAGCACCTCGAAGAAGGACAGCCGGTACTCCTGCTGGGCGTCGACCATCTCGACGTACGGCTTGATGTCCTGGTACGTCTCGATGAACCGCTCGGCGGAGATCGCCGCACCGTCGAGGCTGATGCGCTCGGTGACCGACTGCACGTGGGGGGAGGTGTAGCGACCCGTACGCAGTTCGAAGGCGCCGAGCAGGGCCTCGATCATGCGGGCGGTGGAGGTCTTGCCGTTGGTGCCGGTGATGTGGATCGAGGGGTACGCCCGCTGCGGCTCCCCCAGCACGTCCATCAGCGCGGCGATCCGGCTGACCGACGGCTCCAGTTTGGTCTCGCCCCAGCGGGTGGCGAGGTCCGCCTCGACCTCGCGCAGGGCCTTGTCGACCTCCGGGTCCTCGGGCCGCGCGGGCACGTCGGCCTGCGGGGGGCCGCCCTGGGTGCGCAGGGTACGGCTGCCGGCCTCGATCAGCGCGAGATCCGGGTCCCGGCCGGTCTCGGCCTCGATGATCTCGTCGAAGGAGCTGTCGTCATGCGGCTGGTCACTCACGGGGCCAGTCTACGGAGGCCGTGGGTCGGGTGCGGCTCGGCGGGGGTCACCGTCCCTGGGGGCTGCGCCCCCAGACCCCCATCGGCCCGAGGGGCCTCGTCCTCAAACGCCGGACGGGCTGGATAGGAAAGGCCCCCGGAAACGAAAGTTCCCGGGGGCCTTCAGCAACGTACGAACCCCTACGCGGGCGGCAGCCGATCCAGCTGCGCGGCGATCCGCGCGATGTCCTCGTCGGCCTTCGCCAGCCGCGTCCGGATCTTGTCCACCACGTGGTCCGGCGCCTTCGCCAGGAACGCCTCGTTGCCGAGCTTGGCGTTGGCCTGGGCCTTCTCCTTCTCCGCGGCGGCGAGATCCTTGGCCAGCCGCTTGCGCTCGGCCGCGATATCGATCGTGCCGGACAGGTCGAGGGCCACCTCGGCCCCCGAGACCGGCAGGGTCGCCGTGGCGGTGAACGCGTCGCCCTCCGGCTGGAGCCGCAGGAGCTGACGGATGGCCGCCTCGTGCGGGGAGAGCGCCGTGCCGTCCAGCGACAGGCGGGCCGGGACGCGCTGGCCCGGCTGCAGGCCCTGGTCGGCACGGAAGCGACGGACCTCGGTGATGACCGACTGGAGCGTCTCGATCTCCTTCTCGGCACCCGGGTCACGGAAGCCGCTGTCCGCGGGCCACTCGGCGATGACGAGGGACTCGCCGCCGGTCAGCGTGGTCCACAGGGTCTCCGTGACGAAGGGGACGATCGGGTGGAGGAGACGCAGGGTCACGTCCAGGACCTCGCCGAGGACGCGCTTCGAGGCCTCGGCGGCCGGGCCGCCCGCCTGGAACGTGGTCTTCGACAACTCGACGTACCAGTCGAAGACCTCGTCCCACGCGAAGTGGAACAGCGCGTCCGACAACTTCGCGAACTGGTAGTCCTCGTAGAACGCGTCGACCTCGGCGATCACCGAGTTGAGGCGGGAGAGGATCCAGCGGTCCGTCGCGGACATCGCGGACGGCTCCGGCAGCGGGCCGTCCACCGTCGCGCCGTTCATCAGCGCGAAGCGTGTGGCGTTCCAGATCTTGTTGGCGAAGTTGCGGGAGCCCTGGACCCAGTCCTCGCCGATCGGGACGTCGACACCCGGGTTGGCGCCACGGGCCAGCGTGAACCGGAGGGCGTCGCTGCCGTACTTGTCCATCCAGTCCAGCGGGTTGACGACGTTCCCGAAGGACTTCGACATCTTCTTGCCGTTCTGGTCACGGACCATGCCGTGCAGGGCGATGGTGTGGAACGGCGGGGTGCCGTCCATCGCGTAGAGGCCGAACATCATCATCCGGGCGACCCAGAAGAAGAGGATGTCGTAGCCGGTGAGAAGGACCGAGTTCGGGTAGAACTTCGCCAGCGATTCGGTCTGTTCGGGCCAGCCCAGCGTGGAGAACGGCCACAGGCCGGAGGAGAACCAGGTGTCCAGGACGTCGGTGTCCTGGCGCCAGCCCTCGCCGGTGGGTGCCTCCTCGTCGGGGCCGACACAGACGACCTCGCCTTCCGGGCCGTACCAGACCGGGATCCGGTGCCCCCACCACAACTGCCGTGAGATGCACCAGTCGTGGAGGTTGTCGACCCAGTCGAAGTACCGCTTCTCCATCTCCTGGGGATGGATCTTGACCTTGCCGTCGCGGACCGCGTCGCCGGCCGCCTTCGCCAGCGGGCCGACCTTGACCCACCACTGCATGGACAGACGCGGCTCGACGGTCGTCTTGCAGCGCGAGCAGTGGCCGACCGAGTGGACGTACGGCCGCTTCTCGGCGACGATCCGGCCCTCGGCGCGCAGTGCGGCGACGATCGCGGAGCGGGCCTCCAGCCGGTCCAGGCCCTGGAAGGGGCCGTGGGCGGTGATCACGGCGTGCTCGTCCATGATCGTGACGGCCGGCAGGTCGTGGCGCCGGCCGATCTCGAAGTCGTTCGGGTCGTGGGCCGGGGTGACCTTGACGGCACCCGTGCCGAACTCGGGGTCGACGTGCGTGTCGGCGACGACCGGGATGGAACGCTCGGTCAGCGGCAGCTTGATGAGCTTGCCGACCAGGTGCTTGTACCGCTCGTCCTCGGGGTGGACGGCGACGGCCGTGTCACCGAGCATGGTCTCGGCGCGGGTGGTCGCGACGACGATCGTCTCGTCCCCGTCGCCGTATTTCATGGAGACGAGCTCACCGTCGTCGTCCTGGTACTCCACCTCGATGTCCGAGATGGCGGTCAGACAGCGGGGGCACCAGTTGATGATGCGCTCGGCGCGGTAGATCAGCTCTTCGTCGAAGAGCCGCTTGAAGATGGTCTGGACGGCCTGGGAGAGACCCTCGTCCATGGTGAACCGCTCACGCGACCACGCGACGCCGTCTCCCAGGCGGCGCATCTGACCGCTGATCTGCCCACCTGACTCGGCCTTCCACTGCCAGACGCGCTCGACGAACGCCTCCCGGCCGAGGTCGTGCCGCGACTTCCCCTCCCTGCCGAGCTCACGCTCGACGACGTTCTGGGTCGCGATCCCCGCATGGTCCATGCCGGGTTGCCACAAGGTCTCGTAACCCTGCATCCGCTTGCGGCGGGTGAGGGCGTCGATGAGGGTGTGCTCGAAGGCGTGCCCGAGGTGGAGCGAGCCCGTGACGTTCGGCGGCGGAATGACGATCGTGTACGGAGGCTTGTCGCTCTTCGCGTCGGCCTCGAAGTAACCCCGCTCTACCCAGCGCTCGTACAGCGGCCCCTCTACGTCGGCCGGCGCGTACTGGGTCGGCAGTTCGGTGTCGGGCGCTGGTGGCTGCTGCTGAGCGTTCTCGGTCACGGGCTCAGTTTAGGGGTGTCACCCGGCAGTCCCGAAACACGTTTGTTCTGTAACGGTGGGAGCCCCGATGCCGTTCGCGCACGCCCCCTGCGCCAGGATGTCGGGAACACATAAGCATCTGGAGGGGAACCCAGAAATGAGTCACAACCAGCCGGGCCCGTACGGTGGGCAGCCCCAGCAGCCCGGACCGTACGGTCAGCCGGGTCCGTACGGCCAGCCGCCGCAGGCCCCGCAGCCCGGCTACGGATACCCCCAGCAGCCTCCCCCGGCCCAGCCCGGCTACGGCTACCCGCAGCAGCCTCCGCAGGGCGCTCCGCCCCAGCAGCAGCCGTACGGCCAGCAGGCCCCCTACGGTCAGCAGCCGCAGTACGGTCAGCAGCCGCCGTACGGCCAGGCCCCGTACGGGGCGCCGCAGCCGCCGGCGCCCGGGGGCGGCAAGAAGAAGACGGGGCTCATCATCGGCGCCGTGGCGGTCGTGGCCGCGGTCGGCGTGGGGGCGTACTTCGTGATCGGCGGGAGCGGGGGCGGCCTCGAGGACGACGGGCCGCACAAGCTCAGCGCGCCGTCGAAGCTGCTGTCCGAGAAGTACACGCGTGCGGGCAAGGCCCAGGAGCAGAAGGTGGGTTCGAGCGACGCGAAGGATCTCGCCGCGGTCGGGGTGTCGGGCGCCACACAGGTCTCGGCCACCTATTCGACCGTGGACCTGGCGTCGCTCGACACCAGTGACCCGAGCGCGATGGCGAAGGCCAAGACCGCCGAGAACGTCGCCTTCTCCGGCTTCTACGGCAAGGTGTCGGACCCCCAGAAGGCCCTGGACGGAACCTTCGCGGAGATGAAGAAGGACGCCGGCTCGGACAGCGACGCCAAGCTGGTCGGCGGCGCCGAGTCCGTCTCGCCCGACGGCCTCGACGGGGCCGTGATGAAGTGCCAGAAGGCCGAGGGCAAGAGCATCGTCACGGGGAAGAGCCAGACGGTGTACCTGTGCATCTGGTCGGACTACAGCACGATGGGCGTGGTCCAGCCGAACACCAGCACCAAGACGTACTCCCTGGACGAGTCGGCCCAGATCGCGGCCGATGTCCGTAAGGAAGTCCGCGTGAAGAGCTGATCTGCTCCCAGCATGTGAAGAGGGCCCCGCGTGCGCGGGGCCCTCTTCACGTCTGCTGCCTACCGGAACCGGTTACGCCGTCTTCTGCTCCCCCGGACCCCGCCCACGCGAATCCCGCGGGATCAGCGTCGGGTTGACGTTGGAGAGGACCACGTCGGCGGTGATGACCACGCGGGCCACGTCCTTGCGGGACGGGACCTCGTACATGACGCCCTGGAGGACCTCTTCCATGATGGCGCGCAGGCCGCGCGCGCCGGTCTGGCGGAGGATCGCCTGGTCGGCGATGGCTTCCAGCGCCTCGCGCTCGAAGTCCAGCTCCACACCGTCGAGTTCGAAGAGCCGCTCGTACTGCTTGACGAGCGCGTTGCGCGGCTCGACCAGGATCTGGAGCAGGGCCTCGCGGTCCAGGTTGTGGACCGAGGTGATGACGGGCAGCCGGCCGATGAACTCGGGGATCATGCCGAACTTGACCAGGTCCTCGGGCATGACGTCCTCGAACTGGTCCTTGGCCTCCAGCTCCCGCTTGGAGCGGATCGTCGCGCCGAAGCCGATGCCCTTCGCGCCGGCCCGGGACTCGATGAGCTTCTCCAGGCCCGAGAAGGCGCCGCCCACGATGAACAGCACGTTCGTCGTGTCGATCTGGATGAACTCCTGGTGCGGGTGCTTGCGGCCGCCCTGCGGCGGAACGGAGGCCGTGGTGCCCTCCAGGATCTTCAGCAGGGCCTGCTGGACGCCCTCGCCCGAGACATCGCGGGTGATCGACGGGTTTTCGCTCTTCCGAGCGACCTTGTCGATCTCGTCGATGTAGATGATCCCGGTCTCGGCCTTCTTGACGTCGTAGTCCGCCGCCTGGATCAGCTTGAGGAGGATGTTCTCGACGTCCTCGCCGACATAGCCGGCCTCCGTCAGCGCCGTCGCGTCGGCGATGGCGAACGGGACGTTGAGCATCCGGGCCAGGGTCTGGGCCAGCAGGGTCTTGCCGGAGCCCGTGGGGCCCAGCAGGAGGATGTTGGACTTCGCCAACTCGATGGCGTCGTCGCGGCCTTGGGCGCCGCCGTTCTCACCGGCCTGGACCCGCTTGTAGTGGTTGTACACCGCTACCGAGAGCGCCTTCTTGGCCGACTCCTGGCCGACCACGTACCCCTCGAGGAACTCGTAGATCTCGCGGGGCTTCGGGAGTTCCTCCCAGCGGACCTCGCTCGTCTCCGCGAGTTCTTCTTCGATGATCTCGTTGCAGAGGTCGATGCACTCGTCGCAGATGTACACACCGGGCCCTGCGATGAGCTTCTTGACCTGCTTCTGGCTCTTGCCGCAGAACGAGCACTTGAGCAGATCGCCGCCGTCACCGATGCGTGCCACGGTGTGCTTCCCCTTCGCCTGGGAGACGCCTAGGTCCAGCGGCTCCTGGTGCTGCCTTATGTCCGACGGTACCTTGCCGAGCCCCCCGTTCGGGCCCCCCTTGGCGCGGTTCACTTTGACGTGCAGCGTGTCAAACCGTGCCAAGGGGCGGCAGACGTTACAGCTTCCGTGTCAGCGCACGGACGCGTTGTTCATCTTGCGGGTGGAGATGATCTGGTCGATCAGGCCGTACTCCAGGGCGTCGTCGGCCGTGAGGATCTTGTCGCGCTCGATGTCCTCACGGATCTTCTCGATCGCCGTGGTGGAGTGCTTGGCCAGCAGGTCTTCCAGCTGGGCACGCATCCGCAGGATCTCGTTCGCCGCGATTTCGAGGTCGGAGACCTGGCCCCGACCCGTCTCGCTGTACGGCTGGTGGATCAGCACCCGGGCGTTCGGCAGCGCCATGCGCTTGCCGGGCGTACCGGCGGCCAGCAGGATGGCGGCGGCCGAGGCGGCCTGGCCCATGCAGACCGTCTGGATGTCCGGCTTCACGAACTGCATCGTGTCGTAAATCGCAGTCAGCGCGGTGAAAGAGCCACCGGGGCTGTTGATGTAGACCGAGATGTCCCGGTCGGGGTCCATCGACTCCAGGCACAGCAACTGCGCCATGACGTCGTTGGCGGAGGCGTCGTCGATCTGGACGCCGAGGAAGATCACCCGCTCCTCGAAGAGCTTCGCGTACGGGTCGTACTCGCGGACGCCCTGCGAGGTGCGCTCGACGAACCGGGGGATCACGTAGCGGGACTCGGCCGCGGGACCCGTGTACTCGGCGCGCGTGCGGTCGTACAGGCTGCTTCCGGGGATGTCGTTCACTATCTGTCTCCTAGGGGCTGAGGCGGTCGGCTGGGGGCTTGCTGGGGCCGTTCAGGCCCCAGGGGGCGGTCAGGCCCCGGTGCCGCCGCCGCCCGGGATGCCGGCAGCCGTGGTGATGACGTCGTCGATGAGGCCGTACTGCTTGGCCTCCTCGGGGTCGAACCAGCGGTCGCGGTCCGAGTCACGGGTGACCTGCTCGACGGTCTGACCCGTGTGCTGGGACGTGAGCTCGGCCATGCGCTTCTTGGTGTGCAGCAGCCGCTCGGCGTGGATCTTGATGTCCGACGCGGAACCCGCGAGACCGGCGGAGGGCTGGTGGATCAGGATCTCGGCATTCGGCAGCGCGAAGCGCTTTCCGGGGGTGCCCGCACTGAGCAGGAACTGCCCCATGGAGGCGGCGAGGCCCATCGCGATGGTCATCACGTCGTTCTTGATGAACTGCATCGTGTCGTAGATCGCCATGCCGGCCGTGATCGAACCGCCCGGGCTGTTGATGTAGAGGTTGATGTCCTTGTCGGGATCGGCCGCGGCAAGGAGCAGCAACTGCGCGGTGATCTTGTTTGCGATGTCATCGTCGACCGGCTGGCCGAGGAAGATGATCCGCTCGTTGAGCAGCCGGTTGTAGACCTGGTCGCCGAGGCCACCACCGATGGAAGGCTCGCCGGCGGCTGAGGGCATCAGATTCGTCACGTATCCACCTGCTCGTCTTACGACGGCGCCGGGCCGTCTCACGTTTCCCTGCGGGGCTGGAGCCGTTCGGGGACTCCACTGCCCTCCTATTCATGGACCCTAACGCGCGGGTCCCTTCGGGGAATCCCGCGGAGGCTGGTGTTCGCCGGGGGCGTAGCGGCGTGGAGCTTCGGTTCGAGGGCGGCCGCGGGTCGTGGGGAGCCGGTCGCGCGGCTCCCCACGCCCCTGGGCGGGCTGCCCGGCCGTACGGCAGGAGGGCCCCGGGGTCATGCGACCCCGGGGCCCTCCGTACGACCTACGAGGCGCCGTGGGCTCAGCCCTCGGTCTTCTCCTCAGCCTTCTCCTCGGCCGGGGCGTCCTCGGTGGAGTCGGCGGCGGCCTCGGCGGCCTCCGTCTCCTCCTCCTCGTCGTCCAGGTCGATGACCTCGCCGTTGGTGTCCTTGACCGTGGCCTTCTCGACCACGGCGGCCAGGGCCTTGCCGCGGGCGACCTCGCCGACCAGCATCGGGACCTGACCACCCTCGACGACCGCCTGGGCGAACTGGTCGGGGGACATGCCGGAGGAGGCCGCGCGCCGCATGAGGTGCTCGGTGAGCTCCTCCTGGCTGACGTTGAGCTTCTCCTGCTTGACGAGCTCGTCGAGGACGAACTGGGTCTTGATGCCCTTGACCGCGGCCTCGCGGGTCTCGGTCTCGAACTCCTCGGCGCTCTTGCCCTGGATCTCCAGGTACTTGTCGAGGTCGAGGCCCATCTGGCCGAGCTGGTGGTGCTCGAGGTTGTGCTTGCGGGTGTTGACCTCGTCCTCGAGCAGCTTGTCGGGGACGGGCACCTCGACGAGTTCCAGCAGCTTCTCCAGGACGCGCTCCTGGGCCTGCGTGGCCTGGTCGTACTGCTTGGTGTTCTCGAGGCGCTTGCGGCTGTCCGCCTTGACCTCTTCGAGGGTGTCGAACTCGGAGGCGAGCTGCGCGAACTCGTCGTCCAGCTCCGGCAGTTCACGCGCGGCGACCTGGGTGACCTTGACGGTGACCTCGGCCTCCTTGCCGGCCGCCGAGCCGCCCTTGAGCTCGGAGGCGAAGGTGGTCTCGCCACCGGCCTCCAGGCCCTTCACGGCGTCGTCGATGCCGTCCAACAGCTCGCCGGAGCCGATGGTGTAGGACACGCCGCTCGCGACGCCGTCCTCCAGCACCTCGCCGTCGACCTTGGCCTCGAGGTCGAGGGTGACGACGTCGCCGTCCTCGGCCGCACGCTCGACCGGGGAGGTCGACGCGAAGCGCTCACGCAGCTCGGAGACGGCCTTGTCGACGTCCTCGTCGCTGACCTCGACGGCGTCGACCTCGACCTCGATACCGGAGTAGTCCGGGATCTCCAGGGCCGGACGGACGTCGACCTCGGCGGTGAAGTTCAGCGTCTCGCCGTCCTTCAGCTCGGTGATGTCGACCTCGGGCTGGCCCAGTACGTTGAGCTCGGCCTCGTTGACCGCTTCGGTGTAGAACTTCGGAAGCGCGTCGTTGACGGCCTCCTCGAGCACGGCGCCGCGACCGAACCGCTGGTCGATGACTCGGGCCGGGATCTTGCCCTTGCGGAAGCCCTTCACCGTGACCTGCTGGTTGATCTTCTTGTACGCCGCGTCGAGGCTGTCCTTGAGCTCCTCGAAGGGCACCTCGACAGTGAGCCGAACCCGAGTCGGGTTCAGGGTCTCCACGGCGCTCTTCACGGTTCGGTCTCCTTGTGGCTGACATCTTGGGTTCTGCCGGAGCCAGAACGGCTCCGGCGGATTCGCCGCCCGGAGGACTTCGTTAAGGAGAGACACACGGGCAGCAGCTTGCATAGTAACGGCAGCGGCGACACGGCCCCAAAGGCGATCACGGAACGCGATCACCGGAAGTGACCGCGCGAGTGGCCGACGACGGCCGGGGACGGCCGATCAGTGGTCGGGGTGGCGGGATTTGAACCCACGGCCTTCCGCTCCCAAAGCGGACGCGCTACCAAGCTGCGCCACACCCCGTGCTGGTGCGACACGTAGGGTACATGCCCGCAGGCAGCGTGGCCGCCGCATTGACAGGGTGTGCGGCAAGCGGGGACGACCCGCTACGATGCCTCTGTGCCGCGGTCACCGACCTGCGGTGCGCTGCGCGGGCGTAGCTCAATGGTAGAGCCCTAGTCTTCCAAACTAGCTACGCGGGTTCGATTCCCGTCGCCCGCTCCATACGGCTAAGGGCCAGGTCAGAGGATCATTCCTCGGCCTGGCTCTTGTCGTTTCCGACGGGTTTATCCACGATCTTCGTGCTCCTGCGACGAGGCAGCGCGACCTACACCGGCCTCCGGCCCGTTCCTTGCGAGGGGCGGGCCGGAGGCCTTTGGCGTGTCCTGGGGTGCAGGGTCTGCGGCGTCCACTGTTCGAGCACTGTTCGGCGGCGGACCATGACGGCCACGGCTAGAACTGGATCGAGTTGATGGTCTCCGCTATCGAGTTCAGGAACCGCTGGATGTCGTCGGCCATGCCGGTCGAGGCGAGGAAGAAACCGAAGAGCACAGCGACTATGGCGGGGCCGGCCTTGATTGAGCCTCCCCTGATCAACACCACCAAGACGATCGCCAACAGCAGCACCACTGACAGCGAAATGGCCACAACTGATCACACCCTCGGTCGGTCCGCTCTCCCGGCCCGGGGATGCAGCCCCGCGCACCCCCGCCAGAACCATCGTGCCACCAACGGGGCCCGCATATGCGGCGCGTGACCCAACGTTGGCCATGGCCGCTCCGGATCTCCACGCGCTCGCGGCCGCGTCCGGGCCTCCACAGGGGTCCTCGTACAGCAATTCGACGGGGCCTCCGTAGGGGTTATTCAGCTGGATCGTTTCCGTGTCCACACAACGTGTTCGCAGTTGATTCGAATTTGAGCCACAGGGGGCCCTGGCGACCTGCACGGCATGACGATAATGCACCATTTAGTATGGATGAATCGTGACAAGTGAGGCACCATGACGCCCTGGCCGAATAGCCGACGTGTGTCGATCCTCACGTGGAGCAAAAATGTCAACTTCACGAAAACGCGAGTAGACGAAGCCATTAACCAGGAATGACGTCGGGAATTTTACGAATACACGCAGCCACGGCTAGGGTGCCTCAGATGTTCCACGCCGCCTCGTCCCCCGCCCCCACAGCGAGGTCCCTGTGACGAACCCGCTGCGACCGCAGGGCCAGAATCGATCGCCACTCCCCCCGGCACAGTCGTCGGCGAACGGAGTGCCGAGTCCGCGCCCGCCGCAGAACCAGCGCGGCGCACCGGCCTCGCACCGGGCCGCCGCCGGCGCCAAGCCCGGCGACAAACAGCGCGACGCGTTCTTCGACAACGCGAAGTACCTGGCGATCGTCCTGGTCGCCGTGGGGCATTCCTGGGAGCCCATCAAGGGTGACAGCCGGATCCTGGAGGGCCTGTACACGGTCGTGTACTCCTTCCACATGCCGGCGTTCATCATCATCTCCGGGTTCTTCTCGCGCAGCTTCGACATGCGCGCCGACCGGCTCAAGCGACTGATCACCGGCGTGGTCGTGCCGTACGTCGTCTTCGAGACGGCCTACTCCCTCTTCAAGCGCTACCTCGATCACTCGCCGGGGCAGGAGATCAGCCTGCTGGATCCCTGGTACCTGACCTGGTTCCTGTGCGCGCTGTTCGTCTGGCGGATGACCACGCCCATCTGGAAGCTGGTGCGGTGGCCGCTGCCGCTCGCCCTCGGCATCGCCATGCTGGCGTCCGTCTCGCCCGAGATCGGCGACGACCTGGACCTGCAGCGGGTGCTGCAGTTCCTGCCGTACTTCGTGGTCGGCCTGTGCATGAAGCCCGAGCACTTCCGGCTGGTGCGCCGGCGTTCCATGCGGATCGCGTCGGTGCCGGTGTTCGCGGCCGCGCTGGCGGTCGGCTGGTGGGCCGTGCCCCGTATGAACACGTCGTGGTTCTACCACCGTGACGCCGTGCAGGAGTTGGCCGCGCCCTGGTGGTCCGGACCGGTCATGGTCCTCGCGCTGTTCGGCTGCTCGATGCTGCTGACCGCCTGCTTCTTCTCCTGGGTGCCGGGCCGCCGGATGTGGTTCACGTCGCTCGGCGCGGGCACGCTGTACGGCTACCTGCTGCACGGCTTCCTGATCAAGGGCGCCGACTTCGCGGGCTGGTTCGACCACGCCTGGCTGCAGCGGCCGCTGGGCGAGATCTCCGTGAGTGTCCTCGCGGCCGCCGTCGTGACCGTGCTGTGCACCGCGCCGGTGCGCCGGGTCTTCCGGTTCGCGATGGAACCCTCGATGGAGTGGGCCTTCAAGCGGGACGCGGCCGAAGTGGCGCGCGGGCGGGAGAAGAACGGCAAGACGACCGAGTCGGGCGCACGCGAGCGCGAGAAGGTCAGCGCCTAGTACCGGCCCCTCGTCCCATGCCGGACCCTCGTCAACGGCCCGGCTCACCGCTGTCAGCGACCAGACCGAGAAGCGCACGCATCCGCGTGTACTTCTCGGTCAGGCGTGTGCGGGTGGGCTCGTCCAGCACCGCGAGGCGCGCCGGGTCCGCGTTGTGCGCCAGGTCCGCCTCCTTCACCAACAGGGCGCCCGGGGTGGCGAGAACGCGCCGCGCGTACGCCTCGGGCGGCTCCCCGGCCCGCTTGGTGACCGCGCGCACGACGTCCTTCGTACGGCGGCTCAGGGCGGCCTCCTCCAGCCACCGCTCGGAGAGCGCATCGTCCTCGACGCTGTCGTGCAGCCAGGCCGCCGCGATCTGTTCCTCGTCGCCGCCCCGCGCGCGGACCCCTTCCGCCACGGCCCGGAGGTGTTCGGCGTAGGGGCGCCCGGCCTTGTCGGTCTGCCCGGCGTGGGCGGCGCGGGCGATGGCCTCGACTTCGGCCAGAGTCAGCGGCCGCGGAGTGTCCGTCACTCGTCCAGTGTGTCGGCCCGCAGCGCCGCGCGGGCCGGGAGGGTGGCCGCCGTCACGCCGAGGACGACGATCGCGCCGGCGAAGGCGCCGTACACCAGGGGCGGGATGTACGGTCCCTGCCCCGTCAGCCCCTTCATCATCGGGATCAGTGTGGCCAGGGCGATCGCCGTGCCGAGGGCGATGCCGGCGAGGGCGACCAGGAGGGCCTCCCAGCGGACCATCCGCAGCACCTGCCGGCGGGTGGAGCCGATCAGGCGGAGCGTGCCGAGTTCGCCGCGGCGGTCGAGGACGGTCATCACCAGGGTGTTGACGGCGGCGACGGCCGCGAAACCGCCGAGGACGGCCGCCATGACCGTGTTCGCCCAGGCATTGAGCTCCCGGTCCCCCGACTGGGCGGTGGTGTAGTCGGCGCGGTCCAGGACCGTGCCGAGGGCGCCCAGACCGGCCGCCGTACCGCCCTTGGTCCACAGCTCGCTGTCGTAGGCGGAGGTGACGTGGACGGCGAGGTCGGCGCGGTTCATCGTGACCTGGGACAGACCCATACCGCGTCCGTACGTCGCCACGATCCGCGGCTCGGCCCTGGTGCCGTCGGGCAGGCGCAGCGGGATCCGGTCGCCGACGTCGACGTTCGCGTTGTCGGCGACGGAGGCGTCGACGGCGATCTCGCCCCGCTTCAGGGACAGTTGGCCATGGCGCACGTCCAGATCCTGTACGGCGGCCAGGTCGCGGGCGGATCCCGTGACGCCCTGGGCGGACACCTGCGTGATCACGCCACCCGAGGCGGGGACGAGCACCGAGGTCTTCAACAGGCCGACGGCGGCGGTGACTTCGGGGGCGCTGCCGGCCTGTCGTACGGCGTCCGGGGTCAGGCCCGGGTCCGCGGTGACGATGTGGTCGGCGATGATGCCCGCGTCCTGCTGCCGTGCGGTGACCCGCTCCTCGCTGGTGTGCATGAAGACCAGCACCGAGGAGAACGCCACGGCGAGGACGATCGGGGTGATCGCGGAGGCCAGTCGGCGGGCGTTCGTACGGGAGTTGGCGGCGGCGAGGGAGGCGGGGGCGCCCGCGCCGCGCAGCGGGAGCCCGAACAGGGCGGCGCAGACGCGCGCGACCAGCGGGCCGAGCAGGGCCACCGCCAGCATGAACAGCATCACGATGCCGAGCGCCGCGTTGGCCGCGTCCTCACCGGTCTGCGAGGCGGCCAGGCCCGCGCAGACGAATCCGCCGACCGCGGCGGCGACCCCGAGCGGCACCCGGATCCAGCCCACGCGCAGCCGCTCCACGGCCGCCTCGCCCAGCGCCTGCCCCGGCTTGACGCGGGAGCTGCGGTGGGCGGCGGTGTACCCGGCCAGGAGGGCGGTGACGAGGACGGCGCCGACGGCGGAGACCAACGGGATCCAGGAGACGGACAGTTCGACGGCAGCGGGAACCGCGCCCTTGTCCCGCAGCTGCCCGAACCACCAGTCGGCCAGGGCGATTCCGGGCAGACAGCCGGCCGCGCCCGCGAGCGGGGCGATCAGGAAGGTCTCGGTGGCGATCGTGCGGCGGATCTGGCGCGGGGTGGCCCCGACGGCGCGCAGCAGCGCGAACTCGCGGGCGCGCTGGCCTACGGCGAGGGCGACCGTGCCGGCCGCGGTGAACATGGCGACCGTGGTCGCGACGCCGCCGAAGGAGCCGCCGATTCCCATGAGGGTCTCCCGGGCCTCGGCGAGGGTCGGGTCGGCCACGGTGCCGCGGTCGTCGCCGGTGTGGATCTCGGCGCGGTCGCCAAGGACGTGGGCGACCTGGGCGGCGAGCGCCCGGGTGGTCACCCCGGGCCTGGGCAGTACGACGACGGCGTCCACGCGGCCGGGGTGGCCGGAGACCCGTACGGCCTCGGAGTCGGCGAACCAGACGGTGCCCTGGCCGGTGCCGGTGCCGCCGTTGGTGCCGCCGGTGATGCCGGAGACGCGGTAGGCGCGGGTGCCCTCGGGTGTGGTGAGGGTGACGCGGTCGCCCACCGTGCCCTGGGCGAGGGCCACTTCACCGGGGTGCGGAGCGCGCCCCTCGGTGAGGTGTTCGCCGGTGAAGACGGTGGAGGACCAGTTGTGGGCGGTACGGGAGCCACGCTGTTCCCGGACCGGGAAGGTCACGTCGGCGACGGCCGTGCGGGCTCCGGGGGCCGAGGCGGCCTTCGTCACCAGGGAGACGTCGAGACGGGCGCGGTCCGGGACCGGCTCGCTGTCCGCGTTGTCTCCGTGGCCGTAGTGGGCCCGCTGATCGGCGGCCGCCACCACGGGGGCGCCCGCGTAGCGCTGGGGCGGGACGGTGGCTCGAGCGCCGGTCTCCAGGAGGATGCCGCAGGCCGAGACGATCGCCGCGGCCAGCACGAGCGCGACCAGGGTGCCGACGAACGCGGCGGGGCGGAACCGGACGGCGACACGGGCGAGGCCGTTGGGTACGAACATCACGCCGCCGTTCGCTCGTAGGACGCCGGGACCGTGAGGGCCGTCATGCGGGCGGCGATCCGGTCCGTGGGGGCGCGGTCGAGGTGGTCGACGATCTCGCCGTCGGCCAGGAACAGGACACGGTCCGCCCAGGTGGCGGCCGACGGGTCGTGGGTGACCATGACGACGGTGGCGCCCTGGGTGTCCACGGCCTGCCTGAGCAGGGCGAGGATCTCGGCGGCCGTCGTCGTGTCCAGGGCGCCGGTCGGCTCGTCCGCGAAGATCACGTCGGGGCGGGTGACGAGGGCGCGGGCGATCGCGACGCGCTGCTGCTGTCCGCCGGAGAGCTGGCCGGGGCGGCGGCGGGCCTTGTCGGCGAGACCGACCTGGGCGAGCACCTCGCGGGCCCGGCCGCGGTCGGGTCGGTGGCCGGCCAGCCGCATCGGCAGGACGACGTTCTGCTCGACCGTCAGGGAAGGGAGCAGGTTGAAGGCCTGGAAGACGAAGCCGAGGCGGGTGCGGCGCAGTGCGGTGAGCTTGTTCTCGCGCAGGCCGGTGATCTGGGTGCCGCCGAGACGGACGGTGCCGGCGGTGGCGCGGTCGAGGCCCGCCGCGCACTGGAGGAACGTGGACTTGCCGGAGCCCGAGGGGCCCATCACGGCGGTGAAGCTGCCGTGCGGGAGGGTGAGGTCGATGCCGCGCAGGGCGTGGACGGCGCCGCGGCCGCGGCCGTAACGCCGGGTCACTCCGTGCAGTTCTACGGCCCAGTCGCCTGCCATGCGGGGGTCCTCCGGTCGGTCGTATGCGGAGCATCACGGTGGTGATGTCTCGAACGTACGGACCGGGGGCGAGCGCCCACCATGAGGGCGACCGCCGGACCTGACCTGAGGAAAACCCCACCATGTCGGCCGAACCGCAGGTCGGGGCGGGTGTCGCCGCCGGACGGGGTGCGAGGCTCTGTTCTCCGAGTGCGGGGTCGGGCCGGGTCAGCGCATGGCTGCCGCCGTCGGGCCCTCTCGGCAGATCAGGAGCAGGGCCCGGTCGTCGTTGACGTCCTTCGCCACCGCTTCGATCAGGTGCCAGGCCGCTCCGTGGAAGCCGCCGGCGACATAGCGGTCGGCCTCGCCGGTGAGGCGGTCGATGCCCTCCACTATGTCGCGCTCGGACGTTTCCACCAGACCGTCTGTGAACAGCATCAACACGTCCCCGGGGCGGAGTGAGCCCTTCACGGGGTCGAACTGGGCGCCGTCGTACACACCAAGGAGCGGGCCCTCGGCGGCCTTCTCCTCCCAGCGGCCGCTGCCGGCGCTGAGCTGGAGGCCCGGCGGGTGTCCGGCGGAGTACAACTCGTAGTCGCCCGAGTCCAGATCGAGGACCAGGTGGATGGAGGTGGCGAAGCCCTCGTCCCAGTCCTGGCGGAGGAGATAGCCGTTCGCCGCGGGCAGGAAGGCGTGCGGGGGCAGGCTGCCCAGCAGACCGCCGAACGCGCCCGACAGCAGCAGGGCCCTCGACGCGGCGTCCATGCCCTTGCCGGACACGTCCGTCAGGACGACCTCCAGGGTGCGGCCGCCGTTGGTTCGTGCCGCGACGACGAAGTCACCGGAGAACGACTGACCGCCCGCCGGGCGCAACGCCATCTCGCGGTGCCAGACCTGCGGCAGCTGCGGCAGCTTGCTCTGTACCCGGATGCGTTCGCGCAGGTCGAAGAGCATCGTGCCGCCGCGTCGCCAGGGGACGCCCACCCGGCTGCGGAACTGCGCGATCAGCAGGCCGAAGAAACCGCAGGCGGCGACCACGAGGACGATGCCCGGGGTGACGCGGGAGGGGCCCTCCGTGTACGGGCCCAGCCGCACCGACTCCACGATCAGCGCGGTCGCCGCGGCCGCGTACAGGCTGAGCAGGCTCGCCGGGCGCAGCAGCAGGCCGCCCGCGACGATCGGCAGGACCAGCGCGGCCGGGGAACACCACACCGAGTTCACGAGTGTGGTGGCCGCGATCAGGGGCACGGTGAGGAGCAGGCCGGCCAGGGCGACCCAGTCCGAGCCGTCGCCGCGGAAGTAGTCGACGGCGCTTCTGCGCAGGCCGACGCGGACCCGGTGCCACTGCATCTTCAACCGGGCCGTGAACGTCTCGGCTTCTGCGCGCCGCTCTCGTCCTGCTGCCATTAGTTCGGGACCCTATCCATCGGACCAGCTGCTTGGCACGGGAGGTCCCACTTGTCCCCCGTCCGAGGCTCAACTCACAGTGAACTTCACCGAAAGCCACCGCGCGGCCCTCAAGTCGAAATCCCCTGGCCCGTCCCGCAATGCCCTGATAGGCATGGTCCATGGCGACTGACAACGGGACTGACCAAGGGGACCACGGCACCTACCGCGGGGCCGCGCCCGAGTCCGGCCACGGGCCTGACTTGCGGGTACTGCGGCAGGGCGACTGGAACGAGTGGTACGACAACCTCATCCGTGCCTTCGGCGGACTCCCGGAGTCCCCCGAGGAGCGCGAGCTGTGGAACGCGCTCTCGGAGACGGACCGCTCGATCGGCGCCTGGGACGGGGACACGTGCGTGGGCACGACGGGGGCGTTCAGCTTCCGGCTGACCGTGCCGGGCGGCGCCTCGGTGCCCGCCGCGGGCGTGACCATGGTCAGCGTGGCCGCCACGCACCGGCGGCGCGGGGTGCTGCGCTCGATGATGCGGCGCCAGCTGGACGACGTACGGGAATGGGGCTGGCCCCTGGCGGTCCTCACGGCCTCCGAGCCCGCGATCTACGGCCGGTTCGGGTACGCCGCGGCGACGTACTGCGCCAATGTCGAGGTCGACACGGCACGCGTACGGCTGTCCGTGCCGCCCGGCACCGATGACGTACGGCTGCGGTACGCCGCGCCGGCCGACGTCCTGGACGCGTGCGAGGCGGTGTACGCGCGCCGGGTGTCCGGCCGGCCGGGGATGCTGGCGCGGCTGCCCGGGTGGGAGCGGCTCGGGTTGCTCGACGCGGAGGGCGGCCGGGAGGGGGCGTCGCCGCTGCAGTGCGTGGTCGCCGAGCGGGGCGGCGAGGTCGTGGGGTACGCGCGCTTCCGGATCAAGCCCGGGTGGGAGACCTCCGGACCCACGGGCGAGGTGCTCCTTCAGGACACGGAGGCGCTGGACGCGGCGGCGCACGCCGCGCTGTGGCGGTTCCTGTTCGAGATCGACCTGACGTCGACGCTGAGCGCCCGGGGACGGCCGCTGGACGAGCCGTGGATGTCCATGGTGAGCGACATCCGGCGGTGTGGTCTGCGGTTGCGGGATTCCCTGTACGTCCGGCTGGTGGACATCGGGGCCGCGCTGGAGGCGCGGACGTATCAGGCGCCGGTGGACGTGGTGTTCGAGGTCGAGGACGACTTCTGCCCCTGGAACGCGGGGCGTTGGCGACTCGTGGGCGACGCGAAGGGCGCGTCCTGCGACCGCACCACGGACCCGGCTGATCTCGCCCTGTCCGTACGGGAGTTGGGGGCGGTGTATCTCGGGGGCGTGAGCCTGGCCTCGCTGGCGGCGGCCGGGCGGGTGCGGGAGCTTCGGCAGGGCGCGTCGACGGAGGCGGCGGTCGCGTTCGGTTCGCCGGTGCCGCCCTGGCTGCCGCACGGGTTCTGACCCCGGGTCAGCCCTGCTGGCAGGTCGGGCACCAGAAGAGGTTGCGGGCGGCGAGGTCGGCGGTGCGGATCCCGCCGCCACAGAGGTGGCAGGGCAGGTTGGCCCTGCGGTAGACGTAGACCTCGCCGCCGTGGTCGTCGACGCGCGGTGGGCGGCCCATCGCCTCCGGGGTGTGTTCCGGGCGGACGGTGTCGATGCGGTTGACGCGGACACCCTCGCGCATCAGCTCGACGAGGTCGGTCCACAGCGCGTCCCACTCGGCCGGGGTGATGTCCTTGCCGGCGCGGTACGGGTCGACGCGGTGCCGGAAGAGGACCTCGGCGCGGTAGACGTTGCCGACGCCGGCGACGATCTTCTGGTCCATCAGCAGGGCGGCGATCGTCGTACGGCTGCGGGAGATCCGCCTGTACGCGGTCCCCGGGTCGGCGTCCTCGCGGAGGGGGTCGGGGCCGAGGCGGTCGTGTACCGCGTCCTTCTCGGCGTCCGTGATCAGGGCGCAGGTCGTCGGGCCGCGGAGATCGACGTACGACGTGCTGTTCGCGAGCCGGAGCCGGACGGTGTCCGTGGGCGGGGGCGCGGGGGCGCCTCCGAAGGTGACCTTGCCGAAGAGGCCGAGGTGGATGTGGACCCAGGACTCGGCGAACCCGAGGAAGAGGTGCTTGCCGTGCGCCTCGGTGCGGGTGAGTTCCGCACCGGTGAGGAGGGCGGCGGAGTCGCTGAACTTGCCCTGGGGGCTGGTCACCTGGGGTGCCGTGCCGGTGAAGGCGGCCGCGTAGTCCTGCGCCAGCCGGTGAATCGTGTGCCCTTCCGGCACGGTGCCGTTCCTTTCCCCAACCCTGGGGATCCGCCCCCGGACCCCGCCAGGGGGCTCGGCCCCCTGGCCCCCGTACGCCCTACTGCTGCGGGTGGTGCGCCGGGATCGGCGGGAGGTCACCCGTCGTCTCGTACCCGGCCAGCATCTCGATGCGGCGGCTGTGACGCTCGTCACCGGAGAACGGGGTGTTGAGGAAGGTCTCGACGAACTTCGTCGCCTCCTCCTGTGAGTGCATCCGCGCACCGACCGCCACGACGTTCGCGTCGTTGTGCTGCCGGCCCAGCGACGCGGTCTCCGCGCTCCAGGCGAGCGCCGCGCGCACGCCCTTCACCTTGTTCGCCGCGATCTGCTCGCCGTTGCCGGAGCCGCCGATCACGATGCCGAGGGCGTCCGGGTCCGCGGCTGCCCGCTCGGCGGCACGGAGGCAGAACGGGGGGTAGTCGTCCTGAGCGTCGTAGATGTGCGGGCCGCAGTCCACGGGGTCGTGGCCGGCCGCCTTGAGCCAGTCGACGAGGTGGTTCTTGAGTTCGAAGCCCGCATGGTCGGAGCCGAGATACACGCGCATGGGACGAGTGTGACACGACTGTTTCGGGGCAGCAGCCTCGGGGGCACACGGCCGAAAAGTCCAGGCAATACCGAGAAACCTCAGGAAAACCTCAAGTAACGATCCGGAATCAAAGGTTCACGAATTCCTTTGCCTCAGATTCACTGGACCGATTCGTTCAACCTCGTACACCGCTCGTATGGGGGAACAGCACAACCGGCGCAAAGGAATCCGTGAATGACCTCGCAGCCGACACTCCCCAAGACCGGTCACGCCTCAGGATCCCCCGGTGAACCCGGCGGCGGTCTCCAGGCGGGACTGAAGAACCGACATCTGTCGATGATCGCCATCGGCGGCGTCATCGGAGCCGGACTGTTCGTCGGATCCAGCTCCGGTATCGCCACCGCGGGACCCGGCATCCTCCTGTCGTACGCCCTCGTCGGCACTCTCGTGGTGCTGGTGATGCGGATGCTCGGCGAGATGTCCGCCGCCAATCCGACCTCGGGTTCCTTCTCGGCGCACGCCGACCGGGCGCTCGGTCGCTGGGCCGGGTTCTCCATCGGCTGGCTGTACTGGTTCTTCTGGGTCGTCGTGCTCGCCGTGGAGGCCACCGCCGGGGCCAAGATCCTCGAAGGGTGGATTCCCGCCGTACCGCAGTGGGGGTGGGCGCTGATCGTGATGCTGGTGCTGACCGCCACCAACCTCGTCTCCGTCGGCTCCTACGGCGAGTTCGAGTTCTGGTTCGCCGGCATCAAGGTCGTCGCCATCGGCGCGTTCGTCGTCGTGGGCGGTCTGGCCGTCTTCGGTGTGCTGCCGGGCGTCGACAGCGACAAGGCCGGGCTGGGCAACCTCACCGACCACGGCGGCTTCCTGCCCAACGGGCCCGGCGCCATCCTCACCGGTGTCCTGCTGGTCGTCTTCTCCTTCATGGGCAGCGAGATCGCCACCCTCGCCGCGGGTGAGTCGGAGGATCCGCAGCGGGCCGTCACCAAGTCCACCAACAGCATCATCTGGCGTGTCGGCGTCTTCTACCTCGGCTCGATCTTCGTGGTCGTGACGCTGCTGCCGTGGGACGACAAGTCCATCGCCGACCAGGGCTCCTACGTCGCCGCCCTGGACTCCCTCGGCATCGCGCACGCCGGCCAGATCATGAACTTCATCGTGCTGACCTCGGTGCTGTCCTGTCTCAACTCCGGTCTCTACACGGCCTCCCGCATGGCGTTCTCGCTCGGCGAGCGCGGCGACGCGCCCAAGGCGTTCGCGCGGGTCAACGGCCGGGGCGTGCCGATGACGGCGATCCTCGCGTCGGTCGTGTTCGGTTTCGTCGCCGTCTTCTTCAACTACCTGTCCCCGGACAAGGTCTTCCTCTTCCTCGTCAACTCCTCCGGTGCGGTGGCCCTGTTCGTCTGGCTGGTGATCTGCTTCTCGCAGCTGCGCATGCGGAAGATCATCCAGGCCGAGGCACCGGAGAAGCTGGTCGTGAGGATGTGGCTGTACCCGTATCTCACCTGGGCGACGGCCGCGTTGATCGTCTTCGTGCTGGGCTACATGCTCACCGACACCGAACACGACGGGCGCACGACCGTGCTGCTGTCCCTGCTGGTCGCCGCGGGCGTGATCGCCATCGCCTTCGCGAAGGAGAAGTTCAAGGGCGACCGGACCGTCGACCGGGCCGTCACTAAGGTCTGAACGACTCCGTGGGAGAGGGGCCCCGTGGCTGGTCGCCACGGGGCCCCTCCGCGTGCGGCCGCGTGTCCGCCGGTCACCTGTCCGCCGGTCACCTCACAGCACGGTGAAGCTGTCCCGCACCCTGCCGTAGGTCTTGAGGGCCTGCGTCTCGATGTCCGGCTGGTACCAGGTGTTGATCTGGTACGACTTTCCGTCCGCGTTGAAACCCAGCAGGCGGGCGCGCCAGGGGACGCCCTGGAGGGTGAAGGTGTACTCCCAGACGACCGCGGGGTGGCCGCGGAACGTCGTCTCCTCCAGGCGGATCTTCTGGTAGTCCTGCCCCTGGTGGGCGTTCTGCTCCGAGGTCTCCCAGGTCTCCATCAGGTCGCCACGGGCGAGAGCGGACTTGGCGGCCAACTCCTGTTTGCCGTCCGGGGAGGTGTAGTGCACCTCCGCCCCCGTCTTCACGTCCCGCCGCCAGCCCCGCGGCGTCGCCCACGCGAATCCGCCCGCCTCCCGGTGCGCGCCGGGCGGCAGGCTCTGCGGGCGTGACGTGCCCTCGACGGTGGGCGTCGGGCTGTCGCTCGCGGTGGCGGACGGGAACGGCGAGGACGAGGCCGCGGTGGACGGCGTGGATCCCGTGGTGGTGTCCGGCGACCCCGAGGTGGCCGCGAGAACGATCGCCACGACCGCACCCGCGGTGACCACACCCACGGCGGCGGCCAGCCCGGCACGAGGCCTGCCACGACGCGGGCCACCGCGAGGCGCGGCGGCCGGGACGGCGGGGCCGGGCAGTTCACCCGGTGGCATGACCAGGGGGTGTGGGCCGGTGGCGGTGACGTGCCCGGCGACAGAGCCGACGGGCGGACCGGCGGCCGGGACGGGGGTGGGGATCGGGGTGGGGGCGGGAGTAGGGGTGGGCGCGGGTGGCGGTGCCGGGCGGCTCTCGGTCTCAGCCTTGGCACGGGCGAGCGAGACACCCGTACTGGCGCGGGTGCCTGGCCCTGGGCCCGTGCCTGGTCCTGGGCCCGTGCTTGGCCCTGGGCCGGGGCTTGTGCCGCCGGGGCTTGTGCTCGTTTCGACGCCGACCGCGGGACCAGCCACGGGACTTGGATCCGAACCGGGACCCGCTCCCCGCGAAACGGCCCCCACGGAGTTGCCTGACGGAATCTCGGAGCGGGTCTCCGAGCGCCTCTCGGAGGCTGCCTCGGTGGAGGCGTTGGCGGGCCGCCTGGGGTCGGACAACGTCCGCAGGGAGCGGGTCCTCCCGGACTCCGGGGCGGGCGGTTCGTCCTGGACGGGCACCGCGTCACTGACTTCGGGGACGTCCGGTTCGGAATCCGGCGCCGGCGACACCTCCGGTTCGGGATCCGGTACGGGATCGGAGTCGAGCTCGGCTTCGGGCTCGGGCTCGGGCTCGGACCCGGACCCGGACCCGGACGTAAGCCCGGGCCCAGACTCGGCCTCAGACCCGGACTCAGGCTCAGGCCCGGACTCGATGCCCGCCCCAGCATCTGCCCCGGCCCCCGCCACCTCCACCGGAACCACCGCCACAGGAACCACCGCCACAGGAACCACCGCCACCGTAGGCGTAGGCGTAGGCGTAGGCGACGGAATCGCGAGGGGTCGTAGTGAGGCCTCCAGGTCCTCCAGGCCTGGGCGGGCTTCCGGTTCCTTCTCCAGCAACGCGGCGAGGATGTCGCGCAACGGACCGGCGGTCGTGGGTAGTTCGGGCTCCTCGTAGAGGACCGCGTGCAGGGTCGCCAGTGTGGTGTCGCGGGAGAACGGGGACTGGCCGCCCAACGCCGCGCACAGGGTCGCGCCGAGGGACCACACGTCGGACGGCGGGCCCTGCGGGCGGCCGGATATCCGCTCGGGTGCCATGTAGTCGGGCGAGCCGACCAGCATGCCGACCATGGTGAGCGCCTTGGCGTCCTGGATCGCGGCGATACCGAAGTCGGTGAGGACGACCCGCGGGCCGTTCGAGAACCGTCCGCCGTTCTCCACCAGGACGTTCCCGGGTTTGATGTCCCGGTGCAGCACGCCCCGTTCGTGGACCTGCCGCAGCGCCTCCACCAGGCCGAGTCCGAGGAGTGCGGTGTCGCGCGGACCCAGTGGGCCCTCCTCCGCCATGATGCGTTCGAGGGAGCGTCCGGACACCAACTCCATGACGATCCACAGGCGTTCGCCCTCGTCCACGACGTCGTACACGCGCACCACGTTGGGATGGTCGATCCGGGCCGTCGCCCGGGCCTCGCGCAATGTGCGTTCGCGGCGGGTGCGGGCATCCTCGGCGTCGAGGCCGTCGATGCGCATCTCCTTCACCGCGACCTGCCGGTCGAGTATTTCGTCGGCGGCTCGCCACACCCGCCCCATTCCCCCCTGGCCAATACTCTCGACCAGCCGATAGCGCCCCGCCACCAGTACCCCTGGAACTCCACCGTTCCTCGTATTCCCCGGCAATCCACTGCACCCCCTCGATGCCTTCCGCTCAATGCCTTCCGGACGTCCTTACTGACACGCAATGGTCACACTTCGAGCCGTATCAGCATAGTGCGGAGAAATCTTGTGGTACCTCTTCAAGTACTGCGAATTCAGGCGCAGCCAAGGGGGACGAACATGAGTTCTCGTCGTACGACGACCATCGCGGGATCGCTGGTCACGGCATCTTTCTCGCTGGTGATGATCCTCTCCGGAACCGCCGGAGCGGACGACCAGGGGCCCGGGAGCGGCAAGGGGGGAAAGGCCGTTGACGAGGCGCCGGCGGGCGTGAAGCTGACCACGCTGCTACCCGAGAAGATCTCGGTCGACAACACGTCGAAGAAGACGGACATCACCGCCACGGTGAAGAACGAGGGGAGCAAGGAAAGCGGCAAGGTCAAGCTTTTGGTCGTCGGTTTCGACGGCCTCACGGTCAAGAATGTTCAAGGCTGTTCCCCGATCGACGAAAAGAATCTTCCGGAGGGCTCGAACAGCGCCTTCTCCTGCTCCATCGACAATCTCGCGGCCGGCAAGTCGAAGTCGTACGCCGTCGATGCGACGTTCGATCTCGGCAAGACCGGAAAGATCTGCCTGCCCGTGCAGAGCGGCGACGGAAAGAAGACGTTCTGGCAGCAGGGACCGGTTCCGTTCGGTACGACCAACCCGTCACCGAACGCCCCGGCCACGCCGCTGCTGCTCGGGACCGACAACAAGCCGGTGGCGCCGGACGGTGACGAACTCCCGCAGACCGGTCCCGGCGTCCTGCCGCTGGGCGCGGCGGGCGCGGCCCTGCTGACGGCGGGCGCGGCCGGGCTGTGGTGGTCGCGGCGACGGCCGAGGCAGCAGGAGAGCTGAGACCGGAAGAGACAGCTCGTCAAGGCCTGAGCGCGGACATGGGTGGGGGGCATGACCTGACGACACCTGTCAGGTCATGCCCCCCACCAACCGCCGTATGAGCTCTGCGTGGGACCTACGCGGTCAACGCTTCAGCAGCTTCCAGGCGGTGGGCATGACGCCCATCGCCAGGACCGCCTTCACGGCGTCGCCGATCAGGAACGGGGTGAGGCCGGCGGCGATCGCGGCGGACGCGGAGAGGTCGGCCGCGTAGGCGAGGTAGGGCACGCCGACGGCGTAGATGATCGCCTCGCCCACCAGCATCGTGCCGGCCATGCGGAGCGTCGAGCGGTCGGCGCCGCGGCGGGCCAGGGCGCCCACGGCGGCGGACGCGAGGATCATGCCGAGGATGTAGCCGAAGGAGACGGAGACTCCGGAGGTGCCGTTCGCGAACCACGGCACACCGGCGAGACCGGCCAGCGCGTACAGGACGAGCGCGGACATGCCCCGGCTCACGCCGAGCGTCGTGCCGACCAGCAGGGCGGCGAAGGTCTGACCGGTCACCGGCACCGGGGAGCCCGGCACGGGCACCGCGATCTGGGCGGCGAGTCCGGTGAGCGCGGCGCCGCCGACCACGAGCGCGACATCCCGCACCCGGGAGACGGGGAGCAGGTCGGCGAGGACCTGACCGGTGCGGTGGGGGGCGACGGCGGTACTCATGGGGACTCCGCGAGAGTGTGGACGGCAAGGAACACGGCGACGCTATCCCAGCGCACTCGCGCCGATCACCGTCAGCGGTCGACAAAGGGTGGATCGGCAGCTTGGTGGGCTTCGGACAAAGAGTGGCAGCTACACCGGAGTTGGCGTGATGCCCGTCACTGAGGTGACGTGGCATGAACGACGGGAACGACCTCAGAGAGTCTGTAGGGATTCACCAAAGGGCTCGACTCCGTGGACACCCGCCGTCTCGCCCGTCGGTCTCCGTCTGGGCAGCCGCGGGGCCTTTTGCTAGCTTCAAGCACATGGTTGCTCAGGCCCGGAACTTCTCGTCGCGTCGCTATGTCGACCTTCGACGCGTGGGCACGGCCACCTGTCGCCGCCCCTGAGGCGGGCGGAGCGGCTCCGACGCGCCTCACGCATGAGACGGCGCAGTGTCGGACCCGTTCCCGAGGAAGCTCCCCATGCCCCGTACCGTGGCACCCCCTCTCACCTCCCCCGTACCCCGCGCCGCCGACAGCGACCGGCGCCGGACCAACGCGAGCGTCATCCTGCGGTCCGTGCTGGAGCACGGACCGGTGGCCCGCAGCACCATCTCCCGGCTGACCGGGCTGTCCCCGGCGTCCGTGACCGACCACTGCGCCCGCTTCACGGACCTCGGCCTCATCCGCGAGGCCGAGCCGCCCCAGCGGTCCAAGGGGTCGGGGCGCCCGCATGTGCCCCTCGACCTGGACGACTCCCGGTTCGTGGTGGGCGGGGTCCATGTGGCCGTGCCCTACACCACAGTCGCGTTGCTCGATCTGCGCGGGCGGGTCGTCGTCGAACGGCGGTTGAAGCACGAGGGCACTGAACCCGGCCGGGTACTGGCCCGCGCCGCCGACGCCCTGACGGCCCTGCTGGACCGGGCCCCGAAATGCCGGCCGCTGGGTGTCGGCTTCGCGGCCGGCGGCTGGGTGGACCGGGAGACCGGGACCGTCGTCGAACATCCGCTGCTGGGCTGGCGCGACGTGCCGGTGCGGGAGGTGATCGGTGCCCGCACCGGGCTGCCGGTCCATGTGGACGGGCACGCGCGGGCGTTGGTCAACGCGGAACGGTTGTTCGGGCGGGCCCGCGGCAGCCGGAGTGTGCTGCACCTCTTCGTCGGCAATGTGGTGGACGCGGCGTTCGCGACCAACGACGAGGTGCACCACGGTCCCCGCTCACAGGCCGGCGCGATCGCCCATCTGCCGTTGCGCGGCGGCACGGAGCCCTGCGACTGCGGTCGGGTCGGCTGCCTCCAGGTCGAGCTGAGCGAGCTGACGCTGTGCCGGCGGGCCCGTGCGGCGGGCGTCATCGCCGGGGCGAACCCGACGCATGTGACGGCCGCGGCGGCGACCGGCGACCCGGTGGCCGTACGGCTGTTGATGGAGCGGGCGCGGATGGTGGGCCGGGCGGCGGGGCTGCTGCTCGACGTACTCAATCCGGAGAGCGTGGTCGTCACCGAGATAGGGGTCATCGGCCGCGAGGACTGTCTTTCCGCGTTGCGTGCGGCCGTCGGCCCGGAACGCGCGGCGGACGTACGGCCGACGAGTTTCCCGGATTCCGTTCTGGCCACGGCGGGCGGAACGGTGGCTCTCGACGTCCTCTACCGGGATCCGCTGGGCGCCACGGCCGGACGGCTGAATTAATTCAGAAACTCCGAATGTTGACAGGCGATAAGGAAGGCGGGGAACATCATGTTCATGCTGCTCACGACCTGTCGCACCCTCTGTTGCTGACACGTTGACGCGCCCTGGGCGCCTCATTCTTCCTGCGTGAATTCCCGTTCCCGGACTTCGCCCGCCTGGAATTCCGCAGTGTTCCCGCCGCTGCACTCTGCCGCGTGTTCTGCCATGCGCACGTCTTCCATGCGCACGTCCTTCCATACGCACTTCCCTTCGCGTTTCCAGGCGTGTTTCCGTGCGTGTTTCCATGTGAACTCAGGGAGTACTCCCATGCCTTCTCCATCCGTGTCCGGTGTCGACCGGCGGTTCTTCCTCTCCTCCCTGCTCGGCGTCACGGCCGCCGCTGCCGGACTGAGCGGCTGCGCGGGCAGCAGTGCCGCGGCCGACAAGTCGGACACCGACGAGCCTCTCGCCACCAAGGTCCCCTCGGGCACCAGCCTGAAGATCGCCTCCTACCAGAACCAGCAGCAGGTGCAGTTCAAGTACGCGGGGCTCGGCGCACTGCCGTTCAAGGTGAGCAGTTGGGCGAACATCGGTGCCGGTCCCGATGTCATCAACGCCTTCCGCTCGGGATCGCTGGACCTCGCCAACAACGCGGGAATCCCGCCGATCCAGGCGCATTTCCAGGGGTACGACGCGAAGATCGTCGCGATCAACATCACCCGGAAACCGAACTACGTCTTCGCCACCAAGCCCGGCAGCGACATCCGCACGGTCGAGGACTTCAGGGGCAAGAAGCTCGCGTTCTCGCAGGGGCAGGCGCAAGGTGTCGTCCTGCTGCGGGCGTTGAAGAAGGCCGGGCTGGCGTACGACGACGTGAAGCTCGTCCCGTTGACCAGCAACCAGTTCCTCACCGCGCTCCAGTCGGGCCAGGTGGACATCGCACCGCTCGCCAACCAGCAGTCGCCCGCCTATCTGAAGCAGTACGAGTCAAAGGGCGCCCGCCTCATCACCACCGACGTGGTGGACCTGCTCAACCTGCTGTGGGCGCCGACCTCCGTCCTCGGCGACTCCGCGAAGGCCGCCGCGGTCGCCGCGTACATCCCGTACTGGGCGAAGGGCCAGGTGTGGCAGTACGAGCACCCGGACGTGTGGAACAGGGAGTTCTACGTCAAGACCCAGAACCTCACCCTCGACCAGGCCGAGTCGATCTCGGAACTCGCCAACAAGCCGCTGTTCCAGCCGAGTTGGGACGAGGCCATCAAGTGGGAGCAGGAGACCGCCGACCTGCTGGCGGAGGGCGGCTTCGTGAAGAAGTTCGACGTGGGCTCGCTCTTCGACCACCGCTTCGAGGGCATCGCCGCGAAGTCCGTACCGGCCGAATACCGGAGGTGACCGCCGTGACCACGACCTCAGCCACCGCGACCGCGACCGCGACCGCAGCCGCAGCCGCAGCCGCCACAGACGCCGCCGCCGCGACCGTCCCGGCCGCCGAGGAGCGCCCCCAGGTCCGCAGGCGCCGCCGGCTCTCCCCCGGCAAGCGACTGCCCGCATCCCGGCTGATCGGCCCGCTCCTCTTCCTCGCCCTGTGGGCCGCCGCCTCCGCCGCCGGACAACTCGACCCGGCCGCGATCCCGGCCCCCTGGACGGTGCTGGAGACCGGCGGTCACCTGTGGACCGACGGGACGCTGCCGACCGACATCCTGACCTCGCTGCAGCGCGCCGCGTCCGGGTTCGCGATCGGTCTGACCGTCGGCATCGCGCTCGCCCTGGCCGCCGGGCTCAGCCGGACCGGCGACGCGCTGATCGACGGGACCGTGCAGCTCAACCGGGCCATCCCGACCCTGGGTCTGATCCCGCTGTTCATCCTCTGGCTGGGCATCGGCGAGACCTTCAAGATCGCGATCATCGCCATCGTCGTCTACATCCCGATCTACCTCAACACACACTCCGCACTGTCCGGTATCGACCACCGGTACGTCGAACTCGCCGAGGTACAGGGCCTGTCGAGGATCGCCTTCGTCCGGCAGATCGTCATCCCCGGCGCCCTGCCCGGCTTCTTCGTCGGGCTCCGGCTCGGGGTGACCGGCTCCTGGCTGGGGCTGGTCGTCCTGGAGCAGATCAACGCCACCAGCGGACTCGGCTACATGATGTTCCAGGCCCAGAACTACGGCCAGACGGACGTCATCCTCGTCGGCCTGGTCATCTACGGCATCTTCGGCCTGGTCTCCGACAGCGCGGTCCGTCTCATCGAACGGAGGGTGCTGTCATGGCGACGCACACTGAGCAGCTGACCCGTCCCGCCGTCCAACTCCGGGAACTGACCCGGTCGTTCGACGGACGGACGGTCCTCGACGGCATCGACCTCGACCTGCCGGCCGGGCAGTTCACCGCCCTGCTCGGACACAGCGGCTCCGGCAAGAGCACGCTGCTGCGGGCGATCGCGGGCCTCGACCACGAGGTCGCCGGCAGCGGCCGGCTCACCGCACCGGAACGGGTGTCGGTGGTCTTCCAGGACTCACGGCTGCTGCCCTGGCGGCGGGTGCTGGACAACGTACTGCTGGGGACGGAGGGCAAGGAGGCGGCGGAAAGGGGCCGGGCCGCCCTCGCCGAGGTCGGCCTGGCGGGACGGGAACGCGCCTGGCCCAGCGAACTGTCCGGCGGCGAGGCCCAGCGGGCCGCCCTGGCCCGATCCCTGGTGCGGGAGCCCGAACTCCTGCTGGCGGACGAGCCGTTCGGCGCCCTGGACGCGCTCACCCGGATCCGGATGCACGGGCTGCTGAGGGAACTGTGGGAACGCCACCGGCCCTCCGTGCTGCTCGTCACCCACGACGTGGACGAGGCGATCGTGCTCGCCGACCGGGTGCTCGTGCTCGACCAGGGCCGTATCGGCCTCGACCTGACCATCGACCGCGCGCATCCCCGCTCCTACCGGGATCCGCTGCTCGGCGAGTACCGGGAGCGGCTGCTGGCCGCGCTCGGTGTGACGGAGGACCACAAGTGACCGCCAGACAGCTGCACCTGAACGCGTTTTTGATGAACACCGGCCACCACGAGGCGTCGTGGCGGCTCCCGGAGAGCGACCCGTACGCGCATGTGTCCCTCGCGCACTACGTCCACCTGGCCAAGATCGCCGAACGCGGCACCTTCGACTCCCTCTTCCTGGCCGACGGTCCACAGCTGTGGGGAACCGTGGCACAGCGCCCCGCCGGCGCCCTGGAACCGCTCACCCTGCTGACGGCCCTGGCGACGGCCACCGAGCACATCGGCCTGATCGCCACCGCCTCCACCTCCTACAACTCGCCCTACAACCTGGCCCGCAAGTTCGCCTCCCTCGACATCGTCAGCGGCGGCCGGGCGGGCTGGAACATCGTCACCACCGCCGGCGAGGAGGCCGCCCGCAACTTCGGTCTGGACGCCGAGCCCGCCCACGCCGAGCGCTACGCCCGCGCCTGCGAGTTCCTCGACGTGGCCCTCAAGCTCTGGGACAGCTGGGAGGACGACGCGATCGTCGCCGACAAGGCGACCGGCGTCTGGGGCGACGACACGAAGATCCATCCGCCCCGGCACCAGGGGACGTACTTCAGTGTCGAGGGCGCCCTGAACGTGCCGCGCAGCCCGCAGGGTTACCCGCTGCTGGTGCAGGCGGGCTCCTCTCAGGACGGCAAGGCGTTCGCGGCCCGGTACGCGGAGGCGGTGTTCACCGCCCAGCAGACCATCGAGGACGCGCAGGCCTTCTACGCGGACCTCAAGGCCCGGACCGCACAGGCCGGCCGCGACCCCGAGCACATCAAGGTGCTGCCCGGCATCGTCCCGGTGATCGGCTCGACCGAGGCGGAGGCGCTGGCGAACGAGCGGGTCCTTGAGGACCACATCGTGTACACGCACGGCGTGGACCGTCTGGAGCGGCTGCTGCAACTGGAGCCGGGAACACTGGAGTTGGACGCCCCACTGCCGGCCGACCTGCCCCCGGAGAGCGCGATCGAGGGCGCCAGGAGCCGCTACACACTCATCGTCGAACTGGCCCGGCGCGAACGCCTCACCGTGCGGCAACTGGTCGGGCGGCTCGGCGGCGGGCGCGGGCATCTCACGTTCGCCGGGACGCCCGAGCAGGTCGCCGACGCGATCGAGACCTGGTTCACGCACGGCGCCGCCGACGGCTTCAACATCATGCCGGCCGTGCTGCCGTCCGGCCTCGACCTCTTCGTGCACCACGTCGTCCCGATCCTGCGCGACCGCGGCCTGCTCCGTACGGACTACGGCCCGCGCCGGACCCTGCGGGAGCGCTACGGCCTCCCCCGCCCCGCCAACCAGCACGTCACGTCCCGCCGGGCATCCGCCCTCGTCTGAAAGGACCCGCACATGTCCGAGATCGAGATCCGCAAGATCACCGGCAACATCGGCGCCAAGGTGTCGGGCGTCGACATCGCGGGGCCGCTGGACGAGGAGACGGTCACCGCCGTCCGGGAGGCGCTCAACGCCCACAAGGCCCTGGTGTTCGACGAGGTGAATCTGGACGACGAGGGGCAGCTGGCCTTCATCCGCCAGTTCGGCGACCTCACCACCGCCCACCCGACGGTGCCGTCCGTCGCCGGCGTCCCGAACGTGCTGCCCGTCGACAGCGAGCGGGGCCGGGCCGCCAACAACTGGCACACGGACGTCACCTTCGTCCTCAACCCGCCCCAGGCCAGCACCCTGCGCAGCATCAAGCTCCCCCCGTACGGCGGCGAGACCCTGATCGCCAACTCCGCGGCGGCATACCGGCAGTTGCCCGAGGCGCTCCGTCAGTTCGCCGACACGCTGTGGGCGGAGCACACCAACGACTACGACTACGCGGTGCCTCAGGAGGCGGTCGACGAGGAACAGGCCGCCCAGCGCGCCCAGTTCACGTCGATCAAGTTCCGCACGGTCCACCCGGTGGTCCGGGTGCACCCGCTGACCGGTGAACGCGGGCTGTTCATCGGCGGGTTCGCGCAGCGGATCGTGGGTCTGTCGGTCGCCGAGTCCCGCAAGATCCTCGACCTGTTCCAGTCGTACGTGACCCGGCCGGAGAACATCGTGCGCCACCGATGGTCGGAGAACCAGCTGGTGCTGTTCGACAACCGGATCACCCAGCACTACGCGGTCGACAACTACGACCACCTGCCGCGCCGCCTGAACCGGGTCACCATCGCCGGTGACGTCCCGGTCGGCATCGAGGGCAAGGAGAGCTACTCGATCGAGGGGGACGCCTCGCACTACACTGCCGTAGCCGCGTAGCCACGCTGCGTGCCGACCGCGTCCGCATGCTGGGCGGCCTTTCCCCGGGAGCGGAGGGGCCGCCCAGACTGTGGGCGTTTTGCCCATCTCACGCATTGGACGAGCCGCGCCCATGCCCAGCACCACCACCGAGACGCCACCACAGAAGGACGGCGCCGCCCTCTCCCACGGCCTCAAGCAGCGCCATCTGTCGATGATCGCCCTCGGCGGGGTCATCGGCGCCGGGCTGTTCGTCGGCTCCGGCGCCGGTATCGCGGCCGCCGGGCCCTCGATCGTCGTCGCCTACACCCTGTCCGGCCTCCTGGTGATGCTGGTGATGCGGATGCTGGGCGAGATGTCGGCCGCGTATCCGTCGTCGGGTTCCTTCTCGGCGCACGCGGAACGCGCGATCGGCCCGTGGGCGGGGTTCACGGTGGGCTGGGCCTTCTGGGTCCTGCTCTGTACGGCGGTCGGCCTGGAGGGCATCGGCGCCGCGAAGATCGTCACCGGCTGGCTGCCTGGCACACCCGAGTGGGCCTGGGTGGCCCTGTTCATGGTCGTCTTCTGCGGGACGAACCTGGCCGCCGTGAAGAACTTCGGCGAGTTCGAGTTCTGGTTCGCGGCCCTGAAGGTCGGCGCGATCACCCTGTTCCTGGTGCTGGGCGTGCTGGCGATCGTGGGCGTCCTGCCCGGCACCGATGCCCCGGGCACCACGAACCTCACGGGCGAGGGCGGCTTCCTCCCGAACGGCGGCGAGGGCCTGGTCGTCGGCCTGCTCGCCTCCGTCTTCGCGTACGGCGGCCTGGAGACGGTCACCATCGCGGCGGCCGAGTCGCAGGACCCGGTGCGCGGGGTGACGAGCGCGGTGCGTACCGCGATGTGGCGCATCGCGCTGTTCTACATCGGCTCGATGGCGGTGATCGTCACGCTGGTCCCGTGGGACGCGAAGGAGGTCGTCGAGAAGGGCCCGTACATCGCCGCCCTCGACCACCTCGGCATCCCGGGCGCCGGCCAGTCGATGAACGTGGTGGTCCTGGTGGCCCTCCTGTCGGCGATGAACGCCAACGTCTACGGCGCCTCGCGCATCGCCTACTCGCTGGTCGCGCGCGGCCAGGGCCCGAAGGCGCTGGGCCGGGTGTCCGGCGGGGTCCCCCGGGTGGCGGTCCTCGCGTCCTGCGTCTTCGGTTTCGGCTGCGTGGTGCTGAGCTACTGGCGGCCGGACGACGTCTTCCCCTGGCTGCTGAACATGATCGGCGCGGTCATCCTGGTCGTCTGGATCTTCATCGCGGTCTCGCAGCTCAGGCTGCGCGGCCGCCTGGAGCGCGAGGCGCCGGAGAAGCTCGCCGTACGGATGTGGGCGTTCCCGGTGCTGACCTGGGTCGCGCTGGCGGGCATGGCGGCGGTGTTCGTCCTGATGGCCCGGGAGCCGGACACGCGGGTGCAGCTGTACTCGACGGGCGGGATGACGGCGGTGCTGGCGGCCGCCGGGTACGGCTGGCAGAGGGCCCGGGCAGCCAGGGCCTGATCCGCCCCCCTGAGAGGCCCCTGAGAGGCCCCCACCTGATCCAGGTGGGGGCCTCTTCTTTGCCCGCATCCGGCCTCTTGTTGCTAACCTGTACTTGCAACCTCAGTGCAATAAGAGGTGTAGAGCGTGTCCTGCCTCGTGATCGTCTTCTCACCCTTCACCTGGCAGGCGGAAGGACGGAGAGCCCCGCGAGGACGTGACTCGCGGGGCTCTCCGCTGCGACGCGGGGGCTTGCTACTGCACATCCGGCTCGCACGGCACGTTGAGTGAGAGAAGCGCGGCGAAACCGTCGGTGTTCAGGCGGAGTTCGCTGATCGCCGCGTTGCGCAACCGCGGGAACACTCTGCGGTACTCCCCGGCCGGAATCGACAGCAGGGTGCACAGGACGAGGCGGAACAGGGTGTTGTGGGCGACCACGAGGACGCGTTCGCCGGGGTGGGCGGCGGCGATGCGGCGCAGCGCGTCGGAGCCGCGGGCCGCGGCTGCCCTCGGATCCTCGGCGGCGGGGAAGGGGTGCGCCACCGGGTCGGCGCGGAAGGCATCCGCGGCGCCCGGGTCCTCGGCCGCGAACTCCGCGAGCGTACGGCCCTCCAGTACCCCGAAGTCGCACTCGCGCAGGCCGGGTTCGCGATGCGGGGTGAGGTCCAGGGCACGGCAGGCGGGGTCGGCGGTGACGACGGCCCGGGACAGCGGGGACGTCCAGATCGCGTCGACGGGGTGGGCGGCGGCCCAGCGGCCGAGGGCGTCGGCCTGGGCGCGGCCGGTGTCGGTGAGGGGCACGTCGCTGATCCCGGCGTAGCGGTTCTCGGCGTGCCAGACGGTCTGCCCGTGCCGGGCCAGCAGCAAGGTCGTACTCATGAATCCGCAGTATCCCGCTCCAGGCGGGCACGCGCGTGCGCCGCGACCGGGGCCGGGAGCCAGCCGCGGAGGGTCAGCTCGTCGACGAGCCGGGCGTACGGCTCGGCGAACAGGGCCGTACGGCCGGGGCGGGGTTCGACGACCGTACGGACCCGCACCATGCGTTCGGCGACGTCCGCGAGCCTCGACGCACCCGTACCGCCGTGCCGCGCCAGCGCGGCCATCCCCAGCGCCGGATCGGTCTGCTCCGGCACCCGGGCGGGGCGGCCGAGGATGTCGGCGCGCAGCTGGTTCCAGTACGCGCTGCGGGCGGCGCCGCCGGTGAAGGTGAGCGGGCCGTCGAGGGGGGCGCCGAGGTGGTGCAGGTAGTCCAGGCACAGGCGTTCCGTGAAGGCGACGCCCTGGAGCAGCGCCGCCCACAGGTCGGCGTCGTTCTCCGGCTCGCCGAGGATCAGGGCGGTGGCGTCCGGCGCCCGGAAGGGGAACCGCTCCCCCGGTGACACCAGCGGGTAGGTGACCACCCGGGACGGCTCGAAGGCCGCCGCCCGCTCGTCCATGGCGGCCGGGTCGGCGCCCGCGAAGGCCGCCGTGAGTACCCCCGCGCCCACGCTGGACGCCCCGCCGGGCAGCCATGTCCCGTCCGGCGCGCGATGGTTGTAGACGACGCCCGTGGTGTCCCGGACGGGGACGAGCGACGCGCCTTTCAGGACCAGTGTGGTTCCGAGCACCGAGTTCCAGGAGCCGGGCCGCAGCGCGCCCGAGGCGATCTGCGCCGCGCAGCCGTCCGTCATCCCGGCGATCACGGGGGTGCCGACGGGCACGCCGGTCGCCTCGGCGGCGGCCGGGCAGACCTCGCCCAGGCGGCTTCCGGGGCGTACCACGTCGGGCAGGACACCCTCGGGCAGGCCCGGTACGTCCGGCCAGGCGTCGCGTTCCAAGTCGTAGCCGGTCTTGAGGGCGTGGCTGGAGTCGGTCGGCACCGGCCGGCCCACGAGCCGTGCGGTGATCACATCGGGTTGATGGGTGATCCGCCCCGTGGCCCGCCCGGCACCCAACCCCGTGACCGACCCCGCGGCCGACCCCGTGACAAGCCCGAGCCCGTGCCCCCTCCCGTGCCCCCTCCCGCGCTCCCGACCGCCCCCCGGTCCGTGCTCCCCGATCAGCCACAGCGCCTTCGGCAACGCCCAGGTGTCCTGCACCGCGAGCCCCGACTCCCGCAGCTCGGCCGCCTCCCGTGCCGCCCGCCCGTCGTCGTACATCAGCGCCGGGCTCGTCGCCCGTCCGGCGCCGTCCGTCAGCAGCACCGTCCCGGACGTCCCGCACACCGCGAGCCCGTGGATCCGCGGGCCCGCCAGCGGAAGGAGCGCGGTCCGGGACGCCTCGCACACCGCCTTCCACCAGTCCTCGGGGTCCTGCTCGTGCCGTACCCCGTCCCGCCGCCCCGTCAGCGGAGCCGAGCCGCGGCCGAGGACCGTCCCGCCCGCGGTGACGACCAGCACGCGGACGCTCTGCGTGCCCAGGTCGATCCCCAGCCACGCCTCGCCGTCGCCCTCGCCCTCGCCCTCGCCCTCGCCCACCATCCGGGACCTCCCTGAATCGCGATCAGATCTGTGAAGTTCTCACTGTGCACCGATATTTTCCCCTGCGCGAGGGATTGACGGCCAACTTCCGCCGTTACACCCTCTGTTAGCGAGTCGACTCATCGTGTTGACCGAGAACCGGACCGAACCCCACGTGGAGGTCACGGATGGGCACGCACCCGCACGACCGCCGACAGTTCCTCGCCCTCACCGCCGCGGTGGCCGCGGCCCCGCTGCTCAGCGCCTGCGGCGCCGGGTTCGGCGGGGACGACAAGAAGAGCGACGGCTCGGCCGCGGACGACGTCACCGGCTCCTTCGACTGGCGGCGGGAGAAGGGCACGACGGTGAAGGCGCTGCTGAACAAGCACCCGTACACGGACGCCCTGGTCGCCGACCTCAAGTCCTTCACCGAGCAGACCGGCATCAAGGTCGAGTACGACGTCTTCCCCGAGGACAACTACTTCGACAAGCTCACCGTGGACCTGTCCAGTGGGCGTGCCTCCTACGATGTCTTCATGCTCGGCGCCTACATGGTCTGGCAGTACGGGCCGCCGAACTGGCTGGAGGACCTCGGCCCCTGGATGCGCAACTCCTCGGCCACCGCCGCCGAATGGGACCAGGCCGACTTCTTCCCGAACCTCCTCCAGGCCGACCAGTGGTCGCTGAAGGCGGGCGCGCCGCTCGGACAGGGCGGGCAGTACGCGCTGCCGTGGGGCTGGGAGACGAACGTCGTCGCCTACAACACCGAGGTGTTCGGCAAACTCGGCCTCAAGCCCGCCGAGACCTTCGACGAGCTGCGCGAACTCGCCGGTGCCATCAAGCGGAAGGCCCCCGGCGCCGGCTACGACGGCATGTACGGCATCGCCGTGCGCGGTTCCCGCAGCTGGGCGACCATCCACCCGGGCTTCATGACGATGTACGCCCGCAACGGGCTCAAGGACTTCACGGTCGACGGCGGGAAACTCACACCCGCCATGAACACCCCGGAGGCCGTCGCCTTCACCGAGGACTGGGCGGGCATGGTCAAGCAGGGCGGCCCGCCCTCGTGGACGTCGTACACCTGGTACCAGTGCTCCAGCGACCTGGGGGCGAAGAAGGCCGGGATGCTGTTCGACGCGGACACCGCCGCGTACTTCCAGGCGGTCGACGGGGCCTCTCCCGCCTCCGGGAAGATCGCCTTCCATCCGGGGCCGAAGGGTCCGGACGGGTCGCTCGCCACCAACATGTGGATCTGGTCCCTCGGCATGAACGCCAAGAGCCGGAGGAAGAGCGCCAGTTGGCTGTTCCTGCAGTGGGCGACCGGCAAGGAGCACCTGCGCAAGGGCGCGATCACCCACAACCACATCGACCCGGTGCGGCAGTCGGTCAGCCAGGACGCCGCGTACAAGGACAAGATGCGGCACCTGCCGGGCTTCATCGAGACCTTCGAGACCGTCGTGGACCAGACGAAGATCCAGTTCACCCCGCAGGCGCAGTTCTTCGACGCGACGACCAGCTGGGCCGCGGCCCTCCAGGAGATCTACGGCGGGCAGGGCGCGAAGTCGGTCCTCGACGACCTGGCGGGCGATCTCGCCGACAAGGTGGGGTGAGGCCCCGTGGGCTGGCGGCTCGCCCTGCGCCCGTATCTGCTGATCGTCCCGGCGCTCCTGCTGACCTGCGGAATCCTCTATCCCTTCGGACTCGGGCTGTACTACACGCTGTTCGACTTCTCGGCGAGCAAACCGCAGCCGGACATGGTGCGGTTCGAGAACTACGCGACCGTCTTCACCCAGGAGGCGTTCTGGAACTCGGCCTGGGTGACGGTGCTGTACGCGGTCGGTGCCGCCGCCGTCGAGACCGTGCTCGGGGTCGCCGTCGCGCTGCTGCTGCACCGGTCGTCGCTGGTCGGCCGGATCCTGGAGAAGATCCTGATCCTGCCGTTGATGATCGCCCCGGTGATCGCGGCGATCATGTGGAAGCTGATGCTGCAGCCGTCGGTCGGGGTCGTCAACCATCTGCTGAAGCCGTTCGGGCTCGGCGGGGTGCAGTGGACGGACACGCCGACCGGTGCGCTGCTGTCGTCGATCGCGGTCGACGTGTGGGTCTACACCCCGTTCGTGGCGATCCTCGCGCTGGCGGGGCTGCGGTCGCTGCCCACCTCCCCCTTCGAGGCGGCGGCGGTCGACGGGGCGGGCTGGTGGTACACCTTCCGGCGGCTGACCCTGCCCATGCTGTGGCCGTATGTGCTGGTCGCGGTGATCTTCCGGTTCATGGACTCGCTGAAGGTGTTCGACATCATCTACGCCCTCACCGAGGGCGGGCCCGGCGACTCCACGGTCGTCCTGCAGATCCGGGCGTACCTGGAGGCGATCCGCTTCCAGCGCTACTCCTTCGGGATCAGCTACACGATCGTGCTGTGGGCCGTGGTGTACCTGGCGGCGATGGTGCTGGTGCGGCATCTGGGACGGATCCAGCGGCGGGCCGCGGAGGTGGTCAAGTGAGGGTCAGGAAACGTCTGTCGGGCGCGCTGGCCGATGCCGCGCTCATCCTCTACTTCGTCTTCGCGCTGTTCCCGATCGCCTGGATGGTGATCCTCTCCCTGAAACCGACCAACCAGCTCTTCAGCACGTACTTCTCCTTCTCTCCGACGCTCGACGGGTATCGCGCGGTGCTGGGCGGCAGCGAGGGCGTCCCGTTCGTGCGGTTCTTCGTCAACAGCCTGGTGGTGTCCGTGGGCGCGGTGGCGCTGTCGCTGGTGGTCGGGCTGCCGGCGGCGTACGCGTCGGCGCGCTGGCGGTTCAAGGGCTCCGACAACCTGATGTTCACGCTGCTGTCGTTCCGGTTCGCGCCCGAACTCACGGTGATCATCCCGTTGTTCGTGCTGTACCAGAAGCTCGGGCTGTTCGACACGTACGTCGGCATGGTGTGGGTGCTGCAACTCGTCACCCTGCCGCTGATCGTGTGGATCATGCGGTCGTACTTCGCCGATCTGACACCGGAGTTGGAGCAGGCGGCCCTGCTGGACGGCTACTCGCGCAAGCAGGCGTTCTTCAAGGTCGCCCTGCCGCTGGTGAAGCCCGGTATCGCGGCCGTGTCGCTGCTGGCCTTCATCTTCGCCTGGAACAACTTCGTCTTCCCGCTCATCCTCACCTCCAACGAGGCCCAGACCGTGACCGTGGGCGCGCTGTCCTTCCTCGGCGGCGACCGGCCCAAGTACAACCTCACGGCCGCCGCCGCGCTGGTGTCCGTCGTACCGCCGCTGCTGCTGGCGCTGACGATCCAGCGGTATCTGGTGCGGGGGCTGTCGTTCGGGGCGGTGAAGTCATGAGCGTCGCGCTGCGGGGCGTCCGGAAGACCTACGGGCGGACCGTCGCCCTCGACGGACTCGAACTGGAGGTCCCGGAGGGCGAGTTCTTCTGCCTGCTCGGGCCGTCGGGGGCCGGCAAGACCACCACCCTGAAGACCGTCGCCGGCCTGGAGCGGCCCGACGCCGGCACGGTCGAGATCGACGGCCGGGACATGAGCGCCGTCGAGCCCTACGACCGTGGCGTCGCCATGTGCTTCGAGAGCTACGCCCTCTATCCGCACCGCTCGGCCTACGACAACCTCGCCTCGCCGCTCCGCTCGCCCCGGCACCGCCTGCCCGCCGCCGAGGCCCGCGAACGCGTCGGCGCCATCGCCGAACTCCTCGGCATCAGCGCCCTGTTGGACCGCCCGGTCGGCCGGCTCTCCAACGGCCAGCGTCAACGGGTCGCCCTCGGCCGGGTCCTGGTCCGTCCTGCGAGCGCCTTCCTCCTCGACGAGCCGCTCTCCCACCTGGACGCCAAGCTGCGCCAGCAGATGCGGGCCGAGCTGAAGGCGATCGGGGCGGCGCGGCGCACCACGACCCTGTACGTCACCCACGACTCGGTGGAGGCGCTGGCCCTCGGCGACCGGATCGGGGTGATCCGGGACGGCCGGATCGTGCAGACCGGCACCCGGGAGGAGATCTGGTACCGGCCCTGCGACACGGAGGTCGCGCGGGCCTTCGGTCGGCCCCGGATCAACCTGCTGCCGGGGACCGTCGCGCCCGGCGGGGGTTTCCGCTCGGCGGACGGCCGGGTCGAGGTGCCGCTGCCCGCGCCGGTGCGGGAGAACACCGAGGTCCTGATCGGCGTACGGCCCCGGGACCTCGCGCTCGACGGCCGGGGCCACGAACTCACCGGCACCGTCTACGTCACCGAGGTCCTCGGCCGGGCCGTCGAGGTGACCGTCCGCCTCGGCGAGCACTACGTGTCGCTCGTCGCCCCGAGGGCGGCGGCGGCCGGACTGCGTCCCGACGATCCGGTACGGCTGACGGTCCGGCCTGAGAACCTGCTGCTGTTCGAGGCCGACCGGCCGGAGCGCCCAGGACGACGGATCGGGAAGAGCGCGCGATGAGCCACAGCAACAACAGCGCACAGCAGGGACCCGCGGCCCGCCAGGCCGCCATGGGGGAACAGGTACTGGCCGAGGGGTCGGCGACCGCCGCGGAACTCGCCGAGCGCTACGGGGTGAGCCTGATGACCATCCACCGCGATCTCGACGAACTCGAACGTCAGGGAGTGGTACGGAAGTTCCGGGGCGGGGTGACCGCGCAGCCGTCCGGGGTGTTCGAGTCGAACGTGCAGTACCGGCTGAAGACCATGCGGCCCGAGAAGGCCGCCCTGGCCGAGCGGGCGCTGAAGCTCGTCGAGCCCGGTATGGCGATCATGCTCGACGACTCCACCTCCGCCCTGGAGATAGCCCGCGGGCTCCGGCTCGCCGAGGTCACCCCCCTCACGGTCGTCACCAACTTCCTGGAGGCGATCAACCTGCTCTCCGACCAGCGGGGCATCCACCTCATGGCCCTCGGCGGCGACTACGACCCGCTGCACTCCTCGTTCCTCGGGGTGTCCTGCGTGGAGGCCGTGCAGTCGCTGCGGGTGGACGTCTGTTTCGCGTCGACGTCGGCGGTGCACGGGGGTCACGCGTACCACCAGGAGCAGCACATCGTGTCCGTGAAGCGGGCGATGCTCGACTCGGCCGCCCGCAACGTCCTGCTGATCGACCACACGAAGCTCAGCCGGGTCGCCCTGCACCGGGTCGTCCCGCTGTCCCGCTTCGATCTGGTCCTGGTCGACGACGGGGCGTCCGCGGACGCGCTGCGTGACCTGGACGAGCACAAGGTCCACTACGAGGTGTGCGCGACGAAGGGCGGCGGTGATGACCGAGCTGGAGCTACGTGAGCTGCGCAAGACCTACCGTGCGCGGGGCCGGCCGGCGGTGGACGCGGTGTGCGGCATCGACCTCGCGCTCCGCTCGGGTGAACTCCTTGGGCTGCTCGGCCCGTCGGGCTGCGGCAAGTCCACCACCCTGCGGATGATCGCCGGGCTGGAGACGGTGACCGGAGGGGACATCCTGGTGAATGGCGCGTCGCTGGTCGGCAGGCCCGCCGGGCGGCGCAATGTCGGGGTGGCGTTCGAGAACTACGCGCTGTATCCGCCGCTGACGGTCGCGGAGAACCTCGGGTTCGGGCTCAGAGCGCGCGGCAGGGCCACCCGGGGGGACGTCGACCGCAGGGTGCGGGACATCGCCGAGCGGGTCGGCCTCACCGGCATCCTCGACGCCCGCCCGGCGGGCCTGTCCAGCGGCCAGAAACAACGCGTGTCCCTGGCCCGCGCCCTGATCCGCGAACCGGACGTCCTGCTCCTCGACGAGCCGTTGTCCCACCTCGACGCCGCCCAGCGCGACACCACGCGCCGCGAGCTCAAGCGCATCCAACGGGACCTCGGGCATACGACGATCCTGGTCACGCACGACCAGGAGGAGGCCCTCTCGCTCGCCGACCGGATCGCCGTGATGAAGGACGGTGTCATCCAGCAGCTCGGCACGCCGTACGAGATCTACGACAGCCCCGCCAACGTCTTCGTCGCGGACTTCGTCGGCGAACCCCCGATCAACCTGTTCCCCGGGACCGTCACGGCCGACGGCCACGCCCGTCTGTCGGACTCCGTGCGGCTCGCGCTGCCGGTGCCGGTCGCGGCGGGACGCGAGGTGGTGGTGGGGATCCGCCCGGAGGACCTCGCGCTCACCCCGGACGGCCTGCCCGCCCGGGTCCGCGCCCACGAACCCCTCCTGGAGTCGGGCATCGCGACCCTCACCCTCGACGGTGTCGAGCGGCCCCTCGTCGTCCTCACCGATCCGGACGTACGCCTCGCCCCCGACGAGTCGGTCCGCGTCACCGCCGACCCGAACCTCATCCATGTCTTCGACGCCGAGACGGGAGACACCCTCGGATGAGCCGGACACTGCAAGTCGTGGCCGCGGGCGACCACTTCGTCCTGCCGGGTCTGATCGCGCGGGCGGTGGCCGACGAGGTCGGCGAACACCCCGTGAACGTCAGCGAGTTGAGGCTCGGCTGGCCCCTGGAACCGTTCGGCCCGGTGGCGGAGGTGACGGAGGCGAGCGACGCCGAGGACGAGCTGATCGAGGCGCTGGCCGGGGCGGAGGTACTGGTCACCCAGATGGGGCCGGTCACCGAACGGGTCCTGGCGGCCGCACCGGACCTGCGCCTGGTCGTCGTCTGCCGGGGCGGGCCGGTGAACGTGAACCTCGACGCGGCGAAGGCGCACGACGTACGGGTGTGCTTCGCGCCGGGCCGCAACGCCGCCGCCACCGCCGAGTTCACCGTCGGCCTGCTCCTCGCGGCCCTGCGCCGGGTCCCGCAGGCCCACGATCTGCTGGCCCGGCAGGGGAGCTGGGCGGGCGCGACGTACTACACGTACGAGCACAGCGGCCTGGAGCTGGAGGACCTGCCGGTCGGACTGGTCGGCTACGGGGCGGTCGGCAGCCGGGTCGCCCGGGTGCTGTGCGCCTTCGGCGCGCGGGTGATGGTGTACGACCCCTACGTGCAGGGCGAGATCCACGGGCTGCGGGTGACCTCGCTCGACGATCTCCTCACCCGTTCCCGGGTGATCACCCTGCACGCCCGTCTCACCCCCGAGACGCGGGGTCTGCTGGGCGCCCGTGAGCTGGCGCTGCTGCCGAGCGGCGCGGTCGTGGTGAACGTGGCGCGCGGCCCGCTGCTTGACGAGGACGCGCTGTGCGACGCGCTGGAGAGCGGGCGGCTGTCGGCGGCCGCGCTTGACACGTACGCGCGGGAGCCGCTGCCGGGCGACTCGCGGCTGCGGGCTCTCGCCGACCGTGTGGTGCTGACCCCGCACCTGGGCGGGGCGAGCCGGGCGGTGGCCGAGAAGGCCGCCCGGATCGCGGCCGAAGAGGTGGGCCGCTGGGTGCGCGGCGAGCCGCTGGCGCACTGCCTGACCTGATATCCGGGACGACTGTGGAGGAGGCGCCGGCATGTATGTCGGTATCGATGTGGGCACGTCCATGGTGAAGGCCGCCGCCTTCGACGACACCGGCCGCCAACTGGCCGTCGAGGCCCGCCCGGTCGGCCTGGACCTGCACGGCGGCCGTGTCGAGCAGGACATGGACGAGGTGTACGGGGCGGTCGTCGCCGTCCTCGGCGAGCTGACCGCCCGGGTGCCGGAGCCGGTCGAGCTGGCCGGGCTGACCGGGCAGGGCGACGGGGTGTGGCTGGTCGACGCGGCGGGCCGGCCGGTGCGGTCGGCGGCGTCCTGGATGGACGGACGGGCGCACGAACTGCTCGACCAGTGGCTGGCCGACGGGACCTTCGAGACGGTGTTCCGGCGCACCGGAGGCGCCATGTTCCCGGGCTGTCCGGGCCCGCTGCTGGCCTGGCTGGACCAGCACGAGCCGAAGTCCCTCGACTCCGCCGCCGCGGCCGTGTACTGCAAGGACATGGTCTTTCAGCGGCTGACCGGGGCGGCTCGGGCCGTGACGGACGTGTCGGACGCGTCGATGCCGTTCCTCGACCCGCGCACCCGCTCGTACGACAACCGGGTCGTGGAGCTGCTGGGCCTGACGCACCGCCGCCGGCTGCTGGCGCCGGTCAGTGATCCGGTCGCGACGGCCGAGACGCGCGGCGAGGGGCTCCCGCCGGGCACCCGGATCGCCAACGGGCCGTACGACCTGCCGGCCTGTGCGCTGGGCGCCGGAGTCACCGCGCCCGGGGACGGTCTGCTCATCGTCGGCACCTGTCTGGCCGCGCTGGTCGCCACCACCGACCTGGACCTGACCGGTGAACCGGCCGGCCTGTACATCTCCACCGACCGTCCCGGCCACCGGCTGCGCGCGATGCCCGCGATGGTGGGCACGGCCGCGCTGGACTGGGTCCTGTCGACGACCGGGGTGCGGCACGAGGACGTGGACGGGCTGCTGGCCGACACCCCGCCCGGGGCGCACGGGGTGCGGGTGCTGCCGTACTTCGCGCCCTCCGGCGAACGGGCGCCCTTCGTGGATCCGCATCTGCGGGCCGAGCTCACCGGTGTCTGTCTGGAGTCGACGCGCGGCGACCTGGTCCGGGCGACCTGCGAGGGTATCGGCTACGCGGCCCGCCACTGCCTGGCGGCGGCCGGTCTGACGGGTTCGCTCGCGGTGTGCGGCGGCGGCACCCGCAGCCCCGCCTGGATGCGGCTGCTGGCGGATGTCCTCGGCCGTCCGCTGCGGGTCGTCGAGGGCGAGGTCGGCGCGCGGGGCGCGGTACTCGCGGCGGCCGAGCGTCACGGGGTGGCGCTGGACGCGGCGGCGTGGACCCGGCCGACGGAGGTCGTCGAGCCGGACCCGGTCCGGGCCGCGTACTACACGAAGGGCTACGAGGAGCATCTGGCCCGGCTGGCGGAGGCCCGGGGCCGGATGCGCACGTGAACGACCCGACTTCCTGCCGACGGACTTCCGACGGACTTCCGGCGGGGTGGCGGAACCGGCGATTTCGGGGACGCGTTCGCCGAGTACGCGCTGTACTACGGGCTGGGGGTCGACGCGGTGGTGACCGACTTCCCGGACCTGGCGGTGATCGCGAGGAGGACGTGATGGGGACGCGCACACTGGACTGCCCGACCTGCCGCACCATGCAGGAGTTCCGGCTTCTCACCGACGAGGAGAAGGCCGCGATCCGTGCGGAGAAGGGGGACCGTCACCATGTGGACAACCTCTGGCGGTGCACCGCCAAGGGCTGTCTGACGTACTACCGCCACATGAACAAGAGCGACCGCGGCAGCCTCCCCGACAGGTTCGGCGAGGAGGCTGCCGCGGCCGGGCAGTGACCCCTACAGGTTGCTGAAGTCCGGGCCCTTGGTGCGGGTGCGCTTGATCTCGTAGAAGCCGGGGACCGAGGCGACGGCGAGGGTGCCGTCCCACAGGCGCAGGGCCGCGTCGCCCTGAGGGGTCGGGGTGACGACCGGGCCGAAGAACGCGATCTCCTCGCCGTCGGGGCCGGGGACCGCGATGACCGGGGTGCCGACCTCCTGGCCGACCTTCTCGATGCCCTCCTTGTGGGAGGCGCGCAGCTGGGCGTCGAACTCGAAGTCCTTCTGGTCGGCGTACTCGATCAGGTCGGCGGGCAGGCCGACATCGTCGAGGGCGGCCGCTATCGCCTCGACGGTCGGGCCCTCGCCGCCGTTGTGGATGCGGGTGCCGAGGGCGGTGTAGAGCGGGCCGACGACCTCCTGGCCGTGCTTCTGCCAGGCCGCGGTCACCACCCGGATCGGCTTCCACGCCTTGGTCGCGAGCATCTCCCGGTACTCCTCGGGCAGTTCGTCGATCCGGTCCTCGTTCAGCACGGCGAGGCTCATCACGTGCCAGCGGATCTCGATGTCCCGGGCCTTCTCCACTTCAAGCACCCAGCGCGAGGTCATCCAGGCCCAGGGGCACAGCGGGTCGAACCAGAAGTCGACGGGGGTCTTGGCGGAGGCAGCAGTCTCGGACATGGGTCTCCTCGGAGTGCGGGGCTCGCTATGGCGTGATGGCTGACCTCAACCTGGAACACCGGCCGGGCCCCACCCCATTCCCGGCTGCCACGGGTCGAAGGCACATGGCAGGATCAGCCCCGGTCCACATACTGAAACACACCCGAGGGAGTGCGATCCGTGCCCGGTGAGAACCTGTCCCGCGACGAGGCCCGGGAGCGGGCCGCCCTGCTGTCCGTCGACGGATACGACGTGTCCCTCGACATCCGTACGGCGGTCGGTGACGAGACGGGGAACGGCCCGCGGACCTTCCGCTCGGTCACCACGATCCGCTTCCGGTGCGGCGAGCCGGGCGCCTCCAGCTTCGCGGACCTGATCGCGCCGGATGTGACCGCCGTCTCCCTGAACGGCAAGGACCTCGACCCGAGCGAGGTCTTCGACGGCTCCCGGATCCTCCTGGAGGACCTCGCCGCCGACAACGAGCTGGTCGTCGACGCCCGGTGCGCCTACTCCCGCACCGGTGAGGGCCTGCACCGGTTCGTGGACCCCGAGGACGGCGAGGTCTACCTCTACACGCAGTACGAGCCGGCCGACTCCCGCCGGGTCTTCGCGAACTTCGAGCAGCCGGACCTGAAGGCCCCGTTCCGTTTCGAGGTGCGGGCGCCCGAGGGGTGGACGGTGTGGGGCAACGGTGTCGGTGAACTCGCCGACGGGGTCTGGCGGTTCGCTCAGACCAAGCCGATCTCGACGTACATCACCTGCGTGGTGGCGGGCCCGTACCACTATGTGACGGACACCTACGAGCGCGTCCTCGATGACGGCAGCCGGCTGGAGATCCCCCTCGGCGCACTGTGCCGCAAGGGCCTGGCCCCCCACTTCGACGCCGACGACGTGTTCCTGGTGACCAAGCAGGGCCTGGACTTCTTCCACGACCACGTCGACTACCCGTACCCCTTCGGGAAGTACGACCAGGCGTTCGTGCCCGAGTACAACCTGGGCGCGATGGAGAACCCCGGTCTGGTGACCTTCCGGGAGGAGTTCATCTTCCGGGGCAAGGTGACGCGGGCGTCCTACGAGGGCCGCGCGAACGTGATCCTGCACGAGATGGCGCACATGTGGTTCGGCGACCTGGTCACCATGGAGTGGTGGGACGACCTGTGGCTCAAGGAGTCCTTCGCCGACTTCATGGGCGCCTTCGCCCTGGTCGGCTCGACCCGCTTCGAGGACGGCTGGATCACCTTCGCCAACCGCCGCAAAGCCTGGGCCTACCGCGCCGACCAGCTGCCGTCCACGCATCCGATCACAGCCGACATCCGCGACCTCCAGGACGCCAAGCTGAACTTCGACGGCATCACGTACGCGAAAGGTGCCAGCGTGCTGAAGCAGCTGGTGGCGTACGTCGGCCAGGACGCGTTCCTGGAGGGCGCGCGGCGCTACTTCAAGCGGCACGCGTACGGCAACACCAGGCTCGGCGATCTGCTGTCGGTCCTCGAGGAGACCAGCGGCCGGGACATGGGCGCGTGGTCGCGGGCGTGGCTGCAGACGGCGGGCGTCAACTCGCTCACCCCGCAGGTGTTGTTGAGCCCCGAGGGACGGGTCGACGAGCTGGCGGTGGTGCAGGAGGCCGCCGAGTCGCACCCCGAGCTGCGCCCGCACCGGGTGGCGGTGGGCCTGTACCGGCGGTCCGCGTCCGGCGCGCTGGAGCGGTACGCCCGTGCCGAGGCGGACGTCGACGGCCCGCGTACGGTCGTGTCCGAGCTGGCCGGCGCCGAGGCCCCCGAGCTGGTGCTGGTCAACGACGACGACCTCACCTACTGCAAGATCCGCTTCGACTCGACCTCGCTGGAGACCCTGAAGGCGTACCTGGGTGACCTCACCGATCCGCTCGCCCGGGCCCTGTGCTGGTCCGCGCTGTGGAACATGACCAGGGACGCGCTGCTGCCGGCGCGGGACTTCGTGGACCTGGTGCTGCGGTTCGGGGGGCGCGAGTCCGACATCGGCGTGCTGCAGATGCTGCACGCGTGGGCCGAGTCGGCGATCGTCCACTACGCGGCTCCCGGGTGGCGTGCGCGGGGCGCCGCGCTGCTCGCCGAGGGCGCCGAGCGGGAGCTGTCCCGTGCCGAGCCGGGCAGCGAGCACCAGCTGGCGTGGGCGCGGTTCTTCGCGCGTACCGCCGAGGGGCGCGGCGGCTTCGACCTGCTGCGGGGTCTGCTGGACGGCACGTCGGTGATCGCGGGGCTGGAGGTCGACCAGGAGCTGCGGTGGGCGTTCCTGGAGCCGCTCGCGGCCCGCGGCGTCGCCGACGAGAGCGCGCTGGCCGCCGAACTGGCCCGTGACGACACGGCGTCCGGCAGGCGTCACCAGGTCCGCTGCCTCGCCGCCCGCCCCTCGGCGGCGGTCAAGGCGCAGGCGTGGGCGCAGGTGGTGGAGTCCGACGCCCTGTCGAACGCGCTGGTGGAGGCCACGATCGCGGGCTTCGACCGGCCCTCGCAGCGGGAGCTGCTCGCGCCGTACGCGGAGAAGTACTTCGGTGTGATCGAGCGGGTGTGGCGGGAGCGGTCGATCCAGATCGCGATGCACGTGGTCCAGGGCCTGTTCCCCTCCCTCCAGGACTCGCAGGAGACGCTGGACGCGACGGACGCCTGGCTCGCGGCGCACGAGGAGGCAGCGCCCGCCCTGCGCCGGCTGGTGCTGGAGGCACGGGACGACCTGGCACGGGCGTTGCGGGGACAGGCGTGCGACGCGGAGGCGGCGGCCGCGAGCCGGCCGTAGCCTTGGCCAAAACCTAAGCCTGCCGTCACCGTTACGGAATTCAGCCAATAGACGCCGTAACCCCTGGGACGCAACCGAACGGACCAGGGGTTTTCTACGCCTACTCGGCATCCGAACATGCGTCCTTTAGTGCGGCCTTGTCCGTATTTGTCGACGAACATGTAACAGCGGTTAAAAGCCGGTCGGATGGCGGGAACCTGCCGGTCATGAACCACAACACCCCGGTCCCCCCGCTCTCCCCACGCCCCCTCCGGCACCTCGCCGAGGCGCACCGCCGGGTGCTGACGGCCGCCCATCTCCGCTCGCACGGCGTCTCGTCCGCGGAGACGAGCGAGCGGTGCCGTCCCGGCGGCCCCTGGCAGCAGATCCTCCCGGGGGTCTTCCTGCTCCACCCCGGTCCGCCGAGCAGCGAGGAGCGGCTGCACGCGGTGCTGTCGTACGCGGCCCGGGAGCAGACGACCGGGGTCCCGGCGCAGCCCGGCGCGGGCGCCCCGTACCGCCCGATGTACGCGGACGCGATGATCACCGGCCTGGCGGCGCTCACCCTGCACGGCTTCGGCTCGACCCCGCCGCTGCCCTCCCTGGACCGGATCGACGTCCTGGTCCCCCGGCTGCGCCGGCTGCGCTCGACGGGCTGCGCGCGGATCGTCCGCACGGGGGCGCTCCCCACGCCCGAGCCGGTGACGGGCCTGCCGGTCGCCCCGGTCCCGCGCGCCCTGGCCGACGCGGTGGCCGAACTGGCGGACGCGGGTGCCGTACGCCACCTGCTGACCGAGGCGGTACGCGGCCGGCACTGCGAACCGGCGTCGGTGGTACGGGCGTTGAACGACGCCAAGCTGCTGAGCCGCCCGCACGTGGTGGACGCGGTGGACTCCCTCCTCGCGGAGGGCCGGGCGATCGCCGAGGAGCGGCTGTACCGGATGGTCGACGAGTACGGTCTGCCCGACCCGGTGTGGAACGTGGACCTGCGCCTCCCCGGCGGCCCGAACCTGGGCGGCCTGGACGCGTACTGGCCGGAGCAGGCGGTCGCGGTCGAACTCGACACCCGAGCCCCCCGCCAGGACCGCGGGCAGGACAACGGGCAGGACAAGGCCGACGCACAGTGCTCCGAATACACCCGCAAGCGCGAGCACCTGGAGCGGCTCGGCATCACGGTCGTCCACATCACCCCGAAGAAGCTCCGGGACACGATGGAACAGCAGGCGGCGGTGGTCCGTACGGCCCTCATGGCGGCCGGCGACCGCGATCCCGCCGCGTATGTCGTGGTGCTGCCCCGGCAATGACGGCCCGGGGCGGGGCCAGGAGGGGGGCGGAGGGGCCCGCGCGGGATCGCGTGATCCGGCGGGCCCCTCCGCATGTCGCGGTCCTGCTACCACCTGCGGAGAACGGGCTTCACGGCCTACGGACGTCAGCTCGTACGGTCATGTCCTCCCCCTTCTCGAACCGCTCACCGTTGAGCGTGGCTGGTTTCAGCCCTTCTTCAGTACCAGCTCCGTGTTCCGGTCCTGCGCGTCGCCGCCGAGGTTCATGTTGGCGCCGGGCGCGTTGAAGGACAGCTCGCGGTAGAGGGCCGCCAGGCCGGTCTGGGAGAGGTCGGAGAAGTCCGTGCGGTGCGGGGCCGAGGACTCGACGCAGGTGGTGAAGATCGAGAGCGTGCCGTCCTTGTTGTCCGCCAGCTCGATGACCCGGGCCAGCTGGGGGTAGTCGACGTGGGAGGCGGTGGAGATCTCCCAGAAGGAGCGGCCGTTGGATGCCGAGTGCGGGGTGATGTCGTTGCGGTGGATATGACCGTTCACCCAGGCCAGGACGTTGGCGTGGCGGCCGAGGAGGGAGATGACCTCCTGGCCGTTGTGCCGCCGCTCGCCGGGGCGGGCCGGGTCGGTGCGGGTGTTGGTCATCGTCTTGCTGGTGTGGTGGCTGAAGAGGACCGCGTACGAGTCCTTGTTCTCCCGCAGGGTCATCTCCAGCCATCTCAGCTGGGCCGTCCCGATGGACCCCTCGTAGTGGCCGCCCGCGTCGGTGGTGTCGAGGCTGATGCCGATGACGTCGTCGGCGATCCGGAAGCTGTAGTACTGGGTGCCCGCGTCGAGGTTGGCGGTGGAGTAGCCGTGGCCGACCGGGCCCAGACCGCGGTGGGCCGGGTCGAGGTGGGCCTTGAGGTACTCGGTGGGGGTGAAGGGGGCGCGGCTCTCGTCGGGCGTGACCGAGCGCATGTCGCGGGAGTGGGCCTTGAGGAAGTCGCGGAACGCGGTCCCCTTGGGGTCCCTGGCGTTCTTGATGGCGTCCTGGAGCTTGCTCGCCTCGGACGCGGACACGCTCATCAGCTTCCTGCCGCCGACCGCGTACTCGGCGAGCCAGGAGTCACCGTGGCCGTAGCAGCCGAGCGGCATGGAGTCGTGGTTGCCGACCGTGGAGTACCAGGGCAGGTTGAGGCCCGGGCTGTTCAACTCCCGCAGGGCGGCGGTCAGATAGCCCTGGAGCTGCGGGAAGCCGAGCTGCTTGTCGGTGTCGCGCACGGTGGAGTCGGGCTGCCAGTACTGCTTGAGGCCGCTGTTCTGCACGCCCTCGTAGTGGCGCGGGTCGCCGGAGTTGGCGGTGATCCGGCCGCCGCTCATGATCGTCAGGAACCAGTCGAGCTCGGTTCCGGCGTTGTTGTCGGTGTTGTCGCCGGTGGTCATGGCGAAGTGCAGCGGGGAGCCGGTGACTGGCGCGCCCCGCAGCGCGTTGATCCGCTCCACGAGCGAGATGGCGCCGGGCACGGTGAGCGCCTCGTGCGGTCGCCAGGCGTGCGCGTCTGTGGAGCGCAGGTACTCCAGCCGCATCGGGTGCTGAACGTCGATCAGGTGGAGGTCGGTGATCTGCACGAAGGAGGCCAGCGCGGTACGGCGGCCGGCGCGGCCGGACTTGGGCGCCGCGAGTTCGCCGCGGACCGTGCGGCTCCAGCCGGGGCCGTCGCCGAGGCGGCGGTAGCCGGAGCTGGTGCGCGGGGCGGCGACCGAGGAGAGGGTGGTGCCGCGGGTGTAGGGGGCCAGGGGTGCGGCCGGGGCCTTGCGCGACTGGGCCACGGGCGCCTGGGCGGCTGCGGTGTCCGCGGCGGGGGCGGCCTGGCTGTCGGTGGGCCGCAGGGCGTAGCCGACGCCCGCGGAGAGGGTGACCGCCGCGGTGGCGGCGAGGACGGTACGGCGATTGGTCCCCAGTGCGGGACCGGCGACAGAGCGTATGCGCGACATGGCGCGATCTCCCCGAGTGCGAACGCGTCGGCAGTGGTCGCGGGCGGTCGCTGTCGCGAACATCCCGCTCACTACCGATCGTTGGCACCGGGTGTGACCTGCGCGTGAACGAGACAGCAACGCGCAGCGCCGATCGCCGTACGTGGATCTTGGACTACCCGGCGCGTCCTCGACTGCTCTCCGGACGGCCCGGGGACGGCTACTCCGTGTTCATCTTTCCGGGTAGGGGAGCTGTTTCCGGAGGGGGTTCGACGGGAGCGGGTCCGACCGGTGACGGTTCGACCGGTGCCGGTTCGACCGGTGCCGGTTCGACCGGTGCCGGTTCGACCGGTGCCGGCGCGAGGTGCCCGGCGGCCGGCCGTTCCCGCCACAGCCGCAGCCCGAGGTCGACCATGCTCACCAGGTTCAGGCCCGGCACGGCGTCCAGGTCGTGCCAGGCGGCCATGTCGGTGGAGCCGCCGATCTCGTACCGGAGCTCGCCACCGGTGATCCGGCCCTCGTAGACGAGCCGTACCCCGTGGTGGTCGACATCGCTCCCGAAACGGCCGGGGAGGACGTGGTGACTGGAGTGCACACCGAGCAGGCCGGTGACCTCGATGCGGTACCCGGTCTCCTCGGCCACCTCCCGCACGACCGTGTCATGGGGATCCTCGCCGTGCTCCATCCCCCCGCCGGGCAGAACCCACTCGGGCGGGCCGCCGTCGGGCGCCGGGGACCGGGAGAGCAGGAGCTGTCCGTCACGCACGCATATGGCGTAGGCCGCCACCCGCAGCTTCTTCCGCACCTACGGACGTTATCCCGAACCGGGGCGCCACTTGGGCGACTTGCCCCATTCGGGGCTCATCTCCGCATAGCGCATAGGGGGTTTTCCCCATGTGCCCATATCGTTTCGGTCAACTCTCCCTAAACATCCTTCCCATGGGTAAAGCTGTGCGATCGTCCGGGATCGCAATCCGGACCTCGGCGGCCAGGACCGATCGGGCCTGGTCGCACACCGTTCGTTCCTTTACCTACAAGGGATGCCGATGACCCTCACCCCCCAGCGCGATCCGATATCCGGCGCGAGACGCGTGGCCCGTATCGCCGTGGCCGCCGGACTGGTGGCCGCGCTCTGTTCCGCCGGGCCGATACCCATGGCCCTCGCCGCCGACGAAGCACCCGTCGCCGCCGACCCGGGTGTGAAGTCCGCCCACGACAAGCTCGGCTCCGACGACGCCGACGCGCTGGCCGAGGCCAAGGCCGAGGGCGACAAGAGCGTCACGATGATGATCGCGACCGCGCCCGGGCAGACCGAGCAGGTCGCACAGCAACTCGACGCGGTCCAGGGCGGCCTGGTCGGCAAGACCTACGACAAGCTCGGCTATGTGCGGGCCACCGTCCCCACCGGCAGGGCGGACGCGGCCATCGCCGCCGCCGCGAAGCTCACCGCCGTGCACGGCATCGACCTGCGGCAGGAGATCCCGCTGGACGACCCGTCGCCGGCCGCGGACACCGTCAAGGGCGCCGCCACCAAGGGCACGGCCTCCTACCCGGCGCCGAACAGGAAGACCCCCGCCGAGAACCCGTACAACCCGTCGTTCGAGACGGGCGCCGTCGACTTCGTGGAGAACAACCCGAAGGCGGACGGCCGGGGCGTCACCATCGGCATCCTCGACTCGGGCGTGGACCTCGCCCACCCGGCACTGCAGAAGACCACCACCGGTGAGCGGAAGATCGTCGACTGGGTGACCTCGACCGACCCGGTCTCCGACGGCGACGGCTCGTGGCGCCGGATGCTCACCTCGGTGGCCGGCCCGGCGTTCTCCGCGACCCCGGCCGACACGGGCGTCGCCGAGACGTTCAAGGCCCCTGCCGGCTCGTACAAGTTCAACTACTTCTACGAGTCCGCGACCGCCGGCGGCGACCAGGCCGGCGACGTCAACCGTGACGGCGACAAGACCGACGTCTGGGGCGTGCTGTACGACGCCGCGGCCGGCACCGTGCGGGTCGACCTCGACGACGACCACGACTTCACCGACGAGCAGCCGATGAAGCCGTACAAGGACGGCTACCGGATCGGCTACTTCGGCACCGACGACCCGGCGACCGACGTCGCCGAGCGCATCCCCTTCGTCATCGAGATCCGCAAGGACGTCGTCTACAACGGCGCGGGCGCCAAGGCCGACTACGTCAACATCGGCATGATCTCCAGCGAACACGGCACCCACGTGGCCGGCATCACCGCCGCGAACGGCCTGTTCGGCGGCGCGATGGACGGCGCCGCGCCGGGCGCGAAGATCGTCTCGTCCCGGGCCTGCGAGTTCGGCCCCGGGTGCACCAACGTCGCACTCACCGAGGGCATGATCGACCTCGTCGCGAACCGTGGCGTGGACATCGTGAACATGTCGATCGGCGGCCTGCCCGCGCTGAACGACGGCAACAACGCGCGCGCCGAGTTGTACACGCGCCTCATCGACACCTACGGCGTGCAGCTGGTGATCTCGGCCGGCAACTCCGGTCCCGGCGCCAACACCATCGGCGACCCGGGCCTGGCCGACAAGGTCATCTCGGTCGGCGCGACCATCTCCAAGGAGACCTGGGCCGCCAACTACGGCTCGGTCGTGGAGAAGAAGTACGCGCTGCTGCCGTTCTCCTCGCGCGGCCCGCGTGAGGACGGCGGCTTCACGCCGACCCTGTCCGCGCCGGGTGCCTCGATCAACACCACCCAGACCTGGCTGCCGGGCGGCCCGGTCGCCGAGGCGGGCTACACCCTGCCGGCCGGCTACTCGATGCTCCAGGGCACCTCGATGGCGTCCCCGCAGGCCGCGGGCGCGTCCGCGCTGCTGCTGTCCGCCGCCAAGGCCAAGAACATCGACCTGACCCCGGCCACCCTGCGCACCGCGCTCACCTCGACCGCCGACCACATCAAGGGTGTGCAGGCGTACGAGGAGGGGGCCGGCCTCATCAACATCGTGGACGCCTGGAAGTCGATCCGCTCCGGCGCCACCGCGCACACCTACTCGGTCAAGGCGCCGGTCGACACCGCGATCGACCAGTTCCTCAAGACGCCGGGCTTCGGCACCGGCCTCTACGACCGTGAGGGCGGCCTCAAGGCCGGCCAGAAGAAGACGTACGACGTCACCATCACCCGTACGTCCGGCGCCGACAAGGCGATCCGGCACGAGCTGTACTTCGAGAACAACGCGTCGAAGACGTTCCGGATCGTCGGCTCGGACGAGGTGAAGCTGCCGCTGAACCAGCCGGTGACCGTGAAGGTGCAGGCCGCCCCGAAGTCCGCGGGCCTCAAGAGCGCGATCCTGGAGGTCGACGACCCGAAAACCGAGGGCGTCGACCAGCAGGTGCTGTCCACGGTCGTGGTCTCGCAGCCGCTGAAGTACACCTACGCGGCGTCGGGTTCCGTGCAGCGCAACAGCAGCCAGTCGTACTTCGTGACCGTGCCCGAGGGCGCCAAGTCGCTGGAGGTCGCGATCGGCGGGCTGAAGGGCACGAGCCAGACCCGGTTCATCGCCATCCACCCGTACGGCGTCCCGGTCGACAACACCAGCACCCCGTACTGCTACAACAACTACCTCGACGGCAACGGCTGCAAGCCGGACGTGCGTGCGTACGCCGACCCGGTGCCGGGCGTCTGGGAGATCGAGGTCGAGTCGCGCCGTACGTCGCCGCTGCTCGACAACCCCTACAAGCTGGACGTCTCCGTTCTCGGCGCGGTCTTCGACCCGGAGGTCGTGACCGTCCCCGAGGCGAAGGTCGGCACCCCGGCCACCGCCTCCTGGAAGGTGACGAACGGCTTCGCCGCGATCGACGGCAAGCTGGTGGGCGGTCCGCTCGGCTCCGCCAAGTCGGCCCGTCCGACGATCGCCACGGGCGAGACGCAGACCACCACGGTCGAGGTGCCCGCGGGCGCCGCGTCCCTGGACGTCGCCATCGGCAACGTCTCCGACCCGGCGGCCGACCTCGACCTGGTCGTGCGGGACGCGGACGGCACCGAGGTGGGCAGCTCCGCCGACGGTGACTCGGAGGAGGCGGTCTCGGTTCCCACCCCGGCCGCCGGCACGTACACCATCGAGGTCATCGGCTACTCGGTCCCGACCGGGTCCACCGCGTACGACTACCAGGACGTGTTCTTCTCCGCCGCCCTCGGTACCGTCACCGTCGACGGGTCGACGCCGGTGAAGCTCGGCACGGGCGACTCGGCGACGGTCTCCGGCAGCGTCGTCGCCGCCGCGGCCGCGCCTCAGGGCCGTGAGTTCTTCGGCCAGGTCCAGCTGGTGAACGCCCGGGGCACGGTCGCGGGCACCGGCAACGTGAAGATCGAGAAGGTCACGCCGTAACCGATCCGGTACGACCGAGGGGCGGGCGTTCGTCGTCATGACGGGCGCCCGCCCTTGTCTCATGCGCAGGTCAGGGTGCGGGACTCGGGCAGCGAGGCGGTGATCCAGGCCCGTTCGCGGGCGACCTCCTGCTCGCCGACGGCCCAGTGGTCGGGCGTGGCGGCGTCGCGGGGGACGCCGAGCAGGACCTGGTCGCCCTTGTGCAGGTCGGTGACGTCGTACCGGCCGATCACGAAGGTGAGCCGGTCCTCTCCCCGCTCCGGCTTGTAGTAGCGGGTCACGTGCACGGTGACGCGCAGCTGTTCGGCGCCGGGGAGCTGTTCGAGGCGGGTGACCGTGCCCTCGACGACCGTGCGGGCGCAGGCCAGGTACCGGGGGCTGCCGAAGCGGACGCCGGACTCCTGCTTGGAGGCCGCGCTGTCGTCCCTGGAGGCCGCGCTGCCGTCGCTGTCCGACGCGGCATCGATGCCGTTCCCGGCCTGGCTCAGCAGCCAGCCCATGCCCGACAGCACGACCGCGACGGCGGCCACCGCGAGGGCGCCGAAGGCAACCCTGAAGGCCCGGCGGCGGGGCCGTGACGGACGTCGCGGAACGGTCCTCGCACCCTCCGAGGGCTCGCCGAGGGCGTGGCCGATGAGCCCCAACTGCTCGCGCAGCAGCGCGAGATCGGACTCGGCGGCACGGTGTTCGGCCATGAAGGCCGCGTCCGCGCGGTCGGCGTCGGACAGCGACTCCTCGGTGATCGCGGCCATCAGCGCGTCCATGTCGGCGCGTCCGTCGTGTTCGGCGGAGCCGTCGTGTTCGGCGGAGCCGTCGTGTTCGGCGGAGCCGTCGTGTTCGGCGGAGCCGTCGTGTTCGGCGGTCATGTCACACCACCTCGTCCTCGTGCAGACGGGCGCGCAGGGCCCGGACCGCCGTGTGCAGCCTGCTCTTGACCGTGCCCTCCGGGATGCCGAGTTCCGTGGCGATCCCGCGCACCGGCAGGTCGGCGTAGAAACGCAGGACGACGACCTGGCGCAGGGCGTCGGGCAGCTCGTCCAGGCCCTGGGCGATGGCGAGGGAGAGCACGCTGGTGTCCTCGCCGGAGGGGTGTTCCAGCTGGCGCAGGGAGGCCAGGCGCTCGCCGATGCGCTCCTGGCGGCGCTTGGCCCGGTGCCAGTCCATGGCCAGGTTGGAGGCGACGACCGCCGCCCACGCGGACACGTCACGCGGCGCCTCGTAGCCGCGCGCCACGCGCTCCAGCAACCTCAGGCGGACCTGCTGCACCCCGTCCGGCAGGTCCGCCTGCGGCACCCCGCCCAGGGCGAGCACCGCTCGCACCCGGCGTTCCTGAGCCGCGTCCAGGGGATCGTCGTGTTCGTCCCCCGGCGCGCGACGGGCCCTTCCGCGCAGCACAGACACCCCTCCCCTCACCGCGTTTCCTCTACGACGCCGTGGCGCGCGGAAACGTTCGGCGGAACCGCGGGAAATCCTTCAGAGGTGTCTTCAGAGGTGTACGTCACACCGTCGGGGGAAGCCGCACAGCTTGCGGCCCGAAGCGGTCGTAGGGCGAATTCCTGCAGCTCAGTGGGGGTGTGGACGGGAGTTCCGCAACCGTGGGCCGTCCCAGGGTGTCCCAGCCCTCGGGCATGGCGGCCAAAGAACTGGACAGGTGGACCCTTGTCGGCCGCATCATGGAAAAGCCTCGGCCAGGCAACACGCACGCAAAGACAGACACAGGGAGTCGCCGTGAGGGTCGGAATCGTCGGAGCCACCGGTCAGGTCGGTACGGTCATGCGCAGGATTCTCACGGAGCGTGACTTCACCGTGACCGAGCTGCGGCTGTTCGCCTCGGCCCGCTCGGCGGGAACGGTCCTGGACGGCGTGACCGTGGAGGACGCGACCACCGCCGACTACACCGGCCTGGACATCGTGCTGTTCTCGGCGGGCGGCTCGACCTCGAAGGCGCTGGCCGAGAAGGTGGCCTCGCAGGGCGCGGTCGTGATCGACAACTCCTCCGCGTGGCGCCGCGACCCGGACGTACCCCTCGTGGTGGCCGAGGTGAACCCGCACGCGATCGCCAACCGCCCCAAGGGCATCATCGCCAACCCGAACTGCACGACGATGGCCGCGATGCCGGTCCTGCGGCCGCTGCACGCCGAGGCGGGCCTCGAAGCGTTGGTCGTGGCCACCTACCAGGCGGTCTCCGGCTCCGGTCTGGCCGGCGTGGACGAGCTGTTCGAGCAGGTCAAGAAGGTCGGCGAGGACGCGCCGAAGCTCACGCACGACGGATCGGCGGCGGAGTTCCCCGCGCCGAACAAGTACGTCGCCCCGATCGCGTACAACGTGCTGCCGCTGGCCGGTTCGATCGTCGACGACGGGCTGCACGAGACCGACGAGGAGCAGAAGCTCCGCCACGAGTCCCGCAAGATCCTGGAGATCCCCGAGCTGAAGGTCTCCGGCACCTGCGTCCGCGTCCCGGTCTTCACGGGTCACTCCCTCCAGGTCAACGCCCGCTTCGCCCGCCCGATCAGCGTGGAGCGCGCGAAGGAGCTGCTCGGCGGTGCGCCCGGCGTCGCCCTCACCGAGGTCCCCAACCCGCTCCAGGCGGCCGGCCAGGACCCGTCGTACGTCGGCCGCATCCGCCGGGACGAGACCGTCGACAACGGCCTCGCCCTGTTCCTCTCCAACGACAACCTCCGCAAGGGCGCCGCGCTGAACGCGGTGCAGATCGCGGAGCTGGTGGCGGCGGAGCTGAAGGGCTGACGCCTCGCTGTCCTGGGGGGGGGCGGCCACCAGCTCGCGGGCTCGTGGCCGCCCTCCGGGTTCTCAGAGAGCCAGGTGACGCCGGAGCGCCAAGTCGATCTCGGCCATCCGCTGGCGCGGGAGCGAGCCGAGCCGCCGCAGCAACCGCTCCGCGGCGACGGCCCTCACCTGCTCGCACTGCGCCTTGGAGTCCTTCGGCAGGTGACACTCGCCCGCGCTGAGGAACACCTGGAAGGTGAGGACCCGCGTCGTGTTGGACGTCAGCGGCACCACCGTGACAACACCCCGGCCGTGGCGCTCGACCGACTGGTTGGCGCCGTCGTTGGACACGATCACCGAGGGGCGCGCCTTGTTCGCCTCGGCGCCCCGGGTGGGTTCGTAGTCGACGAGGTAGATGTCACCGCGCTTCATCAGTCAGTCCGTCTCCCGTGAGCCCGTCCCAGAACTCGGCGTCGCCGCTGCCGTCCCACTCGGCGAACGCCTCCGTGTACTCCGCCTCCAACTGAGCCGCGCGCAGCAGCTCGATCGCGGCGTGTATCACGGCGGACCGGGACTCGGCCTCGGTTCTGGCCGCGTACTCGTCGACGAAGGCGACATCCTCCTGTGGCAGGCTCACACTGATCTTCATACCCTCGATGCTACCAAGGGTAGGCAAAGGTCGGCCACTCCAAACGGAGCCCGCTTCGTGGAAGGATGGCGCAACCCACACATAACGAGGAGATGACCGCGTGCCTGGCACAAACCTGACTCGCGAAGAGGCGCAGCAGCGGGCGAAGCTGCTCACCGTTGACTCGTACGAGATCGATCTCGACCTCTCCGGCGCGCAGGAGGGCGGCACTTACAGGTCCGTGACCACGGTGCGCTTCGACGTCGCCGAATCCGGCACGGAGTCCTTCATCGACCTGGTCGCCCCGACCGTCCACGAGGTCGCTCTCAACGGCGACGCGCTCGACCCCGCCGAGCTCTTCGCGGACTCCCGGATCGCGCTGCCCGGTCTGCTGGAGGGCCGCAACATCCTGCGGGTCGTCGCCGACTGCGCGTACACCAACACCGGGGAGGGCCTGCACCGGTTCGTCGACCCCGTCGACAACCAGGCCTACCTGTACACCCAGTTCGAGGTGCCGGACGCCCGCCGCGTCTTCGCGAGCTTCGAGCAGCCCGACCTCAAGGCCACCTTCCAGTTCACCGTGAAGGCGCCGGACGGCTGGACGGTCATCTCCAACTCGCCGACGCCCGAACCGAAGGACAGCGTCTGGGAGTTCGAGCCGACGCCGCGGATCTCGTCGTACATCACCGCGCTGATCGTCGGCCCGTACCACTCGGTGCACAGCGTGTACGAGAAGGACGGCCAGTCGGTCCCGCTCGGCATCTACTGCCGTCCCTCGCTCGCCGAGCACCTCGACTCGGACGCCATCTTCGAGGTGACCCGGCAGGGCTTCGACTGGTTCCAGGAGAAGTTCGACTACCCGTACCCGTTCAAGAAGTACGACCAGCTGTTCGTGCCGGAGTTCAACGCGGGCGCGATGGAGAACGCGGGCGCGGTCACCATCCGCGACCAGTACGTGTTCCGGTCCAAGGTGACGGACGCCGCCTACGAGATGCGCGCCGAGACGATCCTGCACGAGCTGGCCCACATGTGGTTCGGCGACCTGGTCACCATGGAGTGGTGGAACGACCTGTGGCTGAACGAGTCGTTCGCCACCTACACCTCCATCGCCTGCCAGGCGCACGCGCCGGGGAGCCGCTGGCCGCACTCCTGGACCACCTTCGCTAACTCCATGAAGACGTGGGCGTACCGCCAGGACCAACTGCCGTCCACGCACCCGATCATGGCCGAGATCAACGACCTCGACGACGTGCTCGTCAACTTCGACGGCATCACGTACGCCAAGGGCGCCTCCGTACTGAAGCAGCTCGTCGCGTACGTCGGCTCGGACGAGTTCTTCGCGGGCGTGCAGGCGTATTTCAAGGCGCACGCGTACGGCAACACCCGTCTGTCCGACCTGCTGGGCGCGCTGGAGGAGACCTCCGGCCGTGACCTGGGGACCTGGTCGCAGAAGTGGCTCCAGACCGCCGGTATCAACATCCTGCGGCCCGAGATCGAGACGGACGCCGACGGTGTCATCACGTCCTTCGCGATCCGCCAGGAGGCCCCGGCCCTGCCGACGGGCGCGAAGGGCGAGCCCACGCTGCGCCCGCACCGCATCGCCGTCGGCCTCTACGAGCTCGACGAGGACAGCGGCAAGCTGGTCCGGGACGAGCGCGTCGAGCTGGACGTGGACGGCGAACTGACCGCCGTACCCCAGCTGGTGGGCAAGCGCAGGGCGGCCGTGGTGCTGCTGAACGACGACGACCTGTCGTACGCGAAGGTCCGCCTCGACGAGCGGTCCCTCGCCTTCGTCACCGAGCACCTCGGCGACTTCGAGTCGTCCCTGCCCCGCGCGCTGTGCTGGGCGTCGGCGTGGGACATGACCCGGGACGCCGAGCTGCCGACCCGCGACTACCTGTCCCTGGTGCTGTCCGGCATCGGCAAGGAGTCCGACATCGGCGTCGTGCAGTCGCTGCACCGCCAGGTGAAGCTGGCGATCGAGCTGTACGCCGACCCGAGCGCCCGCGAGGCCCTGCTGACCCGCTGGACGGACGCCACGCTGGCGCACCTGCGCGCGGCGGCGCCGGGCAGCGACCACCAGCTGGCGTGGGCACGCGCGTTCGCCGCGACCGCGCGGACCCCGGAGCAGCTCGATCTGCTGGACGCGCTGCTGGAGGGCACGCAGACGATCGAGGGCCTGGCCGTCGACACCGAGCTGCGCTGGTCGTTCGTGCAGCGCCTGGCCGCCGTGGGGCGCTACGACGAGGCGGAGATCACCGGCGAGTACGAGCGGGACAAGACCGCCGCCGGTGAGCGGCACGCGGCCACCGCCCGGGCCGCCCGTCCGACCGAGGAGGCCAAGGCGGAGGCGTGGGCGTCGGTCGTCGAGTCCGACAAGCTGCCGAACGCCGTCCAGGAGGCGGTCATCGGCGGCTTCGTCCAGACCGACCAGCGTGAGCTGCTCGCCCCGTACACGGAGACGTTCTTCACCGTGGTCAAGGACATCTGGGAGGACCGCTCGCACGAGATCGCCCAGCAGATCGCGGTCGGCCTCTACCCGTCGCTCCAGGTCTCGCAGGACACCCTGCGCCTGACGGACGAGTGGCTGGCCTCCGCGGAGCCCAGCGCGGCCCTGCGGCGGCTGATCTCCGAGTCCCGCGCGGGCGTGGAACGCGCGTTGAAGGCGCAGGCCGCGGACGCGGCGGCCGAGTAGGAGCCGGTGGTGGCCGGCAGTAGCCGCTAGTAGCCGCTAGTACGACGACGGGGGCGTCCGGTGCCGAACCGGACGCCCCCGTTCGCGTGCCAGCACCCGCGCGGCTCGTCGTCTACCGTCGCAGCGCCGGACCCGTCAGGCCCGTCAGGCCCTTCGAGTCCTTTCGGGTACGTCCTTCGGTGAGGCTGAACGATCGAGCGGGTGGGCGCGGCCCCGACTCCCCGAGCTGTCCCGCCACCGTCGCCCCGAAGGCCAGCGCCATGCCCGCCAGCTGCACCGGTGTGAGGGCCTGCCCGAGCGCCGCCCAGCCGACCACGGCGGCGGTCAGGGGGGACAGCGGGCCGAGGAAGGTGACCTGGGTGGCGGTGAGCCGGCCGATGCCGCGGAACCAGAGCCAGTACGCGACCGCCGTGTTCGCCAGCGCCAGGTAGAGGTAGCCGCCGATCGCCCGGCCGTCCAGCGCGGGCGGCGCGCCCTCGACGAGGAGGGCGAGCGGGGCGATGAGCAGACCGCCCGCGGTGAGCTGCCAGGCGGTGAGCGCCAGCGGGCCCACGCCGTCCGGGCGGCCCCACCGCTTGGTCAGTACGGTGCCGGTCGACATCGAGGCGGTCGAGGCGAGGGCGGCCAGCACCCCGACGGGGTCGAGCGCGCCGGCCGCCTTCAGCACGACCAGGCTCACCCCGGAGGCGGCGACGAATCCGGTGAGCACGCTGCGGGCCGTCGGCCGCTGTCCCAGCAGCAGCGCCGAGAGCCCCACGACGAACAGCGGCCCGACCGACCCGACGACCGCCGCCATACCGCCCGGCATCCGGTACGCCGACAGGAACAGCAGCGGGAAGAAGGCGCCGATGTTCAGCGCCCCCAGCACCGCCGCCTTGCCCCACCAGACACCGCGCGGCAGTACCCGGGCGATCGCCAGCAGGACCAGCCCGGCGGGCAGGGCACGCATGAGGCCGGTGAACAGAGGGCGGTCGGCCGGCAGGAGCTCGGTGGTGACGGCGTACGTGGTGCCCCAGGAGACGGGGGCGAGGGCGGTGAGCAGAACGGTCGTGGGCCGCTTCATGACCGGCACCCTTCCCAGAAGGTAGCTTGACGGTAATTAGCTTAGCTCTAAGCAACTTACAGTCAAGTTACTTTCTTGCGGGTGACCGGAACCCGTGACCGGAACCCTGCGGACAACGGATACTCATCGCATGAGTGCACAGCGCAAGGACCCGGTCGACGCGATCATCGAGCAGTGGGCCACCGTGCGGCCCGACCTCGACACCGCCGCCATGGAGGTCTTCGGCCGGGTCTACCGGCTCTCGCGCGCGATGGGCGACCGTATGAACAAGGCGTACGCCACCCTCGGCATCTCCCGCGGCGAGTTCGACGTCCTGGCCACCCTGCGCCGCTCCGGCGAGCCCTACGCCCTCTCACCCCGCCAGCTGTCGGCGACGCTCATGCTCACCACCGGCGGGATGACCGGCCGCCTCGACAAACTGGAACGGGCCGGACTGCTGCGCCGCTCCCCCGACCCGCACGACCGTCGGGGCCTCCAGGTGACCCTCACCGACACGGGGCTGGACCTTGTCGACCGGGCCGTCGGCGCGGGCCTCGCCGTCCAGACCGAGGCCCTGTCCGCCCTGCACACCGAACAGGCCGGCCAACTGGCCGACCTGTTGCGGGAGTTGCTGCTCTCGACGGAATCGGCGGACACGTAGCGCCCCCGCTCCTCGGGGACGGCTCAGCCGACGTGTGCGGCGAGGGCCGTCTCGATCGCGGAGGGGGCGGCGGAGGGGTCGGCGGTGTCGGCCGCCCAGGCCACGTAGCCGTCGGGGCGCACCAGCATTGCCGTACGCCGGTCGCTCGCCCAGTGCTCCACCGTGAGCCGGTCCTTGCGGGCGGCGCCCTGCTCCTCGTACGACGCGGACGTCTTCGGCGTGATCAGCACGAACCGTCCGCCGCGCAGGGCCTCGTAGAGGCGGCCGCTCTCCAGGGCCACGTCCGGGACGCGGGTGCCGGTGAGGCGGTGGGCGCCTCGGGGCGCGGCGTACCGGTAGCCGATACCGGAGATCTGGCCGACCATCTTGCGGCGGGCCGGGCCGACGGCCTTGAGGAAACCGGTCACCGCCGACCGCAGCGCCAGGGTCCAGGGGCGCTTGGCCATCCCGAGCCGGACCAGGCCGCCACTGCTGCGCAGCACGGCCCGGCCGATAGGGTGCCGCTCGGCCTGGTAGGTGTCGAGGAGTTCCGGACCCGCGTGGCCGTGGACGACCTGGGCGAGCTTCCAGCTGAGGTTGGCCGCGTCCTGCAGGCCGGTGTTCAGACCCTGCCCGCCGGCGGGGCTGTGGACGTGCGCGGCGTCCCCGGCGAGGAAGACACGGCCCACGCGGTAGGCGGGCGCCTGGCGTTCGTCACTGTGGAAGCGGGACATCCAGCGGGGGTCGTGCATCCCGAAGTCCCGGCCGAAGGCGATCCGGGCGATCTCCTTGATCTCGTCGAGGTCGACGGGCTCACTGTCGGACACGTCGCGGCCGTAGTGCCAGCCGAAGACGCGGTAGTACCCGTCCCCGAAGGGCGCGAGGAAGGCGAAGACGCCACGGTCGGCACTGGCGGTGAACACGACCGCGGGCTCCTCGGCGAGCTTCACGTCCGCCAGCACGATGGACCGGATGACGGAGCGGCCGGGGAACGGCAACCCGATGGCGTTCCGGACGACGCTGCGCATCCCGTCGGCGCCGACGACATACGCGGCACGCAGCGTCTCAGCCTCCCCGCCGGGGCCGCTCACCTCGACGGTGACCCCGTCCGCGTCCTGGGTCAGCCCGGTCACCTCGGACCCGTACCGGAACTCCACGCCTGCCGCGACGGCTCGCCGCTCCAGGGCCTTCTCGACCTCGTACTGCGGGATGACGAGCAGGTGGTTGAAGCGGGAGGGGAGGGCGGCGAGGTCGACTTCGAGGCGGGTGAAGAGGCGAAGGCTGTCGAGGGTGCGGCCGGCCGCCTCGACGTCGTCGGCCAGACCCCGGGCGTCGAGCTGTTCCAGGGTGCGGGCGTGCAGGACGAAGGCGCGGGAGAGGTTGCTGATCTCGTGGGGGCGCTTTTCGAGGAGGGTGACGGGGACGCCTGCGGTGGCGAGGTCACCGGCCAGCAGGAGACCGGTGGGGCCGGAGCCGACGATGATCACGGGAGGCGTGTTGTTGGTGGGGCCGGTGGTGCCAGTGGTGCCGTTCATGGGGACCTCCTGGGATGCCAACTCCTGTTGGTCAACTCCTGTTGGCCAACAACTGTTGGCCAACAACTGTTGGTAAAGTTAGGGCGGTCGGCGCGAGATGTCAACGCTTGTTGACCAACACATGTTGACCTACGCTTGTTGGCATGGCTGAAAGCACGTCTCCCCCGAAGGCAAAGCGCTCTGACGCGACCCGGAACGCGATCCTCGCCGCCGCGCGGGAGCGCTTCGCGGCCGACGGCTACGAGCGGGCCACCATTCGCGCCATCGCCAAGGACGCGGTCATCGACCCGTCGATGGTGATGCGCTACTTCGGCAACAAGGAGGGCCTGTTCGCGGCGGCCGTCGCGGTCGATCTGAAAATGCCGGACCTGGGGTCACTGCCGCGGGAGGACGTCGGCCGGGTGCTGGTGAACCACTTCCTCGACATGTGGGAGGAGAACGAGGTGCTCACCGCACTGCTGCGGGTCGGCGTGACCAATCAGGACGGGGCCCGGCGTGTGCAGGGCATCTTCCGGGACCAGTTGCTGCCGGTCGCCCGTCAGGTGTGCCCCGACCCCGAGCAGGCTCCGACCCGGGCGGCGCTCGTGGCCACCCAGTTGCTGGGGCTGGCGCTGACGCGGTACGTCCTGCGGTTTCCGCCGGCCGTCGCGCTGGTCCGCGAGGAGGCGGTGGCGTGGCTGGGGCCGACGGTGCAGCGGTATTTCACGGCGCCCAGTCCGTGAGGGGACGGTGCGCGGGACCAGGCCGGGCTCAGTGAGCCGAGCCGGCGCGGAGATCTGCGCGGCCCGCATCTCACCGGGAACACGCAAGGGCGCCGGCCCAGCACCCACGTACGGGCTGATGCGCGTACGTGCGGCGGGCGCGGCGCCCTGCGAAGAGCGTGCGGGGTACCCGTCCCCGGGTGGGGACCGGCAGCCCTGTCAGACCATTCAGGCCTTCGAGCCGGCCTCGGCCTTGGGCTTGGTCTTGATGTTGCGGGTGGTGACCCGGTGCGACTCGTGCGACTTGTCGAGGACCAGGACCAGGCCCGCGATGACCCCGAACAGCACGAGGGGGGCCACGACATACAGGCCCAGCGTCTCGACGACGCTCAGGCCCGAGCCCGGATCGTCGCCGTCGTCGGGGGTCAGCGCGAACGCGGGGGACGACATGAGCAGCATCATCAGCGTCGTACCGGCAGCCAGGGCACCGGCGCGCAGGGCGTTCTTCTTGTCCACGGTGCCAAAAGTATCGAACGCCGGTGGGCGGCGCTCGTCCGGGGTGCCGTATGAGGCGATCGGGGTGCCGTATGAGGCGATCAGCCCTCCGCCGACTCCCGCAGCACCTCCATCAACGCGTGCAGCCTCGGTGACCCGGCCAGCTCCTCCAGTGTCACCGGCCTGCCCTCCGCGTCCGCGATCGGCAACCGCCAGTTCGGGTACTGGTCCCAGGTCCCCGGGAGGTTCTGGGGACGGCGGTCGCCCACGCCGTCCGGGAGCCAGATGCCGAGCATGCGGGCCGGGGTGCGCAGCAGGAAGCGGTGGACGGCCTGGATCTCGGCTTCCTCCGAGGAGGCGTCGGAGCCGCCGCCCGTGCCCTGGAGGAGGCCGAGTCGGGTGAGCAGGCCCAGCCACTCCGCCGTGTCCGCGGCGGCCTCGGCCCGCTCCTCCTCCAGAGGGCGGGTCAACAGGCCCAGGCTGTCGCGGAGTTCGACGTGTTCGCCGGTGAGGCGGGCGGCGGTGGACGGCAGGTCGTGGGTGGTGGCGGTGGCCAGGCAGTCGGCGCGCCAGCGGTCGGGGGCCAGGGGGCGGCCGTCGCCCTCCCAGTCGCGCTCGAACCACAGCACCGACGTGCCGAGCACGCCCCGCTCGCGCAGCGTCTCGCGCACCCCGGGTTCGACGGTGCCCAGGTCCTCGCCGATCACCACCGCCCCGGCCCGCCAGGCCTCCAGCACGAGGACGGCGAGCATGGCCTCGGCGTCGTAGTGGACGTACGTACCGTCCGTGGGCGCCTCGCCCAGCGGGACCCACCACAGCCGGAACAGGCCCATGACGTGGTCGATCCGCAGGGCGCCGGCATAGCGGAACAGCGCCCGCAGCAGGTGCTGGAAGGGCGCGTAGCCGGACTCGGCCAGACGGTCGGGGCGCCAGGGCGGCAGCCCCCAGTCCTGGCCGCGCGCGTTGAAGGCGTCCGGGGGCGCGCCGACCGACATGCCGGCCGCGAAGTACTCCTGCTGCGCCCAGGCGTCGGCGCCCTCGGGGTGCACACCGACAGCGAGGTCATGGACGATCCCGACCGGCATGCCCGCCTCGCGGGCCGCGCGCTGGGCGGCGGTGAGCTGGGTGTCGGTGAGCCAGGCGAGGCGGCAGTAGAAGTCGACGTGGTCCATCAACTCCTCGCGGGCGCGGGCCGTTTCGGCGGAGCGCGGGTCACGCAGGCCGGCCGGCCACCGATGCCAGTCGGAGCCGTGCACCTCGGCGAGCGCGTACCAGGTGGCGTGGTCCTCCAGGGCCTCGTCCTGCTCGGCGAGGTAGTCGCCGTAGGCGGCGCGTCGGCCCGGCCCGAGCGGTACGGCCCGCACCAGCTCCAGCGCCTCCCGCTTGAGCTCCCACACGGCGTCCCGGTCGATCAGCGCGGACTTCTCCAGTACGGAGGCGCGCAGCCCGTCGGCCCGCTCCAGCAGGGCCCGTACGCGCTCGCGGTCCTCGACATGGGCGTACTCGGGGATGTCCGCCACCCGCAGATGGACCGGATCCGGGAAGCGGCGCGAGGAGGGACGGTAGGGGGAGGGATCCGTGGGGGCGCCGGGCACGGCCGCGTGCAGCGGGTTGACCTGGACGAATCCGGCGCCGAGCGCCCGGCCCGCCCAGGAGGCCAGTTCGGCGAGGTCGCCGAGGTCTCCCATGCCCCAGGAGCGGCGGGAAAGGAGGGAGTAGAGCTGCACGAGCAGCCCGTACGAGCGTCCGGGGGGCGCGGGCAGCCGGGGCGGGGCGACGATCAAGTGGGCGTCGGCGGTGCGGCCGTCGGGGGCGGTCGCGGCCAACCGGTGGACTCCGGGCGGGAGTTGATCGGCGGCGGCGCGGGTCTCGCCCTGTTCGGTGGTGATGCTCAGCCGGGTGCCGGCCGGGAGGGCGTCGAGGGCTTCGGGCGTACTGCCGCTCCAGCCCACCACGGTCGGCGGCAGCAGCCGTCCGCGCAGCCCCGCTTCCCGGGCCGTGCGCGCGGCGCGGACCGCCTCGGGGCTGTCGGCGGCGACGCCCAGGGCGGTCAGGGTCCGGGTGACGGCGGTGGCCGAGGCCGGGACCGTACGGTCCGGGGAGGGGCTGTAGGAGGTGGAGACGCCATACAGCGCGGCGAGCCGGGACAGGTCCTCGGTGAGTGGCTCGACCGGCCGGGGCGCCGTCATCTACGGCTCCGCGTGGGCATCGGACTCGCTGGTCAGCGGGGCGTCGCCGAGCGGCGGCTCGCTGGTGAGGGGCTCGGCGTCGGGCAGGGGCGGTTCGCTGGTGAGGGGTGCCTCGACGCAGGCGCCCTCCGCGCTGAACATGCACAGGTGAAGATCGGATGCGGCGGACGGTTCCGCCTCGGGCAGGGCGGACAGGGCGGAAGGGTCCGCCTCGGGTTTGGAAAGGGCCGGGAGCAGAAGGGGTGCAGATGCGGCCACGGGGGCCTCCTTGTCGAGTACGACGTGCGGATACCGCAGCCCTACCCAGTGGTCGCGAGGGCAGACGTACCCGAGGGAACAACGTGCCTCTTATCACAATCTGTTCGAGTGCGGTATTCCCAGACTGAGGCAAACACCGCATGACGGCTGCTCCCGTTCCCTGACGGGCAGGTCCGCCGGCGCTCGGGGCGCCGGAGTGCGGCGAGCCGCGTGAACCGTACGCTCCGAGGTCGTCGATAGACGGGGTGTGAGACTGTTCCGCCCCATGGGGGGCCACCGCGAGAAGGACCATGGAGACGCAGAGGGCTCTGACGCGGCACTGTTGCGGGCGGTCGCGGCCGGCGACTCGGCGGCCATGGCCGCGCTGTACGACCGGCACGCGGGATGGCTGCACGCGCGGCTGACCCGGCGTTGCGCCGATCCCGAGGTCGTGCGCGAGGTGTTGCAGGACACCTTCGTGACCGTGTGGCGGTCGGCGGCCGGGCATCGCGGCGAGGAGGCCGGCGGCTGGCTGTGGACGATCGCCGCGCGCCGCCTGGTCGACGCGCGCCGGGCGCACGAGCGGGCGGCGCGGGTCACGGGGGCGCCGCTGGAGCCGACGAGCACCGGGTACGAGTCCGCCGCGGTCGCGCCGTCCGCGGAGGACCGGGTGCTGGCGGCGCTGGAGTACGGCGACGTGGGCACAGCCCTCGACCGGATCTCGCCCGAGCTGCGCGAGGTGCTGCGCGCCACGGTCGTCGACGGACTGACCACGCGCGAGGCGGCCCGACTGCTCGGCATCCCGGAGGGGACCGTCAAGTCCCGCGCGATGCGCGCCCGCGCCGAACTCCGCGCGGCTCTCGCCCAGTTGAACCCGTCACCGATGGGAGGCCCGGCATGACCGGCTGGCACGCGTCCGACGACCTCGTCTCCCGCTACGGCGACGGCTCCCTCCCGGAACCGGACGCCTGGTCCCTGGAGAAACACCTCGAAACCTGCGGCCGGTGCGCGAGCCGCGTGTCCCGGGCCGTACGTGAGACGGCGGCGGGAGTGGCCCTGGCGCAGGTACGGGAGGCGGTCCTGGGAGCCGCGCCCACCCTGCCGACCGCCACGACGCCGACCACGACTCAGCCCCATGCCCGCCCCCGCGCCCGCCCCCTCGCTCTCCCCTCCCCCGGCCCCCGCCTCGCCCACCTCCTCTGGGCCGCCGGGCCCGCCGTGCGCGGGGCCTGGCTGCCCGCCGTGCTGCTCGTGGCCTTCGGTGCCGTGGCGCTCGCGTACGGGGCCGACATCACCGGCGTACGGCCTCTGCTGCTGGCCGTCGCCCCCGTCGTACCGGTCGCCGGGGTGGCCCTGTCCTACGGGGCGCACGCCGACCCGCTGCACGAGATCGCCGCTTCGACACCCTCCGCCGGGCTGCGGCTGGTGCTGACGCGGACGGCCGCCGTGCTGGCGGTGAGTGTGCCGCTGCTGACGCTGGCGGGGCTGCTGGTGCCGTCCTCGGACGCGCCGGGCGCGGCGGCCTGGCTGCTGCCGGGGCTCGCGCTGACGCTGGCCTCGCTCGCCCTGGCCGGCTATGTCGACGTCCGTACGGCGACGGCCGTGACCGGCGGCGGTTGGCTCTGCGCCGTGCTCGCCCCGGTGCTCGCAGCCCCGGGCGGGCACCTGACGGCCCGGCTGGCCGAGCAGCTCCAGTACTGCCTCGACGGCGCCCCGGCACAGGGCGGCTGGGCAGCGGCGGCCGTCCTGTCCGCCGTCCTGCTGGCCGCCCGCCGACCCGCCTACGACCGCCTGGAACGGCGTTGAGCACGGCAGGCACGGCAGGCACAGCAGGCACAGCAGCAGGCACGGCGGGCACAGCCACGAGAGTGCGGACCGCGTCCGCCTCCCACCCACCTCTGGAGAACCGTTGAGCACGATACGAGTGACCGGTCTGCACGTCCGGCACCGCAGAACCGTCGCCCTCGACTCGGTGGACCTCGACTTCGGTCCCGGCGTGCACGGCCTGCTGGGTCCGAACGGCGCCGGCAAGACCTCGCTGATCCGGGTCCTCGCCACGGTCGCCGCGCCGACCGGCGGCCGGGTGGAGCTGCTCGGGGACGACGTCCGCGAGCACCGGAAGCGGGCCGTGGTGCGCCGGCGGCTGGGTTATCTGCCGCAGGAGTTCGGCTACTACCCGGGCTTCACCGTGCGCGAGTTCGTCGCGTACGTGGCCTGGCTGAAGGAGATGCCCGCCGCCGAGGTCCCGGCCGCCGTCGAACGGGCCGTCGAACGGGTCGGGCTCGCCGACCGCGTCGACGCGAAGGTGAAGACGCTGTCCGGCGGCATGGTGCGCCGCGTCGGCATCGCGCAGGCCATCGTCAACGAGCCCGACGTACTGCTGCTCGACGAACCGACGGCGGGGCTCGATCCGGAACAGCGGGTGGAGTTCCGGGAGCTGCTGCGCGAGCTGGGCGGCTCGTCCACCGTCGTCGTCTCCACGCACCTGGTGGAGGACGTGACGGCGGCCTGCACGGAGGTCACCTTGATCGAGTCGGGCCGGGTCGCCTACCGCGGGACACCCGCCGCGCTCGCCGCACTCGGCGAGTCCGCGGACGGTATCGGCGTCGGCGTGGGCGACAACCCCATCGAGCGCGGCTACACGACGGCCCTGCGCACCCACCGCGCGTCGGCCACCCCCGCTCTGGAGGGGATGGCGCGATGACCCTCGTAGCGGAGAGGAGACCGGAAACCGCCCCGCACCCGCACCACCCGCTGCGCGCCGAGGTGGTCCGCGGTTTCGGCCCGTGGGCCGGTGCCGCCGTCCTGTTGACGGTCGCGGTCGCGCTGGGTGCCGACGCCGGCCAGTGGCAGGGCGGCTGGGCCGAGACGCGCGAGCGGTTGCACGTGGCGGCGGGGCTGCTCGGCGTGCCGCTGGCGCTGGCCGCGGGCTGCTGGCACGGCGGGCGGGAACGCAGACGCCGTACCGAGGAGCTGCTGGCGGCAGCCGCGCGCGCCCCGCTCGCCCGGCTGCTGGCGTCGGGGCTGCCGCTGGTGCTGTGGGTGGTCGCGGGCTACGCGGCCGCGGCCCTTCTGGCCTGGCTCGCCACCTGGTACTGCGCCATGGGCGACAGCCCGTACGTGATCGCACCGCTCACGGACGCGGCGGTCCTGGCGTCGGCCGTCCTGGCGGGCCAGGTCGTGGGCCGGCTGGTGGCCTGGCGGCTCGCGGCACCGCTGCTGGCGGCGGGCGCGTACGTCGGCATCGGCATGCTCACGTACGGCAGCGGCAACAACTCCTACGCACCCCTGTCGCCGGTCGTAGACGCCATGACCGACTCGGTCCCGGTGTGGTGGCAGCCGCTCGCGATGACGGCGTGGGCGGGCGGTCTCGCGGGCGCTGCCGTCCTGGCGTACGCGGCCCGTCTCCGGGCCGTCGCCCTGTTGCCGCTGGCCGCCGCGATCGCCGCGGGCACGCTGCTGGTGCAGACCGGGGACGGTCTGTGGCACACCGGCCCGCTCGCCCGCCGTCAGGTGTGCGACACCTCCACCACCCCGCAGATCTGTGTGAACGCCCGCTCCGAAAAGCTCCTGCCCCAGGTGAAGGACGCCCTGTCCGGACTCACCGGCCGGCTGGAGGGCGTACGGAATCTGCCGGTGCGGTTCGAGGACAGGCCGGGGGGACCGGCGCGGGACGAAGTGGGGCTGCCGATGCTCACGCCGATCGGCTGGACCGTCGTACGGGGTGAGCTCGCCGATCCGCGGGAGTACGCGTGGGCGGCCGGGATGTCGCTGTACGGCCGGTCCGAGTGCGACGATTCGGCGCCGTCGCTGGACGCGGTCGACAACGCCGTGGAGCACTATCTGGCGCCCAGCCCGTTGGAGAAGGACTTCGACGAGCAACTGGTCGAGAGCGACGAGGCCGACCGCGCCCGTCTCAAGGACCGCCTCGAGGCTCGCGCCCGCCTGCGGGCGATGAGCGAGCAAGAGCGCCGCGCCTGGCTGTCCGCCTACTTCGCCACGGCGAACGAGTGCGACCTGAGCAAGGTGCCGACGCTGTGACCGACCCCCGCCGCCTCGACGCCCGCTCCACCACCCCGCTCGACGGCCCGCTCCTGTACGCCCGCTCGCGTGCCGTCCCGCGCGCCCTCGCCGCGCTCCTCGCCACCGCCGCCCTCGCCGTATGGGCGGCGGACGGCCTGGACGCCTACGTCGATCCGGAACGGCGGGTGCCGGTCGTGGCGCTGGCCCCGCTGTTCGCCGCCGCGGTGATCGGGACGAGCCTGCACACCGCGTCCGACGAGCTGGACCGTACGGCGGTCCGCCCCTGGTGGCGACGGCGCCTGGTCCATCTCCTGGCGCTGACCGCGCTCACCGCGGCCCTGCTGTCCGTGGCGGTGCTCGGACACACCTCCGTGTTCGGTCCCCCCGCGATGATCCGCAACACCCTCGGCAGCACGGGCCTGACCGCGGCGGCGGCCGCCCTGCTCGGCGCCCGGCTGAGCTGGCTGCCGGCCTTCGGCTATGTCAGCGCGGTGTACCTGGGGTCGGCCGGTACGCACGGGCGCTCCAGCCCGGTGTGGGCGTGGCCGGTGCAGCCGGGCGGCAGGACCGGTGCCTGGACGGCGGCGGCGCTGGTCTTCGCGGCGGGCGCGGCGCTGTACGTCGTACGGGGTGCGCGGGGCCAGGGACCGCGCGCCTGAGGGGCCTCACGTCCTGGAGGTGAGGCACCCACTGACGGGGCCCTCGGTGGCGAAAGCGCCCCTGCCGAAACCGCCGATGACGGCGGGTATGCAAAAGCCCGGATCGTGGTCAGGCAGAGATGCCGTCGATCCGGGCCAGGGCGTCGTCCGCGCCGTACGGTTGCAAGTACGGCAGCCAGCGCGGATCCCTGTGGCCAGTCCCGATGATGCGCCAGGCCAGGCCCGTTGGCGGGGCGGGTTTGTGGCGCAGCCGCCAGCCGATCTCGACGAGATGGCGGTCGGCTTTGACGTGGTTGCAGCGACGGCAGGACGCGACGACGTTGTCCCAGACGTGCTTGCCCCCGCGACTGCGCGGGATGACGTGGTCGACGCTGGTTGCGACGCCACCGCAGTACATGCACCGGCCACCGTCACGGGCGAAGAGGGCCCGCCGAGTGAGAGGAACGGGCCCCCGATAGGGAACCCGTACGAATCGCTTGAGCCGGACCACGCTGGGTGCGGGGACAGTGACGGTAGCGCTGTGCATGAAAGCGCCGGACTCCTCAAGGCACACGGCCTTGTTCTCCAGGACGAGAATGAGCGCGCGGCGCAGTGGTACGACGCCGAGTGGCTCGTACGACGCGTTCAGGACCAGGACATGCGGCACGGATGGCCTCCTTGGACGCCGGCGGCGCGTGGCTCGCGCCGGGACGATTCGTTAGTCAGTCTCCCCTCATGCCTGGTGGAAGCGCCACCATGTCCCGGTAACGGGCTGGGAGTGTTTTCGACCACATCTAGTACATCCCCAGGATCATGAGCGGTTCATCCCACCTGTTCATCCCCAGGTGAGCGCGTTCTCTCCCTCGAACATCGCAACGATCCACACACGATGCCCCGATAGTGTGGTGGGCCTGCCCCACCGGTGACCTTTTCGTGACCTTGAACCGCGACGTACGCCCACGACGTACGACCCTGACCGCGACCGGAGGGGCGGGCCGCTGCACTGGAGGTACCTGCCGTGTCCTTGTCCGCCGTCCTACTGGCCGCCGGCCCGTCTCCGTCGCCGTCCCCCTCGGGGACGCCGACCGCTCCGGCGGTGCCGTCGCTCCAGGACGCCCAGGAGAGCGCGACGAACGCCGCCGGCTGGGTCCAGCAGAACTGGTCCACCTGGCTCGCGATCGGGCTGAGGGTTCTGCTGATCCTGGTGATAGCGGCGGTGCTGAGAGTTGTGGTGCGGCGGGCCATCACCAAGCTGATAGACCGGATGAACCGCTCGGTGAACTCGGCCGACGGCGGCGCGCTCGGCGGCCTGCTGGTGAACGTGGAGCGCCGCCGCCAGCGCTCCCAGGCGATCGGCTCGGTCCTCCGCTCGGTCGCCAGCTTCCTGATCCTCGGCACCGCGGCGCTGATGATCCTCGGCACCTTCGAGATCAACCTCGCCCCGCTGCTGGCGTCCGCCGGTGTGGCGGGTGTGGCGATCGGTTTCGGCGCCCGGAACCTGGTGACGGACTTCCTCTCCGGCGTCTTCATGATCCTCGAGGACCAGTACGGGGTCGGCGACACGATCGACGCGGGGGTCGCCTCCGGCGAGGTCATAGAGGTCGGCCTGCGGGTGACGAAGCTGCGTGGCGACAACGGCGAGATCTGGTACGTCCGCAACGGCGAGGTCAAGCGCATCGGCAACCTGTCCCAGGGCTGGGCGACGGCCGGCGTGGATGTGACCGTCCGCGCGAGCGAGGACCTGGACAAGGTACGGCGGACCCTCAACGAGGTCAGCGAGAAGATGAGCAAGGAAGAGCCCTGGAACGAGCTCCTGTGGGGCCCGATCGAGGTCCTCGGTCTGGACAGCGTCCTGCTCGACTCGATGGTCGTGCGCGTCTCCGCCAAGACCATGCCGGGCAAGGCCCTCACCGTCGAACGCGAACTGCGCTGGCGCATCAAGCGCGCGTTCGACGCGGCGGACATCCCGATCGTGGGCGGCGTGGCCGTCCTCGTCCAGAACGACGAGTCCGCGGACCCGACAGCCGCGGTGGCGGCCCCCTCGGTATACGCCAACACGGAGTCCCCCCAGGCCACGGCAGCCTCCCCGATCGTCCAGCCGAGGCCGACGCCGAAGTAGGGGTACGACGGGGGGCGCCGTATCGGTTCGGCACCCTCGTTCGGGTGAAGGGGTACGGCTGGACGCCCCCGCGGCCGGCTGACGGCTCCAGGGTGCTGTCGAGCCACTGCCCCGCGACAGCACCGAGGAACCCCGACGATGAACGCCGAGCCGGACCTCCTGTCCCAGCTGGAGCCCGTCGCCCTGCTGGCCCGGTACGAACAGGCCTCGCCCATGCCCATTCGCCCCGAGTACCTCGACGGGGTGGCCCATGTGCCGCTGTCGCCGCCGGACTTCCCGCACAGCGACACCGCCCTGAACCTGTTCTTCCAGCTCCGCTCGGCGGGAGTCCCCCACGTCGGCACCGGCAACGGGTACCGGTTCGCCGACCGGAGCGGCGGCACGACGGCCCTGCTCATCCCCGACTTCTACGCCCTGCACCGCAAGCCGACCACGGCCGACGAGGCGCACTACGGCACCCATCCGGGCTGGTACCCCATCGACATGCTCGCCCTCGTCGGCGAGGTCACCTCAACCAACCACGAGACGGACACCGGCCCGAAGTTCCGCACCTACGCCGCCGCCCGCGTCCCCGTCTACGTCCTCATCGACCGTCACTCCAAGACGGCCCACTGCTACACGGACCCGGTCCTCCCCGGCGACGACCCCACCGAGGCCTACTACGCCACTGACACCAAGGTCGACCTCGGGAAGCCGCTTCTGCTTTCGGAGCCGTATCCCACTGTGGACACGGCCCCGTTCATCACGGACTAGCCACGCGTGCTCCCCGCGCCGCTCCTCGAATCTCCCGCTGTTGTTCAGCCGAACCAGGTCACCTGAACAACCACGATCCGCTCGCCACGCACGTCCGTCAGAAAGGTGAGCATGAGCAGACCACGGCTCTCCGTGCGGGTCCCCGGCCCCCGCCTGCGGCCCGCCAGCACGGACGCATCAGCGGCCCCGCCACCGGCTCATCTAGCGGTGTGCTGTTCGGCCTGGGCGGACAACTCGGCCACCACCCTCGCGTGCTGTCCCAGACGCAGCTGTACCTCTGCCAGATTGACCTGTGTGGCCAGCCTCTCCGCGTTTAGCAGGGTGCGCTGAGCGTTGAATCACGGGCCGTCCGCCGCGGCGACCGCCCCCCCTCGCCATAGCCCCAGCGCCCCTTCCCACAACGCCACCGCAGGCTCATCGGCGTCCAACTCACGGGCCTGTCCCCCCAGATCACGGAAACAGATGCACATCCACCGCCGCCGCCTCCACCGTGAGCCGGTAGCCACTCAGCTCCCGAACGATGTCCGGCCCCAGCTCCATCAGCACCTGTCGCAGCCGAGACAGGTACCCGTACAGCGTCTCTCGGCCCCGTGTCGTGATCACGCACTACCGGTGTATATGCCGCTGACCAGTGGACCACGGACGATTCAAGACTTTCCGAAGGTTTTCCGACGGTCGGCACGACACGGTGCCGACACGTAACGGCGCCTAGTGGACCGGGGTCGACCGGACGTCGGTCCCATCACAGAAGGAGTGCGGGCATGCACAAGAGCTGGAAGCGCTCGGAAGCAGCCTTCCTCGAGACAAGTGAGCCAAATGGTCCGAGACATACATGCCTCATGAGTATCTGAGGGTTTCAGGCACTTTGGCCGCCAGCCCGCCTGGTTACGGCGGCCGGGCAGATCGCGTCCTGCTGGGCGCGGGCCAGGACCGCGATGGCGCAGCGAGGCTAGCTGTCGTCGGGCAGCGGACGGTGCATGGGCAGGCCAAGGGAAGTTATCCGACTTCAGGCGGCACACGTCGGTGAGCCGCGAATCGGTGGTAATGGCCGGCCTGGGCTCGGACCTGGTACGGCGTCGCCAGGCGGATCAGCGGAGCCGGTGTGCCGTATCAAGCATGGGCTGGATGGCGAGGGTCGTGAACAGCCGCTGGAGGAGGGCGGATGCCGTTCCACGCTCGCATGCAAGAGATTCAAGGCAAGACGCGAACTCTGTGCTCTTACCGAGGGGGAGATTGGTCATGAATTCAACACGAAGGACGATCCTGCGGGGGATGGCGGCGGCGCCGCTCGTGGCGACAACGGGCGGGTTACTGGTGCCGGAGTCGGCGATGGCGTCTCAGGCCGCTCAGGTGGAAGCCCCGCTCACCCTGACCTACAACCCTGCCGAGACCAGCGCCAATGTGCAGGGAATCCGATGGCTCATACGGAAGTACGGCGGCAGGCGGTACAACGCGGCGACGATTTCGCTGGCGCGCGCGTGGCAGGTCACCAACGTGACGGCCGAGGATCTCAATTGGCCAACTGACTCGCCCAAGCCCGAGTTTGTCTTCGGCTGGTCCCCCAACGACCAGGACGCCAACACAGCCCATTGGCATCCCCAGGGCGTCACGACGTACTACGACGCGTGGGGCCGGAACGGCAAGCGCATGATGGTTTCCTGGTACAACAAGTCATCGTCGAAAGAGGGCGCTCGCATAGCCGTCATCGATCGCAGCGGCAACGATCGGCGGTACCACTACGTGACGCTGGTGAGAGCGAAACGGTCTGGTAAAGACGCGTACACCACCGAGGCGCTCTCCGGCCTGCACGCGGGAGGCCTGGCGTGGTACCGGAACCGACTGTATGTCACGGACAGCGAGAATGGCGCGCTCTTGGTGTTCAACACCGATGACCTGTTCAAGCCCGGAGGCGACACCCCGTATGAGTATGCGATGCCTTTGAGCCGCATCTACACTGCGGATGAGGCATCGAAAAAGAGGCTCACGTTCTCGCAGGTCTCGGTTGACCGTACCTCGCTCCAGGGGCCGATCCGGCGGACCAGTCTCATCGTGAACTCGTTTGACAACCAGGATCCCGAGAACCGGCCCACGTACGAAAATCAGATCGTGGGCCGGTGGAGCTTCGAATACAACAGCGGATCGCTGCAGTCCAGCGGTACGACTGCTCGGTCATCGTCGGTCTACCGGGTTAACCGGGGGAGCGGCCTGCCCGTTGAGCGTGGAATTCAGGGGGCGGTCGCCATCCGCAACAGGTTGCACCTCTCCGTCAGTGACGGCGTGGGCGGCAAGGGGCTCTTCAGTACCGTGCCGCTCAACGGCGAGGGCGTCGGGACCGCCGTGGCAACGTGGCAGGTGCCGCGCGGGCCGGAAGACCTGAGCTACGAGGAACGGAGCGGAAGGGGCGGCTGGGTGTGGGGCCTCGGTGAGTACGTGGGGAACCGCCATGTGTACGCGATGCGAGTGGTGTGAGAACCCATTTTCCAACCGACCTTGGAACGCGGGGTCAAACGGGGATTCCGTTCGGGTGATCTTCCGGCTGTACGCGCATGAAGGCATAACCTTTCGGTAGCTCGGGGTTGTGTTTCAGGACGATCAGCCGCATGCCTTTCGGTCAGGTGCTCAGGTCGGGCAAGTCGGTGATCTCTGCGACCCAGGCGCCGGGCTGCTCGGTGCCTCCCGCGTCGTAGGCCGGTGTCCATGTCTTCTTCGGGATCTTCAGGACGGCCTGGTGGATGGCGTCGGTGATGGTCATTCCGACGGAATACGACAGCCACCGGCCCGGCCTGGCGAGCCAGTCGAGGAAGGCGTGGGTGCCGGTGCCGCCGGCGGAGTCGGTGCGGATCAGTGTCTGCCGGCCCCGCCCCAGGAGTTTGGGGAGTTGAGCGAGGGCGAGTTGGGTGGTGGCGATGTGATCGCTTGCGGTGTTGGAGCCGGGGTTGCCGGGCCGCAGCAGGGCGGCCGCCGGCTCGCCGGACCCGGCCGGGCCGGGCCGGGCCGTGGACTACGAACGCGACAAGCAGATGCTGGCCGAAGGCCTTCTTCCAGGTCGCGGTGGCGTCCTACTCTCGGAGAGCGCGAGCACCGGCACGCCGTTGATGTCCACGATCACGTTGCCGTCAGCGGCCGGACCATTTGCCCTGGCCAGCCCCCAGACCCGCGAGCGCACTTCGGCCCGCGCCGACCGGAGCACGGTGAGGGCCCTCGGGCCGGCTGCGGCGAGGACGTCAACACGACACCCTCGCCCAGCTTGCCGCCGGCTTCGGCATCTCCATCGGCACCGCCCACGCCTACGCGGCAGCCGTCGTCGATCTGCTCGCCGACCGCGCGCCCGGGCTGCTGCGTGCCCTGCGCGAAGCCGACCCGGACTACGTCCTGCTGGACGGCACTTTGGCGGAGTGTGACCGGGTTGGCGACGGCCGGGCCGGCTACTCCCACAAGCACCGCCGGCACGGAGTGAACGTGCAGGTCGTGACCGACCCAGCCGGACGGCTGCTGCGGATCTCGCCCGCACTGGGCTGGCGTGCCCCGTCAGCAAGCCTCCCTGCTTCAGTGAAACTCGTGGACCACCTGGATCTCGCCGACAATGTGGGCGTTGAAGTCGTCCAGCTCCTCAGCCGGAACCCAGAGCTCGAGGATCGTCTGCCCGCCGGCCTGCTGGACGGGATACCGGCTCAAGAACTCCGACTCGACCTCAAAACGAGTGACGAAGCCCGCACCGTCGTGCTTCACGTTCCAGTCCCGCGCAATCTTGATCGCGTAGTCCTCGTTGAGGACCGGGTAGAAAATCGGCTGCTCGGGAAGCCGAGGCGGCCACGCACGCCAGTTCAGATCGCGGACCAGGTCCAGCTCCTTGGGGCCAGTGGGGCGCCACAGGGTCGTCGCTGGTCGCTGGCTGGTCATGTGAGCCGCTCTCTGAACCTGGGAAGCCGCTGGTACGGCCGGTCGGAGGACCGGACCTTACCGGCAACGTCAACTCAGCAGCTACCGAGTTCCGCACCCGACCATCGCCGTGACCAGCAGCTACGGGACAAGCCTGGGGTGGCCCGCGCCTTGTTGAGGCGCTCCGACGCCTTGGACATGGGCTTCAGACCGCCGAAGAGCGGCGTTCGCCCAGTCTCACGCCCCCCGCGCGCAGCAACCCGACCCCCGCGCCCCACACACAGCCGCCCCGCAGGTAACCGGCTCCGCCCCCGCAGGTAACGACTCCATTGCCGCGGAAGCTCTCTATTGACGCCTCCTCCGCACCGGGCCTATGGTCCAGGCCATCAGATAGGAAACCTTCCTAACAGTCATCGCCGGATGGACTTCCCGGCTTGATCACTGGGAAGCTGTACGGCCGAGAGGCAGGTGTCGACCCCATGGCAGGAATCGCCGGTACGCCGGGCACCCCGCGCGTCCTGCGCGCCATGAACGACCGTGCCGCGCTGGACCTGTTGCTGGAGCACGGGCCGCTGTCCCGTACCCGGATCGGCAAGCTCACCGGTCTGTCCAAGCCGACCGCCTCCCAGTTGCTGGCCCGGCTGGAGGCCTCGGGGCTGGTGCTCGCGACCGGCACCACCGAGGGGCGTCCGGGCCCCGGCGCCCAGCTCTACGAGGTCAACCCGGCCGCCGCGTACGCCGCCGGGATCGACGTCACTCCGGAGCGCATCCTGGCCGCCGTCGCCGACGTCACCGGCCGGACGGTGGGCGAACACGAACTGCCCACCCCCGGCAGGCGGTCGACGAAGTCCGTCGTCCAGCAGGTCACCGACGCCCTCGACGGCGCGGTCAAGGCGGCCGGGCTCGCCCGCGACGACCTGCACCGCCTCGTCATCGGCACCCCCGGCGCCTTCGACCCGGGCACCGGCCGGCTGCGCTACGCCTCCCACCTCCCCGGCTGGCACTCCCCCGCACTGCTCGACGAACTGGCCGCGGCGCTGCCGATGCCGGTCGAGTACGAGAACGACGTCAACCTCGTCGCCGTGGCCGAGCAACGGCTCGGTGCGGCGCGGGGGTACGGCGACTTCGTACTGCTCTGGAGCGAGGGGGGCCTCGGCGCCGCCCTGGTCCTCGGCGGGCGGCTGCACCGGGGCTGGACCGGCGGTGCCGGCGAGGTCGGTTTCCTGCCGGTGCCGGGCACCCCCCTGGTCCGCCAGGTGGCCAAGGCCAACAGCGGTGGCTACCAGGAACTGGCCGGCTCGCAGGCGATCCCCCGGCTGGCCCGTGAACTCGGCGTCCAGGACATCCCCTCGGGCCCGTATCCCGAGGTCGCCGCCGCTCTCGTGACCCGCGCCGCGGCGGCCGACGACGACCTCCACCGGCGTCTGCTCCAGACCTACGCGACGAACCTCGCCACCGGCCTGGCCTCGCTCGTCTCCGTCCTCGACCCCGAACTCGTCGTCCTCAGCGGCGCCTCGCTCACCTCGGGCGGGGAGCCACTGCGCGCCCTCGTCCAGGCCGAACTGGAGGAGCTGGCCGCACCCCGGCCCCGGCTCGTTGTGGGCGACGTCCGTGAACACCCCGTACTGCGCGGCGCGTTGGAGAGCGCGCTCGCGACGACCCGCGACGAGGTCTTCGACACCTCGCGCTGAACCGCGTCACCCCTCGCACACCCACCATCACCTCGCCCTGGTCCTAGGGAGACCCCGTCATGCCCACAGCCATCCCCGAAGTCGCCCGAAAGGCGGCTTTTGCCCTCACTGCTTCTCTCGCCCTCCTCGCCACGGCCTGTACGGGCCAGTCCTCCTCCGGAGCCACCGACGACGCGTCCAAGGACACGACGATCACCTTCTGGCACGCCTGGAGCGCGCCGAACGAGGTGAAGGGCGTGAAGGCACTGATCGCCGGCTTCGAGAAGGCGCACCCCAACATCCATGTGAACGTCGTCGGCAACATGACCGACGACAAGATCAACCAGGCCCTGCGCGCGGGCGGCAGCAAGGCGCCGGACGTGATCTCGTCGTTCACCACCAACGGCGTCGGCAAGTTCTGTTCGTCGGGCGCGCTGGTCGACCTCAACCCGCTCTTCGAGAAGTCGAATATCGACCCGGCGACCACCTTCCCGAAGGCGATGGGCGAGTACACCCAGTACGACGGCAACCGCTGCGCCGCCCCGCTGCTGGGCGACGCCTACGGCCTCTACTACAACAAGACCGCGTTCAAGAAGGCCGGCATCACCAGTCCGCCCAAGACCTGGTCCGAGTTCGCGGCCGACGCCAAGAAGCTGACGATCACCCAGGGCGACACGTACAAGCAGCTCGGCTTCATGCCGAACTACCACGGCTGGGAGACCACGACCGAGCACTACATGGGCCAGTTCTCGCCGACGTACTTCGACAAGAGCGGCAAGTCGACGATCGCCACCGACCCGGCCGTCGCCGACGCCTTCACCCTCCAGAAGAAGCTGGTCGACGACCTCGGCGGCTTCCAGAAGCTGGAGAAGTTCCGTTCCGGCCTCGGTGACGAGTGGGGCGCCAAGCACCCCTTCCAGACCGGCCAGGTCGCCATGCAGCTCGACGGCGAGTGGCGCCTGGGCATGGCCCTGGACGCCAAGCCCGGCTTCGAGATCGGCGTCGCCCCGCTGCCCGTCTCCGACGACCAGGCCGACCAGTACGGCAAGGGCTACATCACCGGCACCATCGCCGGCATCGCCGCCACCAGCCAGAAGCAGAACGCGGCCTGGGAACTGCTGAAGTACATCACCACGGACACGGACGCGGTGGTCGGCTTCTCCAACGCCATCCACAACGTTCCTTCCACGCTCGCGGCCCTGAAGTCCCCGAAGCTGAAGTACGACCCGCGCTTCAAGACCTTCCTCGACATCGCCGCGAACCCGCACTCGACCACCGCCCCGTCCTCGATCAACGGCGGCGTCTACCTCACCACCATCCAGGAGCTCGGCTACGACTACGAGAGCGGCAAGACCACCGACCTCAAGGCCGGCCTGAAGAAGGCGGCAGCGCAGATCGACACGGATATCGCGCAGGCGAAGTAGTCATGGCCACCCACATGTTGCGGGCGAAGCACCGGCCCCCCGGCCTCCGTGCGAAGCAGCGGAAACAGGCGCTGCGCACCCTCGCCTTCCTCTCGCCCTGGTTGATCGGTTTCGCGGTGTTCTTCGCGTACCCGATGCTCTCGACGATCTACTTCTCGTTCATGCACTACGACGGCTTCAAGCCGCCGACCTGGAGCGGGACGAAGAACTGGACGTACGTCTTCGAGCACTACCCCTTCTTCTGGCCCGCCCTGCGCAACACGCTGTGGCTGGTGGTCATCATGGTGACCCTCCGCGTCCTGTTCGGGCTCGGGATCGGCATGCTCATCACGAAGATCAAGACGGGTACGGGGATCTTCCGTACCCTCTTCTACCTGCCCTACCTGGCCCCGCCGGTGGCCGCGACCATGGCGTTCGCGTTCCTTCTCAACCCCGGTACGGGACCGGTCAACTCCATGCTGGAGAGCATCGGCATCCCGGCACCGGGCTGGTTCAACGACCCCACCTGGTCCAAGCCGGCCCTGACGCTGATGTTCCTGTGGGGCGTCGGCGACCTGATGGTCATCTTCATGGCCGCGCTGCTCGACGTACCGAAGGAGCAGTACGAGGCGGCGGAGCTGGACGGCGCGTCGGCGTGGCAGCGGTTCCGGTTCGTCACCCTGCCGAACATCTCGCCGATCATCATGTTCGCGGTCGTCACCGGCGTGATCGCGGCGATGCAGTGCTACACCCAGCCCCTGGTCGCCGGAAAGGTCGCCTCGGGCGTGATCCAGGGCGCGGGCACCCAGTTCCAGCCCGGCTACCCCGAGCACTCCACGCTCACCCTCCCCCAACTCGTCTACAACCTCGGCTTCCAGCGCTTCGACTACGGCTCCGCCTGTGTCGTCGCTCTGGTCCTGTTCGCCCTGTCGATGGCGTTCACCGCGCTGTTGATGCGGCGCCGGGGCGGTCTCATCCAGGCAGGTGACTGACATGACCCAAGTACTGGACCGGCCGGTGGAGTTGAAGGCCCCAGCCTCGCCCGCCGAGCGCACCGCCCGCCGCAGGGCACTCCTGGAGTGGATCGCGGTCCACTCCCTCGGCGTCGCGGCCGCCCTCTTCTTCACCCTCCCCTTCGTGTTCGTCTTCCTGACCTCCCTGATGAGCGACTCGCAGGCACTCAGCCGGGACCTGATCCCGCACACCTGGGAATGGGCGAACTACCGGAGGGTCTTCGACACCCCCGGCTTCCTCACCTGGTGGAAGAACACGCTGATCTACGCCGGGCTGGGGACGGTCCTGACCGTCATCTCCTCGGTTCCCGTGGCGTACGCGCTGGCCAAGTTCCGCTTCCGGGGCCGCAATCTGACGCTCATGCTGGTGATCTCGATGATGATGCTGCCTCCGCAGGTGGTCGTCATCCCGATGTACCTGTTCTGGGCGAAGCAGCTCGACCTGTCCGGCACGCTGTGGCCGATGATCATCCCGCTGGCGTTCGGCGACGCGTTCTCGATCTTTCTACTCCGCCAGTTCCTCATGACAATCCCCAACGAGTATGTGGACGCGGCCAAGGTGGACGGCTGCGGTGACCTGCGGACCCTGCTGAAGGTGATCCTCCCGATGGCGAAGCCCGGCATCGCCGCCATCGCCCTCTTCCAGTTCTTCAACGCCTGGAACGACTACTTCGGCCCGCAGATCTACGCCTCGGAGAACCCGGGCGCGTGGACCCTCTCCTACGGCCTGGAGTCGTTCAAGGGCGCCCACCACACCGACTGGAACCTCACCATGGCCGCGACGGTGCTGGTCCTGGCCCCCGTGCTCCTCGTGTTCTTCTTCGCCCAGAAGGCGTTCGTCGAAGGCGTCACTCTTACTGGCGTAAAGGGTTGATCCATCTATGAAACTCACCGTGGTCGGCGGCGGTTCGACCTACACCCCCGAACTCATCGACGGTTTCGCGCGGTTGCGGGACACCCTGCCCATAGAGGAAGTCGTCCTGGTCGACCCCGCGGCCGAACGCCTGGAGCTGGTCGGCGGGCTGGCCCGGCGCATCTTCGCCAAACAGGGGCACCCCGGGCGGATCGTCACGACCGACGACCTGGACAAGGGCGTCGAGGGCGCCGACGCCGTCCTGCTCCAACTGCGCGTCGGCGGCCAGGCCGCGCGTCAGCAGGACGAGACCTGGCCGCTGGAGTGCGGCTGCGTCGGCCAGGAGACGACCGGCGCGGGCGGCCTCGCCAAGGCTCTGCGCACGGTCCCGGTGGTCCTGGACATCGCCGAACGCGTACGCCGCGCCAACCCGAACGCCTGGATCATCGACTTCACCAACCCGGTCGGCATCGTGACCCGGGCCCTGCTCGAGGCGGGCCACAAGGCGGTCGGCCTGTGCAACGTGGCGATCGGCTTCCAGCGGAAGTTCGCGGGGCTGCTCGGCGTGGCACCCTCCGACGTCCACCTCGACCACGTGGGCCTCAACCACCTCACCTGGGAGACGGGCGTGCGCCTCGGCGGCCCCGAGGGCGAGAACGTCCTGCCCGGACTCCTGGCCGCCCACGGCACGGACATCGCCGGGGACCTGCACCTCCCCCGGCCCCTCCTGGACCGTCTGGGCGTGGTCCCGTCGTACTACCTGCGCTACTACTACGCGCACGACGAGGTGGTACGGGAGCTGCGCACCAAGCCCTCCCGGGCGGCGGAAGTCGCCGCCATGGAACGGGAGTTGCTGGACCTGTACGCGGACCCGGCGCTCGACGAGAAGCCGGAGCTGCTGGCCAGGCGCGGCGGCGCCTTCTACTCGGAGGCGGCCGTGGACCTGACCGCGTCCCTGCTCGGCAAGGGCGGCAGTACCTACCAGGTGGTGAACGCGTACAACCGGGGCACCCTGCCCTTCCTGCCGGACGACGCGGTGATCGAGGTACAGGCGGCGGTGGGCCCCAAGGGGCCGGCCCCGCTGTCCGTGCCGTCCGTGGACCCGCTGTACGCGGGCCTGATGGCGAGCGTGACGACGTACGAGGACCTGGCCCTGCGGGCCGCCCTGCACGGCGGTCGCGACCGGGTCTTCCGGGCCCTGCTCGCCCACCCGCTCGTCGGCCAGTACGCGTACGCCGAATCCCTCACCGACCAGCTGATCGCACACAACCGGGAGCACCTCGCGTGGGCCTGACCGCAAGTGTCCTCGCCGTCGACGCGGGCAACAGCAAGACCGACGTCGCGGTCGTGGCGGCCGACGGAACCGTCCTCGCCGCGGCCCGCGGCGGCGGGTTCCGGCCACCGGCGGTGGGCGTGGAGAAGGCGGTGGACAAGGTCGCGGACGCGGTGAAGCGGGCGTTCGCCGCGGCGGGCGTCGAGTCGGCCGACCATGTCTCCGCCTGTCTCGCCAACGCCGACTTCCCCGTGGAGGAGGAGCAACTGACGGCCGCGCTGCACGCGCGCGCGTGGGGGGCGCGTACCGAGGTCCGCAACGACACGTTCGCGGTGCTGCGCGCGGGCGTCACCGAGCCACGCGGGGTCGCCGTCGTCTGCGGCGCGGGCATCAACTGCGTCGGCATGCGCCCCGACGGCCGCACCGCCCGCTTCCCCGCGCTCGGCCGGGTCTCCGGCGACTGGGGCGGCGGCTGGGGCCTGGCGGAGGAGGCCCTGTGGCACGCCTCCCGCGCGGAGGACGGCCGCGGCGGCCCCACCACGCTGGCCCGCACCATCCCCGCCCACTTCGGCCTCACCTCCATGTACGCCCTCGTCGAGGCCCTGCACCTGGAGCACATCGAGCCCGCCCGACAGCACGAGCTGACTCCCGTGCTGTTCGCCACCGCGGCCGACGGCGACCCGGTCGCCCGGTCCATCGTCGACCGGCTGGCCGAGGAGGTGGTCACCATGGCGACGGTGGCGTTGGCACGGCTCGACCTGCTGGAGGAGGAGACCCCGGTGCTGCTGGGCGGAGGTGTCCTGGCCGCCCGCCATCCCCAACTCGACGACGGCGTACGAGACCTGCTGGCGACCCGCGCCCCCAAGGCGGTCCCCCGCGTGGTGACCGCGCCCCCGGTACTGGGGGCAGCCCTGCTGGGCCTGGACCGGGCACAGGCACCCGAGGAGGCCCACGAGCGGCTACGAGCGCACTTCGCTCACTCCAGCCCGTCCGGCGTTTGAGGACGAGACCCCTTGAGCCGACACGGGGGTCGGGGGGCGGAGCCTCCAGGGCTGCTGAGACACCGGTCCACCCCCAAACGCCGGCCCGCCACCCCCAGCCCGTCCGGCGTTTGAGGACGAGGCCCTTCAGGCCGACAGGGGGTCTGGGGGCGGAGCCCCCAGGGCCGCGCGCCACAACGCATTCGTCCGCTGAGACACCGGTCCACCCTCAAACGCCGGCCCGCCACCCCCAGCCCGTCCGGCGTTTGAGGACGAGGCCTTCGGGCCGACAGGGGGTCTGGGGGCGGAGCCCCCAGGGCTGCTGAGACACCGGTCCACCCTCAAACACCGGCCCCGCCACCCCCAGCCCGTCCGGCGTTTGAGGACGAGGCCCTTCAGGCCGACACGGGGGTCTGGGGGCGGAGCCCCCAGGGCCGCGCGCCACGACGCACCCGCCGACACCCACCGCCGGAGGGGGAACCGAACAGATTCCCACGGCGTATACATGGGCAAGGGGTGGTGAAGGGGGCGCGATCAAGCCGCCGGCAGGCATTCCGCACTGCGATCCGATCAAGATCCAGCCAAGGCCGATGCGGATGTCAGTCCCGCCAGCGATACTTGCTGCGACGGATGACCATGGGGGAGGTCAAACAGTGACACACCCGGCGAAGAGCAGCGCGACGCCACCACCGGCACCGGGCGTGCCCACCATGCCGGCGGTACCACCGCAGCCGACCCCGCCGGGGCGGCCGGGGCGGCCGGATCAGTACGCCCGGCGCGGCCCGCAGGGCGACCCCGGCCGGCCGTCGCCCCCCACGCCTCCGCAGGCACGGCGTACCGCGTTCGCCGAGGGAGCCGACCGCCTGCGCGCGGCCGCCACCACCGAACCGGGCCGGCTGCGCATCATCGGCGCCGTCCTCGCGCTCCTCGTCGTGGCCTTCGGCGCCGTCACCGCCTGGCAGACGGCCGACCGGTCGGCCGCCGCCGACGACGTCCTCAACAACAGCCAGCCGCTCAGCTCCGCCGCGGCCGACATCTACCGCTCGCTCGCCGACGCCAACACCACCGCCTCCAGCGGCTTCCTGGCCGGCGGCCAGGAGTCGGCGGCGTCCCGCGAGCGGTACGAGAAGGACATCGACAACGCCGCCGAGGGCCTCGTCGAGGCCGCCGCCAACTCCGACCCGGGCTCCCCGGCGGCGGCGACCGTGGCCGATCTGAACCGGCTGCTGCCCGAGTACAAGGGCCTGGTGGAGCGGGCCCGGACGTACAACCGGCAGGGCTTCCCGGTCGGCGGCGCGTATCTGCGGTACGCCAACGAGAAGATGCAGAAGGAGATGCTCCCGAAGGCCGAGGATCTCTACACCAAGGAGAACCAGCGGCTGCGCGCCGACTACGGGGACGCCACGCCCTACCCGTGGGCGGCGATCGGCCTCGGCGTCCTCGCACTCGCCGGTCTTGCCTGGGCCCAGCACCGCAACTACCGGCGCACCAACCGGGTGTTGAACCACGGCCTGGTCGCCGGCACGGCCACCGCCACGGTGGTCCTGCTCTGGCTGGTCGTCGGCCACAGCGTCGCGCGCGCGGACCTCAACGCCTCCTACGACGACGGCGTCCGCTCGCTGAACGTGCTGCACGACGCCCGGATCGCCTCCCTCAAGGCACGCGGCAACGAGAACCTGACCCTGGTGGCCCGCGGCGCCGAGACCAAGAAGGTGGGCGCTGAGAGCGTCGACGCCTACGACTACGACTTCAAGACCAACATGGCCACCCTCGGCAAGGGCCTCGCCGAGGCGGAGAAGCTCGCCGACGACACGACCGGCGAGCAGCCGGTCACCCAGGCCGTCGGCAACATGACGGAGTGGAAGAAGCGCCATGGCGCGGCCCGCGCGGACGACGAGAACGGCAACTACGCCAACGCGCTGGCGAGGGTGATAGGCGCCAAGGGAGCGACCGGCGAGTGCTTCGACAGCGTCGACGCCAATCTCGCCAAGGCGATCGACCACGAGACGACCGAGTTCGAGCAGTCGGCCGGTGACGGCCTGTCCGCGATGACGGGGCTTTCGGCCGGCGCCGCCGTCCTCGCGGTCCTGGGTGCCGCCGGCGCGGTGCTGGGCGTCGGGCGCAGGCTTTCGGAGTACCGGTGAAAGGGGGCGTGACGATGCAAGGACGACGACTGCGGGCCCGCCTGAAGGGCTGGGGCGGTGTGGGGGCGATGGCTGTCGTGTGCGCCGTCGCACTGGCCTTCGCGCTGCTGCTGCCACTGACCCAGCCGCGCGACGGCGGCCCCGGCACCGGCGGATCGGGCCTCGCCCGGGTCACCCAGGCCAGGGCCGAAGACGGCTGCCCCACACCGGCGATGCGCAAGGCGCCGGAGAAGCAGACCCTGTCCCCGTCGGGCGCCGACGGCAAGACCATCGAGGCGATCAAGAACCGTACGGGCGAGAAGCGCAAGCTGATCGTCGGAGTCGACCAGAACAGCTACCGCTGGGGCTACCGCGACCCCAACAGCGGCGGCACCGGCGACCTGGAGGGCTTCGACATCGACCTGGTCCATCAGATCGCCAAGGACATCCTCGGCGACGAGAACGACGTCCAGTTCAAGGCCATCCCCACCGACCAGCGTATCCCCGCCATCCAGGACGGCCGGGTCGACATGGTCGTCCGCACCATGACCATCAACTGCGCCCGCCTGTCCGACGTCGCCTTCTCCGCCCCCTACTTCGAGACCGGCCAGCAGGTCCTCGCCCCCAAGTCCGCACCGATCACGGGGTACGACGACTCGCTCGCGAAGAAGAAGATCTGCACAGCGACCGGCTCCACCGCCAACACCAAGCTCACCGGCGACCAGGAGGCGGGCGACCTCGTCTCCTCGGCGGACCTGAAGACCACCGTGCCCAACCAACTCGACTGTCTCGTCAGGCTCCAGCTCGGTGAGGTCGACGCGGTGGTCACCGACGGGGCGCTCGCCGCGAGCCAGGCCGCGCAGGACCCCACGGTCGAGCTGAAGGGCGACCCCTTCACCGTCGAGTACTACGGCGTGGCGATGAAGAAGGACGCCGACGATCTGGTACGCCGGGTCAACCAGATACTAGTGGACTACCGCCAGGACAGGACGGACGGCTGGCAGGCGTCGTACGACAGGTGGCTTTCGGCGACACTGGGTAAGGACTCCTCGACCTCGGAGCCGCCGGCCCCGCAGTACCTGCGCAAGAGTTGACGGACCATCAACACTGACGGAACACAACGCAGCGAGAGGTGATCGATGGGCGTCACGGACCCCGCCGGGCCGGTGATGGACCGGGACGAGGTGGACCGTGCGCTGGCGCGGCTCGGCGCGGAGCACGAGGCGATCGAGACCTCGCTCCTCGCCCTGCAGGACCACGCGGGCCGCAGACTCCTCGAGGGCGCCGACCTCACCGGTGTCACCAAGGAGCGCTGGACGGGCGCGGAGGCGTCGATCACCCTGCTGTGGGCGTACTTCGACGCGTACACGGACGCGTTGCGCGGCGCCCGCGAGATCCGGTCCCGGCGCCGCTGGTCCAGCCGGGAGGACCTGGTCGAGCTGACGGAGCTGCTGCGCGGCGAGGCCGTCACGGTCGCCGGTTCCGCCACCGCAACCGCCAACGCGCCCACGCTGCACGGCGGTCCGGGCAAGCTCAGCGAGCGTTTCACGCTGGTCACGCTCGTGGACCGGATGAACGAGCTGTACGCGACCTCGCTGGACATGGTCGTCGCCGCCGACGCGGTGTGGTCGGCGCTGCCCGCCCGGATCGATTTACTGGCCGCGGAACTCCAACGCACCCGCCGGCTCGCGCACTCGGTCGGTGTGCGCCCGGGCGAGCACCCGGCCGGCGACGACCTGGAGCGGATCACCCGCACGCTGACCCGACTGCGCGAGCAGGTGGTCTCCGACCCGCTGGCGTTCTGGGTGCCGGCGCCGGGCAGTTCGGCCCCGGGCGGCGGCAAACCGGACACCACGGTCTACGACCGGGAGGCGCGCTCCCTTGAGGATGTGCGCCGGGAGATCGACGCCGTGCTCACGGTCCGGCAGGACGCCGAGGCCCGGCTGGTGACGCTGCGGGACGTGCTCTCCCGCGCGGACCGCACGCTCGCCGAGGCGCGTACCGCGCGCGGGGAGGTCCTGGCGAAGATCGCGGCCACCGAGGTGCCGGTGGTCGGCGGCCCGCCGACCGCGCTGCAGGAGCAGCTGTCGACAGCCGCCGAGTACCGCAGACACGCCCAGTGGCACCGCCTGTCCCCGCTCCTGGACTCCCTGGAGCGGAAGGCGGAGGACGAACTGCTGCGCGCCCGTGAGTCGTTGACCGCGGTCACCCAGCCCCTGGCGGTCCGCGCGGAACTGCGCGGCCGCCTCGACGCGTACAAGGCGAAGGTCGCCCGGCACGGCTTCGCGGAGGACCCGTTCCTGGTGGAGCGGTACGACGCGGCGCGCCGCATGCTGTGGAGCGCGCCCTGCGACCTGCGCGTCGCCGAACAGGCCGTCCTGCGCTACCAGCGGGCGGCCGCCGAACTGCTCGGCGCCCCGCGGGTGCCCGGTCAGGACGGACCCGAGGATGGTAGGGGGGAGTCGTCGTCATGAGTCGGTCAGAGCAGGGCCAGGCGCGGCAGAGCCAGGCAGAGCCAGGTCAGGCGGAGCAGAGCGAGGCGCCGCGGAGCTGTCAGCGGCCCGGCTGCGGCGGGGCGTACGAGGACGTGGGCGGTGGCGAGCTGTACTGCGACACCTGCGGTCTCGCCCCCGTCGTGTCGGCGACCGGCATGGTCGGCTCGCCGCCCACCGGGATCACCGCCGGCGGCCGCGGCTCCCGGGGTTCGTCGGGCAGCAGTTCCCGCTCCAGCAGCCGCAGTTCGCGTACGTCCTCACATTCGTCGAAGTCCCGGCGCTCGGTGTCGGGGCGGCTGTCGCGGTCGGTGTCGGGCAAGTCCACGGGCCGCTTGGTGTCGGTGCGCAGCTCCGGTGCGAGCGCGGGCTCGTCCAGTCGCGGGCGGCTCGGCGCGGGACTGGTCGAGGTGCCGGGTGTGCCGCGGCCCGACCCGCGCGCGATGGTGCTGGACAACCCCGAGGTGCCCGAGCGCAAGCGGTTCTGCTCGCGCTCGGACTGCGGGGCGCCGGTGGGGCGGGCCCGCGGTGACCGATCGGGGCGCACCGAGGGCTTCTGCACCAAGTGCGGCCACCCGTACTCGTTCGTCCCGAAGCTGAAGACCGGCGACGTCGTGCACGGGCAGTACGAGGTCGTGGGCTGTCTGGCGCACGGCGGCCTCGGCTGGGTCTACCTCGCCGTGGACCGCGCGGTGTCGGACCGTTGGGTGGTCCTCAAGGGTCTCCTCGACACCGGCGACCAGGACGCGATGGCGGCGGCGATCTCCGAACGGCGCTTCCTCGCGGAGATCGAGCACGCCAACATCGTCCGGATCTACAACTTCGTCGAGCACCTCGACCAGCGCACCGGCTCGCTGGACGGGTACATCGTCATGGAGTACGTCGGCGGCAAGTCCCTCAAGGAGATCGCCAACGCCCGCCGCAGCCCTGCCGGAAAGCGCGACCCGCTGCCGGTGGAGCAGGGGTGCGCGTACGGCATCGAGGCCCTGGAGGCGCTCGGCCATCTGCACAGCCGCAACCTGCTGTACTGCGACTTCAAGGTCGACAACGCGATCCAGACCGAGGACCAGCTCAAGCTGATCGACATGGGCGCGGTGCGCAGGATGGACGACGAGGAGTCGGCCATCTACGGCACGGTGGGCTACCAGGCGCCGGAGGTCGCGGAGGTCGGCCCGTCCGTGGCGTCCGACCTGTACACCGTCGCGCGTACGCTCGCCGTCCTCACCTTCGACTTCCAGGGCTACACGAACGTCTTCGTGGACTCCCTGCCCGACCCGGACAACATCGAGGTCTTCCGCCAGTACGAGTCCTTCTACCGTCTGCTGGTCCGGGCCACCGACCCCGACCCGGCCCGCCGGTTCGCCTCCGCCCAGGAGATGTCGGAACAGCTGACGGGCGTGCTTCGGGAGGTCGTGTCGCTGCAGACGGGCCGGGCGCGGCCCGCGCTGTCGACCCTGTTCGGGCCCGAAGTCCGCGTCACCGACACGGTGTTGTTCCCCAAGCTGGACGGCGAGGTGTCACGGCTGGGGGCGCGGGTGGCGCGTCCCGCACGCTCCTCCTCCGCCGGTTCCCCCGGTTCCCCGGGTTCCCTCCTCCCCGTCGCCGCCGCTGCTTCCGGCCTCGTCAAGCCGGTCGAAGCCCCCGCCGCGGGCCTCGCGTTGCCCGTCCCGCACGTCGACCCGGGCGACCCGAACGCCGGGTTCCTGGCCGGGCTGATGACGACCGCTCCGGCCGAACTGCTCGGGGCTCTCGCCGCCGCGCCGGCCCCGTCGACCGAGACCCGGCTCAGGCAGATCCGCGCCTGGCTGCAGAAAGGCGACACGCACACCGCGCACGAGGCCCTGCTGCGGCTGGAGGAGGAGCGGCCCGACGACTGGCGGGTGGTCTGGTACCGGGGCGTGGCCGCCCTGGTGACCGGCGACCAGGAGGCGGCCGCGCTCGCCTTCGACGCGATCTACGACGCCTTCCCGGGCGAGATGGCCCCCAAGCTGGCGCTCGGGCTGTGCGCGGAGGTGCTCGGCCAGCTGGACAACGCCGCCGAGTACTACCGCCTGGTCTGGTCGACCGACCCGAGCTATGTGGGCGCCGCCTTCGGCCTGGCCCGCGTCCAGCTCGCGGCCGGGGACCGCCGTAGCGCCGTGAGAACGCTGGAGTCGGTGCCGGAGTCGTCCATCCACTACACCGCCGCTCGCGTGGCGGCCGTACGGGCGAGGCTGCGACAACGCACCGCGGCCGCTTCCGACGTACCCTTCCTGGACGATCTGACCGCGGCCGCCGGTCAGATCGAGGCCCTGGAGGCGTACGGTCTGGATCCGGCCCGGCGTGAGCAGTTGTCGGCGGAAGTCCTCGGCTGCGCGCTGGACTGGATACTCTCCGGGGGCCAGGGTTCCGTCCCGCCCGGGGCCGCCGGGGGACGGACGCTGCTCGGCAGCGGCCTGGACGAGCGAGGCCTGCGCTTCGGCCTGGAACGTTCGTACCGCACGCTGGCCCGGCTGGCGTCGGGCGGCGAGGAGAGGATCGACCTGGTGGAACGTGCCAACCGTTACCGCCCCCGGACATGGGTGTAGTTGATGTCGCAGATGCCCCAGCTGTCCGCCTGCCCGAGCTGCGAGGAACCGCTCGACTCGGGTGACCGTTTCTGCGGTGCGTGCGGATACGACCTGTCCGCCGTGCCCGTACGGCCGGACGACAACCCGACCATCGCCATGAACGGCAGCGCGCCGCCCCCGCCGCGCGCCGCCGGTGTGCCCTGGCCCGTCCCCGAGACCGGCGGCTCCGGGACACCTGCCCCGGCGCACCTGCCGACGGACCTCCCGGGCACCGACTCGGGTGGCGGCGCCCTGCCGACGGTGCCGGGCCAGCCATCGGTGCCGGCCCAGCCGCCGCTCGCCGGTTCCCCGGTGTCCCCGGCCACGGGCGTCCGCTTCGACCATCCGCCGGAGCCCGACGAGTACCCGCTCCAGGCACCGGACCCGCGGGTGACGCCGGGCGTCCCGACCCCGGCCGAGGGCACCAAGGTGTGTGTGGCCTGCCGGGCGGGCCGCGTCGACAGCGACGGCTACTGCGAGAACTGCGGGCACGCCCAGCCGCGCGAACGCGACCACATGGAGCAGGAGTACGGCCCGGTCGCCGCCGTCAGCGACCGGGGCCGGCGCCACCACCGCAACGAGGACGCGTTCGGCCTCGGGTGCACCGCGCTGGCCGACGGCTCGCCCGCTCTGCTGGCGATCGTCTGCGACGGCGTGTCCTCCGCGACCCGCCCCGACGACGCCTCCATGGCCGCGTCCCGGGTGGCGAGCGAGGCGCTGCTGGCCGCCCTGCCGCTCGGCACGCACCCGCAGCAGGCCATGCATGACGCGATCGTCGCCGCCTCCCGCGCGGTCAACTCGCTGGCCGCCGAGCCCGCCACGGCCCGCGAGCACGCCCCGCACCAGAACGCCCCCGCCTGCACTCTGGTCGGCGCGGTGGTGACGTCGGGTCTGCTGATCGTCGGCTGGGTCGGCGACAGCCGCGCCTACTGGGTGCCGGTGGACCGCAGCGCTCCCCCGGCCCGTCTCACCGAGGACGACTCGTGGGCGGCGCAGATGGTCGCCGCGGGCCTGATGAACGAGGCCGAGGCGTACGCCGACGAGCGCGCCCACGCGATCACCGGCTGGCTCGGCGCGGACGCGTACGAACTGGAGCCGCACACCGCTGCGTTCAAGCCGGACCGGCCGGGAGTTGTGGTGGTGTGCACGGACGGCCTGTGGAACTACGCGGAGGGGGCCGAGGAGATGGCCGAGGCGCTGCCGCTGGACGCCGCCGTGCGGCCCCTGCACAGCGCCCGCGTTCTGGTCGGTCACGCCCTGGACGGCGGGGGCCACGACAACGTAACAGTGGCCGTCCTGCCGTTCCCGGCGCCGCCTCAGGGGGCAGGATCGGCCTGAGGCCGCGTACGCATCGCGCGGCGACGGGGAAGCCTCGACGGACCGGAGGGGACCGGTCCGTCCACAGTCAGTGCCCCGCCTCGGCGGGGTTCGAGGGGGATTCGATCAGGCATGGCCAATTTCTCGAAGTCGAACGTGCCGCAGTTCTCGGTGGACGTGTACCAGAACGAGTACCTGCCCGAGGGCGGCCGGGAGGTCAACGCGATCGTCACGGTGACCTCCACCGGCGGCGGCACGCTCGGAAGCGCGGTCGCGGCGCCCCACCTCTACGCGCCGGGGCAGGGCCCCTCCGCGGCGGTGGCGATCATGGTGGACTGTTCGGGCTCGATGGACTACCCGGCGACCAAGATGCGCAACGCCCGTGACGCCACCGGCGCCGCGATCGACACCCTGCGCGACGGTGTGCACTTCGCGGTGATCGGCGGCACGCATGTCGCCAAGGAGGTCTATCCGGGCGACGGCCGCCTCGCGGTGGCCGACGCGATCACCCGCGACCAGGCCAAACAGGCCCTGCGCAAGCTCAGCGCGGGCGGCGGCACCGCCATCGGCACCTGGCTGCGTCTCGCCGACCGGCTGCTGGCCTCCGCGGACGTCGCCATCCGCCACGGCATCCTGCTCACCGACGGCCGCAACGAACACGAGTCGCCCGAGGACCTGAAGGCCTCCCTGGACGCCTGCGCCGGCCGCTTCACCTGTGACGCCCGCGGGGTGGGCACCGACTGGGAAGTGAAAGAAGTCACAGGGATCGCCTCCGCGCTGCTCGGGACCGCCGACATCGTCGCCGACCCGGCCGCGCTCGCCGCCGACTTCACGCAGATGATGGAGACGGCCATGGGCAAGGAGGTCGCGGACGTCGCCCTGCGGCTGTGGACCCCGGTCGGCACTACGGTGAAGTTCGTCAAGCAGGTCGCGCCGACCGTCGAGGAACTCACCGACCGTCGCACGGAGGCAGGCCCGCGCGCCGGGGACTACCCCACCGGATCCTGGGGCGACGAGTCCCGTGACTACCACGTCTGTGTCGAGGTCCCGGTCGCGAACATCGGCCAGGAGATGCTCGCCGCCCGGGTCGCCCTGGTGGTCCCGCAGCCCGACAACACGGTCCAGAACCTCGGCGCCCAGGGTCTGGTACGGGCCGTGTGGACCGACGACATGGTCGCGTCGACGTCGATCAACCCCCAGGTCGCCCACTACACCGGGCAGGCAGAACTGGCACAAGCCATCCAACAGGGCCTGGATCTTCGCAAAGCGGGAGATATGGATGGAGCAACGGCCAAACTGGGCCGGGCCGTTCAGCTCGCCAGCGACTCCGGGAACGCGGATACTGCGAAACTGCTTGCGAAGGTGGTGGACGTGGTCGATGCCGCGACAGGTACTGTGCGACTGAAGGCGAAGGTCGAGGACGCCGACGAGATGACTCTCGAAACACGGTCCACAAAGACTGTTCGTGTAAAGAAGTGACGTAGCACGATCATGTGAAGCACCGAAAAGCAGCGAGCCTGACCCCTTGGGGTTGGAGACAACCGGTCGTCGCGACCGGACAAGGAGAGGGGGAAGCGCCGACATGCCGACCTGCCCGAACGGACACCAGTCGGGTTCCGACGACTGGTGCGAGGTCTGCGGTCACCGCATGGCCGGTTCCGCGCCCCCGCCCCCTCCGCCGCCGCCCCCGGGCGGGGGGTACGGCTTCCCGCCGCCCCAGGCCACGCAGCCCGGTCAACCCGGCGGAGAGCTCTGCCCGCAGTGCCGTACGCCCCGTGAGGGCGGAGCGCCGTTCTGCGAGGAGTGCCGGTGGAACTTCCTGACCAACACGGCGACCTCGTACACCCCGGCCGCCCCGCACCAGCCCGCGCCCGGCCCCAACCCGGCCGGCCGCTTCCAGCAGCAGCCGGGGCCGTCGTACGGCGGCGGTGACGGGTACGACTACCAGGGCTCGCGCCCCTCGCAGGTGAACCGGCCCGCCGAGCCGATCCCGCCGGGCCCGCCGTTCGGCAACCAGCCGGGGCAGGGCGGCCCGGGTGGGCCCGGTCCCGGTGGACCTTCCGGTCCTGGTGGCCAGGGCGGGTTCGGTGATCCTTCGGGTCCCGGTGGCCAGGGCGGGTTCGGTGGCCCCTCTGGTCCTGGTGGTCCCTCTGGTCCTGGTGGTCCCTCTGGTCCTGGTGGTCCCTCTGGTCCTGGTGGTCCCTCTGGTCCTGGTGGTCCCTCTGGTCCTGGTGGTCCCTCTG
>NZ_JBFAGK010000005.1:455446-477087 GCF_040660135.1 Streptomyces sp. NPDC050997
CTGGTCCTGGTGGTCAGGGCGGGTTCGGTGGTCCTTCGGGTCCCGGTGGCCCCGGCGGTCAGGGCGGCTACGGCGGCCCCGGTGGCCCGGGTGGCTACGGCGGCCCGCCCGGTCCTGACGGTCCCGGCGGTCCGGGTGGCTACGGCGGCCCGCCCCGTCCTGACGGCCAGGGTGGCTTCGGTGGCCCCGGCGGTCCGGGCCAGGGTGGTCCCGGCGGTGGCCCGGGTGGTCCCGGCGCGCCCGGGCCGACCCCGTACGGCGGTCCTGGTGGTCCCGGCGGACCTGGTGGTCCCGGCGGACCCGGTAACGGACCCCAGGCACCCCAGGCACCCCAGGCGTTCCAGCAGCCCGGCCCCGGCCCCTCCGCCCCGCCCGGGTACCCGCAGGAGAACCCGCCGCAGCAGGGCGGTCCGTCCTTCGGTGGCGGCCACGACGACTGGGTGATCTCCCCGCCGTCGACCGGCCCGGGCGGCCCCGGTGGACCGGGCGGCCCCGGCCCCGGTCAGGGTCCCGGCGGCGGCTACGGATACCCGCAGCCCGGTTCCCCGCAGGCCCCGCCCGGCCCCGGCTACCAGCAGCAGCCGTCGACGTGGACGGCGACCATCGGCCCGGACCGCGAGTACTTCATGGCGATGATGCATCGTTCCGGCCCCGAGGCCGCGGGGCTCAACCTGCCCGCGTACTCGCCCGAGCAGCAGCGCGCCCTGTCCGGCAACCAGATCACCATCGGCCGCCGCCGTCACTCCACCGGCGAGTCCCCCGACATCGACCTGTCGGTACCGCCGGAGGACCCGGGCGTCTCGCACCAGCACGCGGTCCTGGTCCAGCAGCCGGACGGCACCTGGGCGGTCGTCGACCAGAACTCGACGAACGGTACGACGGTGAACCACTCGGAGGAACCGATCCAGCCGTTCGTGCCGGTGCCGCTGCAGGACGGGGACCAGGTGCACGTGGGTGCCTGGACGACGATCACCGTCCGACGCGGCTGAGCCTCGGCTTCTCGCCGCCCGCCTGGCCCCTCCGCTTCACGCGAGGTGCCAGGCGTACGGCCCCTCCGGGTCGTCCAGCCACGCCCACTCGCGCTCGCCGCTGACCGTGATGCCGTACCGCTCGCGCTGCGGCTGCCCCTCCCGCTCCCACAGCGCGTACGCCTCCTGCGGATCGAGGCTGCCGCGGGACAGGGCGAGCAGGAACCGGAAGAGTTCGTGGCTCCTGGCCCAGCGCGGCACTCCGCCCAGCGGGGCCGGCTCCGGCTCGGGTTCGCCGCCGCGCAGCGGCACGAAGTAGGCGGGCGTGTGCAGGAAGCGCCCCTCGGCCTGACCCGCCTGCCCCGCGTGACCCGCCTGCCTTTCACGGCTCACAAGCCCCGTACGCCCCGGCTCGCGGACCGTGAGCGCGATCAGACCCGTGCCGAGCGGGGTCAGGATCCGGGCGCCGGGGCTGCACTGGGCGAGCCAGGCGCGCGGGATCGACGGCAGGGCGCAGGTGGCGATGATCCGGTCGAAGGGGGCGCGCTCGGGTACCCCGCGTGCGCCGTCGCCGGTGACGACGGCGGGGTGGTACCCGGCGGCGGCCAGATGCTGCCGGGCCGCCTCGGTGATCTCCGGTTCCAGGTCGACGGTGGTGACAAGGTTGTCGTCGCCGAGCCGGTGCGCGAGCAGGGCCGCGTTGTACCCGGTGCCCGCGCCGATCTCCAGGACCCGGTCGCCGGCCGTCACCCGCAGCTCGGTCAGCATCATCGCCATCAGCGACGGCTGGCTGCTGGAGGAGAGCAGCTCGCCGTCCCGCAGCCGGGTGGCCAGCGGGGCGTCGATGTACGCACCGCGCACCCAGCGTTCCCGGGTGCGCGGGTCGGGGCTCTCGCCCCACCGGCGTTCGTACCCGCCCCTGACGCCGACGAAGTAGTACGGCACGAAGAGATGCCGCGGGACCGCCTCGAACGCCTCCCGCCACACCGGGTCGGCGGCCCAGGCCCCGCTGGCGTCGATCTGCCGCACCAGCGCCGTCCGCGCCGAGGCGGCGAGGTCGTCCAGATCCTTGTGGAGAACATGCGCGCCCATACGTCCACTCTCCTGCGGGAACCGCCGAGAAGCGAGCCGCCCCACCCACGCCCACGCCCGGGCCCGGGTCAGCGTGGTCCTAGGCCTTGAGTCCTGGGCCCCCCGGTCTGAGAGCATGGAGGGCGTGAAAGAGATCCCGCGCGGCACGCTTGAGACGCAGACCTTCTACGAGCAGGTCGGCGGGGAGGAGACCTTCCGCCGCCTCGTCCACCGTTTCTACGAGGGAGTCGCCGAGGACCCGTTGCTACGGCCCATGTATCCCGAGGAGGACCTGGGGCCGGCCGAGGATCGCCTCACGCTCTTCCTGATCCAGTACTGGGGCGGCCCGACCACGTACAGCGACAACCGCGGCCACCCGCGCCTGCGGATGCGGCACGTCCCCTTCACCGTGAACCGCGCGGCACACGACGCCTGGCTGAAGCACATGCGGGTCGCCGTCGACTCCCTCGGTCTGTCCGAGGAGCACGAGCACACGCTGTGGAACTACCTGGAGTACGCGGCCGCCTCGATGGTGAACACACCGGACTAGGCCTGTCCTGTAGGCCAGTTGACCTCCGGATTCCGGTCGCCCGACACCGAAATCCGATTACAATCTGGTCAAGTCCGATCTAGAAGTGCTTACCCACGACCCGTTCCCTCTGACACGATCGCCCGGGGATTCGGGCGACAACAGGGGAACGGCGGGGGCCGGGTGGCGGGGTGGGGCGGGAGTGCGAGGTTCGTCCTCCTGCGCGCACGCGCGCATCGGCTGCTTCTCGCCGCCGCGTTGCTCACCGTCCTGTTGACCACGGCGGTCCTGGCGACCCTCGCCGCGTACTCGGGCGCGATCGGTGACGCGGCCCTGCGCCACTCCCTGCGGGACCCCCGCAACGCCGCCGACACCGCGCTGATCGTCCGGGCCGACGTGCCCGCGGCCGATCGCGGGGACGCCGACACCGCCGTACGCGAGGCCGCCCGGACGTCGTTCGACGGGCTGCCGGTGACCGTGCGGACGCTCGTGCGGTCCGGTCCGTACGCCCTGCCGCGCTCGCTGCGACCGCGCGCCGAGCGGTCCGGGGAACCGGACCTGACCCACTTCGCGGCACTGGACCGCACCCAGGTACGGATCGTCGCCGGGCGGCTGCCCCGCGCGGCGGACCGGGGTGTCGAGGCGGCCCTCCCGCAGACCGCCGCCGACCTCCTCGGCCTCGGCGCCGGCGACCGCCTCACCGTCACCGACCGGCTGGGCGGCCCGCAGGTCGCCGTCACGGTCACCGGTGTGTACCGGCCCACCCGCGCGGACGCTGCGTACTGGCGGCTCGACGATCTGCGCGGCCGGGGCGTCCAGAAGGTCGACTTCACGACGTACGGCCCGCTCCTGGCCGATCCCGGCGTGCTGACCGGCGGAAAGGTCAGCGCCGGGCAGTCGGCCTGGCTGGCCTCGGCCGACTTCGCCACGCTGACGACCGGCCGGATCGACGCGTTACGCGAGGCGGCCCGCGGCGGCAGCGCGGCCCTGCGCGCGCAGTCGGCGTTCGGCGGCTCGACCACCGTGACCACCGGGCTGCCGGACACCCTCGACCGCGTGGACCGCTCCCTGCTGGTCTCCCGCTCCACGCTGCTGATCGTCGCCCTCCAGCTGGTGCTGCTCGCGGGCTGTGCCCTGCTGCTGGTGGCCCGGCTGCTGAGCGCCGAACGCGCGGGCGAGACCCGGCTGTTGCGGGCCCGTGGCGCCTCTCGTCGTGGCATCGCCGGCCTCGCGCTCCCCGAGGCGCTGCTGCTGGCCCTTCCCTCCCTGGTGTGCGCGCCGCTGCTGGCGGGCCCGCTGGCCCGACTGCTCGCGGGACAGGGGCCGTTGGCCCGGATGGGGCTGCGGCTGGACCTGCCGGCCGGCGGGCGGCCCGGGGTGTGGCTGGTGGCGGCGGCTGTGGCGCTGGGGTGTGCGCTGGCGGTGACCCTGCCCGCGCTGACCTCGTCCGCCGAGGCCGGATCCGTCGTCGCCCGCCGGGCCCGTGCGCTGCCCGGCCCGGTGCGCGCGGGCGCCGACCTCGGGCTGCTGGCCGTCGCCGGTGTGGCCTACTGGCAGCTGAACCGCCAGACCTCCGGCGCGGTGAGCGGCAATATGTCGGGTGCCCTCGGCGTCGACCCGCTGCTGGTGGCGGCCCCCGCGCTGGCGCTGCTGGCCGGCACGGTGCTGACGCTGCGGCTGCTGCCGCCGGTGGCCCGGCTCGCCGAACGCCGGGCGGCCGGCGGGCGCGGGCTGACCGCGGCGCTGGCGGGCTGGCAGATCGCCCGCCGCCCGGCGCGCGGCGCGGGCCCGGTGCTGCTGCTGGTCCTCGCCGTTGCGCTGGGCCTGCTGGCGATCGGGCAGGGCGCCTCTTGGGACCGCTCGCAGGACGACCAGGCCGACTTCCGGGCCGGTGTGCCGCTGCGGGTTCTCGCGGCCGGCGACGACGGGCCCGGCCGCACCGAGCAGTACGCGGCCCTCCCCCACGTCACGCAGGCCGCCCCCGCGGTCCGTACGACGCTGGCGCTCGCCGACAACCGTACGGCGACGGTGCTGGCGCTGGACACCGCGCACGCGGCGGACTCCGTGCTGATGCGTGCCGACCTGGCGCCCGGGCCGGTGCGCCCGCTGGTGGCCGGGCTCGGCAGGAACACGCGGACGAACGGCGCACGGGTGCCCGCGCACACCGCCCGGCTACGGCTGGCGGCGACTCTGCGCTCCTCGTCCTCGTCCCCGGACTCGACGGCGGACGTGGCCGTCACCCTGGAGGACGGCCACGGCACCCCGTACCGCCTGCCGGCCGGGAAGCTGCCCGCCGACGGCCGCCGGCACATCCTGGACATCCCCGTCTCCGACGGCCCGTCGACGCTCACCGGCCTGCGACTCGTCACCACCCAGCCGACCGATCACCCGGAGCAACAGCGTTTCTCCCTGGACGAGTTGACGGCCACGTCCGACGACGGGACCGAGCGCCGGGTGTCGCTGCCCACCGCGTGGACGGCCGTCTCGCAGAGCGACAGCCGGATGTCCTCGCCGGACGCGCGCACCAACCCGACCCGGCCACGGGTGAGCACCTCGGGCCCGCCCACCGTCGAGTACGGCACCGGCTTCGTCCCCGCCGAGTCCTCCTGGAGCGCCTCGCTGACGGTACGTCTGCAGGTCACGCAGCCCGAGCCGGCCGAGGTCACGGCCCTGGCGACCGACCGGTTCCTCGCCTCGGCGGGCGCCCGCCCCGGGCAGCGCGTCGATGTGACACTCGGCGGCGAGACCGTGCCGGTGCGGATCGCGCACGCGGTACGGGCGCTGCCGACCACCTCCGACGAGTCGAGCGGCGGGGCGCTCCTGGTCGATCTGCGCTCCGTGAACCGGGTGCTGGAGGCCCGCTACGGCGAGAGCGTCACGCCCACCGAGTGGTGGCTGCGGACCACGCCGGGACAGGCGGCCGGGGTCGCCGCGACCCTGCGGGCCGACCCCGACATGGACCCCACGCGGGTCGTCGTGCGGGACGAGATCGCCGAGCAGCTGCGCGACGACCCGTTCGGTGCGGGCCCCGAGGCCGCGTTCGCCGCGGCGGCGGGGGCGGCTGCCGCGCTGGCCGCCGTCGGGTTCGCGGTGAGCGCGGTGGGTTCGCTGCGGGAGCGGGGCGCCGAGTTCGCGGTGCTGCGTGCCCTGGGCGCCCCGCGCCGCCGGCTGGCCCGGACGATCGCGGTCGAGCAGGGCGTCCTGGTGGCACTGGCCCTGCTGGTGGGCGTGGCCCTGGGCACCGTGCTGACCCGGGCGGTGATCCCGCTGGTGGTGCTGACCTCCGAGGCCGCCCGGCCGGTCCCCCGGGTGCTCGTCGAGCTGCCCCTCACCCAGGTGGCCGCGCTGCTGGCGGCCGTGACAGTCACCCCGCTGCTGGTCACGGCGGCCCTCGCGGTACGCCGGGCGGATCCGGCGACGTCCCTGCGCGAACAGGGAGGTGAGTGAGGTGACCCCGGTCTCGGCCCCCTGGATCCGCACCCGGCTGCGCGCCTTCCCCGGCGCCGCCTGCGCTCTTGCGCTGCTGGTGGCGCTGACCGCGTCCCTCGCCGCCGTATTCCCCCGCGCCGTGGACCGGTACGAGGACGCCGGCCTGCGCACCGCCGTCGAGCGGGCGAACCCGGCCCGAACGAGCGTGCAGTTGTACGCCCCGCAGCCCGACCTCGGACTGCCGCAGCCCCGACGCGAGGACGCCGTACGTCCCGGGACCCTGGGCCGCCAGTACGCCAAGGTGCTGGCCGCCGTCCCGGAGCCGCTCCTCGTCGACCGCGCCCGGTCGACGTACGGCGTGCGCACCACCGACGACCCGGAGGTGCCCGATCCGTGGCTGCCCCGGCCCAGCGGGCTGCCCGCGCGGGTCTCCCTCGTAGCCCAGCAGGGCCTCGCCGACCACGCGCGCACCCGTGAGGGACGTCTGCCGCGCGCCACCGGCCAGGTGACCGCGGCGACGGCTCAGGTCGAGGCCGCGGTCACCGCCGAGACCGCCGAGCACCTGCGCATCAAGGTCGGTTCGGTGATCCACGTACCCGGCGTGTCCCGTGACCCGCTCGCCGTCCGGGTCACCGGAATCGTCGCCGCGCGCGACCCGTCCGGCGCGTACTGGTCCACCCGGCCCCTGCTGCGCACCCCCTCCCTGGTCCGGTTGCCCAGAGCGGACAAGCTGACCTACTGGCTCGGCGCCCTGCTGCTCGCCCCCGAGGCGGCCCCCGCCCTCCTGGGCACGGCCGGACAGCCCGAGCGCTACTGGCAGTTGGCCCCCGCCCCCGAGTCCCTCCACGCCCACCGGACGGCGAGCCTGAAGACGGCCGTCGCCTCCATCGAGTCCGGACCGGGCCTCAGGACGGTCCGCACGACCGCCGACGGACTCATCCAGGCGACCAGCGACCTCGACGACGTGCTCACCTCCTACGACCGGCTGCGGGCCGGCGTCCAGCCGCTGGTCGCCGTCGCCGCGACCGGGGCCGGCACGGTCGCCGCCGTCGTCCTGCTGATGGCGGGCGGCCTCGCCGCCGACCGCCGCCGCACCGAACTCGCCCTGCTGCGCGCCCGCGGCGCCTCCCTGCGGGCCGTGGCCGGACTGCTGTGCGCCGAGACGGCGATGGTGGCGCTGCCCGCGGGCGCCCTCGGCCTCTTGGCCGCCCTGCTCGCTGCCCCCACGGACCGCGCCGGGTACGCGATCGCCGCGGCGGCCGTGGTCACGGCCGTCGGCTGCGCGGCCCTGCCGCTGCGGGCCGCCGCCACGCACCGGGTGGTACGCGTCCACGCCCACCGCGCGGACGTGGCGTCCGTACGCCCCTCCCGACGCCGTACGGTCGCCGAACTCACCCTGCTGGTGCCGGCGGCCGGCGCGGTCGAGACACTGCGCCGACGCGGCACATCGGGTCCCGCCGGTGACCAACTGGTCTATCTGGCACCGGTGTTGGTCGGAGTGATCGCCGCCCTGGTCCTGGTCCGGCTGCACCCACTGCCGTTGCGGGCGCTGGCCCGCCCGGTCGGCCGGCTGCGGGGCGCGGTGGGCCATCTCTCGCTCGCGCGGGCGGGCCGTACGTCCGTCTCCGCCGTACTGCCCCTGCTGGCGCTGCTGACCGCCCTGACCACCGCCGCCTTCGGCGGTTCCGTCCTCGCGGGCGTGGCTGAGGCCCGTGACCAGGCGGCACTGCGATCCGTCGGCGCGGACGCGCGCGTCGAAGGCAACGATCCGCTGCCGACCGCCCTGCCCGACCGGGTCCGCAGCTCACCCGGCGTACGCGGGCTGACCGAGGTCGCCATCGACTACCAGGCCAAGCCGCACGACGGCCCGGCCTCGGTCCCGCTGGTGGGCGCGGACCCCGGCGACTACGCGGCACTGGCGGCCCGGACGGGTCTTGGGGCGTTCGATGCGGGGGAGTTGGAGGCCGGAGGGACGTCGCAGTCAGGAGGGACGTCGGAGTCCGGAGGGGAGCCGCGGCGCCCCGCGTCCACCGGGGCGCCCCTCCCCGCCCTGGCCTCCCCGGCCGCCGCCCGGACCTACGGCACCCGGCCCTTCCCGGTGCGCCTGGCGGACGGCAGCTCGATCACCGTGCGGATCGCCCTGGTACGGGAGCGGACCCCGGCGGTGTCCGGCACCGGGTTCCTGGTGGTGGACCGCGCCGGGCTGAGCACCGCGGCGGCCCGGCCGACGGCGCTGCTGGTCACGGGCGACCACGTGAACGCGGGCGAACTGCGCCGGGCGGCGGGGGACTTCGGGTCCGTACGACTACGGGCCGAGGAACGCGCGCGGTACGTCGACTCGCCCCTGCAGTCCGGCGCCGAACACGTCTACGCGGCCGCGGTGGCCGCCGGTGCCGGCTACGCCGTCCTGGCCCTCCTCCTCACCCTCCTGCGCGCCACCCCCGAACGCGTCGCCCTTCTGGCCCGCCTCCGCACCATGGGCCTCACCCGCGCCCAGGGCCGCCGCCTCCTCATCCTGGAGTCCCTCCCCCAGGCGACCCTGGCGGCGGTGGGCGGCACCCTGACCGGGTGGGCCACGATCCGCCTCCTGTCCCCCGGCATCGACCTGACGACCATCGCGCTGGCATCGACACAGGCCCCTTCGGGAGGCACCGAGTTGCATACGGACGCGGTGTCTTTGGTGGTACCCGCGCTCTGTGTACTGCTGCTGGCAACGGGGATCTCGGCAGCTCAGGCGTGGTGGTCGGGCCGGCGGGGGTCGGTACGGGCGTTGAGGGCGGGGGACGAGCGATGACAGAGTCGGCCGGCCTGCGGGCAGTCGCGCGGTCGGGGTGGCTCCCGGCCCGAAGAGAAGTGGCACCCCGCCGGCGCGGGCAAGCGAACCCACCCCTCAGCCGCCACCCAGGGCACCCGTCCAGGAGACCCCGATGACGACGAACCCCACCACCCTCACCGACCTGGCCGACCGAGCCACCGGAGCCCGCGACACCCCGGCCTACGGCCACGACGCCCTGATCACCTGCGACCGCCTCGTCCGCGTCTTCAGCACGGACGGCGTGGAGGTCCAAGCCCTCCAGGGCCTCGACCTCCTCGTCCGCGAGGGCGAGCTGATGGCCCTCGTCGGGGCGTCCGGCAGCGGCAAGTCCACCCTCATGAACATCCTCGCGGGCCTCGACACCCCCACCGCCGGCGCGGCCCGGGTCGCCGGCCGCGACCTGCTCACCATGACGGCCAAGGACCGTCTCGCCTACCGGCGCGACGTCGTCGGCTTCGTCTGGCAGCAGACCTCCCGCAACCTTCTCCCCTACCTCACCGCCGCCCAGAACATCGCCCTCCCGATGCAGCTGTCCGGCGCCGCCCGCACCCGCGGGGCACGCCACTCCCGCTCCGAACGCGCCCTGGAACTCCTGGAGTTGCTGAAGGTGGCGGACTGCCGGGATCGCCGTCCGCACCAGATGTCCGGCGGTCAGCAACAACGCGTCGCCATCGCCGTGGCCCTCGCCAACAACCCCGCGGTGCTGCTCGCCGACGAACCCACCGGCGAACTCGACTCGCACACCGCAGAACAGATCTTCGCCGCGTTCCGGGGCGCGAACGAGCGGCTGGGCACCACCATCGTGATCGTCACCCACGACCAGGCGGTCGCGGACGAGGTCCGCCGCACGGTCGCCATCCGCGACGGCCGCACCTCCACGGAGGTCCTGCGCCGCAGCGAGGTCGACGCGACCACCGGCCACGAGACAGTCGTGGCACGGGAGTACGCCATGCTCGACCGCGCGGGCCGCCTCCAGCTGCCCGCCGACTACACCCGGGCCCTGGGCATGCGCGATCGCGTGGCACTGGAACTGGAACCGGACCACATCGGCGTCTGGCCGGACGACGACGACCGCGACTGATCAGCGAACGCGACCGGCGCCCTTCCTGCCCTCAGCACCCTCAGCGGACGCTGATGTCCAGCGCGCCAAGTCCCGCCCTGCGTACGGCGATCGAGCCGTACGGCGTGCGCAGCCTCAGCCACGCTCCCGACGAGATCAGCGCCGGCGCTCCCGCGCTCCCCGTCGGCCGCAGGAACCCCAGCGACTGCGCCGCGTGTACGGCCCGCACCGGCAGCCCGGTCGTCCCGACCGCCCGGGACCAGATCTCCCGCCCGATCCGGTCCAACTCGGCCCGCGTACGCCGCTCGTCCGTCAACTCCCCCGTACGGGAACGGAATTCGCTGACACCCGCGGCGACCATGGCCCGCAGCGCGTCCGGCTCCGGCAGCCCGGGCTCGGGCCGCCAGCCGCCGCGCGGCGGCAGCACGCCGGCCCACGACGGGCCGGTGACCGGGGCCGGCACGACGGCCGTGCCCGCCGACTCGTCGACGGACTCCAGAAGCTCCCCTGCGGACACGGTCACGTCCAGCGTGACGTCGAGCCCGTTCTCGTACGGCTTGGCGAGCCGTACCGCACGGATCGCCAGCACCTCGAAGGACGGTGGCCGGCCGAAGACGGCGAGCGCGGTCCCGGCCGCCTGGAGACGCACCGCGGCCCCACGGTCGTAGTGGAGCAGCCGGGAGAGGAAGGCCGCGAGATCCGCCGCCTCCCCCTCGTCGGCAAGGTGGAGTTCCGTCATGCGGCGACGGCCTCCCCTTCGGCGTCGTCCCGGAACTCCTCCAGGAACTCACGTTCCTCCGCGGTGATCCGCCGCGGCCGCTGTGCCTCGAAGTCGAAGGGCACTATCACCGTCGAGGCCTGGACGTAGACCTGGTCCGGGTCCTTGACCTCGTAGGTGAGCGTGAAGGAGGCCGCCCTGATCTGGGTGACCCACAGCTCGATGTCCACGGGCGTGTGCCGGTGGACGAGCTGTCGCTTGTAGTCGATCTCGTGGCGCGCCACCACCGACCCCTGCTGGAAGTCCTTGTCCGGGCGGAACAGGAAGTCGATACGGGCTTCCTCCAGGTAGCGGAGGAAGACCACGTTGTTGACGTGCCCGTACGCGTCCATGTCCGCCCAGCGCAGCGGGCAGCGGTAGATGTGGCGCAAGATCGATCAGCCCCGGGTCAGCTTCTTGTAGGTGGCGCGGTGCGGACGTGCGGCGTCCGCGCCGAGCCGCTCGACCTTGTTCTTCTCGTACGAGTCGAAGTTGCCCTCGAACCAGAACCACTTGGAGTCACCCTCGTAGGCGAGGATGTGCGTGGCGACCCGGTCGAGGAACCACCGGTCGTGGGAGACGACCACGGCGCAGCCCGGGAACTCCAGCAGCGCGTTCTCGAGGCTCGACAGGGTCTCGACGTCGAGGTCGTTCGTCGGCTCGTCGAGGAGCAGCAGGTTGCCGCCCTGCTTGAGGGTGAGCGCGAGATTGAGGCGGTTGCGCTCACCGCCGGAGAGGACGCCGGCCGGCTTCTGCTGGTCCGGGCCCTTGAAGCCGAAGGCGGAGACGTACGCCCGCGAGGGCATCTCCACCTGACCGACGTTGATGTAGTCCAGCTCGTCGGAGACCACTGCCCACAGGGTCTTCTTCGGGTCGATGTTCTCGCGGCCCTGGTCGACGTACGCGATCTTGACGGTCTCGCCGACCTTGATCGTGCCGGAGTCCGGCGTCTCCAGGCCCTGGATCATCTTGAAGAGGGTGGTCTTGCCGGCGCCGTTCGGGCCGATCACGCCGACGATGCCGTTGCGCGGCAGCGTGAAGCTCAGGTCCTCGATGAGGACCTTCTCGCCGAAGGCCTTGGAGAGGTTGTTCACCTCGACGACGATGGAGCCCAGGCGCGGGCCCGGCGGGATCTGGATCTCCTCGAAGTCCAGCTTCCGCATCTTGTCGGCCTCGGCGGCCATCTCCTCGTACCGGGCGAGGCGGGACTTGGACTTGGCCTGGCGCCCCTTGGCGTTGGACCGCACCCACTCGAGCTCTTCCCTCAGACGCTTCGCACGCTTGGCGTCCTTCTGGCCCTCGACCTTGAGACGGGTCTGCTTGGTCTCCAGGTAGGTGGAGTAGTTGCCCTCGTAGCCGATGGCGCGACCGCGGTCGAGCTCCAGGATCCAGCCCGCGACATTGTCGAGGAAGTACCGGTCGTGGGTGACGGCGACGACGGTGCCGGGGTACTTCGCCAGGTGCTGCTCCAGCCACTGGACGGACTCGGCGTCCAGATGGTTGGTGGGCTCGTCGAGCAGCAGCAGGTCAGGGGCCTCGATCAGCAGCTTGCAGAGCGCGACGCGGCGGCGCTCACCACCGGAGAGGTTGGTGACCGGCCAGTCGCCGGGCGGGCAGCCCAGGGCGTCCATGGCCTGCTCCAGCTGGGTGTCCAGGTCCCACGCGTTGGCGTGGTCCAGGTCCTCCTGGAGCTTGCCCATCTCGTCCATGAGCGCGTCCGAGTAGTCGGTCGCCATCAGCTCGGCGACCTCGTTGAAGCGCTTGAGCTTGCCCATGATCTCGGCGGCGCCGTCCTGCACGTTCTCCAGGACCGTCTTGGACTCGTCCAGCGGCGGCTCCTGCTGGAGCATGCCGACCGTGTAGCCGGGCGACAGGAACGCGTCACCGTTGGACGGCTGCTCCAGACCGGCCATGATCTTGAGAACGGTGGACTTACCGGCACCGTTAGGACCGACCACACCGATCTTCGCGCCGGGGAGGAAGCTCAGCGTCACGTCGTCAAGGATCACCTTGTCGCCGTGCGCCTTGCGCGTCTTGCGCATGGTGTAAATGTACTCAGCCAAGAGAAACCGTCCGGCAGCTTGAAATCTGGCAGTGGGCAGATACACCCCATCTTGCCCGACCGCCACCCCTGGGTCCTAACCCATATGGACGGGGGGCTGTGAGCTGGGGGTTCACCGCCGGCGACGGTGGCTCGACTGCGGCTCGACTGTCACTGCCGGTCGCCGCTGGTCGGCCTCGGGAGACGTCGGACGGCCCAGGGACGGCCCACGGACGGCCCACGGACGGCCCAGAGATCTTCCCCGTGATGCCTTCTGGGGCGCCTTGTTCGGTCCAGGGTCCGCTCATGCCGGCCGGCTCCGTCGCCCTGGGTGCTCAGCCCTCGCCGGCCGCCGATCCGGCGGCCCCGGGGATGGTCTGGCCGATGAGGCCGGCAAGGCGGTGCAACTGTGCGGCGAGCTCGTGCCGCTCTTGCGGCGTGAAGTGCGACAGGGCCGCGTACTGGCGTGCGCGCAGCTCGGACCGCATGGCGGCGAGGCGTGCCGCGCCTTCCTCGGTGAGCCGGATGAGGACTTGGCGCTCGTCGTGCGGTGCACGGCGTCGGGTGACCACATTCCTGCCTTCCAGCTGCTGCAGCATGCGGGTGGCGGTGGGGACGCTGATTTCGGCGGTGGCGGCCAGTCGGCTGACCGGCACACCCTCACCCTCGGTGTCCTCGGTCAGTGCGGTGAGCAGGGCCAGCTGTGACATGGAGAGGCCGGCTTCGAACTGGCCGACCGCGCCGGTCCGTGAGCGTCGCATGGCGAAGAAGAGCCGATCGGCAGCCTGGGCCAGGTGCTCGATATCGCGCTCCACGGGCAGGTCGGAGGCACTGCGGGTTTCGGGTTTGTCTGTCTCCCTCATGACTGTTAGCTTACTAAGGAAGCATACTTAGCAAGCTAACCATTAGGAGGCGAATCAACATGACCTTCCCCGCTCGCATCGACGTCCACCAGCACATCGTTCCGCCGGTCTGGGCCCAGACCCTCGCCGCGCAGGGCCTCGACTCCGGCGGCTGGGCCATCCCCGACTGGAGCCCCAAGAGCGCCATCGCCATGATGGACCAGCAGGGCATCGCCAGCGGCGTCCTGTCCGTCACCTCACCTGGCATCCACCTCGGCGACGACGCCCAGGCCCGGGACCTCGCCCGCGCCGTGAACGAGTACGGCGCCGAGGTCGTCAAGGACAATCCCGACCGCTTCGGCCACTTCGCCAGCATCCCGCTGCCCGATGTCGACGCCGCCGTGGCCGAGGCCGTGCACGCGTTGGACACCCTGCACGCCGACGGCGTCGTGCTGATGTCCAACGCCCGCGGGCGCTACCTCGGTGACCCCGACTTCGAGCCGCTGTGGGCCGAACTCGACCGCCGCGCGGCGAATGTGTTCGTCCACCCCGCCCAGCCCCCGATGCCCCTGCTCCCCGGCACCCCCGCCCCGCTGGCCGACTACGTCTTCGACACCACCCGAAGCGCCCTCAACCTGGTGCTGAACGGCGTGATGAGCCGCTACCCGAACGTGCGGGTGATCCTCTCCCACGGCGGCGGCTTCCTCCCCTACGCCGCCTACCGCTTCTCAGGACTGACCTCCACCGTCGTCGACCCCGACCGCGAGGCCGAGGACGTCCTGCGCGACCTGAAGCGCTTCTACTTCGACACCGCCCTGTCCGCCAGCCCCAGCGCCCTGCCCGCCCTGCTCGCCTTCGCCGAACCGGGCCACGTCCTCTACGGCAGCGACTGGCCCTTCGCCCCGCAAGAGGCCGGCACCTACTACAACCACTTCCTGGAGACCTACCCCGACTTCACACCTGGCCAGGCGGAGGCCATCAACCGCAAGAGCGCCGAGATCCTCTTCCCTCGGCTCGCCCGCTGACCACGGTCAGCCGGTCTGGTTCGTCTTCGCGGAGGGGACGTGGTGGATCGGAGCGGACGGAGGGCCCGTGAAGGTCCGCGACATAGGACCGTTCCCGCCGGCCTCGCCGGCGCCGAGCCCTCCCGTTCCGTACCTCTCAGCCCTGCTCCTGCTTCTTGCGTACGACGATCAGTGCCGCGCCGCCGAGTACGACCAGGGCGATGGCGACACCCACGATCACCGGGGTCGCGCCGGAGCCGCCGGTCGCGGCGAGGTTCACGTCCGCCGTGTCGCCGCCTACCGTCACGGGGCTCGGCTCGCTGAGGGTCTGGGTGGTGTCGCCGGCCGCGCTGCCCTGTGTCCGGCAGTCGAGGACGCCGGTGAACCGCTTCTGGAAGCCGCCCGACTCGATCGTGAAGTCGTACGCCTGGTCCTCCTGGAGGGGGACCGTCACCGTGCGAGACTCGCCCGCCGCGATGGTGTACTCGGTGCCAAGCGGCTCGAAGGTGAACGGCTCGTCGCCCTCGTTGGCCGCGGTGACGTCCAAGCCGCCCTTGGCGCAGTTCTTCGCCGCGGAGAGCGCGGGTATCGCACCCGTCGCGGCCCAGCTCGCGCTCGCCGTCGCCGAGACCGTCGACTCACTGGAGCCGGCCAGGATCTGCGTCTGACTGCGGCTCTCGGAGGCGAAGGCACGGCCGACCGGGACGGTCGTGGAGGCCTGCACGGCCAGGTCGGCCGAGCCCGCCGGGGCGTCCTCGGGCACCTCGAAGAACAACTGGCTGCCGTTGACCGCGGACGTGACGTTCTGGCCGTCCTTGCCGATGATCCGCACCCCGCTCGTGGCGGCGTCCGCCGGTGGCGCCACCGTCACCGTGGCCGCGTTGGTACGCACCGTCACCGGGCCCAGCAGTGCGCCGGGGCGGCCGGAGACCGCGGGCGGGTCGAGCGTCAGTGACGCCGCGGGCTCCGCGACGTTCCGGGCGCTCTTCTCCAAGTAGTCCGCGAGCTTCTCTGCCTGCGGGTCGACGGCGTCCACGTCCGCGCCGTCCGAGTAGCGCCAGATGGCCACCTGGGTGCCGGCCGCCGCGTCCTGCTCGGTGAGCCCGCTGCCCACGCCCGCCGCGGTGGCCAGCGCCGCGAGATCGTTGACCTGCGGGTAGGAGTTCTGAAGGATCCAACGGATCTTGCCCGCGTCCCTGTTGGCGCCGAGCGAGGTGCCGCTCCACGGGGTCTCGTGGTACTTGGCCTCGCGCTGCGTGGGGTTGTGCAGGTCGATGCAGTACGTCTGCAGGGTGCCGCCGCCCTCGACGGACATCTCGAACAGGCCCGCCGAGACGGTCAGGTCCCCGGACGCGTCGTGGATCACGGCGTCGCCGTACGTCTTCAGGCCGCCTATCGTGGCGGTCGCCCCGCCCTGGTTCTGGGCCGTCTCGTCGGCCGATGCCGTACCGGCGCCCGTCATCACTCCGACGGCGACGAGACCGGACACCAACGTCGCGGCGACGAGGCGGGCTGCCCCTCGCCTGCGCGCCGACGGCACGAAGAACGAAGAAAACACAGAATTCCCCTTCGAGCAGGACCCGTTGACGTGGGGGGTTACGGTCCCGCCAGCAGAATCAGAAGCCCCGAGAGCTATGTTCGGCATCCTAAGTACCAGGCGCACCACGCTTCCCGGTGATGCACTCGGACCAGTGATCCGACTCGGAATCGTTATCCCCGAGACGGGTCGCGAGCAGGGCTTATCGACAAATCCACTCGGGTTGTAAGGTACGCATTCGCCGATAAGCCGCAGTTCGGTCGGACGTGAGATGTGACGTGACGTGACGTCACATCACGGCGGCGGGCTCCGGGCGCCGTTGGGCGGCCGGCTCGGCGGGAGGTGTCTCCCAGCTCGGTTCCGGCTGCTGCGGTGCGCCGACGCCGGCAGTCACCGTCTCCCCCGGTTTGGTGCGCCGGAAGGCGGAGGTACCGCGGGCCAGGTCATGGCCGATCGCCACCGCGTCGATGTCCGCCGAGGTCCAGCTCTGCCCCTCGCGCACTTCCGTACGCACCTTCAGCCTGCCCTGCACGACGACGGGATCGCCCACGTTGAGCGACGCCGCCGTGTTGGTGGCGAGCTGCCGATTCGCCCACACCGTGAAGAAGTTGGTGTGGCCGTCCGTCCAGGTGCTCTTCTCCCGGTCCCAGTAGCGTGCGGTCACCGCCAGCCGGAACCGCGCCGACGCACCCGACGCCAACTCCCGGTACACCGGCTGCGTCGCCACGTTCCCCACCGCGCAGACCATCGTCTCGTTCATCATGAACCCCTCCCTCACCCGCCCGCTCACGCCGGGCGGACACACGTACGGGCCCGTCCCGTACGGCTGCTTCCGTCTTCCGTCACGATCACGTCCGCCGTGATCGCGCGAAATCCAGACTGCCTCCGCCGGACCGAGCCCGCTGAGCGCTGTGCACCACCGCCCACCTGTGGAAAACACCGTCACCCGGACGAGGGACCCGAGGACGGGAACCAGAACGGGGACGCGGACGGGGACGCGGACGAGACCGAGGGAGCGAGGCTCACCTCGCCCCCGCACTCACCCCCACGACCCGCCCGTACTGCTCCCGAACCTCCTGGTAGCGCAGCAACTCCGCCGCCACCGGATCCAGCACCCGGGCCCGTCCGCACCCGGCCGCCGCCTCCCTCAGCCGCCGCTCGGCCTCCGTGCCGTACCGCCTGGCAGGCCCCCGCGCCGCGATCCGGCAGCTCCACTCGACGAGTGGGCCACCGATGATCCCGGCCACCATCAGCAGCACCGGCACACCGAGGTTTGGCGCCATGACACCGATGATCTGGCCCAACAGCCACAGCCCGCCCAAGACTTGCAGGATCGTCATCGATGCCTGCGCCAGAACGGCCGCCGGCCACCAGCTGGGCCGGGGCGGCCGCCCCGGCGGCAACCCGGCCCGCGCCGCCAGCTCGTCCAACGCCTCGGGCAACCCCTGCGACCCGCGTACGGCCGCCTCCCGCACCGCCTGCGCCCACGGAGTGGGCAGCCCGTCCGAGGCCCGGTCCGCGAGCGTCCGTACCGCCTGCTCGACCCGCTGGCGCGCCGTGGCCTCCTCGTCCGCCTGGGCACGCAACGGCAGCCGCCCGGTGGGAAGTTCACGCCGGTCCTCGTACCAGCGCCACAGCCGCAGCCAGGGGGTCCCGCACGCGCGGTTGGCGTTGCGTTGCCACGCCCGCTCGGCCGCCTCGCCCGCCGCGGTGGCGCCCACCGAGTCCGCGAGCCTCGCGGCGAACTCGTCCCGCGCCTCCTCACTCAGCCCGGTCCGCCACCCGGTGGCGTAGACAGGGCGCAGCCGCCACGCCGCGGCGTCCACATCGGCGGAGATCCGGCGTGCCGCGGCCCCGCGCTCCGCCACGAACTGGCCGAGCGCCTCCCGCAGGTCACCTACACCGTCCCCGGTGAGCGCGGACAGAGCGAGTACGGTCGCGCCCGGTTCGCCGTGCTCGCCGAGGGCGACGCCGTCCTCGTCGAGCAGCCGCCGCAGATCGTCGAGGACCTGGTCTTTGGCCTCGCCGGGCAGTCGGTCGATCTGGTTGAGGACGACGAACATGACCTCCGCGTGGCCCGCCATCGGCCGCAGATAGCGCTCATGGAGGATCGCGTCGCCGTACTTCTCGGGGTCGACGACCCAGATGACCCCGTCGACGAGATCCAGGATGCGGTCCACCTGCTCGCGGTGCTGAACGGCGGCCGAGTCGTGGTCGGGCAGGTCCACCAGAACCAGTCCGCGCAGTTGTGCCTCCGCCTGGGGGCTCTGCAGCGGGCGCCGCCGCAGCCGTCCCGGGATGCCGAGCCGGTCGATCAGGGTCGCCGCGCCGTCGCTCCAACTGCACACGATCGGAGCGGCGGTGGTGGGCCGTCGCACGCCGGTCTCCGAAATGGGCACTCCGGCGAGTGTGTTGAACAGCTGCGACTTGCCGCTACCCGTGGCGCCCGCGATGGCGATCACGGTGTGCTGCCCGGACAGCCGCCGCCGCGCCGCCGCCTCGTCCAGGACCCGGCCCGCCTCTGCGAGGGTCCGGCTGTCGAGCCGCGTACGGGACAGCCCGACCAGCTCGCGCAGCGCGTCGAGCCGCGACCGCAGCGGACCGTCGTACGCGAGCGTGGTCGCCGTCTGGGCGCCGGACGCCCTGGTCTCCAGGACGACGGGCTGCGCGGCACTCTCCTCGGTCGCGCGCCGCGCGATCAGCCCGTCGTCCCAGGCACTCTCGGAGTCGGCGCGGCTCGGGGGGCCGCTTGGGGGGCTTGAGATGGCATCGGCGTTCGTCACGCGCGCGTGACGGTCCTTCACGGCCTTCTCGGGTACGACGACGGGCGCCGCGGAGTCCTCGGAGCCGGTGCCGGTGCCGGTGGGGTCCTCGGTGCCCTTGGGGTTCCTGGGGCCCGTGAGGCTCTTGGGGCCCTCGTCGACCTTCTCGACGGATTCGGCCCCGCCACCATCACCGCCCTCGCCGCCCTCGGTGACACTCTCGTCAAGGCTGACGCCTTCAGGACGCGCGTCCTCTCCCCCCAAGTCACCGACACCGCCCACGCCCCCGACCTGCTCGGCATGATCAGCACGCCCGGCATGATCAGCGTGCTCCGCACGCCCGGCATGCTCCGTGTGCTCGGTGTGGTCCTGATCATGGTCTGTGACGGCGGTCACCGGTCACCTCTCCTTCTGCAGTACGGACAGCGCGGCGATGAGCTCGGCCTGCGGTTCGGGGTGGACTTCGAGTGCGTCGAGCGGGGCGAGTCGACGCTCGCGTTCGGTGTGCATGATCCGGTCGATGTGTTCGGTGAGCAGCCGCCCGCTCCGGTCACGCAGGCGCAGCGCTCTGTGCGCCCCGATCCGCTCGGCGAGCCCCTCCCCGGCCGACCTCGCCCTGCGGCTGCCGAGCAGCGCGGTGGCGACGAGGGCGGCGATCACCTCGGGATCCGGGGCGACACTGCGGTCGAGGTCGCGGATCTCCTCCTCGGCGTACTCCTCCAGCTCCCGCCGCCACCGCCGTACCGCCATCCCGATCCGGTGTTCGGCGCTCTCCGGGGACGGGTCACGGCCGGTCAGTTCCGGGGCGTCGGCCGCCGGTTCGTGCCGCCAGGCATCATCGACGCGCTCGTCGGCCGCGGCGACGGAGCACAACAGGAGCGCGCCCAGGCTCTCCACGAGCGCGTCGAGGAGTTCACCGGCGGTGCAGTCGAGCGGGAAGGCCCGCCAGCGCTTCAGGGCGTCACCCGCGAGGACGGCTCCGGCCTGCAACCGCCCCCGCACGCGCGCGTGCTCGCTGTCGTACGCCGATTCGACGGCGGAGGTGAGCCGCAGCGCGGCCGCGTACTGGGCGGCGGCTGCACTGGCCAGCTCGGGCATCCGGGACTTGAGCGAGTCGAGGAGGCCGTGCGCCGTGCGGGCCAGGGAGTACTGCCGGGCGCCGGGGTCCTGCGTCTGTTGGACGAGCCAGGTCCGCAGCGACGCCACCGCGGTGGTCGGCAGCAGCCCGCCGCCCCAGGCCGACTCGGGCAGTTCCGGCACGGTGAAGCGGGGTACGTCGCCGAGACCGGCCTTGGTGAGCAGCGCGCCGTACTGCCGCGAGACCTCGGACACGACCTGGTGGGGTACCCGGTCGAGGACGGTGACCAGGGCGGCCTTGTACTCCTTGGCGGTGCGCAGCAGATGCCAGGGCACGGCGTCGGCGTAGCGGGCCGCCGTGGTGACCATGATCCAGATGTCGGCCGCGCAGACGAGCTCGGCGGCGAGGGCGCGGTTGTCGGCGAGGAGGGAGTCGATGTCGGGCGCGTCGAGGAGGGCGAGGCCGGGCGGCAGGGTGTCCGCGGTCTCGATGCGCAGCACGCGCGCGGGGCTTTCGCCGGGCAGCAGGAGCTCGTCCCCGGGCTCCTGCTGGGGCACCCACACGCGGGTGAGGTCGGGCAGCACGCGCATCCCGCTGAACCAGTGATGGTCCTCGGGATGGCAGACCAGCACGGGCGTCCGGGTGGTCGGTCGCAGCACGCCCGCCTCGCTGACGCGCCGTCCCACCAGTGAGTTGACCAGCGTCGACTTCCCGGCGCCGGTAGAGCCGCCCACCACGGCCAGTAGGGGTGCTTCGGGCTGTCTCAACCGGGGCACCAGATAGTCGTCGAGCTGGGCGAGTAGTTCGTCGCGATTGGCACGCGCGCGCGGGGCCCCCGCCAAGGGAAGCGGGAAGCGCGCGGCGGCGACACGGTCGCGCAGGGCGGAGAGTGCGTCGAGCAGCTGAGGCCGTACGTCCAAGGTCACCACATGCGAAGAATGCCCAATTTTAGGGGAATTCTGAAGCATATGAGCATGTCTGCGCGCCGACAGGACACAAGGGATGGAAGGGGCGACTGGGACACGGGCACAGTCCAGGCATAACGAGTGCACAACACCCGGTGCGCAAGACGCCAAAATCGGTGCACGATTCGTACCTGCCTGCGATTATCAGGACCGCTTCACTGAACCTCCACATCGAGCCACGGAGGCGAAGCAACAGGGGCAAGGACGCGGGAGCCCTATCCTTGTCCCCGGCAGCGTCACGGAACGGCCCGCACCCGGGCACCCACGACAGAGGCCACCACACCCGGCCCCCGTAGCTCAGTGGATAGAGCAGGCGCCTTCTAAGCGCTTGGCCGCAGGTTCGAGTCCTGCCGGGGGCGCAAACGGCATCTCACCTGCGGTAACGCGTGAGGGGCTCTTTCGTGTCCGTGCCAGAGCAGCTCGCGGCTTGATTCTGTTGTCCGCTGGTGGGCCCCGCGCTCCTTCTTTCAGGGGCGGTCAGCAGTTCACTTCTTCTGGACCGGCGGGCAGGAGCCCGTGTCCTCGCCGATGGAGTTGATCTCAGCGTTGGAGCGAGCGTCGCCCGCATAGTCGAGCTGATCCGTGCACTTCGTGTCGGACGGCGACTTCTGCACCGGCGGACACGTACCCGTGTCCTCACCGATGGAGTTGATCACGGCGTTGGAGCGAGCGTCGCCCGCATAGTCCAGCTGATCCGTGCACTTCGTGTCGGACGGCGACTTCTGCACCGGCGGACACGTACCCGTGTCCTCACCGATGGAGTTGATCACGGCGTTGGAGCGC
>NZ_JBFAGK010000005.1:477183-556921 GCF_040660135.1 Streptomyces sp. NPDC050997
TAGTCCAGCTGATCCGTGCACTTCGTGTCGGACGGCGACTTCTGCACCGGCGGACACGTACCCGTGTCCTCACCGATGGAGTTGATCACGGCGTTGGAACGCGAGTCGCCCGCATAGTCGAGCTGGTCCGTGCACTTCGTGTCGGACTTGGCGGGCGTGCCCGACGACTTGCCCTCCGCGGTGTCGGACTGCGGGGTGCTCGCGGCCGCCGCCGATGAGCTGCTCGCGGAAGAGGACGCGTTGCCGGCGCCGTCGTTGTTGCATGCCGTCAGCGCCAGGCCGAGGGCCACTGCGGTCATGGTCAGTACCGAGATCTTCCGAGTGCGCATGCTGGTGTCTGTCCTCTGCGTGTGGGGCTGTCGCTCGTGGGGAGCGGGCGGGTGAGCTGGGCGACTGTGCGCCTGTGTGGCTTTCTGTCCTGTCAGAGTGTCGGTGTGGTTGCCCCAGTTGCCTCTTGATCTTGCTCAGGACACGTTCGTGACATGACAGTGGCCGCGTCGTGAAGTCCGCATCGGGCGCGCTGCCTGCTGGGAGGCCATCTCATTGGGTGAGTCCGCGGTAGCAGATGAGAGTGCGGGCGGTGCTGGTGAAGGCCGGGAAGTGGATCGCCTGCCGCTCGTAGCGACGGCGGGGACAGCGAGGCCGGCGAGCCAGGCCACGGTGGATTTTCGTTCCCGAGGGACCTGCGTTTGCGCAGGTGAGCACATCGCCAAGGCCCGGCCCTGGCACCTCCTGAGCGCTTCGCCGCAGGTACGAGTCCTGTCGGAGGCGCCGGCACGGTTCGGGCGGCTACGGCGGACCAACCGGCGCCCACAGCCCAGAAGCCCCCGGCGGTACACGACCGCCAGGGGCTTCACCTGTACACGTAACGCTCCAGGTACCGGCCCACCCGGTACCTGGTCTCAGGGCTAGGCGTACCGGTAGATGGAGCTGTGGTCCTCCAGCTCCGCCGGTGTCACGCCCCACGGCGGCATCTTCTCGTGCCGCGCGATGATCCGGCCGCGCTGGGGGTCTCCCTGGCCGGGAGGCTTCGCGGGGAGATAGCGGGCGTCTCGATGCCGCCGCTGCCAGCGGGACCACACGAGGTCGACGAAGGCATGGTGCATCCAGAAGACAGGGTCGTTGACGGAGGCGCCGCCCGCCATGTGGCCACCGACCCATCGGTGGACCCGGTTGTGGTTGCGCCACGACACGGCGCCGCGCCCGTGCCCCCACCCCTCCAGCTTGTTGCGGAACCCTTTGGTGGACACGGAGTTCCAGGGGGCCGTGTCGTAGACCGGCTCCGCGAGGGCTGTCTCCAGATCACCGGGCGTGGGCAGGACGATGGGGTCTCGGGAGCGGCCCAGGTCGCGCATGAGGTACTCAGCGTCGGTGAAGCTCTCTTTGATGGTCCACTGGCCGTGTTGGTAGGCGAAGGGGCCGGTCATGACCTGGCGGTCGGAACTCCGCCCGGTGCCGCCGAGCAGGTCATCGGTCCACGGTACGGCCGTCGAGGTGCGGTCGCGCGTCCAGTCCCAGTACGGCAGGGTCACCGACTCGTCCACGCGGCGCAGCGCCCGCTCCATGCCCAGCAGCAACCTGCGGTGCCAGGGCAGGAAAGAGGGTGTCATGTGGGCCGCGCGCACGCCGCCCTCACCGTCGGGCACGTAGTACTTGATGTGCATGCGCACGAACTCGTCGTACTCACCGCGTCGTTTGACCTCGATGAGCGCGGCGACGAACCGGCGCCGCTCGGAGGGGGTCAGCTTGCTGACGTCCTTACGTGTGTACACCATGGCGATGGCCCCCCTGTGCTCCCTGGCCGCCGCTCGGCGTACCGCCGTGGTCCATACGGCCGCCGCTTCCGTCCCACACGCCCAACCGTGCGGTGGGGCCGAGTTCGTCCACAGCCGCGCGCGCCGCGGCGAGCGGTGTCGGATATGACTCGTAGTGGTCGATCATGGTCATCCAACTGCCGTCCACACGACGCATCAGGTGCAGTGGCCGGTTGTCCACGGTGACGTGCCACACGCCTGAGACGTCGTCCCCAGGCCGCGGCGCTTCGTCTCTGACGCCGACGATGCGCCGTCCGCGATACGTCTCATCGAACCCCGCCTCTTCCTGCGAGCCCAGGGCGGCCAGGATCGGCGCGAGCGCCACACCGGCCGCCGACGCGAACAGCCCCCGCAGGAGCAGCCTCCGCCTCGGGGAGCCGGAGTCGGCCCTCATGGAGTCGGCCTTCGTTGAGTCGGCCCTTGTTGAGTCGGCCGGGGAACCCGCGGAGTGAGTCGCGGAACTCGCGGAGTCTGCCGCACTGTGCACCGGTCCGGTCACGGCTTCCCCGGGACCGGACCGACAAAGGCGTCACCGACCGTCAGGACGTTGTAGCTCAACAGCTTCTCGCCGAGAGCTTCGCCGCTCGATGCCGGGACGACGAGCGTGCCCGGGTCGTCGGCTCGCAAAGAGCACGTTTCGCTGGTGGTTGAGGTCACCGCGGCAACCTACAGACGTTCCGCTACACATTCGGAATTTCTCTCACCCGAACGGACCACTCGCGTCGAAATAACCACACGAACGAGGGGTTCCGGCGGCGGTGGAACAGCTGACCACCCGTGATCGTCCCGGCTCCCGGCGCCGGGTGGGACCGGTGCGGGCGAGCATGGGTAATCCGGGCGGAGATCTCCGACACCGCAGAGGGCCGACTCCGCACCGGGCGGGGTCGGCCCTCTGCCAAGTACCACCGGGAAATGCCAGAAGCGCCGGGAATCAGGAAGCCGCGGGCATCGCGTCCGGGGTAGTTGTCAGCTCTGCAGCGGCAGGCCACCCACCAGCGGGGTGCCGTTGCTCAGGGCGGTGGCCGAGCGATTGACCGCCTTCCGCAGCGACTCCTTCTTCTCCTTGACGTCGAGCACATCCGACGACTGGAGCGGCGTCACGTTGACAGGCCCGTTGTTCAGGGTGGTCACCGCGTCGTTGAGGCTCTCGTGCGCCACGTCGGTCGCACTGAGGGCGAACGCTGGCGCGGCACCGGCAAGAACCAGGGACCCGGTAAGGACAGCGGCAGCCTTCAGAGACTTCATGGTGTTCCTTTCTTCGGCAAGGTGAGTCACCGGAGAGAATTTCTGACGCTGTGCACAACGAGCGCCGACCGGTCCGGAAACCCTGCGTGCGGAAGATGCCGAGTCCTCATATGAGATCCCTGAAACCTCCCTGAAAGTCGCTGACGCGGGACGAGAAAGGACAGAAAGGGAACGGTCATTACGCCTGCACCGCAGGCCGGGACATCACCGGAAGTGACCTCTGCCTATAAAACGATTTCGGAAAAGTCCGACCTCACCAATCCGACACACTTGACAGGCTTAACATGATTGCCACCGGGTGTAGCTAGAGTGGCGCGCGCACCTCTCGACGCGCCCATTCCGCGCGTAACTCGCCTTCGTGCAGCCCCCTCAGACACCGCAACCTTTCCCGAAAGGGCAACGCCGTCATGCGTAATTCCCTGACCCTCCTGGTACGCCGTGCGACAGTGGGCGCCCTCGCCCTCGCCGGTATCTGGGCTCCCACCGGTGCCCTGGCGGCCGCGCCCGCCGCACCGCCGTCGCCAGAGGCGGGCCGTGTCCCATTCGCCCAGCGGTACCACGCGCTCCAGCACGGCGGCATCGTCCGCGCGGCCAACGTCTCCATCACCTGCCGTATGCCACAGGCGGTCCGCGGATCCTGGCCGTCGACGGCGCGCTCCTGCCCGGCCGCGCGCGAGGGCAAGGCCGGAGTGAATGGCGCCTTCGACATGACCTACGTCGATGTCGACAAGGACCCGAACACCTACAACTCTTCCCGCGCGGAGGTCCGTCTGCCCAAGGGCTCAACGGTCAGCTACGCACGGCTGTACTGGGGCGGCAACCTGCGGGTCGGCGAGCAGAAGCCGCCCAAGGACAACGGGCGGGTGCTGGTCGCCGAACCGGGCGGGGAGTACCGGGAGGTCCTCGCGGACACGGTCGTCGGCCACCGCGTGGCGCGTGGCGCGGACGCCTTCCAGGCCTCGGCGAACGTCACGAAGCTGGTTCGGGAGAGCGGACCGGGTCTGTACACCGTGGCGCAGGTCAACGTGGCCAAGGGCCAGTCGAGGGCCGGCGCGTGGGGTGGCTGGACGCTGGTGGTGGCGTACGAGAACTCTGCGCAGCGGCTGCGGCACCTCGCCGTCTGGGACGGTTTCGACGCGCTGAAGTCCGGCGCGGGGCAGGAGATCCGGCTGCGCGGGCTGCCTTTCCCGAAGGGTGCGGGCGGCCGTGCGGGCCTGGTGACGTACGACGGTGACCGCGGCGCGACGGGCGACAGCCTCACCCTCACCACCACCCGCGCACGCTCCGCCGCTCCGGCCCGCCGCACCACGGTCACCGCCCTCACCAACCCGGGCAATCCCCGCGACGACGTCCTGAACTCCACGATCAGCCAGCCCGGTGCGGTCCAGCCGCAGCGGGTGCCGGCGTACTCCGGCACCCTCGGCTACGACTCCGATGTCTTCGACCTCAAGCCGGGCTTGCGGCAGGGCGGTGACCATCTGGCCTTCAAGGTCGTTGCGCAGCGGGACGCGGCTTGGACCGGCGTGCTCTTCGTCGCCGTCGACGCCCAGCAGTGAGGCGTGTTCCCCCCGTTCCAAGTGCCAACGTGAGCCGAGGACATCGCACATGCATCCGTCACCGTCCGACTCTCGATCGCGCGTCCTGCACCTCACCCAGCCCGTGAACGGCGGGGTCGCCCGCGTCGTGACGGACCTGGTGCGGGTGCAACTCGCGGCCGGTCTGGCCGTCACGGTGGTCTGCCCCGACGGAGCGCTCACCACCAAACTCCGGCCGCTGGGCGCGGACGTACGGCACTGGCACGCGACGCGGTCACCGGGTCCTTCGCTCGTGCGGGAGGTACGACACCTCGTACGGGTGATCGATGACGTGCGCCCCCATCTGGTGCACGCGCACAGCGCGAAGGCCGGGCTCGCCGGGCGGCTCGCCGTGCGGGGGCGCATCCCCACCGTGTTCCAGCCTCACGCCTGGTCCTTCGAGGCCGTCGGCGGGGCCACCTCGGCGCTCGCGCTGGCGTGGGAGCGGTGGGGGGGACGTTGGGCCTCCCGCACGGTGTGCGTGAGCGAGGCGGAGCGCACGACCGGCGTACGCGCCGGGATCAGTGGACGGTGGAGTGTCATCCCCAACGGCGTCGACCTGCGGCGCTTTCACCCCGCCCCGGCCGGCACCGTACGGGCCGGACTGAGCCCGTTACGCGAGGTCGATCCCGGCGCGCCGCTCGTCGTCTGCGTGGGACGGCTGTGCCGGCAGAAGGGGCAGGACGTCCTGCTGACGGCGTGGAGTACGGTCGCCCGCCACGTGCCCGGCGCGCGTCTCGTCCTGGTCGGCGACGGGCCGGACCACGACCGGCTGCGGGCGCGCGCGCCGCGGTCCGTGCTGTTCGTCGGAGGCGTCGCCGACACCGTCCCCTGGTACCAGGCGGCCGATCTCGTCGTGCTGCCGTCCCGTTGGGAGGGCATGGCGCTGGCCCCGCTGGAAGCGATGGCCTGCGGGCAGCCCGTGGTGGTCACCGACGTCGACGGTGCCCGCGAGAGCCTGCCGCCCATGCTCGCCGCCCGCTGCCTGGTCCCGCCCGAGAACCCGGCGGCGCTGGCCAGGGCCGTCACCGAACTACTGCTCGACGCACGGCTGCGTGAGTCGCTCGGCCACCAGGGGCGCCGGTACGTCATGTCCTCGCACGACGTGCGGCACACCGCCGAGGCGGTCGCGGACGTCTACCGCGACCTGATCAGCCTGCGGCCCGCACCAGGTGTCGTGCCCCCAGATAGGGAGTCCATCCACTCGTGACCGCGGAAAGCGCCCTCTCCTCCCCCGGCACAGAGACCCGGCACGAGACCCGGGAGACCCGGCATGAGACCCGGCATCACGGATTCTCGCCCGTCGCGGTCATGCCGCCTCGCGGCGCCGCCCCGGGTTTACGGTGCAACGTCCGCAGGCCGCCCGCCCGGCCGGCCTCGCCGATGCCCTTGCTCGTCGCGGACGGCACGGCAGCCGTGCTCGGCGCCGTGACACTGACCGGGACTCAGTTCCTTCCGCTCCCGGCGGCCTTCCTGGTGGCCGCGTCGCTTTTGCTGCGTCCGCACCGCACGCGCCCGTCGCCGCCGGGGGTCCTGGACGAACTGCCCGCCGTCTGCGGCCGGACCGCGGTGGTCTGGCTGGCGCTCGCGACGCTCGTTGCGGCGTACCGGCCGGACCACGCGCTGTCCGTCCGTGCCCTGCTGGTGGGCTTCGCGGTGCAGGCGGCGGCGAGCTGCGTGCTGCGCGGCACCGTGCACGCGAGGTGGCACGCGGAGCTGCTGCGGCATCCGCACGCGGCGCTCGTCATCGGTCCCGCGGCGACCGCGCAACGCGTGGCCGCCGCCGTGCTGCGCCATCCGCGATGCGGAGTGCGGCCGGTGGGGATCGTGGCCGAACGGCAGGACGGCGCCGAGGGCCTGCCGGTGCTGACGACCGGTGCGGAGGTCCAGCGGGCGGTCGTGCAGAACGGGGTGCGGGCGGTGCTGGCCGTCCACCCCTCGGTGCGAACCCAACAGGGACCGTTGCTGCGCGCGCTGGCCGAGCGGGGCTGTGTGGTGTGGGAGCTCGACGCGGAATCTCCGTCGTACGCGACGCGGGAGCGGCTGGCCGGATTCCCCTGCCGACGCCTGGAGATGTCCCCGACGCGCCGCGGCGACGTGGGCAAGCGGACGCTCGATGTCCTTGTGTCGGGGACGCTGCTGCTGCTGGTCAGTCCCCTGTTGCTGGTCTGCGCGGTGGTGCTGCGGATCAGCGACGGGCCGGGGGTGGTGTTCCGGCAGGAGCGCATCGGCCAGGGCGGAAAACCCTTCACCCTGCTGAAGTTCCGCACGCACCGCCCGGTCGACGAGCACGAGGCGGCGACCCGGTGGAGCGTGGCGAACGAACACGAGATGCGCGGGTTCTGCCGCCTGCTGCGGCGCACGTCGCTCGACGAACTGCTCCAGCTGTGGAACGTGCTCCGGGGCGACATGAGCCTGGTCGGACCGCGGCCCGAACGCCCGTATTTTGTCGGGCAGTTCAGCCGGACCCACCCCGGCTACGCGGCCCGTCACCGCCTGCGGGCCGGCATCACCGGCCTGGCCCAGATCCATGGGCTGCGCGGCGACACGTCCATCGAGGATCGCTGCCGCTTCGACAACGCCTACATCGACAACTGGTCGTTGTGGCAGGACGTGTGCATCCTGTTGCGCACCGCGGCCACGTTCGTGCGCCCGACGGGGAGCTGAGAGCGGTGAGCCTCGCACTGACGTCGCTCGCGCGCCGGGGCGCCCTCCGGACGCCGGTCCTGCCCGTGGTGGCCGTGCTCACCCTGCTGGCGCTGCCGCTGTCCCCGAGCGGCGACGCCGGCCCGGGCCCCGCCGACGCGGCCTCCGGGCTCGTGGTGCTGTACTGCGCGATCCGCCTCGTACGGGACCGGCGGCGGGCCTTGTCGCGTACGGCCGCCGTGGTGCTGGGCCTGCCGGTCGTCGGGCTGGCCCTCGCCGCCACGGGGGCGTACTCGCCCGGAGCGGGGATCGCCGGAATGGGCCGGTATCTGCAGATCTTCGTGCTCGTCCCGGCGGCGGTCATGCTGCTGATCCGCGACCGGGGCGACTTCCGGCTGCTGACCTGGACGTTCGTGGGGATCGCGTTCTTGCAGGGGGCCGTCGGGGTGCACCAGTACGTCACCCGGACCGGCGCCTCCTATCAGGGCGAGCCGATCCGGGCGGTCGGCACGTTCGGGGCGCAGGACGTGATGGGCATGGCGACGGTGGTCGGCATCGGCCTGGTGTGCGCGCTGGGCCTCGCACTGGGGCGGACCTCCGTACGGCAGCGGGTTGTCGCCGCGGTGTGCGCGCTGGCGCTGCTGCTGCCGCTGGCGCTGTCCTTCAGCCGGGGCGCGTGGATCGCGACGGCCGTGACGTGCGCGGCGCAGCTGGTGCTGGCCGGGCTGCGACGCGCGCTCAAGGTGGCCGCGGTCGCGGTTGCCGCGGGCATGGTGCTGGTGGGCGGCCTCGGGGTCGGCACGGCAATGCTCCAGGAGCGGATCGGCAGCATCGGGCAGGTCGCCGACGCCCCCGACCAGTCCGTCGTCGACCGTTACACGATGTGGGCGGCCGCGACCGACATGTGGCGCGAACACCCGCTCACCGGCGTCGGGCTGAAGGGCTTCCCCGAATACCGGGACGGGTACGCCTCGCCGGCGCTGTCGTCGTTCAGCGACACGGAGGGCGCGGGGGCCGGGTACCGAAGGCAGCCCCTGCTGTCGCCGCACAACATGTACTTGCTGGTGCTGAGCGAGCAGGGCCTGATCGGGTCGCTGGCCCTCGTCGGGAGCTGGCTGGCCCTGCTGGTGTGCGGGCTGCGGGCGTTGGTGCGGGCACGCGGGCCGGGGGCGCGCGGCCTCGACTGCGCGCTCGTCGCCTGCGGGTTGCTGGTCTGGAAGCTCACCGACTTCGTGTACGCCGACATCGGCGGCCCCTCCACCGTGCTGACCGCCGTGTGCTTCGGGCTGGTGGCGTGGTGGGCGCTGGCCGGGAGCGGCGAGCCGGAGGCCGTGACGCCGGTTCCGGTGGGCGACAGCGCGGAGAAGGCCGTGGCGCGATGACCGTGACGCCGCGAGCTCCGGGGCGTGGGACCGACACGGCGGCCGTACCCCCGGCGCGGGCCGCAGCGCAGGCGTTGGACGGCACCGACCTCACCGCGCACACCCGGAAGTTCCTCGCCAAGGCCACCCTGATCACGGCGTCGCTGTCGGTCGCCGGGTCGCTGCTCGGGCTGGTGCGGGACCAGACGCTGGCCCAGCTCTTCGGGGCGGGCAGCGAGACGGACGCCTTTCTGGTGGCGTGGACCGTGCCGGAGTTCGCCGCCACGCTGCTCATCGAGGACGGGCTGGCCATCGCGCTGATCCCGGCGTTCAGCTTCGCCCTGGGCCGGCGCGCTCAGGGTGCCTCCGGCGACCCGGTGCGCTCGCTGGTCGCCGGCACCCTGCCCCGCCTGTCCCTCTGCTTCGTCGCCGTGTCCGCTCTCGTCGTCGGCGTGGCACCCTGGTTGGTCGAGGCGCTGGCACCCGGCCTGCCCGATCCCCGCCTCGCCGCCGACTGCACCCGGCTGACGGCGACCTGCGTCCTGAGTTTCGGGCTCGCCGGGTACTGCAGTGCGGCCCTGCGGGCACACCGCCGCTTCCTGCCGCCCGCCGCGATCTACGTGGCATACAACGCCGGCATCATCGCCACGATGTTCCTGCTCGGCGGGGACTGGGGCGTGCGATCGGCGGCGATCGGCGTAGCGGTGGGCGGCTGCCTGATGGTGGCGGTTCAACTACCGGCCCTGTGGCGGCAGTTGAGAAGTCACCCGTGCGCCTCCAGCGGGGTCGCGGTCGAGGCGCCCCCGAAGAACCTCGCCCTGATCAGTGCCGTTCTGCTCTTCGCCATGTGCCGCCAGTCCCAGGTCCTGATCGAACGCTTCCTCGCCTCCACGCTTCCCGCCGGGGCCATCTCGTACCTCAACTACGCGCAGAAGGTGGCCCAGATCCCGATGACGCTCTCGCTGATGCTGTGCACGGTCACCTTCCCGGTGGTGACGCGGGCGCTCGCCGACGGCGACACCGAACGGGCCCGCGCCCGCGTCGAGCGGGACCTGGCGTTGGCGTCCTGCATGGTGCTCGTCGGCGCGGCCATGGTGGTCGCCTGCGCCCCGCAGATCATCGCGATCCTCTTCCAACGGGGCGCGTTCACCGCACAGGACACGGCGGTGACCTCGGACGTCATGCGTGTGTACGCCCTCGGGCTGCTCGGCCAGACCCTGGTGGGGGTCCTGATCCGCTCGTACTTCTCGGCGGGGCGGCCTGCCTGGTATCCGACCGCCGCGATGGCCGCGGGCGTCGGCGCGACCTTCTGGATCGGGGCGGGGACGGTGAACTCCTGGGGCGTGTCGGGGATCGCCGCCGCCAATGCCGTCGGCATCACCGTCACCGCCGCACTGCTGCTCGTCGGCACTCCGGGCAAGCTGAAGGGGCAGGCCGGCGTCAGGAACGTCCACCGGGCGCGAAGGCCCGAAGGGCCGGGCACGGGCGCCTCTCCGAGACAGCCGAGGTGCCGCGGGCGCCGCCGCCGGGGCCGCCATCGAGCGGCTCACCGTCGGCCGAAGACGCGTGGCAGAGCCGCACTGTTCGGCAGCTCGCGCGGGGTCCCGATCCGTACCCGGCAGGCGCTGTCCGAACTGAGCAGGCTGGTGCTGACGGCGGGGATCGCGACGGCGGCGGGGACGTTCGCCGCGAGCGGACCCAATTCCCGGATGGTGGGCCTCGCGGCCGGCTGCGTGACCGTTGCCGCCGTCTTTCTCGTGCTCGGACGGGCCCTGGATGTCCAGGGCTGCACGTCCGCGCTTCATTCCGTACGCACCGTCACACGAAGGCTGAGGCATGGTCGCTCCAGTTGAATCCGTCGGTACCGACAGTCGCCCCGCGGTGCGGCCAGGACCGGTCCCATGGGTGGCGATGTACCACTCCGTGGGCGACTGCTCCGACGACCCGTACCGCATCACGGTCACACCCGAGCGGCTGGACCGGCAGCTGGCCTGGCTGCGCCGGCGCGGGCTGCGCGGCGTCTGTCTGCGCGAGCTGTTCGCCGCCCGCGCCCGGGGCGAGGGGCGGCACCTGGTCGGTCTCACCTTCGACGACGGATACGCCGACTTCCTCGAACACGCGCTTGTGGCGCTGCGGCGATGGAACTGCGGTGCCACCCTCTTCGTCCTGCCCGGACGGCTCGGCGGCGTCAACTCCTGGGACCCGCTCGGCCCGCGCAAGCCGCTGCTGACCGCGGACGGCATCCGCAGCGCGGCCTCCGAAGGCGTGGAGATCGGCTCGCACGGGCTGACTCACGTCGATCTCACCCGGGCCGACGACGTCACCCTGAAGGCCGAGGTCACCGACAGCAGGGCACAGCTGGCGGAGCTCATCGGCGCGCCCGTCGACGGCTTCTGCTACCCGTACGGCACGGTCGACGAGCGCACCGTCGCCGCCGTACGCGAAGCCGGATACACCTACGCCTGCGCCATCGACCCCGGCCCCCTGACCGGCCCGCACGCCCTCCCCCGACTGCACATCGGCCAGAACGACACAGCCTGGCGGCTGCACCTCAAGCACAAGCTGCACCGACTGCGCCGGCGCCCCGTAGAGGGCCTGTGACCATGAGGGTTCTGCACATCATCACCGGTCTCGGCGTCGGCGGCGCCGAACAGCAGCTCCGCCTGCTGCTGCGGCACCTCACCGTCGACAGCGAGGTGGTCACCCTCACCAACCCGGGCACCGTCGCCGACGGGCTGATCGCCGACGGCGTCCGCGTGTACGACCTGGGCATGGACGGCAACCGCGACCTGTCGGCGCTGCCCCGCCTGGTCCGCCTGATCCGCGCGGGCGGTTACGACCTGGTGCACACCCACCTCTATCGCGCCTGCGTCTACGGCCGGCTCGCCGCCCGCCTGGCCGGCGTCCGGACCGTGATCGCCACCGAACACTCCCTCGGCGACTCCCAGATGGAAGGCCGGAAGCTGACAGCGGGCGTCCGCGCGCTCTACCTCGCCAGCGAGCGACTCGGCTCCGCCACGGTCGCCGTCTCCCCCGCGGTCGCCGACCGCCTCCACCGCTGGGGCGTGCCCTCCCCGCGCATCGAGGTCGTCCCCAACGGCATCGACGTGACCCGTTTCCGCTTCGACCTGTCGCGGCGCCACCACACCCGCCGACGCCTCGGCCTGCCGGAGGACGCCTACGTCGTCGGCGGGATCGGTCGGCTCTGCGCGGGCAAGCGCTTCGACGTCCTCATCCAGGCGATGACCAAACTGCCCGACGACCACTGGCTGTTGCTGGTCGGTGGCGGCCCGGAGGAGAGCATCCTGCGCCGCACGGCTCACGAGGCCGGCGTCGCCGACCGCGTCCTGTTCACCGGCGAACGCCCCTACGTCCCCGACGGCTCCCCCGGCCCCGACCTGCCCTCCCTCACCTTCGCCATGGACCTGCTCGCCTCCCCGTCGAAGGACGAGTCCTTCGGGCTGGCGGTCGTGGAGGCCCTGGCGTCCGGGCTGCCCGTGCTCTACGCCTCCTGCCCGGCGATCGAGGAGCTTCCCCCGCGGGCCACCGCCGGTGCCCGGCGGGTGCGCGGCGGCCCGGAGGCGTACGCCCGTGCGGTGGCCGGGGTGCGCGCGGCCGGCCCGCGGCCGCGTACGGCCCCGGACGCCGCCCACCGCTACAACATCACCCGCAGCGCCGCCCGGCTCATGAACGTGTACGCGACGGCACTGTCCAGATCATTGCCCCCCTCACCCCAGGGAGCCAGTTCGTCATGACCGACAACCACGCCCGACACCACCGGCAGCCCGGCCGCCTGGCCCGCACCGGACTCCTGCGGCCCTGGTCGCTGCTCGCGGCCGGAGCGCTCGCCGGCGGCCTGGTCGGCGGCACCTACGGGACACTCAAGGCCCCGACGTACACGGCGACCAGCTATGTCGTCGCTGTACCGACCGCACAGTCCGACCCGGCCTCCGCACTCGGTTTCGCACAGGCGTACGGCCGTGCCGCCACGCAACTCGCGGTGCTCGGAGACGCGCAGACGTGGGCGAGAGTGCCGGTCCCGACGCTGCGGCGGAGCGTGCGGACGGTCACCTCGCCGGACGCGCCGATGGTCGCCGTCTCGGCCACCTCCCCGCGCCCCGGCCTCGCCGCCGACATGGCCAACGCGGTCACCCGCGCACTGACCCGGCACGCGAACAAGACCAAGAGCAGCACCCACGTCGAACTTGTGCTGTTCTCACGGGCGGTGCGGCCGACCGACCCGACGTCCGCGTCACCGGCGGTGACCGGTCTGGTCGGCACCAGCGCGGGCGGCCTGCTCGGCGGCCTGGCGCTGCTCGTACGGCCGAGGCAGACCGGAGACGACCGCTCCGTCCGCCCCGCCTCGGTGCCCGGCCCGGCCGCCGCCGCCGACGTGCACCCACAGCGGTGACGGTGACGTACACGACGGAAGTCGTCACCGACCCACGCGTCTTCGCCGAGGTCGCCCCGGACTGGGGGCGACTGTACGAGCGGTGCGGCGCGGCGACCCCGTTCCAGAACCACGCGTGGCTGCACTCGTGGTGGCTGTCGTACGGCAGGCCCGGCCGGCTGCGGCTGGTGCTCGTGCGCGAGGGCGCCGAACTCGTCGCCGCCGCGCCCCTGATGCTCCGGCGCACCCCGGTGCCCACACTCGTACCGCTCGGCGGGCCCATCACCGACTACGGGGACGTCCTCATCGACGACGACCGGGCGGAACGGGCGGCCGCCGCGCTCGCCGAGGCACTGTCAGCCGCGGCCCGCACCGCGCTGATCGACTTCCGCGAGGTGCGGCCGGGCAGCGCGGTCGAACACGTCTACGACCGCTGGAGCGGGCCGCGCCGCCGGATGCAGGACTCGCTGTGTCTGGAGCTGCCCGCCGTGCCCATGGACGAGTTGTTGTCGCGGCTGCCGTCCGGCAAGGCCCAGCGGGCCCGCGCCAAGCTGCGCAGGCTGAGGTCGCTCGGCGTGGAGCGGCACGTCGTGGCGCCGGACCAGGTGGGCGCGGCGCTGCAGCGGCTGCTCGAACTGCACCGGCTGCAGTGGCAGGGCCGGAGGGTGACGTCGGAGCACCTGCAGACACGCTTCTGCGAGCATTTGGTGCGCTCGGTGGGACCGATGGTGCGCTCCGGCGACGCGGTGGTCACCGAGTTCCGGCTCGACGACGACGTGGTGGCCGTGGACCTCACGCTGCTGTCGCCGCGGCTCACGGGCGGATACCTGTACGGCGCCCATCCGCGCCTGCGGGAACGCAAGGCGGACGTCGCGGTGATGCTCCTCGACGCGTGCACCCAGCACACGGGCGTCGGCGGACCGGGCACTCTCAGCCTGCTGCGCGGCAACGAGCCCTACAAGCACCACTGGCGCCCCGAACCCGTCGCCAACCAGCGGCTGCTGCTGGCCCGGCGACGCACGGCCCCGCTGATGTCTGCGGTGATCGGCGACGTGGCCGCGCGTCGGCGGGGCAAGGAGCTACTGAGTCGCTTGCGGGAGTGGTCCGGTGACGGCGGACCCGCCTCGGGACCCGCCGTCACCAGCGACCGCTATCGGGTCCGCGACCACTTGTGGAGAGGCAAGCAGGCCTTGCGGCGGAGCCAGAACTCGGCCCAGTCGCCCAGACGCAGCGGCGAACAGCCCAGCGGACGCAACGAGGTGGGGGGTGCGGTGGGCGCGGGCGGCGTCGACGGCTCGCCGGTTCGACCGAAGAGGACGGACTGGTAGACCCGGGACGAACCGGGGTTGGCCGGGCACTGCCAGACACCGTGCGGACAGTAGTCGGTCAGCGTGTTGTACAGCGGCTTGTGCTCATCGAACCAGGCGAGCATCCGCCGCATGTATTCGGTGTTGTCACCGTTGCGGAAGAGCCCCCATTCTGGATAGGAAATAGGCTTGTTGTGGGATTTCGCGAAGTCCACGTGCGCTTGAAGTCCGTAGGGCTCCGTCACCTGTTCGTCGAACGGAATTCCTCGCGGCTGGTCGTACGCGTCCATGCCGATGATGTCGACGGTGTCGTCCCCCGGATAGCACTCCGTCCAGGGAATGGCGTCCTGGCCGCGGCTCGGCGTGAAATCGAACCGGAATTCCTGGCCCGGCACCGAACGCATGGCGGTGACGATGTTGTTCCAGTACTTCTTCCAGGCCTCCGGGTCGGGCCCGCAGCGATGGGTGTATGTCGTGCCGTTCATCTCCCAGCCGAGCACCAGGACCGTGTCCGGCACGTCCAACGCCACCAGTCGCTCGGCGAGGGCGCGGAAGTGGTGATCGAAGTGTCCGGCGGCGCCCTCCCGCAGCAGCGATCCGACCTCGCCGTCGGAGACACCCTCCTCGTTGCGCTCGAGCATGGGCACGTTGAGGACGAACATCCGGTCGTCCTTCGCTGTGCGCCAGCGTGCCCACCCGTCGAGGAAGTCGGGAGCGCCCTCGATGTTGCTCCAGCGGTCGCCGGGCAGATAACTGTGGCCGACACGCAGGTCGGCGCCGCCCAGCCAGCGGCTGAGTCTCGTCATGCCCGCGACTCCCGGGGATCCGGAGTCGAGGAAGGCGCCGAACGCGGGCCTCTCTTCGTCGGGTGCCGGGTCCGTCGGCCCGGTGGCGGAAGAGGTCGGCGGGGCCGGCTGCGGCGGCTCGACGAGGGGCTGACTCGTGGGGGCCGGGGTCAGCGCGGGCTCCTGCGGCGCCGGTGGCGCGGCCGATTCGGTCACCGCGGGCGCCGTCTGCTCCGGGGAGGCCGGAGCCGGCGCGGGAGGATCGGCGAAGGGCAGCGTCTCCGCCGCGAAGCCGGCGCCGGACGCCAGTGTGGCCGAGAGCGCGACTGCTGCGGCGACGACCGTCAACCGCCTGGTCCGGGCCCGGCAATGCTGTGGAACCATGCCTGCTTCTCTCCCCGCTCTGTTGCTGTCCTCTGCTGTTGTTCCGCTTCCGCGCTGATTCTGCCGCTGATGCTCTTATGCCTTGCTCGTCGGGTTACTGACACCCAGTCACATGAAGCTAGTCACACAAAATGGAATACCGCCACCGGTCTTACGGCTTTCGAGTGCCTCGCTCCCCTGTAAGGGTGAGCCGATCCGAAGGAATGAAGCCTGTGCCACCGCTCGACACCCGCGTTCCCGCCGTTCTGCTGCGGATCGACCGGAATCCCTTTCACCACGGAACGCTCGGGGCCGTGCGCTCGCTCGGCAGGGCGGGGGTGGAGGTGCATGTGGTCGCCGATTCCACGGGAAGTCCCGTGACCAGATCGCGCTTCGTACGCGAAATGCATCCCCCGCCGCCGCCCGAGGCATCCCCCGGCGAGATCACCGACGTGCTGCGCCGGGTGGCCGAGCGGGTCGCGCGTCCCGCCGTCCTGGTCCCGATGGACGACGCGAGCGCGGTCGCCGTGTGCCGCATGCGCGAGCAACTGGCCCCCTCCTATCTGCTGCCCGCCACCCCCGGCGCACTGCCCGAACGGGTCGCCGACAAGGCCGAACTGGCGCTCGTGTGCGCGTCGGTGGGTATCCCGCATCCGGTGACGCTGGTCCCGGACAGCCCGGCGCAGGCCACCGACGCCGCCCGGCGGCTGGGGCTGCCGATGGTGGCGAAGTGGAGTCGGCCCTGGCGGCTGCCAGCGGGCAGCGGACTGCACAGCACGGTGCTGGTGAAATCCGCGCAGCAGGCGCGGGAGTTGTATCTGCGCACCAAGGAGGCCGGCAGCCTCCTGCTGCTGCAGGCATATCTGCCGCCGGGCCGGGACCGCGACTGGTTCTTCCACGGATACGCCGACCGCTCCTGCGCTGTGCGTGCGGGCGGGACGGGCCGCAAGCAGCGGGCGTGGCCGCGCGGGGCGGGCCTGACCGTGGTCGGCCGCTGGACGGACAACCCGCAGGTGCGGGCGCTCGCCGAGCGACTCACCGGCGAGCTGGGCTACCGCGGAATCTTCGACCTCGACTTCCGCCGCTGCGGCACGACGGGCAGCTACCACCTGCTCGACTTCAACCCCCGCCCCGGTGCCCAGTTCCGGCTCTTCTCCGACACCACCGGACTGGACGTCGTACGCGCCCTGCACCTCGACCTGACACACCGGCAACTCCCGAAGCCGGCGCCCATGGTGGGGCGGTCGTACGTGGTGGAGAACTACGCACCCCTCGCCGCGCTGCGGCCGGCGCCCCACGGACGCGAACTGGCCTGGCACGCCCCGGACGACCCGGCGCCCGGCCGTGCGATGTGGGCCCTGTGGGGCCGTCATGTGGCCCGTCGACTGCGAGAGCGGATGCGCAAGGTCCCGGCGGTACCCATGGCGACCCGCGTGGGCCGCCAGGCGTCCGCACCGTCCCTGTCCGACGAGAAGAAGGCGGGAAGTCACTGATGTACGACTTGCTGGTGGTGGGCGCCGGCCCGTACGGCCTGTCCATCGCCTCACACGCCGCGGCCGCCGGGCTGAACCTGCGCGTCCTCGGACGGCCCATGGCGTCCTGGCGGACCCACATGCCCCGCGGCATGTTCCTGAAGTCGGAGCCATGGGCCTCCAACCTCGCCGATCCGGACGGTCGTTGGCGCCTGGACGCGTACTGCGCCACCCGGAGGCTCACGGCGCGTCACGCGGAGCCGATCCCCGTGGAGACGTTCGCGGCGTACGGCTTGTGGTTCGCGCGCAACGCCGTACCGGAGGTGGACGAGCGCATGGTGAGCCGGGTGGCGGCCCGCCCGGTCGGCTTCGCGGCGTTCACCGAGGACGGGGAGGTGCTGCGTGCCCGGACGGTGGCGCTGGCGGTCGGCGTCATGCCCTTCGCGGAGGTGCCGTCGCCCCTGCGCGGCCTGCACCCCGCACTCGTCACGCACAGCAGTTCCCACAGTGACCTCGGACGCTTCCGCGGCAAGGACGTCACAGTGATCGGCGGCGGTCAGGCGGCGCTGGAGACGGCGGCGCTCCTCGCCGAACAAGGCACGCGGGTACGGGTGCTGGCGCGGGCGGAACAGCTGCGGTGGAACGACGTGCCACCGCCCGGGCAGCGTCCCTGGTGGCGGTCGGCCCGCACCCCGCACAGCGCCCTCGGCTGCGGCTGGCGCAACTGGTTCTACGCGGAGTGCCCAGACCTCTTCCGTCGCCTCCCCGAGTCGACCCGAGTCAGCATCGCGGCCACCGCCCTCGGGCCGGCGGGCGCCTGGTGGGTGCGGGGCCGGGTCGAGCCGGTGGTGGAGATGCTGCTCGGCCGCGAGGTCGCCGCGGCCCGTGCGGTGCCGGGCGGGGTACGGCTGGAGACGGTGAGCCGGACGGGAGGGCCACGCTCCCTGGAGACCGAGCACGTGGTCGCGGCCACGGGGTTCCGGGGAACCCTGGACCGGCTCGGCCTGCTCTCCGCCGAGCTGCGCGGGAGCCTGGCGACGACCGCCGACGGTTCCCCCGCGGTGGGCCGTGACTTCGAGTCCTCGCACCCCGGGCTGTTCCTGGCGGGTCTGCTGACCGCCGCCGCCTTCGGCCCGTCCATGCGGTTCGTCCACGGCGCGACCTTCACGGCGGCGACGCTCGTACGAGGGGTACGCCACCGACTGCACACCACCCCGCCCGCCGGGAAGATTCCAGTACCGGCGGGCCGGGGACGGGAAGCACCGTGGAAAACGCCCCTGTGACCAAGGGGGTGGTGCCGGGTGCCGGGCTCGCTTCGTCCGGCACCCGAGCGGAGCACTATCGAGGGGAGCCGGCTCGGCCTCGTCGATACAGGATGGTGCCGCTGGTCAGCAGCAGCGCGGCAAGCCCCGAGGCCACCAGCGCATTCTCCCTGGGGCCGGTCTCGGCGAGGGTGAGCGGCCGCATCACGGGTGAGGCAGGTGGCGTCGTCACCAGGATGGGGGGCGGGGTGGCCGGTGGCGGCGTTGTCACGGGTGGCGTGGTGGGGGGCGGTGACACCCGTGGCGTGGTGGGGGGTTGCTCGGGCGGTGGGTCGCCGTAGCCTCCTGGCTCGTCGTCCGCGCCGTAGCCTCCTGACTCGTCCGAGTCATGGCCATAGCCGCTGTCCTCTTCATATGCGGCGTCGTCCCCGGATCCGTCGTCATCGCCGTAGCCGCTGCCGCCGCTCTCGTCGTAGAAGGCAGCAGGCGTGCCCGACAGGGCGCCGAGTGATCCCCCTGGGGTCCCCTCGGAGGGCGAGTCCGCGAACACCGGGGTGACGTACAGGGACAGGATGCTCGTCGCGGCGGCGGTCACGACCATTCCCCTACTCAGGTTCTGTCGCAATCTCGTCGTCTTTCTCATCAAAGAAGTGGGAAAAGTCGGCCCGGAACATTGAGGAACAGGTCGTAGAGCATCGTGGCCAGGCATGACGTGCCGAGGCGGCAGTCAGTGCCTGTTCCGCCTCCCGTTGCGCCGGGAAGCTGCTTCACGCCTGCCGTAGTTTCGCTGCGACTTAATCTTCTGACTGGTCAGGTGATGGGAGCCGGTGAAGTGCCAGTACCGACAGTCCGAGCATCGGTAGATGCGGTCCGGAATCCTGGCCAGCAGCGGCTGCTTGATCAGCCAGGTCCTCGCCTCGGATTCAGTGCGAAACGATGCTTTCCCTGTCTCCGGGCAACGCGGAAAAATGATCACACCACTCACATTCCCTCCGAGGCACGATTTCGGCTCACATTCCTCTCCAACAGAAGGGATGGAACCGATGCTGCATCAGCAGTAACCCGTCCGATCGAGCGGATGACACTCCTACGGGCGAGTAGCCATGGAAATTAAGCCGAATGGTCCTGTATGGCGGCTGATACGAATGGAGTTGATCGGATCATATCGAGGCGATACATTTCCGGCCCCAGGAAAAGAATCAGCGGCCATCCAGAGGATGGCCGCTGGCTGTATTCAGGGGCCCAAGCCCGCGTCGCAGCGCAGGATTCGCCCCTGAATCAACGGTCTGGCAATCAGCCGATCACTGGCTTGGACCGACCTGCGTGCAGAAGTTTCCGATGTTCGTGACACTGTCACCCAGGACGGTGACCGGAATGTTGACCGTGACCACGGAGTTGGTGAACTCCTGTTCGCACTTCAGCAACTGCGCGTTGTCGACAGTGGGATCAGGCGAGTCACCGCCGGCGTCGTGAGCCTGGGCGGCCCCGGCACCCGTCAGACCGATGCTGCCGATGGCGGCGGTCACCAGCATGACCTTCTTGAACCTGCGCACGCGTATCTCCATAGATTGACTCGCGGCCACCACAAAACGTCGTGGCCTCGATCAGGCACAGCAAAAGGGGACGCCTAGATCCTGTTCCTCGACATCCCCTGCTCCGCGAATTACTGGCCCTCTCCCCTGCGGCCCCGAGCCGACAGACGATCAGGGAGTCAGACGCGGCAAGGACTAAGGAGCGGGGTCTCACACTGGAGATGCGAGACCCAACTGCCTATGGCGTCCCAGAATCAGCCGATCGACCCGATCACCGTGCAGAAGTTGCCGATGTTCTGGTCCGTGTCACCGGTGACCGAACCAAGGGGGGCGAATGCACCCGGGGTGTCGAACTCCTGCTGGCAGTCGACAACCTGCAGGTTGTTGACCCCGCCGTCGAACGGGTCGTCGTAGTCGTGTCCACCGTTGGCGCTGGCAACCCCGCCGCCAACAAGGCCGAGGCCGCCGACCATGACCGCCACGGCCGCAGCCTTCTTGAACTTGTGCATCAACGTCTCCGATTCCTTCACGTACACGACCCCCTTTACGGACCGTGTCCGACTCGTCACAGAGACTAACATGCGCCTCTCTTATTCCACCATTCCCGACACGCCCGTTTGAGTACTACTAGTTAATCTATGTACCTTTTCAGGAAAGCTTCAAAGTTCGGCTGAGCATCGTTTGGAAGTGCATGCCGGGGCGTCGTGCGGGCCGATTCAGCGGACTGCTGCCAGGAACGCGGTCGCCCTTTAAGCCAACTTGCCTCTCATGAAGGGCAGTTGACTCGTAGAAGGCGCGGCACAGCGGGCGAGCACGCACCCCTCGGCACGCCTCTGCGGTCACCGCATCGGATCACCCGGACGGACGGCCGCCTCCAGGGCGACGAGAAGGTCTGCGCTGGGGGGGTGGGCCGGAGGCTTGGCCCAATGCCTCGTCGCCAATGGGTGCTGGGTGGTGTCAGGGGGCGGCGTGCAGGAGGCCGTGACGGGGCAGGAGGAGGTGGGCGATGACGGCCCGGCCGATCGTGCCGCGCACCCGTTCAGGAGGGTGTACCGCAGGGCGAGGAAGGCGCTCTCGACTTCCCAGCGTTCGTGACAGAGCCGGACGAGGTCTTCGTGGGGTACTGGTGGGGGCCGGCGAGTTAACCCAAAACAAAATGCCTCCGACAGGCACTGGAACAAGGATCTCAGATGTCCTCGTCCGCGCTGATCGGAGGCACTTCCTGTTCGCGCCCTGGACACTCAACCCTCCCAGGACACAGTCACTCAGCTTGCGATAGAGCCCGCCGGCGGCCTGTCGGCTCCCCATGACGGAGCGTCCGACACCGCAAGGACCGAAGTCCAGGCCTCGCACTGGAAGTGTGAGACCTGGACTTCGCGGGTCCTGAAATCAGTCGATCGACCCGATCACCGTGCAGAAGTTGCCGAAGTTCTGGTTCACGTCACCAGTGATCGCAGGGGGCACGACTTCGGCGAGGCCGCCGTAGTAGTCCTGCGTGCAGTTCACGGCCTGCGCGTTGCCGCCGACGTCGGCCAGGTCGTCGTAGTCGTGCCCGACGTTGGCGCTGGCAACCCCGCCGCCGACGAGGCCGAGGCCGCCGGCCATGGCCGCTACGGCCGCAGCCTTCTTGAACTTGTGCATCACGTCTCCGAATCCTTCACACACACGACCCTCCTCACGGGCCGTGTCCAACTCGCCGCAGACGCTAACACATACCCCTCCTTAACCCGCTATTTCTGATACACCCGATTGAGTGCCACCCATTGAGTTATGTCCCTTTTGTATTCTTGGCACGCAGACGGGCGTCGCGGCCGGAAAGCTCCAGCACGATTGCCCCTTGGCCAGAAGCCCGTGCGGCACCGTCAGTTGGTAGCGGGTCTGCGGTTCCGCCCCACCGGGCGTGCGGCGATGTATCGCCGGACCGAGGGGCGAGGGGCGCTGTTCTCGACCGCCATCCGTGGACACGCAGAACGCACCGTTTCGCGCTGCCGCATCAGGACAGAGTCGGTGGCGGACATGTGCGATGAGGACCAACGCCCCTTGGTGAGGCCGGGCTTGGCCGCCGACTCTTCAGACAAGCCTCGTCACGGCGGACGCCGGGGTGGCCGGATGAGTGGTCGCGATCGTCACCAGCCCCATGCGGCCGAGCGACCCAAAACAAAATGCCTCCGACAGACACTGGAACAAGGATCTCAGATGTCCTCGTCCGCGCTGATCGGAGGCACTTCCTGTTCGCGCCCTGGACGCTCAACCCTCCCAGGACACGGTCACTCAGGCTGCGGTAAAGCCCGCGGGCCTCGACTCCCCGTGACGGGGCGTCCGACACCGCAAGGACCGAAGTCCAGGCCTCGCACTGGAAGTGTGAGACCCGGTCTTCGCGGGTCCTGAAATCAGTCGATCGACCCGATCACCGTGCAGAAGTTGCCGATGTTCTGGCTCGTGTCACCGGTGCCCGAGCCGACGGGGGTGAAGGCGAGGCCGCCGTCGAAGTCCTGGTCGCAGTTCACGACCTGCAGGTTGTTGACGGCGAAGTCGAACGGGTCGTCGTAGTCGTTGCCGCCGTTGGCGCTGGCGACCCCGCTGCCGACGAGGCCGAGGCCGCCGACCATGGCCGCTACGGCCGCAGCCTTCTTGAACTTGTGCATCACGTCTCCGATCCCTTCACACACACGACCCTCCTTACGGACCGTGTCCAACTCGTCACAGACGCTAACATAGGCCTCTCTTAACCCGCTATTTCCGACACACCCGATTGAGTGTCACCCGTTGACTTATGTACCTTTTCTTACAACCGGAGTGACCGCCCGTACTCCAGCAGTCAGCGGCTGCTCGAGGCAGAGAAGCGCCGGTCTCCGTGACCGGGACGCGTCCCTCCTTCTGCCGTAGCAGCCGTCGTAGCCCGCCTGTGAGCTGGACGAACGACCTCTGCGCGGATCGGCTGCTCCGGTTGGGCGAAGGGGGCTCCGGTGAGCGGCGCTGCCGTCGGCACCCAAATGAGTTCGCCGGTGGTCGGGATGGTCGCGGTCACCGTCCGGTGCCGAGCTCCTGACGCAGGTCCAGATAGAAGCGCAGCCATACGCCGGGCTGGCTCGGCACCCGGACCGCCTGGTCGCCGGCCGTGGTCGTCCACGGGTCGGCGACCGCCCGCTCAAAGGCAATCGCGGTCTTCTCATCGGTGGCCGCGGTCACCCACCGGTGGGCGACCGCCCGGTGGAAGGCGAGCGCTGTCTCCTCATCGGCGGCCGCGGCATCCACGACCAGCAGACCCGGCTCCGCCATGTGCACGTCCTGAATCGGTTTCATATCGGCCATGACGTCTTCGCCAACGTGATCGCTTCTCCCCGCCCGGCACCTTCACCCGATCGAGATCATCAACGGCCTTGGAACCGCCCGCTGTGGCCGCCCGCTCAAGTCGGCCTTGACGCCGTGGCCGGACTGCCACCCGCCCGCCCGCACCTACCAAGTACAGGCGGGTGCGGTTTCGCGACGCAGGTCGATGGTGCTGGGTCAGCCCACTGCCACCATCGTCAGCGCGGCCAATACGGTGATCACTGCCATGGGAACCATGACAATCCGGGCCCGCTCCATCCTCTCCCGCACGCTCTCGCACCTGGCTGCTGAGCGCTCGCGGCGGCTCTCGGGTTGTTTCCGAGCGGAAAGCATTTCGCCGGTGGAGACGGGAGTGAGGAGGATGCGGCGACAACCGCAATCACACTCGCCGCTGTCCAGCCTGTCCTCGTCCCACATCGTCATGACGAGTTCAACGACTCGCCCAACGGTCGGCTACGAGAAGGATGGGGTTACACAAGCTGGTTCAGGACCTGGCAGGCATGCCCGACCCCGTCCTCAGCCGTCAGCGCACGGCCCAGTCGACGGGCCGCCTCAGCATGACCGCTGTCCTCGGTGACGGCTCGCAGGCGGCCGGCGAGAGCGGAGGCGGTGAGCTGCCGGGACGGCAAGGGCTTCGGCCCCACTCCGAGGCTGTGGACCCGGTCGGCCCAGTAGGGCTGGTCGCCGAAGAACGGGCAGACCAGGGAGGGCACTCCGGAACGCAGTGCCGAGGCGGTGGTGCCCGCACCACCGTGGTGGACCACCGCAGCCATACGGGGGAACAGCCAACTGTGGGGCGTCTCCTCGACCACGAGCATGTCGTCGTCACTCGTGCGAGGGTCTCCGGCGAGAACACCGCGCAGTCCCGCGCGCCGCAGCGCGGTGCGTACGACGCGGTCGGTGGCCTCGGGGTCGCTGGTTTTCATGCTGCCGAAGCCCACGTACACGGGCGGCGGTCCGTCGTCCAGGAAGCCGAGCAGGCGTTGTGGCGGTTTCCACGAGGGTTGTTCGTGGTGCCAGAAGCCGGTCATGTGGACGTTGGGTCCCCAGTCGGGCGGCCGGGGTACGAGGGTGGGGCTGAACGCACACAGCACGGGGGCCTGGCTGACTCGGCGGCGTGGGCCGAGCGGGGAGAGAGCGGGAAGGCCGAGGCCCTCCCTGCGCCAGGTGTTGATGAACTGACGGCACACCAGCCACGATCCCAGGTTGACCGCCTCAAAACTGAGGCGGTTTCCGAAGGGGCCGAGGAACCGTGCGGCCGGTGTGAACGGGTGGGGGAACACTCCCGTGGGCTGGCTGGGCTGGAAGTGGATGATCGCGTGCGGGATGCGCAGGTACTGGCTCAGGTGGACGCCGAGCAGACCGAAGGTGGGCGCCAGGACGAGATCTGCTCCCTCGGCACCCGCCTGGGTCTCAGCGAGCAGGCGGGAGAACAGTGGACGCATGATCCGGTCGAGGCCGCGGATGAAGGCCACCGGGTTGCGTCGGCCGGCCAGCAGTTCCTGTCCTTCGGGCGATTCGATGATCTCGCTCGGGTCCGCCGGGAGAGGGTGGAACCGCAGTCCCGTCTCGGTGATCAGCTGCTGATAGCGGGTGCTGGCGAGCAGGCGGACGGAATCGCCCTCGCAGGTCAGCGCCCTGCCCAGCGCCAGACACGGCTGGACGTCCCCGCGCGACCCCGCGGCAAAGATCACTACAGTTCGGCCCATACCTCCCTCGATCCTGGTCGTACGCGTAGCCGTCGCCGACGCCGGGTTCGCTAGGAGAGTTCCTCCGTCACCGCGGGCCAGATGCTGTGCAGTTCGCGCTGCCAGTAGGGCCAGGAATGTGTCCCGGGTTCGTAGAGGTTCGTCGAGACATCGACGCCCGCCGAGCGGAGCGATTCAGCGAATTTCGTCAACGGCGCCGGAAGTGCTGCTTCGGCGTACGAGCCCACCAGGAGCGCGGAGGGCGGATAGCCCTCGTCCAGTGGTCCGGGCGTTCCGTCTCCCGCGGACAGATGGACCTTCGTTCCGAGGAAGGCGTCCGGCCTGGCGGCCGGGTTGTGAGCCTGCCAGATGTCGTCGTGACTCTTCGGGTCTCCCCAGACGCGCTTGATGTCGGTGCCGTCCATGGCGGAGCCAAGAAGCAGAAGGAAACGCACCGTGGGGTCGTTGAGGTCGACGTACGAGCTCATGGAGGCCACGTACCGGAACATTCCCGGGTGACGCGCCGCGTAGTTGAGCGCGCCGAAGCCTCCCATGGACAGGCCGATGGCGGCGCGGGAGGAGTTCGCGCGGAATCTCTCCTCCATGAGCCGGACGAGTTCGACGGTGTGGAAGGTCTCCCAGCGGGGCCTGCCGGCGTACCAGTCGGAGTAGTAGCCGTTTCCGCCGTCGGGCATCACGACAAGTACTTCCGAGTTCTCCGCCAGCGCCTCGACGTCCGTCTCGCGCGTCCAGGAGGTGTAGTCGTCCTCCCCTCCGTGCAGCATGTAGAGCGTGGGGAACGTGCGTTCCCTGTCGCTCTTCCAGCTTTTGGGGAGGATGACGCGGACCGGCACTGAGGCTCTCATGGCCCGTGACCGGACGGTCATGTCCAGCGTGCGGGCGTCGAGTTCCTTGACGGCTGTGATCCGGGCGCCGGTGTCGGCCGACCGGGACGTCTGCTGCGTGCCGCTGTACGGCACCGCGGCTGCCGCGGTGCCGTACAGCGGTGTGAGGAGCAGGAGACAGGCCAGGAGTGAGCGGCCGGTGAGGCGTGCCCGGCCGGTGAACACTGTGCGGTCAGATGGCATGGGCTGTGGGACTCCTCGGGGCGGGTAGAGCCCGGTACGACGCGACACGGCGAAGCGAGTGGCTGGGCGGGTGCCGGAGAGGAAGGCCCCGGGGCCGGCCGCCGACACGCTCCACGGACCGGCCCGTGCGCGATGAGGGGCAATATCGACATATACGTGCAGACCATGCCGACATCGGCGGTCTCACGCCCAGCCGACACGCCGTTTTTGTGTAGATATGATCAATTGATTCCACTTGGCGCGGTTCATGGCCTGTCGTCGGTCCGCCCGTCGTGCGGCCAGACGGAGGACGGTGCGGTTGCGCCGCGAGGAGGCAGGCAGCTTGCTTTGTAGAGGTGGCGGGGAAGACCGGCCAGTGAACTGAGGGGCAGCTGCGCGCGGCCCAGGATCGTTGGGAGACTCGATGAGCACGAGCATGTCCGAAGCCGTCATCGCGGGTGCCGACCGGGCCACGCTTGAGAAGCTGCCCCTGCCCGAACAGTTCGCCGCGGCGACGGTCCGCCTGGCCGACATCAAGATGTTCCAGGACACCGACGACAAGGACGTACAGAAGTCCCTCTCCGTGGACCAGGTCCCGATGCCCGACCTGGCTCCTGATGAAGCGCTGATCGCTGTGATGGCCAGCTCCATCAACTACAACACCGTGTGGACCGCGATGTTCGAGCCGCTGCCGACGTTCCAGTTCCTGAAACAGATGGGGAAGGCCGGGGGATGGGAGCGGCGGCATGACCTTCCCTACCACGTGGTCGGGTCGGACGCCTCAGGTGTCATCGTGCGAACGGGGTCGTCCGTGCGCAAGTGGAAGGTCGGAGACCACGTGGTGGTGGCGACGGCGTACGTCGACGACCAGGACCATGAGACACACCGGGACGGCATGCTCGGCCAGGGACAGAAGGCGTGGGGCTTCGAAACGAACTTCGGCGGGCTGGCGCACTACGCGATCGCGCGGGCCAGCCAGCTGATGCCCAAGCCGGCACTGCTCACCTGGGAAGAGGCGGCCGTGAATCCCCTGTGCGCGGGCACGGCGTATCGCATGCTGGTCAGCGATCGCGGGGCCCAGATGAAGCAGGGGGATGTGGTGCTGATCTGGGGTGCGACCGGCGGGCTCGGATCCTACGCGGTTCAGCTCGTCCGCAACGGTGGCGGTATTCCGGTGGGAGTCGTGAACTCCCGTGAGAAGGCTGATCTGTTGCGGTCCCTCGGATGCGAGGCCGTCATCAACCGCTCGGAGATCGACGAGGGGGACACCACCGCGCTGCAGCGGCCGGAGGGTTGGAAGAAGCTCGGCGCCGCCGTGCGTGACGCGGTGGGTGAGGACCCGCACATTGTCTTCGAGCACGTCGGCGCGAAGACATTCGGAGCCTCGGTCTTCCTCGCCAGACGCGGAGGGACGGTGGTCACCTGCGGTTCCAGTACCGGGTACCAGCACACCTACGACAACCGCTACTTGTGGATGCGGCTCAAGAGGATCATCGGAAGCCACGGGGCCAACCTGCATGAGCAGTGGGAGGTCAACCGGTTGTTCAGCATGGGCCGTTTGCTGCCGGCCCTGTCGAAGACGTACACGCTGGACGAGGTCGCCACGGCTACCAGGAGTGTTCAGACCAACGAGCACATCGGCAAGGTGGGTGTTCTGTGTCTTGCTCCGCGCTCGGGGCTGGGGGTGACGGACCCGCAGGCCAGGGCGCGCGTGGGCGAGGACCGTCTGCGCGCCTTCCGGAGTGGGCTGCCCCGGGTTTCGTAGCGGAGACCGGCCTCGGGCGGGTCCGGCGGCCTGCCCGGCACCGGTCGCCGCCGCGTGTCAGTCGCCGTTGCTTTCAAGGGCTTGGGTGAGGTGCCGCGCGATGACCTCGACATGAGGCGGGTCGATGAGTGACAGGTGATCGCCCGGGACGGGTACGACCTCCAGCGACGCGCACAGTGGCGCCCATCCGAGGTCTGCCTCGCTGCGCACATAGCGGGGGTCGAGAGCCGTGGTCAGCGGCTGTGCCTCCTGGGCGCGATAGAGCACGACATGGCCCGGATACGGCTGCGGCTGGTACCGCTCCCCTACGCGCGCGTCGACGTAGGACGTTCGCTGGTGCTCCATGATTCCGGGGCTCATGTCGAGGCCGGCTTCGGCGACGAGCCGCATGACCACGTCGATCTGCTGCTCGTCGGGCGTGGCAGCCAGTTCCTCGTAGGGCAGGTCGAGTCGGCGGCCGTACGTCTTCTCGACGTATTCGGCGAAGCGGCCGAACCGTGCGATGAGCATCTCCTTGGATTCCAGCCCCGGGAGAGCCGCCGGCAGGATGGTGTCGATGAGTCCGAGGAAGCCCACGGCGTTGTCCGTCTCGCGGAGCCGGCGGGCGACCTCGTAGGCGAGACAGCCGCCGAAGGACCAGCCCAGCAGGTGGTACGGCCCCTGTGGCTGGAGCTTTTGGATGAGACCGATGTAGTGGGCGGCTTTCTCCTCCATCGTCCGGAGGGAGTCCGCGCGGTCGAATCCGTACACGTTGTGTGTGGTGGGGAGCAGTTGGACGAGTGGCCGGTAGACCGACGTCGGGCCGCCGGCGGGGTGAAACGTGAACAGGGCGGGGCGGTGGGCGCCGGGCTGGACGTCGCGGAGGACACGGAGGACGGACTCCCCTGTTCCGTTGACCACGGGCCGGATCAGCTCCGCGAGGGTGGCGACGGTGGAGTGGGCGGAAACATGCTCCGCGGTAAGGCCCGGGGTCGTCGTGTCCAGGCGTCGACCGATGCCCTCCACCAGGTCGTGGGCGGTGCGCTGGTCACCACCCGCGGCGACGAAGTCCTCGTGGACGTCCTCCGGCGGCCGTCCGAGGACCTCGTTCCAGACGCCGGCCACCAGGCGTTCCGCGGCATCGCGAGGGCCCAGCCTGGTCGGCAGCGTCGGGATCGCCCCGGCGCTGACGCCGTCCTGACCGGTGTCCTGCGGTTCGTTGTCCGCCGCCACATCGCTCGGGTCGGCCCGCACCAGCCCCAGTTCCCGGAGTACCGCGTCACCGAGGGCACGAAGAGTGGCGCCCCGCAGAAGGAGAGGAGCGGGCAACACCACGGCGAAGTCCTGCTTGGTGGCGTTCTGGATCCGCACCGTCATGAGGGAGTCGAGGCCGAGGTCGGTCAGAGGGGCGTTCTCGTCCAGCTCCTGGACAGCACATCCCATGACAGCGGCCGTACGCTTGACGAGACGTTCGTAGACCTTGGCGGCGGCTGCTTCGCCGAGCGTCTCGATGCCTGACGGGCCGTCCCATTCGTCCTCGGGGAGATGACCGCCACGCAGAACCCCCACGAAGAACGGGACCGCGTCCAGTCCGGGGAAGGCTTCCAGTGCCCGACGGGCGTCCAGATGCACCACGCCGGTGTGCGCCCTGCCCCGGGTGACGAGCGCCTGGAGGGCGTCCAGTCCTTCGGCCGAGGTGATGGGTGCGAGAGCCAGCGCGGAGTTCGCGGCGGGGTCGCGGGGTGCCGCTCCCACCTCGGCCCAGGGGCCCCACGCGATGGCGGTCGCCGGCAGGCCGACGGCCCGGCGGCGGTGGGCATGCGCGTCCAACCAGGCGTTGGCGGCGGCGTAGGCCGCCTGCCCGGGGGAGCCGAAGAGCGCGGCGGCGGAGCTGTACACCAGCCACCAGTCGAGATCGTGCCCCTCGGTGGCCGCCTCCAGTTGGAGGGCGCCGGTGACCTTCGGCCGGAGGACAGCGTGGATGTCGGACGCCTGCAGGTCGGTGAGGAGGTGGTCGCGGAGCAACGCCGCGGCGTGCGCGACCCCGCACAGCAAATGTCCTTCGGACAGGGCCGCTTCGACCAGACGCGCAGCCACGCCGGGCTGAGCGATGTCTCCTCGCACCACGGCGACGGAGGTGCCGAACTCGCCGAGTTCGGTGAGGGCGGCCCGCGTCTCGGGGTCCGGGGCGCGGCGGCCGTTCAGGACGATGCGGCCCGCGCCCTGCTCGGCCAGCCGTCGCGCCGTCGCCAGGCCCAGGCCGGACAGTCCGCCCGTCACGATGTAGGCGCCGTCGGGACGCGCGAAGGGCACTCTGACGGACGCGTCATCCGAGTCCGCGGCAGCGAGTCGGGCGACGAAGCGGGTGCCTCCGCGCCAGGCGACCTCGTCGGCCTCGCCGTCGCAGAGCAGTTCCTGGACCAGATCGTCGACGAGACCGGGTTGCGGGTCGATGTCCACCACCGTGGTGCGCAGCGCGGGATGCTCCATGGCCAGTACGCGCACGAGACCGCGAAGAGAGGCCAGATCGGGGTTCCCGGTCTCCCCGGGTACGACTGACTGGGCTCGCTCGGTCACGAACCACAGCCGGGGAACCGACAGTTGCCGCGGGTCCGCGGCCAGACGACGGGCGACGTCCGCGGCGGCGTGCAGCCCCAGACACGTTCCGGGCGGTTCAGGGCCGTCCGTCAGCAGCATGACCAGGGCAGCCCGCCCGTCGTGTGTCTCTTCGCGCCAGGTGTCCAGCAGGCTGCCGAAGGAACCGTCCCGGCTGTGCGCGACCGCTACCTCGACTCCTTGTTCCTGGAGTGCCGACTGGAGGGAAGCGGCACAGGGGTTCCTGCTGCCGTCGGCCCGGTCCGTCAGCAGGAGGACGTGGGTCGGAGGGTCGGGGATGGAGACAGGGGCCTTCTCCCACTCGATCTCGTAGGTGGTTTCATCGAGCGGCCGCGGGACTTCCCTCGGTGCGACGGCCCGGAGCCGCGTCTCGTGAGCCACGATCAGCTCTCGCCCTCCGGCGTCCTCCGCGTGGATGTCCCACATGCCGGTACGGGGCAGGCACTGGACCCGGCATCCAGCATGGGCGGGAACCTGGAGCCGTACCTGCAGAGACCGTACGGCGACCGGAACGTCCTCCGTGGCGGGCGGTACGGGGTCTGATCCGGGTGGCGCGCCGCTCGCCGGTGCGTGCAGTACGGCGTGCAGGAGCTTTCCGAGTCGTTGCTCCGGGGCGTGGTCCTCGGCAGCGGGGGCGGGGAAGTCGACCTCGAAGGGAGCGGCCCCTTCCGGTTCACGACGCGTCAGGGCGTCGGATCGGGTGAGTACGCGGGCCGAGGCATGGCACAGCCAGGCGCCGGAGGCGGATCGTGAGTGGATGCCGACGGTTGCCTGATCGCGTCCCTGCGGCTCCCAGACGAGTGTGACCGGCGTCCTGGCCGAGATCGGCAGCCACTGATGGACCGCCAGGTCCTCGATGCGTACCGCCTCGCTGGCCTTGGCGCTCGTGGCGGTCGCCGCGGCGATCACGAGTTCCGCGCAGGCGGCGAGCGACAGAACGGGTCTGCCGTGCAGCGTGGCCGGCTGCTGGTTCCAGCCGTCGGTGCCGATGTCCCCGTGCCACAGGACACGGTCCGTGCCGGGATCCTCGACCCGCGCTCCCAGCAGGGAGTGGCCGCCCGCGGAGGACGGCCGCCTCGACGGGCTCCGGCGACGGAACCAGTGCGGGACATGACGCCAGGGAGGGCTCGGTACGGTCAACCGCTCGCCGTCCGGCCACAGTTGTCGGGCCAGGCCTTCCACTCCGGCCAGGTGGAGCTCCACGAGCGCGGTGCGCAGGTGCACGCTCTCATCACTGTCGCGGCGACCCGTGGGCAGGACACGGCCGTACCCCGGGGCCACCGCGTCGAGCGTCTCGGTGATCGGGACGACGGCGATGGGGTGCGGTGAGATCTCCAGGAAGAGATCGTGGCCGTCGGCCGCCGCGGCGGCCACCGCCTGTTGGAAGCGAACGGGGCGGCGGGCGTTGGCGGCCCAGTAGTCCGCGTCCGCGTGGACATCGGCGCGTGGGTCGTCGAGGACCGTCCCGTACCAGGGGATGGTCGCGGCGCGTGGGCTGATGCCGTCGAGGGCTTCGCGCAGCGCCGGAAGGACGGGATCGACCGCCGGTGAATGTCCGGCGCCGCTGACAGGGAGGAGGCGGGCGAGTCGCCCCTGTGCCTCGACTTCCTCGACGATGCGGGCAATCGGTTCGCCGGGCCCCGTGAGGGTGCACCGCCGCGGCGAGGCGTACACCGCGATGCTGACCTCCGGACAGCGTCCGAGGATGTTCGCGCGGGCTTCCTCCGGCAGCTCCACGGCAGCCATGGCGCCGGCCTGCTCCTGGTCGATGGCCGCGAGCCGGGTGGAACGGGCGAGGATCACTCTCAGGCCGTCGCGGGTGTCAAGAGCGCCGGTGACCACGGCCGCGCTCACCTCTCCCATCGAGTGTCCGATGACAGCGGCGGGTTCGACTCCGTAGGCGCGCAACGTGTTGGCCAGAGCGAGTTGCAGACCGAAGAGCAGCGGCTGGGTACGGTCGACGCTCGCGCCCTGGTCCGTGCGGGAGAGCAGGTCGGTCAGGGAGACGCCCGTCTCCGCCTCGAAGACGGGGTCCAGTTCGCCCGCGGAAGCGGCGAAGACGGGATCGTCGCGCAGCAGCCGGCGGCCCATCCCGTCCCACTGGGAGCCATAGCCGGAGAACACGAGAACTGGTCGACGTGGGGTCTTCTGGTCCGGTTCGGAAGGCTGTTCCGGTTCGGAAGGCTGTTCCGTCCGTGGCGGCACGACGCACGTCGGGGATTCGCCCTTGGCGAGCGCTGCGAGTGCCGCGGTGAGGTCGTGCAGCCCCCGGCCGACGACGGCGGCGCTTGCCGGGCCCCGGCGTCGGTGTGCCAGCGTGTGGCAGACGTCGGCGAGCGACAGGGCACCGCCCTGCGCGTGCAGCCAATGGGCGAGACCGGTGGCGGCGTCGCCGAGCCGGTCCTGTGAACGCGCCGTGACGACCAGGATGTGCGGGACACCCTCGGCGATTCGCTCCTGCGTGTCCATGGTGCCCCGGTGACCGTGCCGGGGTGCGTCGGCGGGCTGCGGAGCCGGCTCGGGTGCCTGCTCCAGGATGGCGTGGGCGTTGGTGCCTCCGAAGCCGAAGGCCGATACACCCGCCAGGGCGGGGCGCCCGCGTTCGGTCGGCCAGGGAGTCGGCTCGGCGACGACGCGCAGGCCCAGCTCCGTGAAGTCGATGTGTGGGTTGGGGCTGTGGAAGTGGAGGCTGGCGGGCAGCTGTGCGTGGTGGAGCGAGATCACCGTCTTGATCAGGCCGACGATTCCCGCCGCGCCCTCGAGGTGCCCCAGATTGCTTTTGACCGAGCCGATCAGCAGCGGTCGGCCGGCCGGACGGTCACGGCCCAGGACGGCGCCCAGGGCTCCCGCCTCGATGGGGTCACCCAGCAGCGTTCCGGTGCCGTGGGCTTCGACGTAGCCGATGTCCGCCGCATCCGTGCCGGCGTCACGCAGAGCGCTGCGCAGCAGTGCCTCCTGGGCGACCGGGTTGGGTGCCGTGAGCCCGGCCGAGCGGCCGTCCGAGTTGACCGCCGTGCCGCGGATGACGGCCAGAATCCTGTCGCCGTCGCGCTGGGCGTCCCTGAGCCGTTTGAGGACGACGACGCCGCATCCCTCGCCGCGCACGATGCCGTCGGCCCGCGCGTCGAACGGCTTGCATCTGCCGTCCGGTGCCAACGCTCCGACCTGGTCGAAGTTGGCGGTGATGGCCGGCGAGAGCAGCACGTTGACCCCGGCGGCCAGAGCGGTGTCGCAGTCACCGTCGCGCAGACTGCGGCATGCCTGGTGCACGGCGACCAGGGACGAGGAACAGGCGGTGTCGATCGTCATGCTGGGGCCGCGGAGGTCGAGCAGGTAGGACATGCGGTTCGCGGCGATGCTGCCCGCCGCCCCGCTGCTCGTCCACGGTGTGACCCCTGACAGGTCCGCTGTGGTCAGATGTCCGTACTCGAGCGCGCTGAGACCTACGAACACGCCGGTCGCGCTGCCTTGGAGGGCCACGAGCGGAATTCCCGCGTGGTCGAGGGCCTCGCATCCCACTTCGAGAAGGAGTCTTTGCTGAGGGTCCATGACGTCGGCTTCGCCGGGCGTGATCCCGAAGAAGTCCGCGTCGAAGCCCTCGATGTCGTCCAGGAAAGCGCCCCAGCGAGTGGTGCGTGCCAGCACTGCCGCGGTGTCCGGGGCCTCGTCGTCGAAGAGCTGCCAGCGTTCGTCCGGGACCTGACCCACCGCGTCCGTACCTGCGAGCAGTGCCTCCCAGAAGGCGTCGGGCCCGTTGATGGCGCCGGGGAGACGGCATCCGACGCCGAGCACCGCGATCGCGTCGGCGCCGGTGTGGTCCGTGCCGTCGGCCGCGGTCGGGGTGCGGGGGCTCTGTTCGCGCGGGTTTCCAGGCGCCAGGCTGCGGACCAGTTGCTCGATGCTCGGGTTCTCCCACACCAAGGTGGTGGGGAGTGTCCTGTCGAGCAGCTGTTCCAGCCGTCCGCTGAGATCGACCGCGTCACGCGAGGTCAGCCCGTACTCGGGCAGGGGACGTTCGCCGTCGAGCTCGTCGCCGGGTACGCCGCACAGGTCAGCGACCAGATGGCGCAGCATGGAGCGAATCTCGGCGGCCGTCGGCGCCTCGGTACCCTGAGCCCCTGGTGGAGGTGCGTGCTCCGTACTCGTCGGCCGGGACCCCGCGTCCCCTCCGTGTGCGGTGGTCATACCGCGCCGGATCCCTTGAGTGCCGCGTGCTTCGTAGAGGCCTCGACGGCCGTCCAGGTGCCGTCGAGGTATCGCGCACGGCAGGCGCTGCGGGCCACTTTGCCGCTGGTCGTGCGGGGTACGGCGCCGGGCGGGGCGTAGACGAAGTCGTGGACGGCGAGACCGTGAGTGACGGAGACAGCCCGGCGCACAGCTCGGGTCACCTCGTCGAGACGCGTGTGCGGGTCGGTGACGGCGGTGGGGTGCTCGGCGACGACGACAAGTCTTTCGCCCTCGTCTGCGGGCACGGCGAACGCGGCGGTGTGGTGGCGCCTGATGGCGGGGTGTGCGTTTTCCACGGTGAGTTCGATGTCGTGCGGATAGTGGTTGGTGCCGTCGACGATCACCATGTCCTTGATTCGGCCGGTGACGTAGAGCTGCTTGTCGTGCCACATCCCCAGGTCGCCCGTGCGCAGCCAACGCGGTGCCGGATCGGCCGGGTCTCCGCTCTCCAGGACGGCGCCGAAGGGCTCCCCGTCCGGCGGGCGGCCCCAGTACCCGCGTCCGATGTTCGGACCCCGTAGCCAGATCTCCCCGACCGTCCCGTCCTCCTGTCGGCGGCCGGTGTCCGGATCGACGACGGCCGCCTCCTGATCGGTCGGCCGGCCGCAGGCGACCAGTTCGGTGAGGGGTCCGCCTTCGGCCGGTTCAGCGACACGCGCGATCCCCCGCGCCAGCAGGTCCCGGTCGAAGGGGGTGACGGTCGGTTCCTCCCCGGCGGGCGATGCCGTGACGAACACGGTGGCTTCCGCGAGGCCGTAGGAGGGGCGCATGGCTGTGCGGCGGATGCCGGACGGCGCGAAGGCCTCGTGGAAACGATCAAGTGTCCGCGGACTGATGGGCTCGCTGCCGTTGATCATCACGGCGACCGATCCGAGGGACAGACCGGTCCGTTGCTCGGGTGGTACCCGCCGAACGCAGTAGTCGTAGGCGAAGTTCGGTGCGGCCGTGAGGGTCCCGCCGTGGTGCGTGAGCAAGCGGAGCCATCGGACCGGTTGCTGGACGAAATCCAGCGGATCCATGAGGACGGACCGCATGCGGTGCACGAGAGGCATGACGATCCCCGTCATCAAGCCCATGTCGTGATACAGCGGAAGCCAGCTCACGACGCAGTTGCGCCCGCTGCCCAGGTCATACGCGTCCAGCGCCTGCCGTGCGTTGACGCAGACGTTGGCATGGGTGATCTCCACCCCGGACGGCATTCTCGTCGATCCGGAGGTGTACTGCAGGTAGGCGCAGTCCTCGGGCCGCGGCTCGCGGGCCGTCCGAGCCTCCGTGTCCGCCGTGTCCGCCGTGTCCGCCGTTCCGGCAGTCTGCTCGAGGCACTCGACGCTCACGACGCGCACGGGGGAGGTGATCCCGTGGCCGGTGCAGAATTCAGCCACCGCTTCCCGTCGCTCGGGGGCGGAAACAACAAGGGAGGGTGCCGCATCGGCCAGCACCGCCGCCAGTTTCTCGCCGTGGCCGGGCAGGTCGGGCGGGAAGAGCGGCACGGCGACGGCGCCCGCGCACAGGGAACCCAGGAACGCGACCACGTAGTCGAGGCCCTGCGGTGCGACGATGGCTACTCGCTCGCCCACCGCACCCGCCCGGCGCAGCCCTGCCGCCACCGCCCGGACCCGCGTGTCCAGCTCTTTCCACGTCAGCTCGACGGACGTCCCGTCCCCGTCGGTGTCGAAGTCCACAAAGGCGAACGCCGCTTCATCGGGTGCTTGCCGGGCGGACAGGGCCAAATGGCGGCTGAGCGTATCGCCCATGGCTGACGACATTTGATCACCATGCCTTCACTGGGGTGCTTCCGTCCGTGCCGGAAATGCCGGAGAGGCCCATATTCGGAGTCAGAGAAACATGAACACATAATGTTGATAGGTCGACACGCCGGGTCCGTTGGCCGGATACCGTCGTTCGCATCCGTGCTGTCAAGGCCGGGTTGAGCCGGGCCGATGAATCGATCATGACGTCGACGCACTCGCCAGCGCACCCGAAGGCCTCCCCTCCCCCCGCCCGCGCTCCCGGTGGTCGCGCCGGACGCCGCGCCCGTGGCGGGCCGGGTGCCGCGGGCCGCGGTGTGGCTGCTGCCCGCGGTCCTCGTGGCGTTCGCCGGGTTCCGGCGGCGGTGGATGTCCGACGACGCCTTCATCTACGTACGGACCGTGCGGCAGGTACTGGCGGGCAACGGGCCGGTGTTCAACCCGGGTGAGCGGGTGGAGTCGTCCACCGGGACGCTGTGGCAGTGGCTGCTGGTGGCGGCCGGGGCGGTGGGTGCCGATCCGGCGACGGCCGCGGTGTATACGGGGCTGGTGCTGACCGGCGCCGGGTTCGCGCTCGCGGGGCTCGGGGCGCTGCGGCTGTACGGCGGGCGGGCGGCCGTCCCCCTTGGCTCGCTCGTGCTGCTGGGGTTGCCGCCCGTGTGGGACTTCGCCACCTCAGGGCTGGAGACGGGACTTGCCACCTGCTGGATCGCGGGGGCGTGGCTGGCCTTGGTCGCCCGGCCCGGGTCTGTCGCGACCTCGGCGCTCCTCGGTCTCGGTCCGCAGCGCCGCCCCGGCCGCCGCCGCGCCCGCCCCGGCTCCCGTACGGGCGGCGGTCGGTGCCCCCGGGCTCGCGCCGCTGACCGAGTTGTTCGCCGAGCGGCTGCTGCTGGCCGACAAGGTGGCCGCCGCCAAGTACGGCACCGACAAGCCGATCGACGATCCGGTGCGCGAGAAGCAGATCCTGGACGACGTGGCCGCCCGGGCGATCGGGCTCGGGCTGGACCCGGACTCGGTGAGCGCGGTCTTCCGGGACCAGATCGAGGCCAACAAGCTGGTGCAGCGCGGGCTGTACGCGCGCTGGGACGCGCATCCCGAGGAGCGGCCCACCGAGCGGCCGGACCTGACCACCGAGGTCCGGCCCGCGTTGGACCGCATCACCACGCACCTGCTGACCGCTCTGAAGGACACGGAGGCGCTGCGGGCCGGGCGGTCGTGCGCGCCGCGACTGTCCGTAGCCGCCGTACGCTCCGCCCACGGCCATGAGCTGGACCTTCTGCATCTGGAGGGGCTCGGGCGGGCGTTGCCGTCGGTGTGTGCTCAGTCCTGAGGGTCGAGGTGCCTGGCTCGGCGGATGGTGTCGGCGAGCCCGCGTACCGCCGGGTCCTCGGTGGTGGCCGCCAAGTCGTCGGCGCGGTCGGCCAGTTCGCCGAGCGTCGGGGCGCCCGGCAGTGCGGTCCGGCTGTGGTCGCGCCCGCGCAGGGCGTCGGCGAAGTACGCGGCGGTCGCCGTGACCTGGAAGCGGGGGCTCGCGCCGCGCGGGGAGTCGGCGAGCGAACCGGACTCCAGTTGGCCGCTCTCCTCGTGCGGGGTGCGGGTCTCGGGGTCCTGCCAGCGGACCGTGGCGGTGGCGAGGTGGCCGTCGGTGCCGGGCCTGGTGCGGACGGCGTAGAGGGCGGTCACGGTGTGGCCGGGGCCCACCTCGCCGCCGTCGACACGGTCGTCGCGGAAGTCCTCGTCGGCGACGCGGCGGTTGTCGTAGCCGACGAGCCGGAACTCGGCGACCGTCTCCGGGTCGAAGTCGACCTGGGCCTTGGCGTCGCGGGCGGTGAGGTCGATGTGTGTCGGGAGCTGCTCGCAGAAGACCTGCTCGGCGTCGTCCGCGCCGGACACGTACACCGTGTGGCCGTCGCCCTTGTCGGCGAGGCGTTCCATCAGGGCGTCGCCGTAGTCGCTGCCGACACCGACGCCGAAGAGGGTGATGCCGTGTTCGCGGCGGGCGCCGTCGATGCGGTCCAGGATGGCGTCGGGGTCGGTGTCCCCGTCGTTGGCGAGCGCGTCGGAGACCAGCACGACCCGGTTGGTGGCGCCCTCGCGCAGACCGTCGACGGCGGTGGCGTAGCCGGTGTCCACACCCGCGCCGAGGTTGGTGGAGTACGTCGGTTCCAGGCCGTTGATCGCGTCGTGGATCTCGCCCCGGTTGCCGCCGAGCCGGGTCATCGGCAGCACGGTCTCGGCCGTGTCGCTGAAGGTGACCAGGGCGACCGAGTCGTCGTCGCGCAGTCGGTCCGTCATCACCCCGAGGGACTCCTGGGCGAGGTCGAGGCGGCCCGGTTCGGCCATGGAGCCGGAGATGTCGATGACGAAGGTTAGGGCGGCGGGCGGGCGTTCGCCGGTCCGCTCGGCGGCACGGGTGGCGAGGCCGACGCGGACCAGGGACCAGTCCTCCTCGTCGGTGCGGGCGCCGTCGACGGTCACCGTGAAGCCGTTGCCGTCGGGGCGTTCGTAGTCCTGGCGGAAGCTGTTGACGAATTCCTCGGGGCGGACCGTCGAGGGGTCGGGCCGCCGTCCGTCGGCGAGGGTGCGGCGGGCGTAGCCGTAGGAGGCGGTGTCGACGTCGAGGGCGAAGGTGGAGACGTGGTCGGGGGACGGGGCGGCCTCGCGGGACCCCTCGTCCGGGCGGTCCTGCTCACCGGTGCCGCGGCTGGGGGCCGGGGCCGGGAAGCCGGTCGCCCCGTTCGCGCGGTCCGTGCCGCTGTCATCCGCGGTGTCGTTCGCACCGCATCCCGTGAGCAGCAGGCCGCCCGTCGCGGTGAACGCGAGCAGGGCGGCGCGCAGCCGTCGTATTCGGAACCGCTCCATGGTCCGTGCCCCCTTGGCCTGTTGACGCCGTGACTGTGACTGTGACGGGCCGGGGGACCGGAACGTGCGCTACGGGGTGTTGCGGATGGATCTCGAAGAGGGCACGGAGCGGGGCGGTCGAGACCGGTGGGTGACCCTCCGTTGACCTACGACACCACGTCCTTACGCGCGAAACCCCTGAAGGCCAGCGCGAACAGCACGAGGGCGTACGTTACGGAGACGGCGGTGCCCTGGATCATGCCGGACCACTCGGGGGTGGCCTGCACGGCGTCGGCCCACGCGAACTGCCAGTGCGCGGGAAGGAAGTCACGCCAGTCGCCGAGGGCCGTGACGGCGTCCAGGACGTTGCCGACGATGGTCAGGCCGACCGCGCCGCCGACCGCGCCGAGCGGCGCGTCGGTCTTCGTCGACAGCCAGAACGCCAGCCCGGCGGTGACCAGTTGGGACACGAAGATGTACGCCACGACGACCACGAGTCGCTGCGCCGCGGTGCCCGACGCGAGCGAGCCGCCGGTGGGGATCACCAGGGGGCCCCAGCCGTAGGCGGCCGAGCCGACGGCCAGGGCCATCACCGGCAGCAGGATCATCGCGGCCAGGCTGAGGCCGAGCCCGACCACGAGCTTCGACCACAGCAGCCGGGCACGCGGCACCGGAGCGGCGAGGAGATAGCGCAGGGAGGACCAACTGGCCTCCGAGGCAACCGTGTCCCCGCAGAACAGGGCGACCGGGACGACCAGCAGGAAGCCGGCGGACACGAACAGGTTCACGGCGGCGAAGTTGGCGCCCGACGCCGTCGCCGAGTCCATCAGCGTGATCCGGTTGCCACCCCCGTCCGGCTCGCCACCGATGGCGAACGCGATGAGCAGGACGAACGGCAGGGCCGCGAGGATCCCGCCCATGACCAGGGTGCGGCGCCGCTTCAGCTGGCGGACCAGCTCCACCCGGAGGGGAAGGGTGCGGCCCGCCTTGTAGCCGGAGGCGACCTCGGTGCGCTCGACGAGCGTGCTCATGCGGAGCCTCCGATCAGGGTGAGGAAGGCGTCTTCCAGGCGGCGGTGCGGACCCACCGCCTGCACGGGCACTTCGAGCCGGACGAGCTCGACGACCAGGCGCTGCGCGCTGCCGTCGGCATCGAGGCGGACCAGGAGTCCGTCGTCGGTCGGCACCGCCGAGACCACGCCCGGCAGCGCGGCGATCTTCTCGACGACCGGCTCGTCCAAGGGAGTTCCGGTGCCGACGAGCAGGGTGTCTCCGGAGCCGATGATCTCCGCGACCGGACCGGCCTGCACGAGCCTGCCCCGGTCCATGACCACGAGGTGGGTGCAGGACTGCTCGACCTCCGCCAGCAGGTGACTGGAGACGATCACCGTGCGGCCGGCCGCCGCGTAGCGGATCATCACCTCGCGCATCTCGCGGATCTGCGGCGGGTCCAGGCCGTTGGTGGGTTCGTCGAGGATGAGCAGGTCCGGCATGCCGAGCATGGCCTGGGCGATGGCGAGGCGCTGGCGCATGCCCTGCGAGTACGTGCGGACCGCGCGGGCCAGCGCGTCGCCGAGGCCCGCGATCTCCAGGGCCTCGTCCAGGTGGGCGTCCTCGGCGGGGCGGCCGGTCGCCTGCCAGTACAGCTCCAGGTTCTCCCGGCCGGAGAGGTGCGGGAGGAAGCCGGCGCCCTCGACGAAGGCACCGACCCTCGACAGCACGGGAGCGCCGGGCCGGATCGCGTGGCCGAAGACACGGATCTCGCCGCCGTCGGGCTTGATCAGGCCCATGAGCATGCGCAGGGTGGTCGTCTTGCCGGCGCCGTTGGGGCCCAGGAGACCGAGGACCTGGCCCTTCTCCACGCGGAAGGACAGCTCCTTGACCGCGTACCGGTCGGCCGACCTGGCGTACCGCTTGCTCAAGTCGGTGATCACAAGGGGGACTTCGGCCAGCTCCGGGTCCGGGGCGGGGGTGGCCGTGCGGCGGCGGCCGGTGAGCAGCAGGGCCAGGGCGGTCAGCGCGCCCGCGAGCGGCAGCCACCACACCCACGCGGGCAGCGAGGTGTCCGCAGTCGCCACACCGGGGGCCGTGGGCACCTTCAGGTCTCCCTTCAGGGAGACGGTGTACGTCGCCGGGGCGGCCGGGGAGGCGTACCCCAGGTCGGTGGAGGCGAGGACCAGGCGCAGCCGGTGGCCCTTCTCGATGTCGTGGTCGATGGCGGGCAGGGTGATCGTCACGTCCTTGCCGGCCTTGGCGCCCTCGACCCTGAGGGGCGTGACGAGCTGGGAGGGCAGTACCTGCCGGGCGCCGCCCGGGCCGACGTCGTACACCTTCCCGAAGAGGACGGCGTCGTCGCTGGTCGACTTGACGTGGACGGTGGCCGTCGGCGATCCGGTGATGCGCAGGTCGTCGGTGACCGGCGCCGACTCGAAGCCGGCGAACTGGCCGGGGAAGTCCAGCGAGACGCCGACGCCCAGCGAGGAGAGCTGGGAGAGTCCGCCGCCGCCGAGGCCGGGCAACGCCGAGACGGCGGGCGGGTTGGAGCCCGCGGGGTTGTCGAAGCTCTGCTCGCGGCCGGTCAGGGCGATGGACCGCTGTCCGCTCTCCAGACCGGGGTAGGTCTCGCCGCTCGCGCCCCGCAGCATGGCCTGTCCGTCGGTGGAGTCGACGCCTCCGGTGCGGGTGACGCGGAAGACGGGGCCGGTGTCGGCGCTCTTGTCGTCCTTGAGGTAGCGGTCGAACCAGGAGGCGACCCGGGCCTGGACGCGGCCGTTCTCCCTGTCGCCGCCGTCGTGCCCGCCCGCGATCCAGTCGACGTCCACGGGGGCGCCGTTGGCCCGGATGGCCTTCGCCGCCGCGTCGGCCTGCCCGAGCGGGAAGAGGGAGTCGGTCTGGCCCTGCATGAGGAGCGTGGGGACCTTGATGCGGTCGGCGACGGCGGACGGCGAGCGCTCCTGAAGAAGCTTCACGGCCTGCGCGTCGGGGGTGCCGGACTCGGCGACCCGCTGGTACATCCGGCACAGCCGCGTCTCGAACTTGTCGCAGCCGCCGCCGGAGTTGACGAAGATGCCCGCCCAGAGCTTCTTGAAGACGCCGTTCGGGAAGAGGGCGTCGGCGAGGTTCCAGTAGGTGATCGCCGGGGCGATGGCGTCCACCCGGTGATCGAGTCCGGCGGTCTCCAGCGCGATCGCGCCGCCGTACGACGCGCCCGCCATGCCCACCCGCGGGTCACCGGACTTGTCGAGCTGGACCTGCGGCTGCTTCGCCAGCCAGTCGATGAGCTTTCGGACGTCGGCGACCTCGCCCTTCGGGTCGTTCAGCCCGATCTTGCCGGTCGACTTGCCGAAGCTGCGGGCCGACCAGGTCAGCACCGCGTATCCGTCCCGGGCCAGGTCCTCGGCCTGCTGCCGTACATCGTCCTTGCTGCCGCCGAAGCCGTGCGCGAGGAGGACGGCGGGGCGACGGCCGGTTCCTTGGGAGGTGAAGTACGAGGTGTCGATGCGGACGCCGTCGAGTGGCATCACCTGGTCGGTGCGGTTCACCGGAGGCGCGTCGTCGTCGGCGACGGCCGTCCATGTCCCGGCGCCGGCGAGCACCACGACGGCGGCCGCGGCGGCGCCCAGTCGTCGCGGCCCCCGAAGCATGCCTCGTAGCCGGGGCAGTCGAAGATCCATGCGTCAACGGTACGGGGTGAAGCTGTCGGGGAGTTATCTACCGTGGGCTGAAGTGGGCGCCATCCCCTGGGGGTACGGGGGCGCTTTCATGTACCGCGTCCGTGGTAGGACGGCCAGGAACTCGATCGCTTCTGTTGTCAGCCGACTGCGGGAGCGTCGTGGCTGGTCGCGCCCCTGCGGCGGAGCCGCATATCGGACACCGCCCCGCGCCCCTTGAGGTCCGCTGGTCTTGCCGCGATAGAGACGAGCCACCGTGTCTCCCTGCGGCACGGGGCCGTCCGCGTCGCGGACGGCCCCGGCCAGCGTGCTCAGTGGTTGCGCGGGAAGCCCAGGTCCACGCCCGACGGGGCGTCGGCCGGGTCGGGCCAGCGGGTGGTGACGACCTTGCCTCGGGTGTAGAAGTGCGTGCCGTCGTTGCCGTAGATGTGGTGGTCGCCGAAGAGGGAGTCCTTCCAGCCGCCGAAGGAGTGGTAGCCGACGGGGACCGGGATCGGGACGTTCACGCCGACCATGCCGGCCTCGATCTCCAGCTGGAAGCGGCGGGCCGCGCCGCCGTCCCGGGTGAAGATCGCGGTGCCGTTGCCGAACGGGGAGCTGTTGATGAGGGCGACGCCCTCGTCGTAGGTGTCGACGCGCAGGACACACAGCACCGGGCCGAAGATCTCGTCCTGGTAGGCCTTCGCCGACGTGGGCACCTTGTCGAGGAGCGAGATGCCGATCCAGTGGCCGTCCTCGAAGCCGTCGACCGTGTGGCCGGTGCCGTCCAGGACGACCTCCGAGCCCTCGGCCGCCGCGCCCGCCACGTACGAGGCCACCTTGTCGCGGTGGACCTTCGTGATCAGCGGGCCCATCTCGGAGGCCGGGTCATTGCCGGGGCCGATCTTGATCTTCTCGGCGCGCTCGCGGATCTTCTCCACCAGTTCGTCGCCGATCGCGCCGACCGCGACCACGGCCGAGATCGCCATGCAGCGCTCGCCCGCGGAGCCGTAGGCCGCGCTCACCGCGGCGTCCGCGGCCGCGTCCAGGTCGGCGTCCGGCAGCACCAGCATGTGGTTCTTGGCGCCGCCCAGGGCCTGGACCCGCTTGTGGTTCGCGGAGGCGGTGGTGTGGATGTAGCGGGCGATCGGGGTCGAGCCGACGAAGGAGATCGCCTTGACGTCCGGGTGCTCCAGCAGCCGGTCGACGGCCACCTTGTCACCGTTGACGACGTTGAAGACGCCGTCGGGCAGGCCCGCCTCCGACAGCAGCTCGGCGATCTTCAGGCTCGCCGACGGGTCCTTCTCGGACGGCTTCAGCACGAAGGTGTTGCCGGTCGCGATGGCCATGGGGAACATCCACATCGGGACCATCGCCGGGAAGTTGAACGGCGTGATGCCGGCGACGACACCGAGCGGCTGGCGGATCGAGGACACGTCCACCCGGCTGGCCACCTCGGTGGACAGCTCACCCTTCAGCTGCACGGTGATCCCGCACGCCAGGTCCACGATCTCCAGACCGCGCGCGACCTCGCCCAGCGCGTCGCTGTGCACCTTGCCGTGCTCGGCGGTGATCAGCTCGGCGATGGCGTCCCGGTTCGCGTCCAGCAGCGCGCGGAACTTGAACAGGATCGTGGTCCGCTTGGCCAGCGAGGACAGGCCCCAGGTGGCGTAGGCGTCCTTGGCCGCGGCCACGGCCGCGTCCACCTCGTCGACGTTCGCGAACGCGACCTTGGTGGTGACGGCGCCGGTCGCGGGGTCGGTGACCGGCCCGTACGTACCCGACGCGCCTTCGACGGTCTTGCCGCCGATCCAGTGGTTGACGATCTTCGTCATGACCGAGCACTCCTTCACAGATGACGGCGTCGGGTAGAGACGTGCCGTTCGTACAGCTCACGGGCCTTCACCGCGGACGGTCGTGTCGCGGTTTCGGCCACAGGTACATCCCACCAGGCCTGCGCCGGGGGCGGGCCCGACACTGTGTCTGCGGTTTCGGTCTCCACGTAGACACATGTGGGAATGTCAGCGGACCGCGCCTCGGCGAGGGCGGTGCGGAGGCTTCGTACGGTCTTCGCGCGCAGCACGCGCATACCGAGGCTCGCCACGTTGGCGGCGAGGTCCACGGGGAGCGGCGCCCCCGTGTACGTACCGTCGTCGGACTGGTAGCGGTAGGCGGTGGCGAACCGCTCACCGCCGACCGACTCGGACAGGCCGCCGATGGAGGCGTAGCCGTGGTTCTGCACCAGGAGGATCTTGATCGCGATTCCCTCCTGCACGGCCGTCACGATCTCCGTCGGCATCATCAGGTACGTGCCGTCGCCGACCAGTGCCCAGACGTTGCGCTCGGGGGCGGCCATCTTCACACCGATCGCGGCCGGGATCTCGTAGCCCATGCAGGAGTAGCCGTACTCCAGGTGGTACTGGTCCCGTGAGCGCGCCCGCCACATCTTGTGCAGGTCGCCGGGGAGCGAACCGGCCGCGTTGATGATCACGTCCGACTCGTCGACGAGGGCGTCCAGGGCGCCGAGGACCTGCGCCTGCGTCGGCCGTATGTCGGGCTCCTCGGCCTCGTAGCAGGCGTCGACGCGCTGCTCCCAGCGCTCCTTGTCGAGGGCGTACTCGCCGGCGTACGTCTCCGTGACCCGGTGGCCGTGCAGCTGGAGGGCGCCGGTCAGCTCCTGGAGGCCGCTGCGGGCGTCCGTGACGAGGGGCCGGCCGGCCAGCTTGTGGCCGTCGAACGGGGCGATGTTGAGGTTGAGGAAACGGACCTCGTCGCCGGCGAACAGGGTGTTCGACGCGGTGGTGAAGTCGGTGTAGCGGGTGCCGACACCGATCACCAGGTCGGCCTGGCGGGCGAGTTCGTTGGCGGTGGCCGTGCCGGTGTGGCCGACTCCGCCGACGTCCTGGGGGTGGTCGTGGCGCAGGGAGCCCTTGCCTGCCTGGGTGGAGGCGACCGGGATGCCGGTGGCCGAGGCGAACTCGGCGAGGGCCTCCTCGGCGCGGCTGTGGTGGACCCCGCCGCCCGCGATGACCAGCGGCCTCTCCGAAGCCCGGATCGCCCTTACGGCTTCGGCGAGTTCGGTCGGGTCGGCGCCCGGCCGTCGTACCGTCCAGGTGCGCTCCGCGAAGAACTCGTCGGGCCAGTCGTACGCCTCGGCCTGCACGTCCTGCGGCAGGGCGAGGGTCACCGCGCCGGTCTCCACCGGGTCCGTGAGCACCCGCATGGCCTGGAGCGCCGCCGGGATCAGGGCCTCCGGCCGGGTGACGCGGTCGAAGTACCTCGACACCGGGCGCAGACAGTCGTTGACCGACACATCGCCCGCGTACGGGACTTCGAGCTGCTGGAGGACCGGGTCGGCGACCCGGGTGGCGAAGGTGTCGCCGGGCAGCAGCAGGACCGGGAGGTGGTTGACGGTCGCGAGGGCGGCGCCGGTGACCAGGTTGGTGGCGCCCGGGCCGATGGAGGTCGTCACGGCGTGCGTGGACAGGCGGTTCGACTGGCGGGCGTAGCCGACGGCCGCGTGCACCATCGACTGCTCGTTGCGTCCTTGGTGGTACGGCATCTCGGCGGCGTACTCCACGAGTGCCTGGCCGAGCCCGGCGACGTTCCCGTGCCCGAAGATGCCCCAGGTCGCGCCGATCAGCCGCTGCCGTACGCCGTCCCGCTCCGTGTACTGGACGGACAGGAAGCGGACGAGCGCCTGCGCGACCGTGAGCCTCGTCGTCGGGGTCTGCACCGTCATCGGTAACCCTCCGTTTGATCCGGGTGGAAGCAGATCCGCCACTCCCGTGTCTCACCCGGACCGGCCATGACGTTCAGGTAGTACATGTCGTGGCCGGGCTGCGCGATCGACGGGCCGTGCCATCCGTCGGGAACGAGGACGACGTCGCCGGAGCGGACCTCCGCGAGGACGTCCGAACCGCCCACGCGTGAAGGGGATACGCGCTGATAGCCGAAACCGTTCGCGCCGTCGATCTCGAAGTAGTAGACCTCCTCCAGCTCCACCTCCTCGCCCGGCCGGTGCTCGTCGTGCTTGTGCTGCGGGTACGAGGACCAGTTGCCGCCGGGCGTGATGACCTCGACGGCGATCAGCTTGTCGCAGTCGAAGGCGTCGGCGGAGGCGAAGTTGCGGACGTGGCGCGTGCAGGTGCCGCTGCCACGCCGTTCTTCCGGGACCTCCGGCGCGGGGCCGTAGCGGGCGGGGAGTTGTCGCTCGCACTTCGCTCCTGCCAAAGCAAAGCGGCCGCCCGCGCCGGAGGCGATCAGTGCCCGGGCGTCACGGGGCACGTACGCGAAGTCGGAGACTCCGGCGAACACGCTTTCCCGGCCCAGGAGTTGGAACTCTTCACCTTCTGTTTGCACGGTACATCCGCCTTGCAGCGGCAGGACGATCCATTCGCTGTCCCCGGCGGTGAAGGTGTGGGTGCCGCCCGGTTCCAGCTCGACGATCCGCAGACTGCTGTGGGTCCAGCCGGCCCGCTTGGGGTCGATGTCGACCACGTACTGGGCGTTCGCGGCGGCGCCCTTGGCGATGTACAGCTCGTTGCTGGTCATACGGCCCTCACAGCAGTCCTACGGCGGTGTCCACGGCGGCGGCCACATCGCCGTCCGGCGGGTACAGCAGCGAACGGCCGACCACCAGGCCGCGCACGGTGGGCAGTTGCAGGGCGCCGCGCCATTTCTCGTACGCCCCGTCCTGGTCGTCGCCGACCTCGCCGCCCAGCAGGACCGCGGGCAGCGTGGAGGCCGCCATGACCTCGGCCATGTCGTCGGGGTTCTGGGTGACGGGGACCTTCAGCCAGGTGTAGGCGGAGGTACCGCCCAGGCCCGAGGCGATCGCGATCGACTTGGTGACGGCCTCGGCGGACAGGTCGTTGCTCAGCCTGCCCTCCGGGGAGCGGCGGCTGATGAACGGCTCGACGAAGACGGGGAGCCGGCGTGCGGCCATGTCGTCGATGGCGCGGGCCGTGGACTCCAGGGTGGTGAGGGAGCCCGGGTCGTCGTAGTCGATCCGCAGGAGCAGCTTGCCGGCGTCGAAGCCGAGGCGCTCGATGTCCTCGGGGCGGTGGCCGGTGAAGCGGTCGTCGAGTTCGAAGCTGGCGCCCTGGAGGCCGCCGCGGTTCATCGAGCCCATGACGACCTTGCCGTCGAGGGCGCCGAGCAGCAGCAGGTCGTCCAGGATGTCGGCGGTGGCGAGGACGCCGTCCACGCCGGGGCGGGACAGTGCCAGGCAGAGGCGTTCGAGCAGGTCGGCACGGTTGGCCATGGCGTTCTTGCGGTCACCGACGCCGAGGGCGCCGCGGGCCGGGTGGTCGGCGGCGACGATCATCAGCCGGCCGCTCGCGTTGAGCAGCGAGCGGCGGGTGCGGCGGGCGGCGGCCTCTGCTATGGCCTCGGGCCGCAGAGAGCGGGTGCGGACCAGGTCCGCGATGTCGACGGTCACTTGACGGCTCCCGCCGCGAGCGCCGCTGCCACTTCGTCCGGGGTGGGCATCGCCGAGGAGCACTCCAGGCGGGAGGCGACGATGGCACCGGCCGCGTTGGCGTGCCGCATGATCTTCTCCAGGTCCCAGCCTTCGAGCAGGCCGTGGCAGAGGGAGCCGCCGAAGGCGTCACCGGCCCCGAGTCCGTTGAGGACGGTCACCGGGAGCGGGGGCACCTCGGCCGACTCTCCCTTGCTGTTGACGGCGAGGACGCCCTTGGGGCCCTGCTTCACCACGGCGAGTTCCACACCGGCGTCCAGCAGCGCGCGGGCGGCGGCGTGCGGCTCGCGCACTCCGGTGGCCACCTCCACCTCGTCGAGGTTTCCGACGGCGACGGTGGTGTGCTTCAGGGCCTCGGCGTAGAAGGGGCGGGCCGCGTCCGGGTCGGACCAGAACATGGGGCGCCAGTCGAGGTCGAACACCGTGGCGCCGGCCTTGGCGCGGTGGGCGAGGGCGGCGAGCGTCGCCGTACGGCTGGGCTCCTCGCTCAGGCCGGTGCCGGTGACCCAGAAGATGCGGGTCTCGCGGATGGCGTCCAGGTCGAGCTCGTGGGCGTCGATCTCCAGGTCGGGCGCCTTGGGGCGGCGGTAGAAGTACAGCGGGAAGTCGTCCGGCGGGAAGACCTCGCAGAAGGTGACCGGGGTGGGCAGGCCCGGGACCGGGGTGACCCAGCGGTCGTCGACGCCGAAGCCCCGCAGCTCCTCGTGCAGGTACGTCCCGAACGGGTCGTCGCCGGTCCGGGTGATCACCGCGGTCTGCCGTCCCAGGCGGGCCGCGGCGACGGCGACGTTGGTGGCCGAGCCGCCGAGGAACTTGCCGAAGGACTCCACCTGCGGCAATGGAACGCCCGTCTGCAGCGGATAGAGGTCCACTCCGATCCGCCCCATGGTGATCAGGTCGTACGCCATCGAGTTCCCTTCGTGCGCCGTGACGGCTGGTAGCCGCGTCGGCTCCTGGCCGCGTGGTCTTTGCCGCGTGGTCTGTGCCTCGTGGTCCTTGCCGCGTGGGCCTTGCCTAGTGGGCTTTGGCCGCGTCGGCTCGTATCGGCTCACCCCGGTTTCTAGCCCGTGCACGTGGCCCTGTCAATGTTTTGTCCAGACATTCGGACCAGGTCTTGACACCCCCGCTCGCGAACAGCACGCTGGCGGCCATGACGTCGTTGTCACCTCAGCCCTCACTCTCCCGCATCCGGATCGGATCGGCGCCCGACTCCTGGGGCGTCTGGTTCCCGGACGACCCGCAACAGGTCCCCTGGAAGCGCTTCCTCGACGAGGTCGCCGCCTCCGGCTACGAGTGGATCGAGCTGGGCCCCTACGGGTACCTGCCGACCGATCCCGCAGTCCTCGTCGAGGAGACCGCACAGCGTGGCCTGAAAGTCTCCGCCGGCACGGTCTTCACCGGCCTGCACCACGGCGAGGCGGTCTGGGAGAAGACCTGGGCGCATGTCGCGGACAACGCGGTGCTGGCGCAGGCGATGGGCGCCCGGCATCTGGTCGTCATCCCGTCCTTCTGGCGGGACGACAAGACCGGCGAGGTACTGGAGTCCGACACCCTCACGCCCGAGCAGTGGCGCAATCTCACCTCCCTGACCGAGCGCCTCGGCAAGGAGGTGCGGGAGCGGTACGGCCTGCAGATCGTCGTCCACCCGCACGCCGACACCCACATCGACAGCGAGGAGAACGTCGTCCGCTTCCTGGACGGCACGGACTCCGGCCTGGTGTCGCTGTGCCTGGACACCGGGCACTACGCGTACTGCGGCGGAGACAGCGTCAAGCTGATCGAGACCTACGGCGAGCGCATCGGGTACCTGCACCTGAAGCAGGTGGACCCGGAGATCCTGGCGGACGTGCGGGCGAACGAGGTGCCGTTCGGGCCGGCTGTCGCGCGCGGTGTGATGTGCGAGCCGCCCGCCGGGGTGCCCGCGCTGGGGCCCGTGCTGGAGGCCGCGCAGAAGCTGGACGTCGATCTGTTCGCGATCGTCGAGCAGGACATGTACCCGTGCGAGCCGGACACCCCGTTGCCGATCGCGCAGCGGACGCGGGCGTTCCTGAGGTCGTGCGGGGCGTAGCCCTCCGGGAGTTGGGCCGGGGCGCCTACTGGGGTGCCAGTCCCTGACCCTTGCCCTTCCGTCCTCTCCCCTGCCGTAGCACCATGGGTGCCCTCTCTGGAGGAGCGCGGATGGCTGCGGGTGCGGTGCTGGTCCGGTCCGGGCAGGGGCCCGTCGGCTCCTGGGAACATGCCCTCGCGTCGCCGCACCCACGGCTGCGGCCGGGCGTGATGAGCTACCGCGGGGTCAGGCTCTCGATGGACCGGCCGCGGCGCCGGCTGGAGACGCCGATCGGTGCGGCGACCCTGCTGCTGGGCTTCGACCAGCCCGTACGCATCTCGCGTGCGGGCCGTCCCACGTCCACCCTCGTGTCGGTCTACTGCGGCCCTACGACCACCCCCGCCGTCGGTGAGCACGGCGGGCGGATGTCGGGCGTCGAGGTGCTGCTCACGCCCTGGGCCGGGTTCACCCTCTTCGGCACGCCCCAGTACGAGCTCGCCGACCGCACCGTCGACCCTGACGAGCTGCCGCACGCCCTCGCCTCCCGCCGGGCCGGGGGCCGTCGGAACAGCGTCGGCGAACTCTCCGCCGCGCTGGCCGCGTTACCGACCTGGGAGGACCGGTTCGGACTCCTCGACGATGTGTTCGCCCGCTGGTGGGCGGCCGGGACCCCGAGTTCGGCACGGGTGGTGCGGGCCTGGTCGGAGCTGGTGCGCACGGGCGGCTCGATGCCGGTACGACAGCTCGCCGAGGAGGTCGGCTGGAGCGTGCGGCACCTGGAGAACCGTTTCCGGGAGCAGATCGGTCTCGGCCCCAAGGCGGCGGCCCGGGTGCTGCGCTTGCAGCGGGCTCGGCGGCTGCTGGCGGCGGGACGGGGGGCGGCGGAGACGGCGGCGGTCTGCGGGTTCTACGACCAGGCGCATCTGAGCGGTGAGTTCAAGGCGATGACGGGGTGCACACCACGGGAGTTCACTGCGGCACGGGGGGTGCCGACCGGGGTCGGGGGGCCGGTGAGCGACCGGATGACGGGCGAGGCGACGAGTCTCGTCCTCGCGTCCGGGCGACAGTAGTGCGATTTTCTCCAAGACCGACCGTGCCCGCCGCGTGCACGCTGTGCGTCCGGCCGGTTGATCGGGGGGACGCACCCGGGGGGATGCGGGGACCGGGGGGATGCGGGGAGCCGACGGGCCGGGCCCGGCGCAGCGGGTCCGGTCCGTCTTGCGCGCCCCAGGCCGCGATGTGCGAGCCGCGATGTCCGGGGAGCGATGTCCGGGCAACGGGCTGCCGTGGTGGGAGAGATGGCCGTCGGAGTCAACGCGCCACGCCCTTGAACCGGAGTGCGCCTTTGTGGCACTCGTGTCACAAACGCCCCCTTCTTGTCACACATGTCACGTGTACGCGGCACTTGCGTCACACCCCGTGCACAGGCCCTACCCTGATCAACTCTCCCTCGTTCAACGGGCGCAGGCTTTGTGATCGCCAGCGCAGTGCCCGGGTACCTCCGACGGCCGCCCCCGGCCGGCACCGCGGCACGCGCGGGGAGGTGCACCTCATGACCGACCGAAGGCTTTGGTCCTACAAGGAGATCGCGGCACACATCCGGGTGCAGCCGGACACCGTACGGTCCTACCGCAAGCACGGACTGCTGCCCTCGCCCGACCATGTCGAGGGCGGCAAGCCCTACTGGTACGCGGACACCGTCCGCGCCTGGGTGGCCTCCCGTCCGGGCAACCGCGGCCGAAGAGAGGTCTGACCCGAGGAACGGAACCCTGCCCCACCTCCGTGTGGGGCAGCGTCAACCCCATGGCTCGATGACCGTCACACCCGCCCCGGGCGCCGTGCCCATCGCCGCCAGCGCGGTCGGCGTCGCGTCCAGGGCGATCGTGGACGTGACCAGCAGGTCGGGCCGCAGGACTCCGGCCCGCACCAGTTCCAGCATCGGCGGGTAGGCGTGGGCGGCCATGCCGTGGCTGCCGAGGAGTTCGAGTTCGAGGGCGACCACGCGGGCCATCGGGACCGGTGTCGTGCCGCTCGGGGAGGGCAGCAGACCGACCTGGACATGACGGCCCCGGCGACGCAGGCCGTCGACGGAGGCGGCGCAGGTGGTGGGCGAGCCCAGGGCGTCGAGGGAGAGGTGGGCGCCGCCGTCGGTCAGGGCGCGGATCGCCTCCGCCGTGTTCTCCGTGCGGGACGCGTCCACGCACTGTGCCGCGCCGAACTTCCGTGCCAGGTCCAGGGCGTGCGGCGACACGTCCACCGCCACCACCCGCGCCCCCGACGCCGCCGCGATCATCACGGCGGACAGACCGACGCCTCCGCAGCCGTGCACCGCGACCCACTCGCCCGCCGCCACCCGGCCCTGCCGCACCACCGCGCGGAACGCCGTGGCGAACCGGCAGCCGAGGGAGGCGGCGGTGGCGAAGGACAGGTCCTCGGGGACGGCGATCAGGTTCACGTCGGCGTGATCCAGCGCCACGTACTGGGCGAAGGAGCCCCAGTGGGTGAAGCCGGGCTGGGTCTGCCGCTCGCAGACCTGCTGATCGCCCGCCACGCAGGACGGACAGGTGCCGCAGGCGCAGACGAACGGGACGGTGACCCGGTCCCCCGGTCGCCATCCGGTCACCCGGGCGCCCACCGCCTCGACGACGCCGGCGAGTTCATGCCCCGGCACATGCGGCAGCATGATGTCCGGGTCGTGGCCCTGCCAGCCGTGCCAGTCGCTGCGACACAGTCCCGTGGCCTCGACCCGCACCACCACCCCGTGCTCAGCGGGCTCCGGGTCCGCCACCTCACGCACCTCGGCCGGCTCCCCGTACCGCTCGAACACCACAGCCCGCATGCGCGCCCCTCGCCTACCGCTCCTGCGCCGATCACCTCTGACGGCGGCACGCTATCTGTGCGACTCCGCCTTGTCCCGTTCGCGGTTGTCCCGTTCGCGGTTGTCCGGTGTCGGCTCGTCCCCTTCACGCTCGGCGGCTGCCGCGGGCCGCTCGCCCTCGCTCAGTGAAGAACGCCCTGACCCGTTACCTCGCCCCACTGGTCGGCGACAGGCTGGGCAAACTCGGGACCACCGCGACTCCGGCACACTGACCGGCTCCCGGCAACACCGATCCGGCCGCGGTTCCGGGCACACCTTCCACCCGACGGGGTACCCGCCGCACACGCCATCCCGAACTCCGGCCGCGCACCATGCACCCCTCCCCCCCTCCCCCGTCGGCCGCTCGTGACCCGCAACGCACCGCGACTCTCTTGGAGAAGTACCCCCTAGGGGTATAGCGTGGGATGCGTGCGGGCCCCACCGTGGGTCACGACCGCCCCACCTGCCTCTACGAGGAGATCGACATGACCGCTCAGACCGACACCCCGGGCTCCGTCACCGCCGTCTACAAGGTGAGCGGAATGACCTGCGGACACTGCGAGGGGGCCGTCTCCGGCGAGCTCTCCGAGGTCGCCGGTGTCAGCTCGGTGAAGGCCGTCGCGGCGGCCGGCGAGGTGACCGTCGTGTCCGCGGCCCCGCTCGACGAGGAAGCGGTGCGCGCCGCCGTCGACGAGGCGGGCTTCGAACTCGTCGGCAAGGCCTGAGGCAGACTGGGCCACGCACCTCCCACCCGTGCCGGGCCGGCCGACACCGGTCGCCGCCCGGCCCGGTCCGCTCTCTGGAGTACGGACATGTCCACCATCACCGACCACGCCCCGGCAACCGGGACGTCGGAAGTCGATCTGCTCATCGGCGGAATGACCTGCGCCTCCTGTGCGGCCCGCGTCGAGAAGAAGCTCAACCGCATGGACGGCGTGACCGCCACGGTGAACTACGCGACGGAGAAGGCGAAGGTCAGCTACCCGGCGGGCGTCGAGGTCGCCGACCTGATCGCGACAGTGGTGCGGACCGGATACACGGCCGAGGAGCCGACGCCGCCCCCGGACGAGACCGTCGCCGCGGAAGACGCCGTAGCCGTCGCCGAGGAGGACCCGGAGTCGGCCTCCCTCCGACAGCGGCTGACCGTCTCCGCCGTGCTGGCCGTCCCGGTCGTCCTGCTCTCCATGATCCCTGCGCTCCAGTTCGACAACTGGCAGTGGCTGGCGCTCACCCTCGCCTCACCGGTCGTGGTCTGGGGCGGCCTGCCCTTCCACCGGGCCGCCTGGACGAACGTCCGGCACGGCGCGGCCACCATGGACACCCTGGTCTCGCTCGGCACGCTGGCCGCGTTCGGCTGGTCGCTGTGGGCGCTGTTCCTCGGCGACGCGGGCATGCCCGGTATGCGGGACCACTTCGACCCCACCGTTTCGCGGATGGACGGCACCTCCACGATCTACCTCGAAGTCGCCGCCGGGGTCACCGTGTTCATCCTGCTGGGCCGCTACCTGGAGGCTCGCGCGAAGCGGCGCGCCGGGGCCGCCCTGCGGTCCCTGATGGAGCTCGGAGTGAAGGACGTGGCCGTCCTGCGGGACGGGAGTGAGACACGGATCCCGGTGGCCCGGCTGGCCGTCGGTGACCGGTTCGTCGTACGGCCCGGGGAGAAGGTCGCCACCGACGGCACGGTGGTCGAGGGCGCCTCCGCGGTGGACGCGTCCATGCTGACCGGCGAGTCCGTCCCGGTGGACGTCACCGTGGGCGACACCGTCACCGGTGCCACCGTCAACGCCGGCGGGCGGCTGGTCGTCGAGGCCACCCGGGTCGGCGCCGACACCCAGCTCGCGCGGATGGCGAAGCTGGTGGAGGACGCGCAGAACGGCAAGGCCGAGGTGCAGCGGCTGGCCGACCGGGTCTCGGGGATCTTCGTGCCGGTGGTGATCGCGATCGCGGGCGGCACCTTCGGGGTGTGGCTCGGCACGACCGGCGACACGGTCGCCGCGTTCACCGCGGCCGTCGCGGTCCTGATCATCGCCTGCCCGTGCGCGCTGGGCCTGGCCACCCCGACCGCCCTGATGGTCGGCACCGGGCGCGGTGCCCAGCTCGGCATCCTCATCAAGGGCCCCGAGGTGCTGGAGTCCACGCGCCGCGTCGACACGGTCGTCCTGGACAAGACCGGCACGGTCACCACCGGCCGGATGACCCTCCAAAAGGTCCACGTCACCGAAGGTGCCGAGGTGAAGCAGGTGCTGCGGCTCGCGGGCGCCCTGGAGCACGCCTCCGAGCACCCCGTGGCCCGGGCGATCGCCGCGGGCGCGGAGGAACGCGTGGGGCCACTGCCCGAGGCCGAGCACTTCGAGAACGTGCCCGGGCGGGGCGTACGCGGGCGGGTGGAGGGCCGCGAGGTGGCCGTGGGGCGCCTTTTCGACGCGCTCCCACCGGACCTGGCCCGCGCGAAGGAACAGGCCGAGAGGGACGGGCGTACGGCCGTCGTGGTCGGCTGGGACGGAGAGGCGCGCGGGGTCCTGGCCGTCGCGGACGCGGTGAAGGAGACCAGCGCGGAGGCGGTGCGGGAGTTGCGGGCCCTCGGCCTCACGCCGGTGCTGCTGACCGGGGACAACCGGACGGTCGCCATGGCGGTCGCCCAAGCCGTCGGGATCGACGCCGAGCACGTGGTCGCCGAGGTACTGCCCGAGGACAAGGTCGACGTCGTACGGCGGCTGCGGGGCGAGGGCCGGGTCGTCGCCATGGTCGGCGACGGGGTCAACGACGCGGCCGCGCTCGCCACCGCCGATCTGGGCCTGGCGATGGGAACCGGGACCGACGCGGCGATCGAGGCGGGCGACCTGACCCTGGTGCGCGGGGATCTACGGGTGGCCGCGGACGCGATCCGGCTGTCCCGGCGGACACTGTCCACGATCAAGGGCAACCTCGTGTGGGCCTTCGGGTACAACGTGGCCGCGCTGCCACTGGCCGCGGCCGGGTTGCTGGACCCGATGATCGCGGGCGCGGCGATGGCGTTCTCGTCCGTGTTCGTGGTGACCAACAGCCTGCGTTTGCGCGCGTTCCGATGACGTTTGCGCACATTCCGATGCCGGACCCCCCTGGAGTCCGGCGCCGCGACCACATAAGCTCTTCACAAGGCTCGCGCATCATCCTTACGCTTGAGTCCCGCTCGCCGTATCCGGTCTCTTGCGCATCTAACGGACATATGCAAGAGACGCAGATCACAGTGATGCGAACGTAACCATCGAAGGGGTTCGAAGGTCTAAGTTGACGATGTCAGGCAGCGTCTTGGGGGGCGCTTACTGGCATCTGGGGATGTCTTGGGGGACTTCCCCAGAGGTGCGTTGCCGGGGCACGTACACCGGGGAGCTTTGAGCGGCCCTCCCAGCGTGCGCTGTCCCGGCAGACCGCACACATGAGTAGTACGAGGAATTTTGCTCGTTCTGCTCAACGCAGCAGCAGGCAGTACCGCAAGACAGCGATTCAGGCGCTGATTCTCACAGACGCCCGGCCGGATCCCGTGGGGGGAATCCGCACCGGGACATGGGAAGGCGCCCTGGACGTCGGCCCGTGGGGGGACCGGCGCTGGGGCGCCTTCCGCATATTCAGCGGCACACCGGTATCCAGCGGTACGCCTACATCCAGCGGTACGCCGGGTCCACCGGCGCTCGTGCCTCGTCACCCCTGCGTGCACCGGCTTCACTCCATGAGTGCACCGGTTTCAGCCCACGAGTGCACCGGATTCATCGCCCCATGAGCTCACCCGCACCAACACGAAGGCCCCGCACCCGGCCGAAGCCGTGTACGGGGCCCTGGTGGACGGCTCAGCGCCCTTCGACGGGAATGAAGTCGCGCTCGACCACGCCCGTGTAGATCTGGCGCGGGCGGCCGATGCGGGAGCCGGGCTCCTTGATCATCTCGTGCCACTGGGCGATCCAGCCCGGGAGGCGGCCCAGGGCGAACAGGACCGTGAACATCTCGGTCGGGAAGCCCATGGCCCGGTAGATCAGACCGGTGTAGAAGTCGACGTTCGGGTAGAGGTTGCGCGAGACGAAGTAGTCGTCGGAGAGCGCGTGCTCCTCCAGCTTCAGCGCGATGTCCAGCAGCTCGTCGGACTTACCGAGGGCGGACAGCACATCGTGCGCGGCAGCCTTGATGATCTTCGCGCGCGGGTCGAAGGACTTGTACACCCGGTGGCCGAAGCCCATCAGGCGGACGCCCTCTTCCTTGTTCTTCACCTTGCGGATGAAGGAGTCGACGTCGCCGCCGTTGGCCTGGATGCCCTCCAGCATCTCCAGCACGGACTGGTTGGCGCCGCCGTGCAGCGGGCCCCACAGGGCGTTGATGCCGGCCGAGATCGACGCGAACATGTTGGCCTGCGAGGAGCCGACCAGGCGGACCGTGGACGTCGAACAGTTCTGCTCGTGGTCCGCGTGCAGGATCAGCAGCTTGTCGAGCGCGGAGACGACGACCGGGTCGAGGTCGTACTCCTGCGCCGGGACCGAGAAGGTCATACGCAGGAAGTTCTCGACGTAGCCGAGGTCGTTGCGCGGGTAGACGAACGGGTGACCGATCGACTTCTTGTACGCGTACGCGGCGATCGTCGGAAGCTTGGCGAGCAGACGGATCGTCGAAAGGTTGCGCTGCTTCTCGTCGAACGGGTTGTGGCTGTCCTGGTAGAACGTGGACAGCGCCGAGACGACCGACGACAGCATGGCCATCGGGTGGGCGTCGCGCGGGAAGCCCTTGTAGAAGTTCTTGACGTCCTCGTGCAGCAGGGTGTGCTGCGTGATGTCGTTCTTGAAGACGGTGAGCTCGTCGACGGTCGGCAGCTCGCCGTTGATCAGCAGATAGGCCACGTCCAGGAAGGTGGAGCGCTCGGCCAGCTGCTCGATCGGGTAGCCGCGGTACCGGAGGATGCCGGCCTCGCCGTCGAGGTACGTGACGGCGGATTTATAGGCGGCGGTGTTTCCGTAACCGCTGTCCAGAGTGACCAGACCGGTCTGGGCACGGAGCTTCCCGATGTCGAAGCCCTTGTCGCCGACGGTGCTGTCGATCACCGGGTAGGTGTACTCGCCGTCGCCGTACCGCAGTACTACAGCGTTGTTGGTGTGCTCGCTCACGTCATCCCTCACCGACGTTGTGCCTCTTCTTCGAGGTTGCCCTGACTGTCTCTACCATCCCCCATTTGGCGCAGGAGAGTGCACTCGGGGTCGGCCGTTGGGCTTATTGGCGGCACTGAGTGCCGCCAACTCGCCCATCCTGCCTCCCCTTCACCCGCTTCCGGAAGAGCTCTGTGACCGATGTGACTCATTTGATCGATCATTTTTGGTGAAGCCCGCCCTCAGGCGCCCCGAAAGGGCTCGGTAGGGGGCTCGGAAGGAGACTCGGGACCGCAGCGTCACCGACCGGAGAGCCGGAAGTCCAGTGCCGTGCAGCGTCTCCCCGCCGACACCGTGCGCACCGCCTGGCCGATCGCCTTGCGCGAACCGACGAGGACGACCAGCTTCTTCGCCCGGGTGACCGCCGTGTACAGCAGGTTCCGCTGAAGCATCATCCAGGCGCTGGTGGTGACCGGGATCACCACGGCGGGATATTCACTTCCCTGCGAGCGGTGAATGGTCATCGCGTACGCGTGCGCCAGTTCGTCCAGTTCGTCGAACTCGTACGGGACCTCCTCGTCCTCGTCCGTCAGTACGGTGAGGCGCTGGTCGACCGGGTCGAGCGAGGTGACCACGCCCACCGTGCCGTTGAAGACACCGTTGGCGCCCTTCTCGTAATTGTTGCGAATCTGGGTGACCTTGTCGCCGACGCGGAAGACCCGGCCGCCGAACCGCTTCTCGGGCAGCTCCGGGCGGCCGGGCGTGATGGCCTGCTGGAGCAGGCCGTTGAGGGTGCCCGCGCCGGCCGGTCCCCGGTGCATGGGGGCGAGCACCTGGACGTCCCGGCGCGGGTCGAGGCCGAACCTGGCCGGAATCCGCCGGGCCGCCACGTCCACCGTGAGCCGGCCGACCTCCTCCGTGTCGTCCTCGACGAAGAGGAAGAAGTCGTTCATGCCGTCGGTGACGGGGTGCTGCCCGGAGTTGATCCGGTGCGCGTTCGTCACCACGCCGGACTGCTGGGCCTGGCGGAACACGCGCGTCAGGCGCACGGCCGGGATCGGGCCGCCGTCGGCGAGCAGGTCGCGGAGCACCTCGCCGGCGCCGACGCTGGGGAGCTGGTCGACATCCCCGACGAAGAGGAGGTGCGCGCCCGGGGGTACGGCCTTCACCAGCTTGTTCGCCAGCAGCAGGTCCAGCATCGACGCCTCGTCGACCACCACCAGGTCGGCGTCGAGGGGGCGGTCCTTGTCGTAGGCCGCGTCGCCGCCCGGCTTCAGCTCCAGCAGTCGGTGCACGGTGGAGGCCTCGGCGCCGGTGAGCTCGGACAGGCGCTTGGCGGCGCGGCCGGTGGGGGCGGCGAGGACGACCTTGGCCTTCTTGGCGCGGGCCAGCTCCACGATCGAGCGGACCGTGAAGGACTTGCCGCAGCCCGGGCCGCCGGTGAGGACGGCGACCTTCTCGCCGAGCGCCAGCTTGACGGCGGCCTCCTGCTCGGGGGCGAGCTCGACCCCGGTACGAGCCCTGAGCCAGCCCAGCGCCTTGTCCCACGCGACCTCCCGGAAGGCGGGCATCCGGTCCTGGTCGGTCCGCAGGATGCGCAACAGCTGGGCGGAGAGGGAGAGTTCGGCCCGGTGGAAGGGGACGAGGTAGACGGCGGTGACGGGGACGCCGTCCGGTCCCGGCACCTTCTCCCGTACGACACCGGGGTCCTCCCCCTCCTGAGGGGGCGCCGCGAGTTCGGCGAGGCACTCGATGACCAGGCCGGTGTCGACCTGGAGCAGCTTCACCGCGTCCGCGATCAGCTGTTCCTCGGGGAGATAGCAGTGCCCCTGGTCGGCGGACTGCGACAGGGCGTACTGCAGGCCCGCCTTGACGCGCTCCGGGCTGTCGTGCGGGATGCCGACGGACTGGGCGATCTTGTCGGCGGTGAGGAAGCCGATGCCCCAGACGTCGGAGGCCAGGCGGTACGGCTGGTTCTTCACGACGGAGATCGAGGCATCGCCGTACTTCTTGTAGATGCGCACCGCGATGGAGGTGGACACCTCGACGGTCTGGAGGAAGAGCATGACCTCCTTGATCGCCTTCTGTTCCTCCCAGGCGTCGGCGATCTTCTTGGTGCGCTTGGGGCCGAGCCCGGGGACCTCGATGAGCCGCTTGGGCTCCTCCTCGATGATCCTCAGGGTGTCCAGTCCGAAGTGCTGGGTGATGCGGTCGGCGAAGACCGGACCGATCCCCTTGACCAGGCCCGAGCCGAGATAGCGGCGGATGCCCTGGACGGTGGCCGGCAGGAGGGTCGTGTAGTTCTCGACGGTGAACTGCTTGCCGTACTGGGCGTGCGAGCCCCAGCGGCCCTCCATCCGCAGCGACTCGCCCACCTGGGCACCGAGCAGCGCGCCGACGACCGTCAGCAGATCACCGCCACCACGGCCGGTGTCGACGCGGGCGACCGTGTAGCCGTTCTCCTCGTTGGCGTAGGTGATCCGCTCCAGGACACCTTCGAGCACGGCCAAGTGCCGCTCCCCGCTCCCCGTTTCTTGGGCCATGATCCGACGGTACCGCCCGGCACCGACAGCCCACCTCGGTCGTGCTCATCCGGGCATCGCTCATCACGATCCGGTCTCAGGCAGGCCGAGAGGGCTTGATAACTCTCATGTAATCGATTCCAATCCTCCGTGTCGTAGATGTAAACGATTCCACAAGGAGGTGGAGCGGCGATGGCGAGCATCAAGGACGTCGCAGCCGAGGCGGGGGTCTCCGTCGCCACGGTGTCGCGCGTCCTGAACGACCATCCGTCGGTCAGCGCGGACGCCCGCGCGCGCGTGCTGGCCGCCGTCGGGACGCTGGGCTACCGCCCGAACGCCGTCGCCCGGTCGCTGCGCACCGACCAGACCCACACCCTCGGCCTGGTCATCAGCGACGTGATGAACCCCTACTTCACCGAACTGGCCCGCTCCGTCGAGGAGGAGGCCCGCGCGCTCGGCTACAGCGTCATCATCGGCAACGCCGACGAGCGGCCCGACCTCCAGGACCACCACGTACGGAATCTGCTGGACCGCCGTATCGACGGCCTGTTGGTCTCCCCGACCGACGGCGGGTCGCCGCTGATGCTGGACACCGCGCGCGGGGGGACGCCGATGGTCTTCGTGGACCGGTGGATCCCGGGCATGGAGGTGCCGGTCGTGCGGGCGGACGGGCGGACGGCCGTCCGGGATCTCGTCGCCCATCTGTACGGGCTCGGGCACCGGCGCCTCGCGATCATCGCGGGGCCGGCGGCGACCACGACGGGCCAGGAGCGGGTGGACGCCTTCAGGGAGGCGCTGCACGCGCACGGTCTCGATCTCCCTGATGTCTACACGGGACAGGGCGACTTCCAGGCCGACAGCGGGCGGCGGGTCACCGACGGCTTTCTCGACCTGCCCGAGCCGCCCGAGGTCGTCTTCGCCGCGGACAACCTGATGGCCCTGGGCGCGCTGGACGCCATCCGCGCGCGCGGGCTGCGGGTTCCCGAGGACATCGCGCTGGCCGCGTTCGACGACATCCCCTGGTTCGTGCACACCGATCCGCCGATCACCGCGATCGCCCAGCCCACGGGTGAGCTGGGGCGGGCCGCCGTGCGCGCGCTCGTCGACCGCATCGAGGGACGGCCCCCCAAGTCCGTCGCCCTCACCGCCCATGTCGTCGTACGCCGCTCGTGCGGCGAACCGGCTCCCCCCGAGCCACCCCCCACGGAGCCACCCCCCACAGAGCCACCCCCCGCGCAGTCCCCCGCTGTGCGGTCCCCCGTAAGAAGGAGCCAGACGTGAGCAACCCGGACGAGTTGCTGCGCATCGAGGGCATACGGAAGACCTTCCCCGGCGTGGTCGCGCTCGACGGCGTCGACTTCGACCTGCGCCGGGGCGAGGTGCACGTCCTCCTCGGTGAGAACGGCGCGGGCAAGAGCACCCTCATCAAGATGCTCTCCGGCGCCTACACGCCCGATGGCGGGCGGATCCTGGCCGGTGGCGAGGAGGTGCGCATCCATGGTGCGCAGGACTCCGAGCGCCTCGGGATCGCCACCATCTACCAGGAGTTCAACCTCGTTCCCGATCTGACGGTGGCCGAGAACATCTTCCTGGGGCGCCAGCCGCGCCGCCTGGGCATGATCGACCGCAAGAGGATGGAGGCGGACGCCGCCGTCCTCCTGGAGCGGGTCGGCGTGAACGTGTCCCCCCGCGCGCGGGTGCGTGAACTCGGTATCGCACGCCTCCAGATGGTCGAGATCGCGAAGGCGCTGAGCCTGAACGCGCGGGTGCTGATCATGGACGAGCCGACCGCCGTGCTCACCTCCGAGGAGGTCGAGAAGCTCTTCGGAATCGTGCGCACGCTGCGCGCCGACGGCGTGGGCGTCGTCTTCATCACGCACCACCTGGAGGAGATCGCCGCTCTGGGAGACCGGGTGACGGTCATCCGGGACGGCAGGAGTGTCGGGCAGGTCCCCGCCACCACGCCCGAGGACGAACTCGTACGTCTCATGGTGGGACGGTCGATCGAGCAGCAGTACCCGCGCGAACGGGCCGACCGGGGCGCCGCGTTGCTCTCCGTCGAGGGACTGACCCGCGACGGCGTCTTCCACGATGTCGGTTTCGAGGTGCACGCCGGCGAGGTCGTCGGTGTCGCGGGGCTGGTCGGGGCCGGTCGTACGGAGGTCGTGCGGGCGGTGTTCGGCGCCGACCGGTACGACAAGGGGACCGTGAAGGTCTCCGGCGCCTCGGTCCCCAGGCACGATGTCAACGCGGCCATGACCGCGGGCATCGGTCTGATCCCCGAGGACCGCAAGGGCCAGGGGCTGCTCCTGGACGCCTCCGTCGAGGAGAACCTCGGTCTGGTCACCATGCGGTCCGCCACCCGTGCCGGGCTCGTCGACCTCACGTCGCAGCGCGCGGCCGCCGCGCGGATCGCCGAGCAGCTCGGCGTGCGGATGGCCGGACTCGGCCAGCACGTACGGACGTTGTCCGGCGGCAATCAGCAGAAGGTCGTCATCGGCAAGTGGCTGCTGGCCGACACCAAGGTGCTGATCCTCGACGAGCCGACGCGTGGGATCGACGTCGGCGCCAAGGTCGAGATCTACCAGCTGATCAACGAACTGACGGCCGCCGGCGCCGCCGTCCTGATGATCTCCAGCGATCTGCCCGAGGTGCTCGGTATGAGCGACCGGGTGCTGGTGATGGCCCAGGGCCGGATCGCCGGCGAACTCGCCGCGGACGAGGCCACTCAGGACGCCGTGATGGCGCTCGCCGTAAGCAACCCCACGAACGAGAAGACCGAAACGGAGGCCTCCGGTGGCCACTGACACCCTCAAGAGCACGACGGGCGCGGGTGGCGCCTCGGGCAACCTGCGCCGTCTGCTGCTCGACAACGGCGCGCTGACCGCGCTGATCGTCCTCGTCATCGCGATGTCGGCGCTGTCCGGCGACTTCATGACGACCGACAACCTGCTCAACGTCGGCGTCCAGGCGGCCGTGACCGCCATCCTCGCCTTCGGTGTCACCTTCGTGATCGTCTCGGCGGGCATCGACCTGTCGGTGGGCTCGGTGGCGGCCCTGTCGGCCACCGTCCTCGCGTGGAGCGCCACCTCGCAGGGCGTCCCAGTCGCGATAGCGGTCGTCCTCGCGGTCGCGACCGGCATCGCGTGCGGTCTGGTCAACGGTTTCCTGATCTCGTACGGCAAACTGCCGCCGTTCATCGCGACGTTGGCCATGCTGTCGGTGGCCCGCGGTCTGTCGCTGGTCGTCTCGCAGGGCTCCCCCATCGCCCTTCCCGGCTCGGTCTCGCACCTCGGCGACACCCTCGGCGGCTGGCTGCCGGTGCCGGTGCTCGTGATGGTCGTGATGGGGCTCATCACGGCGTTCGTGCTGGGGCGGACGTACATCGGACGCTCGATGTACGCGATCGGCGGCAACGAGGAGGCGGCCCGTCTGTCGGGTCTGCGGGTGAAGAAGCAGAAGCTCGCCATCTACGCGTTCTCCGGCCTGTTCGCCGCCGCCGCGGGCATCGTGCTCGCGGCCCGGCTGTCCTCCGCGCAGCCGCAGGCCGCGCAGGGCTACGAGCTGGACGCGATCGCCGCGGTCGTCATCGGCGGCGCCTCGCTCGCGGGCGGTACCGGCAAGGCGTCCGGCACGCTGATCGGCGCGCTGATCCTGGCGGTGCTTCGCAACGGGCTGAACCTGCTGTCCGTCTCCGCCTTCTGGCAGCAGGTTGTCATCGGTGTCGTGATCGCGCTGGCGGTGCTCCTTGACACGGTGCGGCGGAAGGCCGGGGCGACTCCGGTGGCGGCCGGTACCTCCAGCGGCGGCAAGGGCAGGCAGGCGGCGACGTACCTGCTCGCGGCCGTGGTCGCGGCGGCGGTCGTCGGGGGCATGTCCTTCCTGCACAGCGGCTCCTCGGAGGCGAAGAGCCAGAAGATCGGGCTGTCGCTCTCGACGCTCAACAACCCGTTCTTCGTGCAGATCCGGGCCGGTGCGCAGGCGGAGGCGAAGAAGCTGGGCGTGGACCTGACGGTCACCGACGCGCAGAACGACGCCTCGCAACAGGCCAACCAGTTGCAGAACTTCACCAGCGAGGGACTCGGCACGATCATCGTCAACCCGGTGGACTCGGACGCGGTGACCCCGGCGGCGAAGGCCGTGAACAAGTCGGACACCCCGCTGGTGGCGGTCGACCGGTCGGTCAACAACGCGGACACCGCCGCGCTCGTCGCCTCCGACAACGTCACCGGCGGCAAGCTCGCCGCGAAGACGCTCGCAGAGAAGCTGGGCGGCAAGGGAACGATCGTGATCCTGCAGGGCCAGGCGGGCACCTCCGCCAGCCGGGAGCGCGGCTCGGGCTTCGCCGAGGGCCTGAAGGCCTACCCGGGCATCAAGGTGGTCGCCAAGCAGCCCGCCGACTGGGACCGCACCAAGGGCCTGGACGTCATGACCAACCTGCTCCAGGCCAACTCCGACATCGACGGCGTCTTCGCGGAGAACGACGAGATGGCGCTCGGCGCGATCAAGGCACTGGGTGCCAAGGCGGGCAAGTCCGTTCAGGTCCTCGGCTTCGACGGCACGGCGGACGGGCTGACCGCCGTCAAGGCGGGCACGCTGTACGCGTCGGTGGCGCAGCAGCCGACGGAACTCGGCAGGATCGCGGTGCGGAACGCGGTCGAGGTCGCCGAGGGCGGCAAGGTCGCGAAGTCGGTGATGGTGCCGGTGAAGGTGGTCACGAAGGAGAACGTGGCAGGGTTCACGGGCTGAGACCTGAGGTTTCACAACGCTGAGACGACGGGCGGGCGGTCCTTGGACCGTCCGCCCCAAGTCGCCTACTAGGGGAGCAACTTCATGTACGACTACGACCTCCTGGTCGTAGGGTCGGCCAACGCCGACCTGGTGATCGGTGTCGAACGACGCCCCGGCGCAGGGGAGACCGTCCTCGGCTCCGACCTGGCCGTCCACCCGGGCGGCAAGGGCGCGAACCAGGCGGTCGCCGCCGCCCGCCTCGGAGCGCGTACGGCCCTGCTGGCCCGGGTCGGCGACGACGCGCACGGCCGGCTGCTGCTCGACTCGCAGCGCGCGGCCGGCGTCGACCCCGTGGGCGTCCTGGTGGGCGGCGCGCCGACCGGGGTCGCGCTGATCACGGTGGACCCGTCCGGGGACAACAGCATCGTGGTCTCGCCGGGCGCGAACGGCCGTCTGACCCCGGCCGACGTGCGGGCCGCGGCGAGCCTGTTCCACGCCTCCCGGGTGGTGTCGGCGCAGCTGGAGATCCCGCTGGAGACGGTGGTGGAGGTCGTACGGAGTCTGGCGGGGGACAGCCGCTTCGTGCTGAACCCGTCGCCGCCGCGGCCCCTCCCGCCGGAGGTGCTGGCGGCCTGTGACCCGCTGATCGTCAACGAGCACGAGGCGAAGGTGCTTCTCGGCGAGGACGGTGTGGAGGGTGGTGCGGAGGACGGTGCGCAGGACTCTGTGAGCGACGCGCCGGAGGACTGGGCGCGGCTGCTGCTGGCGAAGGGGCCGCGGTCGGTGGTCGTCACCCTGGGCGCGGAGGGCGCGCTGGTCGCGTCTTCAGACGGAGTGACCCGGGTGCCGTCCGTGAAGGTGGCGGCCGTGGACACGACGGGTGCGGGCGACGCGTTCACCGCGGCGCTGGCCTGGCGGCTGGGGACGGGCTCGTCCCTGACGGAGGCCGCGGCCTACGCGTCCCGGGTCGGGGCGGCGGCCGTCACCAGGCAGGGCGCGCAGGACTCCTTCCCGACGGCGGCGGAGGTCGAGGCCCCGGGCAGTACCGCCGACCCGGAGCCGGACGACGCACCCGGCACGCCCCGGCGAGGTGGCTCCCTGTGAAGAAGGCCGGAATTCTGAACCGTCATCTCTCCGGGGCACTGGCCGAACTGGGGCACGGGGACGGGGTGTTGGTGTGCGACGCCGGCATGCCGATACCGGACGGCCCGCGGGTCGTGGACCTGGCCTTCACGGCCGGGGTGCCCTCCTTCGCGCAGGTACTGGACGGTCTGCTGGCCGAGCTGGTGGTCGAGGGCGCGACGGCCGCGACGGAGGTGCGGGACGCCAACCCGGCGGCCTCGGCCCTGCTGGACGGCCACTTTCCCGAGCTGGCCCTGGTCCCGCACGAGAGGCTCAAGCAACTGTCGGGGGGTGCGCGGCTGGTCGTACGCACGGGGGAGGCGCGGCCGTATGCGAACGTGCTGTTGCGGTGCGGGGTGTTCTTCTAGGAGTTCTGAAAATCGAGGGGGCCCGGTCCGTCGACCGGGCCCCCTCGGGTTTTCCCCTCCACATCAGAACCCCGTGATCCCCCCAGATCCCCCTCCAGAAGTCCTGATGCCAAGTACGACCCTCAAGGTGGGGCGAGGGTTGTACGGGATCTCAGAGTTTTTTCGCTTCGGGAAGTCGTCTTGGTTCAGTCGCCTCAGAGGTCGCGCAGACAGGCGCGGTGGGGGACCTCGTCAGCAGAACAGGCACAGGTTCGGGTGATCATGGAGTTGCGAGGCTCTGTGATCATTGGGGAGACCTGTGCCCGCGCTGCCATCGTGGCTGACCGAACCACTCTGGGACCAATTCGCGGCCCTGCTGCCCGAGCGGCCGGAGTACCACCCGGACCATCCACTCGGCTGCCACCGCAGGCGCATCACCGACCGGGGCATCTTTGACAAGCTCCTGCAGCTGCTGCGCTTCGGCTGTTCTTACCAGGCGATAGCCGACACGACGTGCTCTGCCACCACGATCCGCAACCGTCGCGATGAGTGGATCCGACTCGGGGTGTTCGCCCGGCTCAAGCAGATCGCGTTGGAGTCCTACGACCGGATCGTCGGCCTCGTTCTTGACCAGATCGCCGTCGACGGCTCCATCACCAAGGCTCCCGGAGGAGGCGAGGCCGCCGGACGCTCACCAGTCGACCGCGGCAAACAGGGCCTGAAACGCTCGGGCATGACGAATGGATACGGCATTCCGCTGGGTCGTGTGCTGGCCGGTGCCAACCGCCACGACTCCCCGCTGCTCGCCCCGACCCTGGACCGCCTGGACGACCTCGGGCCGTTGCCCGACGACATCACCGTGCACCTGGACGCCGGCTACGACTCGGACAAGACCCGCGCACTGCTCAACACACGCGGCATCCACGGCCGCATCGCGCACAAAGGAGAGAAGGCACCGATCCAGGCCAGCCGGCGTTGGCACGTCGAACGCACCCACGCCTGGCAGAACGCCTTCTACCGGCTCGCCCGCTGCTACGAGCGGCGCACCGCCGTCGTCGACGCATTCTTCGACCTCGCCGACACGATCATCACCGTGCGTAGTCTGATCCGACAGGCATGGACGACTCACCGCTGGGACGAACGCCCGTACCGCCGACCATAACCGCACGCCTATCCACGCGACCTGCACAGACTCCACCCGGCGGATCGCGGAAGATGTCAGACAGGGAACGATTTTAAGGGCGCGTCGCATGGGACGGAGTATTTCACCGAAGGAAAACCAGAATGTCGATTCAGTCGACCCGAGGCATAATCCCCGCCACGTTCGCAAGAAAGTTCAGATTTACGTTAATCAGGTGATCAAGTTCTACTCTGGCGGCGACTAGGCTGTCTATTGTGGACGAAAGGCGATTTCGCTCCTGATTCATTGCGGTCAAGGCTTGTCGGGCTCTTTCCATGTTGGGCTCCGTCATGCAGGGCACCATCTGAGCGATGGTTCTGCTGGACATTCCGGCGGTCAGGAATACCTGAATCAGCGCCACCCGCTGGACGTGATCATCGTCGTAGTACCGCTGACCGCTGGGGGACCTTGCGCTGACCAGCAAGCCCTGCTGTTCGTAGTAGCGCAGTGATCGACGACTTGCTCCTGTCCGGGCGGACAGTTCACCGATCCGCATCTCAACCCCTCATGTGCATTGGGTCACAGTGGCTTGCCCTTGACATCGATGTGAGCGTCTAGGTTAACCCCATGGCCAGCGACCCGCCGTCAGGGCATCTGGTTGCCGACCTCTCGCGTCCGCGAGCACGAAAAGGAGAAGTCCGTGATCAAGTTCGCTTTCATGATCAACCGTATCGATGGAATGACCTTCGAGGAATTTGTTGAGCATCACCGAAACCGCCACGCCCCGTTGTTCACCTCCATTCCGGAAGCGCGGCAGTACGTGAAGAAGTACACCGTCTCCCACCCGGTACCCGCCGAAGGTTATCCGAGTCCCGCCTACGACGGCCTCACTGAAATCTGGTTTGAAAGCTGGGCGGATCACGACGCCTTCTTCGCGTCTAAGAATTACAAGGAGTTGGTGAACCCGGACGAGAGCAAGTTCATCGATATGAATTCGGTGGCAGTAATGGTCACCGAAGAAAGGGTTGTGATCTAACCTCGATCGTTCATGAGTCCTCGTCGGTTCGCTGACGGGGGCTCTGTGCTTGCGTGGTGCGGAATTTCGTGGGCTGGGGCAGGTTGGTGGCCCGGCTGTCGCGTCGGGTGGGCGCCGGGGTTCCACGGCTCCGGGATGTTGCTGTGGTTCGCCGGGATGGTCGGAGTTGCTGGTCAGCCGGGGTTCGGGAGGGCTGCGAGTCGCTGGATCGCGCGGGTGATCACATCCGTCCAGGGCCATCGGGCGGTGAAGCGGAGCCAGCGGCGGCGGCCGGTGGTGACCAGCTGGGCGGCGGCGGAGAACAGGCGCAGGCGAAGCCGTTTGGGCTCCCAGCGGCGGGTTTCTGCAGTCAGGGCGAACATCGGCATCCAGGCGAGGAGGTCGAGTGCGATCTGGACGATCTCCAGCCAGATCCGGTTCTGGGCGGTGTCGTGCGGGGGCAGGTTGCGCAGTCCGGTGGCGCGGGCGTTTCGGATGCGGTCCTCGCAGCGGGCCCGTCTGCGGTGGCGTAGTTCGAGGTCGGCGAGCTGGCCGCCTTTGGTGTTGGTCGCGAAGCAGGTGAGCCGTAGTCCGTCGAGGTCGGTGAAGCGCAGCTGGGCGCCGGGGTGCGGGCGTTCCTTGCGGACGACCAGCCGCATCCCCTTCGGCCAGGTGCTCAGGTCGGGCATGTCGGTGATCTCCGCGACCCAGGCGCCGGGCCGCTCGGTGCCGCCTGCGTCGTAGGCCGGCGTCCATGCCCTCTTCGGGATCTTCAGGACGGCCTGGTGGATGGCGTCGGTGATGGTCATGCCGACGGAATACGACAGCCACGGCCCGGCCTGGAGAGTCAGTCGAGGAAGGCGTGGGTGCCGCCGGCGGAGTCGGTGCGGATCAAGGTCTGGCGGCCCCGCCGCAGGTGTTTCGGCAGTTGGGCCAGGGCGAGTTGGGCGGTTTCGATGTGGTCGGTGGCTGTGTTGGAGCCGGCGTTGCCGGACCGAAGCAGCGCGGCCACCGGTTCCCCGGACCCGGTCTCGCCGTGGTCGACGAACGCGACGAGCGGGTGATGGCCGAAGGTCTTCTTCCAGGTCGCGGTGGCATCCTGCTTCTCGGAGTGCGCCAGGACGAGGACGCCGTCGATGTCCACGACCACGCTGCCACCGGCGGACGGACCGTCCGCACCGGCCAACTCCCAGACCCGCGACCGTACTTCGGCCCGCGCCGACCGGATCGTGGTGAGAGCCTTCGGGCCGGCTGCAGCGAGAGCGTCGACGAGACGGGAGACCGTCGGATCGGAGGCAACGGGGCCGAACACGTCGGGCTCGGCCGCAGCATGCCGACGTCGGCCAGACAGTCCCCGCCGAGCGCGACGGCCAGAGCCACATCCAGCAGGATCTTCCCCGGATCGTGCACTGCCCGCGGCTTGCGCCACGGTGCCAGTGCAGCCGATATCGCGGTGTCCAGCCCGGACTTGCGGACCGTCTCGACCAGCAGCACCGCCCCGGCCTGCGAGACCACCCCACGACCGCCGCCCTCGACACGAACACGCGGATACGACCCGCTACGCTTCTTCACCTGGAGAGTGCTTCTTTCCTCGCAGCTGACAGGACCCTCGACAAGTCCCATCATTGCAGGTCAGAAGCACTCTCCGCTTATTTGATCAAGACCCGGACAGGCCCACTCGCGAAAGCGCGAGGCTAACCCTCTGGGCTGCGCGCTTTGTGCCGCGGGCGATGCGGTGGGTCAGCAACGTGATGGCGGACCAGGTGATCGGGGATTCGGAGTGCTGGACGAGCCGTTCGTAGTCGCGGGCATGTCGGCTGGCGTGCATATCCAGGCACAAAAATCTCTCTCGATGCCCCGGCGGGGGACGGGGGTAGAACGACGAATCCGGAGCTGTCCTTGGGGCGGCTTCCTTGAGCTTGTCGCGATCACGTATCCGTCGATCGTTCCCGCCCTGACCGTAGCCCCGACGGCATGGTTGGCCTTCTTCGCATACCTGAGGCTCCGACAGCCCGGACATGGCAACGCAGGCACAGGTCTCTCCAATGATCACAGAGCGTCGCAATTCCATGATCGCCAGGACCTGTGCCTGTCTTGCAGTTGGGGTGCCACCACCGCGCCTATCCGCGCGCCCTCTTAGTTCAGTCGTCTTAGTTCGGTGACCCGCGTCACACCCGACTCCTGTCAGCAATCGAGGCGCCGTCTCGTTCGAAGGGCACGCGAACGAGACAGGAGCAACGCCATGAAGCACCGAATCGTCGTACTCGGCGCCGGATATGCCGGGGCCTTCGCCGCCGGAAACCTGGCCCGCCGGCTCGCCCCCGTCGACACCGAGATCACCGTTGTCAACGCCGTGCCCGACTTCGTCGAGCGGATGCGGCTCCACCAGCTCGCGATCGGCCAGGATCTCGCGTTCCGTAAGCTCGCCGACGTATTCGCGGGCACCGGGGTGCGGCTGCGCCTGGCGCTCGTCACCGGCCTCGACCCCGAGCGCCGGACCGTCGCCGTGACCGGCGAGGACGGCGATGACGACGGCGACGGGGAGCTCGCGTACGACACGCTTCTCTACGCGCTCGGCAGCTCAGTGGCCCCCCACGGCGTCCCCGGCGTGGCCGAGTACGCCTTCGATGTGACCGGCCGGTCCTCGGCGCTGCGTCTGCGCGAGCGCCTGGCCGGCCTGGGCGAGGGCGGCACCGTGCTGGTCGTCGGTGAGGGGCTGACCGGCATCGAGACCGCCACCGAGTTCGCCGAGTCCCGGCCCGACCTCTCGGTCGCGCTCGCCGCCCGCGGCGAGCTGGGCACCTGGCTCTCCCCGAAGGCCCGCCGTCACCTGCGCCAGGCCTTCGACCGGCTCGGCATCACCGTTCACGAGCACACCGGCATCGAAGCCGTCGAGCCGACACGGGCGATCGCCGCCGACGGTACGTCCATCCCGGCCGACGTGACCGTGTGGTCGGCCGGGTTCGCCGTGCACCCCATCGCGGCCGCCAGCGGCCTGGAGGTTGCCGGGACCGGCCAGATCGTCGTCGACCGCACCATGCGCTCGGTCTCGCACCCGGACGTCTACGCCGCCGGTGACTGCGCCTACGCGGTCGGCGAGAACGGGCAGCCGCTGCCGATGTCCTGCGCCTCGGCAGGCTTCACCAACATGCAGGCGACCGCCGCGATCATCGCGCGCCTGACGGGCAGCGAGGTCCCGACCACCGGGCTGAAGTACTACGGCAACCACATCAGCCTCGGGCGGCGGGACGCGATCTTCCAGATGGTGGACGGGGACGTCCGGTCGAAGTCCTGGTACCTGGGCGGCCGGACCGCCGCGCGGCTCAAGGCGGGCGTGCTCAAGGGGGCCGGGTGGGGCATCGCCCACCCGACCTTCGGCATGCCGAAGCGCAAGCGCCGCCTGGCCACCGCGTCTGACCGGGCCGGCGTAAGGGCCGCCTCATAGGCTGCTCCGCATGGACAGCGCAGCCATCGATCGGTTCGAGGCCAGCCGGGGCCGGCTGGCCTCGCTCGCGTACCGTCTGCTCGGCTCGGCCGCCGACGCCGAGGACGCCGTGCAGGACACGTTCCTGCGCTGGCAGGCCGCAGACCGCGAACGGGTCGAGGTGCCGGAAGCGTGGCTGTCCAAGGTGGTCACCAATCTCTGCATCGACCGGCTCCGCTCGGCGCGGGCGCGCCATGAGCGAGCGGCCGGTGCCTGGTTGCCCGAGCCGCTCCTCGAGGGCGACCCGATGCTCGGCCCTGCCGACACCTTCGAGCAGCGCGAATCGGTGTCCTTGGCCGTACTGACCCTCTTGGAGCGCCTCTCACCGGTCGAGCGGGCCGTCTACGTCCTGCGTGAGGCCTTCTCGTACAGCCACGCCGAGATCGCCGGGATCCTCGACATCACCGAGTCCGCGAGCCAGCAGCATGTCCACCGGGCCCGGATCCGGGTCACCGCCGAGCGCCGCCCCGGAGGCGAGGCCGACCCCGCGTCCGCGCGCCGGGTCGTCGAGGAGTTCCTCGCCGCCGCCACCTCGGGGCGCACCGAACGGCTGGTGGCGCTGCTCACGGACGACGTGACGGCGGTCTCGGACGGCGCCGGACTGAGCAAGCGGCTGTTGCGGTACAAGACGCGCGAGCGGGTCGCCTCCTACGTGCGGGCCGGCTTCAAGCCCACCCCCGCGAAGCGGCGGCTGGCCGGGGGCTCGCCGGCGATGCATATCGCGCTGGTCAACGGCTCCCCGGCCGTCCTCGCCGTGGTCGACGGCCGGGTCGTGGGCGCCGTGGCGTTCGAAGTCAGCGACGGCAAGGTCGCATCCCTGCGCGGCATCGCCGCCGCGAACCGGCTCGCCCGCCTCAACAAGGCCTGGCGGCAGCACGAACTCGACGCGCCGGTCATCACCGCATGGTGACCACCGCCACCGGAATCCAGTGACCTGAGCGGAGCGAGGGATCAGACTCGGCCATGCAGTTCGGATTCCCGATGGCCAACTACGCATCGTCGCGGAGGGCTGAGCAGGGACGATCCGAGCGCCCCTGGCCACCTATCACTCGAAGTCACAGAGGCCTCACTCGGCGAGACGTGCTCCCCGGCTCTCCGCGACCCGGCTGACGTCCCGCAGGGAATCGGCGAGGCAACGGGCAAGATAGTGCAACTCACCCTGGGATACACCCCGCTCGGCCAGGAGTTGCGCGGCATGACCGAGGAGGTCACCGGCCATGCCGAGCTGGACGCGTTCGGTCTCGTCGGCGAGGCGTGAGACATACCCCGTGCCGTCACCGACGACGTAGCAGGGCTTGCCCTCCGGCCCCGGCCAGGGCAGCAGGCGTGCGGTCGCGGTCGCCCCTTCGTATCCCGTGCCGCTCACGTGTCACTCTCCACGCGAGGGAAGAACGCCGAACCGAGGCCTACGCCGAGAACCTGGGGCTTCGGGGCGGGCGGGCGCTCTTCCGGGCGGAACCTCAGCAACTGCCTGAAGAGTCGGGTGATGGCGGCGGCCACGTCGACCTGCTTTCTCTCAACTGAGCTCTGAACGCTCTGTGGTGAACCAGTCACAGAGTGGGGTCGGCGTGGCTACGCTTCCAGTACCTGGGAGTTGACAAAGCGCACGTCAAGTTGGGAGCCGACAGGATGGCGAAGCCTCGAACGCCGTGGACGCAACGGGAGAAGTACGGGGAAGAAGTGAGGCTGCGGCGGACAGCGGCCGACCTCACCCAGGAGGAACTGGGCAACCAGGTCGTGTGCTCGCCGACGCTGATCAGCCACTTCGAGGCGGGCAGGCGGCTGCCGAAGCCCGATGACGCGCACAGGATCGACCAGGCGCTCGGCACCGACGGGTTCTTCGTCCGCTGGCTGGAGGACCTGGAGTCGAAGTACGCCGACCACTTCGCGGCCGTCGCCGAACTGGAGCAACAGGCCACGCTGATCCAGCAGTTCGCGCTCTCGCTGGTTCCCGGCGTGTTCCAGACCATGACTACGCACGCGCCCTGTTCCGCGCGTACCGGCCGAACCACACGGCGGAGGAACTTGACGAAGCCGTTGCCATTCGAACAAAGCGTGCCCGGATTCTCGACGGGCCGTTGAAGCCGGTCGTCTGGACACTGCTCGACGAGGCGGTACTGCGGCGCCGCGTCGGCGGCCCGCAGGTCATGGCCGAACAACTGCACAAGATCGCGGACATGGCCGAGGCCGGGCGCATGCGACTGCACGTCCTGCCATACGGCGTCGGGGCGCACGCGCTCATGGAGAGCCTGCTCACGCTCATGGGCTTCGAGGACTCAGCGCCGGTGGCCTACGTCGAGGGCCTTTTCACCGGCCACTTGATGGACGATCCGGCGCTGGTGACCGCCAGTCAGACCGCCTACGCTCTAGCGCTGAGCGATGCGTTGTCGCGACATGAGTCACTGGCCCTCGTCAGAGCCGCAGCGGAGGAACACGCCCATGGTCAGCAGTGAGCACACCGTCTCCGACTCGTCCGCCTTCACCGGGTGGTACAAGTCCAGCTACAGCGGCGGCGGTCAGGGCGAGTGCCTCGAAGTCGCCCGCAGCTACGCCGACGTTCCCGTCCGTGACAGCAAGGCCGCCGGCGGTCCGGTGCTGGTGTTCTCGGCGGACCGGTGGGCGTCGTTCCTGACGGCGGTCAAGGACGGCCACATCGGCGCCTGAGTGTCGCCAACCGATGGCAGTGCGACTCAGCGCGGACACCGGGTTCGTGCCGCGATCCACCACCTGTTGTGGCGGCACGACCTGCACGCGGCGAGGAGGAACGTTACAAGGTCCTGGAGCGGGCCGGGCATGTCCGCAAGGTTCTGACTGGATACCGCTGCGGGTACGCGAGGTGGCCGCTGAAGGAGAACCCCGTCCCGAGTACGCGCCGGGCGGGTTGGTCGAGCCCAAGTACGCGGCCAAGGCCGAGGAACTCGGCGTGTCCGTCCGACGCCATGGCGAGTCCGGCCTTGCGCCGCGGAGAGTGCGGCAGGGAAGGGCCCAGCCCGCGGCCGACGACCGTTGGGTGGAGACGGCGCTGGAGGTGATGGTCGAGCACACGGGCCAACGGCTACCGCACCCGCGCCTGGAAGGCTGAACTCGCAGCCCTGGCCGCCGAGACGGGCTTGGACATCACGGTCTGCCACATGCCGCCGGGCACCTCGAAGGTCGGGTAGCCGGAGGGATTCGCACCCTCCGGCTCCCACAGATCCGTACATAACGATCTCTCATCATACGGCTCTTGTCATCCTGATCACCAGGCCAAGGAGGGGGAACTGACCCATCTCCACTGCGCGAACATCCCCGGGCGGCGTTTAGCTGCCCTCTGGAAGGCCGCGATGGCCTTCCTCATCGCGCGAAACCGTCTGTACTTGTTGCGTAGCCAGCGCACCAGGTAGGCGTTGATGCGCATCAGAAGTGGATACAAGACCGATCGGTAGAGCCAGCCACAGTACCGCATCCAGCCCGCGACGATCGGATTGATCCGCTACGCGAGTTCTTCCACGGTGAGGTTGACCCGCCGGTGAAGCCGCCATGAGCGGATTTCCTCGGCGAGTCGTTTCAGGGCGTCCCTACTGACCGCGGGACGGAACGACCATCTGATGCGGCCGTTCTTGTCCCGCACCTGGCGCTGGTGGAACGTGAACCCCAGGAACGTGAATGACGTGTGCTCGTACGAGCCACGCCGCAATCCGTCCTGGCAGTACACGATCCGGGTCTTGGCCGGGGGCAGACGCAGCCCGACCTCGGCCATCCTGTCCGACCGGCGGGCCTGGCGCTAGGTGACGCAGTGCTCGACCGCATCGTCCGCATAGCGTTCGAACGAGACAGCAGGGAACTCCCGAGCCATCCATACGTCGAACGCGTAGTGCAGAAACAGGTTCGCCAAGACGGGAGAAACCGGGGCGCCTTGTGGCGTCCCGCACTCCCGTTCCAGCAGGGTGCCGTCGGGCATCTTGAGCGGGGCGGCAGGCCACCTCCGCACATACAACTTCACCCAAACAGCGTCGGTGTGCGCTTCCACCGCCTTGACCAGGAGGCAGCCACGACGTCATCGTGAACAGCATCGCAGCGACCGCCACCCGCACCGGGCTGAAAGTCCACGCCGAACTCGACTTGGGCACCTACGACACCGGCATCAAGGTCACCGACAGAGACATCGACGCCCTGCCCATGGACCGGCACTGCTTCCACGGCGACTGGAACTACACCCTCCACCCTCGCCCCGCGACACCACAAGCGCAGTCGACCACCCGCGGTCAGCCGACGGCCCGTCCCCGCAGCGCTGCACTGGGTGTCTGCGCAACCCGGAGCTGACCGGCATGACCAAACCGGTGCTGGACGAACTCGTCAGCCAACTGGCCCAGGATCTTGACGAGTTTCGTGAGCAAGGACGGCTCCAGCAGCGAGGAGGCGAGCGCATCCGTGCTCGCGGCGCAGGGGCCAAGGACAAGCTGACCACCGCCGACAGAGTCCTGGCCACCGTGCTCTACCTACGCAAGATCGGCACCCGGGGCCTGCTCGCCCAGCCCTTCGGAGTCAACGGCAACACCCTCACCAGGACCGTTCGCCAAGTCCAGCCTCTCCTTGCCGAGCACGGCCACACCATTCGACCCTCGACAGCCAGGTTCCACACGCCCGCTGACGTCACCGTGTTCCTCGCAATCAGCAACCCCGAGATCAAATCAGCATGTTGATTCTCTGCGAGCCCTTGGCCACCTATGCGCTGCACTGTGGCCAATTGACGAAAGCCGGGGCCTTGCATCAGCGGTAGTCGTCTGGGTGGCCCTGCATCCATGTGTTGATCTTGTTACGAGTGGCGATCAATGCGGTCTGGTGCTTCTTGAGGCTCTCGAAGGATTGATCGCTGCCGACTTGCGTGTCGAGCTCCTTGATCAACCTGATCGGCTCGGCGAAGTGGCTGGGCCCCTTCTCAGATGCCTTCATGGCGCCGTCAAGGCGGTGGAGTTCGTCGAAGACACGGCGCAGGAAGTATGCGCAGTCGGCGGGGGCGCAGGAACCATCCAAGGTCGCCTGCAGTCCGGCGAAAGCGTCGCGGACCTTCTCGACTGGCGTTGCAGTCGGTATCGGTGGCGGTGAAGGCTCGGCGGTGGGTGCACTACCGGCTGGCCGGCTGGCGACAGCCGGGGTGCCGCCCGGCTTGTCAGAGTCAGAGCCCGCGCTGCAAGACACACCGAATATTGCCAGAGTCACGGCGGCAACAACCGCGACCCACACTGTGGCCCTTGGCACGAACGCTCCTCCTTGCTACCCCAGTTGGCTGCTCCATCCCAGCGAACCGCTTCACCCGCATCATCGTCGGCTGCGCCTCCTGCGACCCGCAAGGGTCCAGACCAGCCGTTGCCATCCCGTGATCACCTCCGTGTAGCCACCGTGAAGTGACCTGCCATAACTTTTACATGTCATGCACATGAAGAAAGTGATGAGGGGGAAATTCATGCGCAAGCGGCAAGCGCTTGCCGGCTTCTTCGCAGCAGCGTCACTCGTCGCCGGTGTGGTCGTGAGCTCGACTGGTGGGGGTGGGACAGCACCGGATGAGCCTTCACCGAAGACGGTGGCAGCAAACGCTGTCGACGAGAGCAAGTGGCCCAAGCGCACGCCCGAGCGTGGGCTTGCCAAGGGGCTGTCCCTGCCGGTGGAGAAGTATCTCGTCGGCTACACAGACGTCGTGGATTGGCAGCGCGCCCAGCGCGACCTCTGGATCAGCTGTATGGCTCGGTTCGGCTTCGAGAAGTTCAACCCGCCGGTTCCGGGGGTCAACCCGCCGATTGAGTTCAACGACGCCAACACGCCCAGGCGATACGGGGCTTCCGACGCGACGCAAGCGGCGGAATACGGCTACCACCTGCCGCCGGAACAACTGGACGAGCCGCCAGCATGGGAGCCGGCCGCCGGGGCGGAGGGAGCCGTTTTCCTCGGGGACGGGCCGGAGCTCTCGGGCAACACATACAACGGAGTGACTGTTCCCGAGGGAGGGTGCCGCGGAGAGACGGAACGTCAGCTCGGGCATCTCGCACAGGGCGAGAACGCATCGAAAGTCAACGCGTCGAGCATGACCGAGTCCTTGAAGCAGCCCGCCGTCCAAAACGTCATCGACGGCTGGGCGGCGTGCATGAAGGACAAGGGCCACGCGTTCGACGATCCGTACAAGCCCGCTGCCAGTTTCGACCTGTCGACGCCAACGGCGTCGGCAGAGGAGATCGAGGTGGCCACCGCCGACGTCGCCTGCAAGGGCGAAACCGGCCTCATCAAGGTCTGGTCCGCGGAGGAGACCGCCATCCAAAACCAGCAGATCGCTGCCAAGAAGACCTCTCTCGACGCCGAACTCGCCCAAACGAACACCGTCAAGACGACCGCCCAAAGAGTGATCTCGGAAGGCAGTGACAAGTGACCCGGCCCATACGCAACCTGATCCGGTCGCTCCCCGCCGCCCTACTCCTCGCCGCAAGCATCTTCTGCGCCCAGCCCGCGCAGGCCGCCACCTCCTACGAGTCGGACGGTTGCACCTCCAGCGGCAACAAGTACTGCTTCGTGCTCTACTACAACAGCGTCGGCTCGATCACCAACTCCGGACAGGGCTCCTGCTACATCTCCAACAGGAGCGTCCCCGACCACTACGGCTACTCCCCGAACGGGGCGACCCTGGTCCGCCTGGTGTTCCACTACGGCATGCTTCCCGGCACCTGCACCACTGATAGCGGAGACGGGACACCCCTCAAGAACAACGCCGCTTCCATGGCGAACGCCGAATGCGGCGTCTACAACCGGGTCTACTGGGGCTCTGGTTATCAGAGCATCTCCCAGGCCATCTACGGTTCCTGCGGCGGTTACGGCGGCATGGCAGAAAACCTCGTGCCCGAGCTGAAGAACGAAAACGCATCGCACAAGAGGTACTAGCCCCTCCCCCTATCCGCGCGTCACCGCACTCACCTGTGGGGTGACGCGCGGCGGTACCCCTTTCGGCGGAAATCCCGACGGTGCACAACCAACACCGATCAAGGAACAGTGTGAGACAAACAGTTCTGATGAGAAGGCGCTTGCTGGCGCCGATCACGGTGGCAGTGGCCACGGCGCTGGCGATACCGCTGAGCATGCCCGTACAGGCAGCCGAACCGACGCCACCGAAGAACGCCAGTCAAGCGGGTGACCCGGACACCCAGGATGTCGACAAGCCCGCCGATGTCCCTTCCGAGGATCGCGCCGAACTCCTCGGCGCGGACTACAAGAAGTCCACCGACACCG
>NZ_JBFAGK010000006.1:0-144251 GCF_040660135.1 Streptomyces sp. NPDC050997
GGACGCCGAGAGCGCGTACCGCAACTTCTTCGCCTCCCTCAAGGGCACCCGCAAGGGGCCGAAGACCGGTCCGCCCCGCTTCAAGTCCCGCAAGGGCACCCGCCAGTCGATCCGGTTCACCGCCAACGCCCGCTGGAACATCACCGGCAGCGGCAGGCTGAACCTGCCGAAGATCGGCCCGGTGAAGGTGAAGTGGTCCCGCACGCTGCCCACCACCCCCACCTCCGTCACCGTCATCAAGGACGCGGCCGGGCGGTACTTCGCCTCCTTCGTCATCGACACCGACCTACAAGCGGATACCGCCCGCATGCCCGACACCGACCGCACGATCGGCATCGATCTCGGCCTCACTCACTTCGTGGTCCTCTCGGACGGCACGAAGATCGACTCCCCCCGCTTCCTTCGGCGCGCGGAGAAGAAGCTGAAGAAGGCCCAGCAGGAGCTGTCCCGCAAGCAGAAAGGTTCGAAGAACCGCGAAAAGGCCCGGCTCAGGGTCGCCCGCGCCCACGCCAAAGTCGCCGACGCCCGCCGCGAGTTCCACCACCAGCTCTCCACCAGGCTGATCTCCGAGAACCAAGGGATCGCCGTGGAGGACCTGTCGGTGGCGGGACTGGCCCGCACCAGGCTGGCCAAGTCCGTGCACGACGCCGGATGGTCATCGTTCATCAGCATGCTGGAGTACAAGGCGGCCCGGTACGGACGGACCCTGATCAAGATCGGCCGGTTCGAGCCGACGAGTCAGGTCTGCTCGACCTGCGGCGTCAAGGACGGGCCCAAACCCCTGAACGTCCGGGAGTGGACCTGCACCGCCTGCGGCACCGTCCACGACCGGGACACCAACGCCGCGATCAACGTGAAGACGGCCGCCGGACTGGCGGTATCGGCCTGCGGAGCGCCGGTAAGACCAGGAGCAATCCCGGCACAGCGCGAAGAAACAGGAAGCCACGGATTCCCGACCGAACCACGTGCCGCGTAGCGGCACAGCAACGATCGAGAAGGCCAGAATCCTCGGGCTTCAGCCCGAGGTGCAAGTCAACCCTGGTCCAAGCAGACCGCCTCCCGCGCCCGCGAGAACGAGGACGCGACAGCCGCGGACCCGCTGCTCGCCCACCGCACCGGTATCAAACGATCCGACGAGATACAGCACGTCGGCGAGAGCTGGCGGGGCGTCCGCACCCTCACCACACCCGACGACACCTACGGCCTCCCGGTCCAGGTGGAGTCGGCCGTGGTCCGACCGAGCGGCAGCTCCGAGGTCCTGTCCGACCAGACCTGCACCAAGACGTCGTACCTGCACAACACGACCGCGTGGCTGATCGGCCTCCCCAAGGAGCAGCGCACCACGGCCACCTCCTGCGCCGGCTACGACACGGCCGACCCCGCGACCAGGCTCAAGTCAGCGGCCCAGTACACCTACGACAAGTCGACGTTGGGCGCGACACCCACGAAGGGCGACGTCACCTCGGTGGCCGAAGTCGACGGGACGGGCACCGCGTACTCCGTCGTCACCGGCACGACGTACGACGACCTGGGCCGCGTCCGTACGGTCACCAAACCGGGTGCGGGCACCAGCGAGACGCGGTACACGCCGGACACCGGCGGCCCGGTCACCGAGACCAAGGTCATCAACGCCAAGGGCCAGAGTGTCAGCACGACCTTTGATCCGGGCCGCGGTCTGCCGCTCGTGGTCACCGATGCCAACGGCCGCGTGACACGTACCGAGTACGACGCGCTCGGCCGCCTGGTGAAGGGCTGGTCCCCGTCACGGTCCTCGGGCGGCAAGTCACCGAACGTGGTCATCGACTATCAGCCGGCGGTCGCCACCCCCAGCGAGAACCGCCCGGCCGCGGTGACCGTCGACACGCTGAAGGACGACGGCTCCTACGCACGCGGCATCACCCTCTACGACGGTCTGATGCGTGAGGTCCAGACGCAGACCGAGGCCCACGGCCCCGGCCGGATCATCGTGGACACCGACTACAACGACCACGGCCTGGTCGTCGAGAAGACCGGCGGCTACCTGGCGAAGGACGAGCCGAGCACAAAGCTCTTCGCACCGCGATCCGAGTCCTTGATCCCCAACTCGACCAAGTACCAATACGACGGCCTGGAACGCGAGCACCGGGCGTCGGTCTACCACGGCGAGGACTACAAGTACGCGACGTTCCACGTCTACGACGCGGTCAGCACGACGGTGAACCCGCCGGGCTCGACGGCCCCGAAGACGAGGACGTACGTCGACGCCCTCGGCCGGGTCACCTCCGTCAAGCACTTCACCCAGGGCGACGCGTCGAGCGCGGGGCGCACGACGACGTACGAGTACGACGCCCGGGGCAACCGCACCAAGGTCATGGACCCGGCGGGCAACGCCTGGTCCTACACCTTCGACGCCCGGGGTCGGGTGACTTCAGCCACCGACCCCGACACGGGCACCACGAACACGTGGTACGACGCCGCCGACCGCCCGAACCGCGTCAAGAACGCACGCGGGCAGGAGACATTCACCGAGTACGACATCCTCGGCCGCGCCCGCTACGTCCGGCAGGGCTCGGCGACCGCGACTCCGGTCAAGGAGTACAAGTACGACGAGGCACCCGGCGGCATCGGCCAGCCGTCGGAGTCCATCCGCCACACGGACACCGGCGACTACGTCAACCGCGTCACCGGCTACGACGTCGACTCCCACGTCACCGGCAGCGAGACGGTCATCCCGGCGAACGCGATGACGACGGGTCTGTCCGGAACGTACGCCTACTCGTACACCTACACACCCACAGGCAAGCCCCAGTCCGTCACCCTGCCGGCCAAGGGCGGCCTGGCACAGGAAAAGGTCGTCACCCGCTACAACGGCGACGGCCTGACGGAGTCGACGTCGGGCCTGACCTGGTACACGGCCGACGCCACCTACTCCCCGTACGGCGAGGCGCTGCGCACCGTCTCCGGCGCCCAGCCCTACCGCGTCTGGACGACGAACTTCGTCGACCCGCACACGGGCAGTCTCCAGCGCACGGTCACCGACCGTGAGACAGCGGGCCCGAACCGCATCACGGACAGCTACTACGCCTACGACGCGACCGGCACGATCACATCCAACGCCCGCGCGCTGACCGACGCGTCCGGTTCGACGTGGGACACCCAGTGCTTCACGTACGACGCGATGGGTGAGCTGGCGCACGCCTGGACGTCGAAGATCGAACCTGCCGGCAACGGCACCGGCTGCAAGTCGGCGAACGGCACGACGTGGGGCCCGCGCACCACGTACGCCTTCTCCTCGGGCCCGGTCGCGGACGCCGCGGACGCGGAAGCGGACGTGACAGCCCCCGACGCCTCCCTCTCCTCCACGCTCGCGGCGGCGGCCCCGGACGCGGCCACGGTCGCCACGGGAGCGACGGCCTACCGCCAGTCGTACACCTTCGACTGGCTCGGCAACCGGGCGAAGACGACCGAGCAGGACCCGGCGGACGCGACGAAGAACGTCACCTCCACATACGGCTACGGCAAGACGGTCGCCGCCAACGGCACGGCTCCGTCGTACACGACCCAGCCGCACACGATGACGTCGATCGCGTCCAGCACGACCGGCAAGGGCAGCACCTATACGTACGACACAACGGGCAACACGGAGACCCGCGACCTCCCGGAAACGACCCAGAACCTGGTCTGGTCCCCGGACAACAAACTGGAGTCGATCACCGACGACGGCACCAAGACGACGTACGTCTACGACGCCGACGGCAACCGCCTGCTGGAGAACTCGCCGACGGGCTCGACCCTCTACCTGGGCGAGACCGAACTGACGACGAACACGACAGGCACGATCACCAAGGCGTCGCGCTCCTACACCCAGGCGGGCGCACCGACGGTGGTCCGCACGACGAGCAACGGTTCGACGACGGGCCACAAGCTCAGCGTCCTGATCACCGATCACCTCGGCACCGCGAACACCTCGGTGGACCTCGCCACCGGCCAGACTGTCACCCGCCGCTCCTTCAAGCCGTACGGCGAGGTCCGCGGCGCCAAGCCGACCACCTGGCCCAACAAGCGCAGCTACCTCGGCGTGGGCATCGACGACGCCGCCACGGGTCTGACACACATAGGCGCCCGCGAATACGACCAGAACTCGGGTCGGTTCCTTTCGGCGGACCCGGTCATCGACATCGCTGATCCATTGCAGATGAACGGGTACGCCTACAGCAACAACAGCCCGGTCAGCAAGAGCGACCCCACTGGTTTGTGCCCTGCGGACGTCTGCCCGGATGGGGGCCAGAACACCACAACGAAGACAAATCCGAAGAAATACCAGGCGACAGAGGACTCGGACTGGGTAGCGAGCCAGACACCGGTCTCCAACGATGCCGATGACTTGATGCGCCACTTCTCGGAGGGCAGCCCGAATGGGCACAACCCCGACGCGGGTTACTGGAACGTCCCCATCTACGAGAACAGCGGCCCGGGCAACGCGTGTTTCGGTCGGCTGGCCTGCGCCAAGGCTTACAGGTTCTTGATTAAAGGCGGTGACGTCCAAGAGGCCAAAATCATCGCCGCGACGTACTGCTTCTACAATTCCGGTGAATGCGAGGCCGACGAGCGGGCTTATAACCGAGGTAAGTTGATCGAGGGCTTTGTGGCTGCCTTGATCACCGCAGGCAGGGTTCCCAAGGGCGCCAAGGGACTCGCCGGCTGCAAGTGCTTCCTGGCCGGCACGGACGTTCTCATGGCGGACGGCAGTACCAAGGACATCGAAGATGTCACGGTAGGTGACACACTCCAGGCCACCGATCCGAGAACCGGTGAAACCGGTCCCCGGAAGGTGACACGGCTCATCCGGACAGAAGGCGACAAGTACTTCAACGAGCTGTCCATCGCCACCGAGGACGGCATCGAGAAGCTCACCGCAACCCACGAGCACCCCTTCTGGTCCCCATCCGAACACGACTGGATCACGGCCGGCGACCTCAAGCCGGGCATGACCCTGCGCACCGACGACGGCGACACCGTCATCGTCACGGGGAACCGCGCGTTCACCAAGCACGCCCGGACGTACAACCTGACGGTCGACGACCTGCATACGTACTATGTGCTGGCTGGCAAGACTCCGGTACTTGTCCACAATGCAAATTGCGTCAGCGCAACGGCGGAGGACCTATTCGCGACGGCTACGGCAACCACTAAGGGGCAACTGACAGCCGCAGGGCGCGCGCTTCAGAAGCACGGCGATCCCAGTCCGGGTAACATCGCTAAGCGAGGGCAGGCGCATGTTGATCTCTACAATTTCGGTAAAGTCACAAACAGTGAGCGCTCATTGGTTGCTGAGGAAATAATTCAAGAGATCCTTACTAATCCCTCAGCTAGAACAACGATCCGTCCTGGCACTGCCCATTATGGCGGGACTGTGCGTGACGTTCGAATACCCGGCGGATGGGGTGCGAGGTGGAGCATGCGTGGAGGATCCTTGAATTTCGAAGGATTCCTGTAATGAGTATGGGGGCGACAGTGATTTACGACAGCCGTATGTTTGAAGTGGACGGTGCCCTTCGGGATGTGTGTGTCCTGGATGCGTCGGAGGATGACTGGAGTAGGGTCATCGCCCGTCTTTGCCTGCATTCGAGTGAGACGCATTTCTCGACAACGCTTCCGCAGTTACCTGTTGACCTGAAAAGGAACGCTGGTGAGTTGTTTTCCATCCTCGCCTCAAACGCGGAAGAGAGTGCAACTTTTTCCGCCAAAGTCGGAACCGTCTGGTTCTCATGCCACTTCTTCCAGTCCAGTGAGATCGAATTCACGTTCGATCCGACCGACGTCGAAAGTGCGGATTCCTTCCGCTGTGTAGTGGATTTCATGAGTGAGGTGGGGGAGGCTTGTGGAAAGAGGGTGGTCATGACTATGGAGTCAAATGATCACCGTCACATTCCCGCGCTTCTCGAATGGATTCCGGAGTGATTTTATGGGATGGAATGGGTAACTCCGCGTGTTTGCGGATGTGATCCCATGGCCGAGAAATGTACGAACTTCAAGGATGCTGACCAGTCATTCGACTATGAGAGGGTCGAGGCGCAACCTGATCCTGGATACGGAGACGAATCGGTGTCATTGCGGCTCGTTCAGGTATTTTCGTTCCGGATGACGAGTCGGTGAGGGATTCCCATGCAGTCGTGGTTGTCCGAAAAGAGGCGACGGTCGCGATGTTCCACAAGCGCAACTCGCCGAGGGTGCGGGACGAGAAGAAGCTGGCCAGGATTCCTGATGATCTCGTCAGCTAACAAATGAACAAGATTGCAGAGTTCGGCGCGTCTGAGTCGTGACCTTTCGGCAGATTCGGGGGGTGCTGCCGAGGGCGTCAGGGCGATCAACTCTGCGCGGTTCGGTTGGCCACCTTGCAGCGCGATATCAAAGCTGTGGCGTCGTGGCTCGGATGCAGAGATGGAGTCTGAGGCCGGCTATCAGGGCGTGGAGTTGGCGGGGGCCCGTGGTGAGCCTCGTTTCCGGCTCGTCGCTCTCGCGCAGGAGGATCGTTCCGGTGGGAGTGGCGGTGAGGTAGACGCAGGCGGAGGCCTCCTGGCTGTATGTGGATTTCTGCCAGTGGAGTTCGGGCACGGAGGGCTCCTTCAGAGGTCTTGGGCGAGTTGGGAGATGAAGTCGCGGGAATCGGCCGCGGGGAGCGCTGCTTGCGTGGTCTGGTCGAGGATCAGTCGGTAGCGCTCCAACTGTGCGGGGGAGTCGATGAGTTCTGCGCCATGGTCGGCGTCGAGCTGGACTGTGTCCAGTTGCTGTACCGGGCCGTGGAAGTAGTCGATGCCCTGGCCCGAGGTGTGGAAAGGTCCTCTGTCGAAGGGGATGACGGTGATCGTGACGTGGTCGAGTTGGCTGATCTCGTTGAGGTGTAGGAGCTGGCCCCGGACGGTGGCACGGTCGCCGAAGCGCATGCGGAGTGCGGCCTCATGGATGATCGCCGTGTAGGGCGGGGGCTCTTCGCGGTGCAGGATTTCCTGCCGTTTGATGCGGTGCGAGACGCGGTGCTCGATCCGCGCGAAACATGGGAGGACGCCTTTCCCGAATTCGCGGCGGGTGCTACTCCGTGATCGAGCACGGCTGCTGGGGTTGGTCGACGGTTGCGGCCACGACTGAGGATGACCGCGACAGGCATGGATCACTTTCGTGAATTCGATGATGTGCGAGCACGTCTGCGTGCGGTTGAACGGCGTACCGCAACCTCACATACTGCTCCAGGGAATTCATGATGATCAGCTCGATCTGGCAGGGGCCAGAGAGGGCTGCAAGAGAGGCTGTGCAGGTTGAAGACATGGGGTGGGGTAAGACCGGTGGCTGCCGTGGTGGCCGTTGCGCTGGCCCTGGCGCTCAGTGGGTGCGGGAGCCGGCCCGTAACGAGGGACGGGAAGGTTGCCTATTCGGGCATGGGGGCGTTGCCCGAGAAGCTTGCCTCGGACGGTACGACCATCCGCGTCGGGGACCCGGAGGCACCGGTCACCCTGCGCCTCTACGAGGACCCGCGCTGCCCCGTGTGCGAGGAGTTCGAGCAGACCGGCGGTGGCCCCGCAGCGCATGATCTCACCGTGCAACGCAGCGTGTTGACCGAGTACACGCTGGCTTCCTTCTTGGACGACAGGTTGGGGGGAGGCGGCTCGAAGAGAGCCGTCAACGCTCTGCGTGCCGCCTTGGAGGAGGGGAAGTTCGCCGAGTACCACGCCGTGCTCTACAAGAATCAGCCCGAGGAATCCGTGGACGGTTTTACGGTCGCGAAGCTTCTTGAGTTGGCCGGCCAGGTGGAGGGACTGCGTGGCCCTGTCTTCGACTCCGCAGTCAAGACGATGAAGTACCGCGACTTCGTCGTCAGGTCGGAGAAGGCTTACGAGAATGACTGGGATGCTCCGAAGGGGCCGGGGACACCCACCGCCGTGATCAACGGCACACGCGTGCAGGAGCAGTACGCCGGGATTCTTATTGACCGGGAGTTGTTCGGTCGGCTGTTGAGCGAGATCAAGCGGAATCCGGAGGAGTGGGTGGGGTTCTGACGGCATCCGGACGGACTGGACGGTCTGGACGGAGCTGGAGGGTATGGGCGGCCGACGCGAATGAGGCGGGCCCCTGGTGACGGGGTCTGATGGTGGTTATCAGGGCATGGAGTTCGCGCGGGCCGATGGTGAGGATCGTTTCCGGTTCGTCGCTCTCTCGGAGGAGGATCGTTCCGGTGGGGGTGGTGGCGAGGTAGACGCAGGCGGAGCCTTCTTCGCTGTAGGTCGACTTCTGCCAGATTGGTTCGGTCACGGGGCTTCTCTCAGATGTCTTGGGCGATGTGGTGGATGAGGTCGCGGGACGCAACAGGCTTCAGTGCGACTGCCTCCATCCGGTCAAGGACGAGTCGGTACTTCTCCAATTGTCCGGCGGCATCGATGAGTTGACCGCCATGCGCAGTGTCCACCTCCACGGTGTCGAGGGCGGGAACCGGGCCGCGGAAGTAGTCGACGGCGTGGCCGGTGGTGGGAAATGAGGTGCCGTTGAACGGGATCACGCGGAGGGCGACGTCGGTCTGCTCGCTGACCTCGGTGAGATGCTTCAACTGGGCCTTCGCCACTTCACGGCCGCCGAACTGCATACGCAGGGCGGCCTCGTGGACGATCGCCGTGTAGGGCGTCGGCTGCTTGCGGTGCAGGATTGTCTGGCGCTTGATGCGGTGAGAGATGCGGTACTCGATCTCGTGCGGGCGCAGTGTCGGAACGGCTTCGCGAAACAGCGCGCGGGCGTGTTCCGGTGTCTGCAGCAGACCGGGAATGTTGATGACCTGGGTCACGCGTAGAGCGGTGGCGTGATGCTCCAGCTCCGCGAGGTCCAGGAGCCGGGACGGCAGGGTGTCCCGGTATTCCTCCCACCAACCGCGGGTGCGGTCGGCGGCCATGTCCGCGAGGGCATCGACCAGGGAGTGGTCGGTGCAGCCGTAGATGTGGGCCAGTGTGCGCACGCGCTCCGCGCTGATACCGAAGCGGTTGGCCTCGATGTTGCTCATCTGGGCCTGTGTGGTGCCCAGCGACCGGGAGGCTTCGGCGGCAGTCAGGCCGGCTCGTTCCCGCAGTCGGCGCAGCTCGCTGCCGATGCGGAGACGACGTGCCGTGGGGGCGGTCCGTGCTGCCATGTCCTGGCTCCGTTCCGTACACCTGATGTGGGGGTCACTCACACGAGGTAAAACCCTGAAGGTTTTGCAGAGTTGAGCAAAACCTTCAGGGTTCGAAGTCTACGGTGAGACCCGAGCCGCTCAACCAGCCCAGCAGACAACCCGGAAGCGCACCGCGCCGCACCCCATGCGTGCGGCACAACCGCCGCCCGGCCGGGCCGTCGAGCGAGCCAAGTTCCCACACCGCAGGAGACGTTCATGGTCACCGTATCCCCGTCGCAGTGCGAAGTGTCCCCAACTTGGGCGTACGCGCTTCAACTGCCCCACGACCCGCGCGCCGCGCGCATCGCCCGGGCCACCCTCCGTGCCGTTCTCGCGGGCCACGACATGTCCCAACTCCTGGACAGTGCCGAGCTGTTGGCATCGGAGCTGGTCACCAATGCCTACCGGTACTCGACCGGCCCCGCGACCCTCCGGCTCCGTGGTCTCGACCGCGGTCGGCTACGGGTGAGCGTCTGGGACGCCAACCCGCACATCCCGCCTCCCTTCGACAAGCGATCAGGCCCCCTCTGTCCCGTGCCGGCCGACGCCGACGGCGGGCGTGGGCTGTTCCTCGTATGCCATTACGCGGAGGCGTGGGGTGGCTATCCGCTCGGGGACGACCTCTTCGGTCGGGGCGGGAAGCTGCTGTGGTGCGAAGTCGGGAGGTCGGCCGGAACGGCCCTCGCCACGTGTCCGGAGGCGACCGTCCGTTGGATCACTCGTTGAGGTGAGGCGGCTGTCATTCCCCGTGGGTACGCTGAATCGTCAGGCGAGACTCCGTCCCATGGGAGCACTAATGAGCGCCGCATCCGACAACGGGCTGGACGACGAGCCGGTGTACCGCTGGCCCATTCCGCCTCCCGAAGGCTGGACCGCGGACGACCTCGACCGGATTCCGGGCCTCCCGCCGCACACGGAGTTGATCGACGGGAGTCTCGTTTTTATGAGTCCGCAGACCCGGTTCCATCTGCGCTGCATGCGTCTGCTGGAGTACAGCTTGCTGGTGCAGGCGCCGGACCACCTGGATGTCGATCGCGAATTCACCGTCAGGCTGGACGAGAAGAACCGGCCCGAACCGGACATCTTGGTGATTCCCGTGGAAGCCGACTCGGGCCCTGACCAGACCTGGCACAAGCCCGAGGACGTCATCCTCGCCGTTGAGGTCGTATCCCCCGACTCCCGTGAACGGGACCGGAAAGTCAAGCCCGGCAAGTACGCGGCGGCTGGGGTGAGGCACTTCTGGCGGGTAGAGCAGGACGAGGACAGGGGCCTCCCTGTCGTCTACGTCTACGAGCTCGACCCTGCCACGAAGGCGTACGCTCTCAGCGGGATTTTCCATGACCGCCTCAAGCTCTCGGTCCCCTTCGATATCGAGGTGGACCTGACCGCGGTCAACGAGCGCCCAGGCCGCCGGTAGAGGGAAAAGAGGAAGGTCCCGCCCCCGCCCCGGGCAGATGGCCTGGAGACGGAGACGGGACCTCACACACGCAGCCGAAACGGCTCAGAAGCGGCGCGTGATCAGCGCCCGCTTCACCTCCTGGATCGCCTTGGTGACCTCAATACCGCGCGGGCACGCGTCCGTGCAGTTGAACGTGGTGCGGCAGCGCCACACGCCGTCGCGGTCGTTGAGGATCTCCAGGCGCTGTTCGCCCGCCTCGTCACGCGAGTCGAAGATGAAGCGGTGGGCGTTCACGATGGCGGCCGGGCCGAAGTACTGGCCGTCGTTCCAGAAGACCGGGCACGACGAGGTGCAGGCGGCGCAGAGGATGCACTTCGTGGTGTCGTCGAAGCGCTCGCGGTCCTCGGCGGTCTGGAGGCGCTCCCGGGTCGGCTCGTTGGTGTCCTTCGTGATGAGGAAGGGCATGACGTCGCGGTACGCCTGGAAGAACGGGTCCATGTCGACGACCAGGTCCTTCAGGACCGTCAGGCCCTTTATGGCCTCGACCGTGATCGGCTTCTCGGGGTTGATGTCCTTGATCAGCGTCTTGCACGCGAGGCGGTTCTTGCCGTTGATCCGCATGGCGTCGGAGCCGCAGATGCCGTGGGCGCAGGAGCGGCGGAAGGTCAGGGTGCCGTCCAGTTCCCACTTGATCTTGTGGAGGGCGTCGAGGACGCGCTCCTTCGGGTCGATCTCCAGCTGGAAGTCTTCCCAGGTCGACTCGGCGGAGACCTCCGGGTTGAAGCGGCGCACCCGGAAGGTGGCGGTGATGTAGGGCGAGTCGGCGAAGCCGGGCTCGGGCGTGCCGGCCGCGTCCGTCTTGTCCAGGGTCGGGGTTGCCATCAGTACTTACGCTCCATCGGCTGGTAGCGGGTCTGGACGACCGGCTTGTAGTCCAGGCGGACGGTCTCGCTGCCGTCGTCGCCCACCTCGCGGTACGCCATGGTGTGGCGCATGAAGTTGACGTCGTCGCGGTTCGGGTAGTCCTCGCGGTAGTGACCGCCGCGGGACTCCTTGCGGGCCAGCGCGGACACGGCCATGACCTCGGCCAGGTCGAGCAGGTTGCCCAGCTCGACGGCCTCCAGCAGGTCCGTGTTGAACCGCCTGCCCTTGTCCTGGATCGAGACGTTCAGGTAGCGCTCGCGTAGTTCCGCGATCTTCTCGACCGCCGTCTTGATCGTCTGCTCGGTGCGGAACACCATGACGTTCGCGTCCATGGTCTCCTGCAGCTCGCGGCGCAGCACCGAGACCCGCTCGGTGCCGGTGGCGTCGCGGAGCCGCTCCACCTGGGCGATCACCAGCTCCGCGGGGTTCTCCGGCAGCTCGACGAAGTCGGCCTTCTGGGAGTACTCGGCGGCGGCGATGCCCGCGCGCTTGCCGAACACGTTGATGTCCAGGAGGGAGTTCGTGCCCAGGCGGTTCGCGCCGTGCACCGACACACAGGCGACCTCGCCGGCCGCGTACAGGCCCGGGACCACCGTCGTGTTGTCGCTCAGGACCTCACCCTCGACGTTCGTCGGGATGCCGCCCATCGCGTAGTGCGCGGTGGGCTGGATCGGGATCGGGTCCGTGTACGGCTCGATGCCCAGGTAGGTGCGCGCGAACTCGGTGATGTCCGGGAGCTTGGCGTCCAGCTGCTCCGGCGGGAGGTGGGTGAGGTCCAGGTAGACGTGGTCGCCCTCGGGGCCACAGCCACGGCCTTCGCGGATCTCCGTGTAGATGGACCGCGAGACGACGTCCCGGCTCGCCAGGTCCTTCATCACCGGCGCGTACTTCTCCATGAAGCGCTCGCCGTCCTTGTTGCGGAGGATGCCGCCCTCACCACGGGCGCCCTCCGTCAGCAGGATGCCCATGCGCCAGATGCCGGTCGGGTGGAACTGGAAGAACTCCATGTCCTCCAGGGGCAGGCCCCGGCGGTAGACCGCGGCCTGGCCGTCGCCCGTCAGCGTGTGCGCGTTCGACGTCACCTTGAAGAACTTGCCGCAGCCGCCGGACGCGTAGATCACGGCCTTCGCCTGGAAGACGTGGATCTCGCCGGTCGCCAGTTCGTAGGCGACGACACCGGCCGACCGCTTCACGCCGTCGACCTCGGTGATCAGCTGGTCCAGGACGTAGAACTCGTTGAAGAACTCCACGCCCTCCTTGACGCAGTTCTGGTACAGCGTCTGGAGGATCATGTGGCCGGTGCGGTCGGCCGCGTAGCAGGAACGGCGGACCGGGGCCTCGCCGTGGTTGCGGGAGTGACCGCCGAAGCGGCGCTGGTCGATCGTCCCGTTGGGCGTCCGGTTGAACGGCAGGCCCATCTTCTCCAGGTCGAGGACCGAGTCGATGGCCTCCTTCGCCAGGATCTCGGCGGCGTCCTGGTCGACCAGGTAGTCACCGCCCTTGACCGTGTCGAAGGTGTGCCACTCCCAGTTGTCCTCCTCCACGTTGGCCAGCGCGGCGGCCATGCCGCCCTGCGCGGCGCCCGTGTGGGAGCGGGTGGGGTAGAGCTTGGTGAGCACCGCGGTGCGGCTGCGCTTCGTCGACTCGATGGCCGCGCGCATGCCCGCACCACCGGCGCCGACGATGACGGTGTCGTACTTGTGGATCTTCATGATTCTCGCAGCCCCGGTGCCTAGCGGATGTTCGGGTCGAAGGTGAAGATCACCAGCGTGCCCAGCAGGATGGTGAACACCGTGGCCGTGTAGAGCAGGCCCTTCAGCCATAGCCGGGTGTTCGCGCGCTCCGCGTAGTCGTTGATGATCGTGCGCAGGCCGTTGGCGCCGTGCAGCATGGCGAGCCACAGCATCAGCAGGTCCCAGACCTGCCAGAACGGGGACGCCCAGCGGCCCGCCACGAAGGCGAAGCCGATCTTGGAGACGCCGCCGTCGAGCACGAGCTGGATCAGCAGGTGGCCGATGACCAGGACGACCAGCACGATGCCGGACAGGCGCATGAACAGCCAGGCGGCCATCTCGAAGTTGCCCCGCGTGGACTTCGGGGTCTTCTTGGTGCGCTGGCGCGGGGCCTCGATGAACGGGGCGGGGTTGTCGACGCTGTAGAGGGACTGGCCCTCGACGGGGCCGATACCGGCCGCGGTCTTCTCAGTAGTGGACATGCGGGTCAGCTCCCGAACAGTTCACGAGCGGCGTGGCCGAGGACGGGGTAGATCGCCCCGAGCATCAGCACGACCCATACGCCGGCGACGGCCCAGAACATCTGCTTCTGGTAGCGCGGGCCCTTCGACCAGAAGTCGACGGCGATGACGCGCAGGCCGTTGAGCGCGTGGAAGAGGATGGCGGCGACGAGGCCGTACTCCAGCAACGCGACGAGCGGGGTCTTGTAGGTGGCCACGACCTTGTCGTAGTCCTCTGGGGAGACACGGACGAGCGCGGTGTCCAGGACGTGAACGAACAGGAAGAAGAAGATGAGGACGCCGGTGACTCGATGAGCCACCCAGGACCACATTCCTTCCCGGCCGCGGTACAGCGTTCCAGCCGGCACGGAAGAACCCTCCGGGAGCGGGGATTGGGGCCGCGCCGGCTTCGGGTGTCGGACGGGCCCGGCCGGGTACGGTCCACCGGCCCCCAGCATCGTAGCGATGCGCTGCCGGTGGGCTGCGCCGGGGTCTGGCCATGTGATCAAAACGGCAGCCCAAAGGGCACGGACGGGCTATTAACGGGCGCCTATCGGAGGGGGTGGCCTCGTCCGATGCCCGGCGCGGTGCCGTTGTGGCTGGTCGCGCTGTTTCCCGCGTCCCTCAGACGGCTCACCAGCCGTCCTCTCGCGAGACGCCGGAGTTCCTCCGCTGTGACCACCCGTTCTTCCTCCGCATCGTTTGCCAATCGTGACCGGATGGCGGCCAGGAGGTGGTCGGCGAACTCCGAAGGGGGGACTCCGTCCAGGCAGATGGCGAACGTGTGTCCGAATCGGGCCTCGTAGGCCGCGTGGGCCGCGTCCAGGGCCATGTGAGCGGCCGAGTACGCGCTCTCCGGCAGTACCGGTAGCGATTCTCCGGCCAGGGCTTCCGACAGATCCCCGAGCGTCAGGTCGTACGCCGCCTCGTCGGACGCGGCCAAGAGGGCGTCCAGCGTCGGGTACGGGCGGTGGGCGCTGATGCGGTGGGCCCAGCGGAGGCTGCGGAGGCAGGTGAGGAGGAAGGGCTCCAGGTCATCGGCCGGGGCGGTGTTGAAGTGCTCAAGTGGGGAACGCGGGCCGGGTGTGTCCCGGGTCTGCGCGGGCAGCGAGGGTATGGCGACTTGGCCAGGGAGGTGTGTGGGCGTCACGTGTGTTTCGGCAGGTGATGGCGTGAGGTGGTGTGAGAGATGTGGCGCCACGCTATCGAGAGCGGACATCTCGTGTCCGACGAATGCCCGAATTTCATCCGAACGGGAGAGTTTCAGAACGTGTGGTGGACAGATGCGGATGTCCCGAGGGCCTAGGTTGGCGCAGTGAGTGGGCACAGGCGCCGGACATCGGCGAACAAGGCGTTGAACCAGAAGAAGCCGTTGAACCGGACGTGGGTGCTGATCGTCGCGGTGATTGTCGTGACGGTCGCGGCCGCGGTGGGTCTCGGAATGTGGGCCACCGGCGGGGACGGCGGTGACGACGGGCCCCTGGTGTCGGCGCAGCGGCAGCCCTCGCAGGACGCGTCCGCGTGCCCCTCGGCCGGCGTCTCGAAGTCCCAGAGTCCCGCGCCCACCCGCTCGTACCCGCTGTCCAGAACACCGCGCACCATCCCCGCCGTCCGCGCGCACACCCCGGCGCGCGGCCCCGGCTGGAAGCCGGCGAAGGGGCTGCGGGTCGTGGTGAGCGACCGGGAGCTGGCCGACGAGGGCCGGCTGGTCGCCGGTGAGCTGGGGCTTGCGTACGGGGGCGCGAAGGACGACGTGTGCGCCGGGGACGTACGACTGACGCTGAACGACGACGAGGGCGCGGACCCGGAGTCGTACTCCATGACCGTGCGCGGCGGACGGGTGAACATCAGCGGGCCTGCGGAGGCCGGGGTGTTCTACGGGACCCGCACGCTCAAGCAGGAGGTGCACGGAGGGGGCACGGCGCCGGAGGGTGTGGTGCGCGACGAGCCGGCCAAGCCGGTGCGCGGGTTCATGCTGGACATCGCGCGCAAGCACTTCACGGCGGAGTGGATCGAGGACCGCGTCCGGGAGCTCGGCGATCTCAAGTTCAACCAGCTGGGGCTGCACTTCTCGGACGACCAGGGATTCCGGATCGAGTCCGACTCCCACCCGGAGATCGTGTCCCAGCAGCATTTGACGAAGGCGCAGGTCAAGAAGATCGTCGACCTCGCTGCCAGTCGGCACATCACGGTCGTGCCGGAGATCGACTCGCCGGGGCATCTGGGCGCCGTGATCGCCGCGCACCCGGACCTCCAGCTGCGCAACGCGCAGGGCGTGGCGACGCGGGGCGCGGTCGACATCTCCGATCCGGCGGCCGGGGAGATCGTCGACGACCTGCTGAACGAGTACGCCGGCCTCTTCCCCGGCACACCGTGGCATCTCGGCGGCGACGAGTACCAGGCGCTGACGGTGTCCGATCCGCAGGCGTCCTATCCGCAGCTGGCCAAAGCCGCCACCGACGCCTACGGCTCCGGCGCGACCGTCGCCGACCTCACCACCGGCTGGCTCAATGACCGGGCCGACACGGTCCGCGCCCACGACAAGAACCCCCGCGCCTGGAACGACGGCTTCTTCCGGGGTACGTCCGTGCAGCCCGACAAGGACATCCAGGTGGCCTACTGGACGGGCAAGGAGATCGGGGCGCGGCAGCCGTTGGAGTATCTGAGGGAGGGTCGGAAGATCGTCAACTACAACGACGAGTTCCTGTACTACGTCCTCGGAGAGCCTCTGACCTTCGTCTATCCGACCGGACAGCGGATCTACGAACAGTGGACACCGCTCGTCGTGCGCGGCACGCAGCCGGTGCCCGCGAAGTACGACGACCAGATCCTCGGCGGGTCCTTCGCGGTCTGGTGCGATCTGTCGGACGCGCAGACCGAGGCGCAGGTCGCGGCCGGCGTCCGGATGCCGCTGCGGGCGACCGTGCAGAAGCTGTGGGACCCGGCCAGTCCGGAGCTGTCCTGGACGGAGTTCAGGGCGCTCGCCGACCGGCTGGGCTGAGCCGACGGGCGTCGCGAGGGCGTGATGAGGGCGTGATGAGGGCACGGCGGGGAGCGCGTCGGGGGCGGATTGTCCGGTCCGCCTGCGAACGGGCGTACGACTGTGGTGTATTCGGCCCGAGTCGCACTGCGCCGCACTGAGCTGCGCCGAGCCGCATCGAGCCACCGGGGGGAACGGGCATGGGCTACTGGGGTTATTTCGTCGTGGGCCGCGCAGAGCTGCCGCTCGCCGAGCTGGGCGCGCTGGCGGACGCCGAGGGCATCACCCTGCGGGTGTCGGCGCCGGACGGGTGGCAGGTCTGGGAGTACCCGAGCAGCGTCGGCGACGTCGGGAACATGAACGCGCTCGCCGGGGAGACCGGGGCGCCGGCGCTCTTCGGATACGTCATGGACAGCGCGTCGGCGGTCGTGGAGGCGGCGGGGCCGGAGAGCGGGGCGTGGACGACGTGCCTGGGGCGGGCGGCGATGGCGGCGCGACTCGGGATCGACGGGATCGACGGGGGCGGCGGGGGCGACGGGGGCGACGAGGGTGACGGACTCGGAGAGGACGGCGAGGGCGGGATGGCGGGGCCGGTCCTTGAGGACTACTTCCTCCAGCCCCGGGACGCCGCCGAGCGGGCCGTCGCCTGGGCCGCCGAGGCCGGGCACACCGTGGCCCCGGAACCGCTGCTCGACGTGCTGAGAGCGGACCCCGACCCCGCCGCGAACGAGTTGGCCGAAAACCTGTTCTTCCGGCTGCTCGACCGGCTCGGCGTGGTGCCCCTGTGACACTCCCGGTCCGTCGCACGCAGTAAGGGGCAAAGCGGGTTCCGTTAGGGATGACCGCCCGGCGTGGGAGACGCGGATGAGCCTGGTGGAACTGATCGCTCAGGCCGACGAGCGCGGACTGGCCGCGAGTGGGTTGGCCTGTTTGGATCGGTGTCTGCCCCTGCTGGGAGGCGACGACGAGATCCTGCGGCCGCTGTGGGCCGGACTCGCGGACGATGTGGACGCCGGTGCCTGGGGCGAACGGCTGGAGCAGGTGCGCGGAAAGCTCGGCCACGACCACGCGAGCCCTGGGGAGGCCGTGCTGCTCACCCGTCGGATGCTCGCCGCCACCCCGTCCGCGCCCGACGCCGCCGAGGTGCGGTTGTGGGCCGACGCCTGCTCGGTCGCCGCGCTCCGGATCCACCGGCTCCTCGAAGGCGCGGCCCCCGAGGAGGCCGACGCCGCCTCGGTCGGCGCCCGCCGGGAGGGCCGTACGGACGGCATGTCGCCGCTCGTCGCCGCCGAGCTGCGCCGTCAGGTCGCCGTTCTGGAGCTGCTCTCCGAACACGGCGTGGGCGGGCTGCGCCGGGCGCTGGAGGTCTCGACGGAGGGCCGGCGGGTGCTCCGTGCGGTGGTGTCGCGGCGGGCCCGGGGGAAGCGGGGCTGAGCGGCGTAAACCTCGACGCCGGGCGGGTCCTGTGACTGTCGTGCGGTGGAGGTGGGTCGGTCCTGCACCGGTCCCGGGCACCCCTCGGATCCGGGTGACGAATCCCTGTGCCGTGGCGCTTTCCGGGATGTGACGACACACCAGGAAACCAGGCCCTCAGCTGCGGCGAAGCCCGTGCGGTGGGCGGCGGACGCGGTGGCGACGATGCGCGAGGGGGCGCGACTGCGGCTCGACTACTCGGCGCAGAGTCTGTGGCGCGTCGACCGGATGATCGACCAGCTGCGCCGGGAGGAGACGCCCTACGCCGCCGTGGACAGCGTGCTGCGCGGCTTCGGCGCGTACGCCGGTGAGGTGATCGCCCGGCAGTCCGCCGCCGAGTGGTGGGCGACCGGCGGCGACCACTGGATCCGCACCCCGGACGGCAAACTGTGGGACCCGATCGACGAGGCGCGCCGCTGCTTCACGGGAGACGGATCGCTGCGCCTGCTGTGCCGCGACGCGACCGACGGGTCGACGCGGCCGTAGCCCGACCGTCTCCGTCGACCGGTTCTGGCGAACGCCGCGGCCGGCGAGCGGGTGCGGCGTGGGTGAGTGCCTTCACCGTCGCGGTCGCCAGGTGGCGGCGGACGGTCGAACGCGTGAGCCGGGAGACCGCGGGCACACAGTGACACTTTCGTGGGATTCGGCGCTGATGACCGTGTGGGCGGAGGCAGACGGCGGCTGTGCCGGGGGCCGCGGATCCGCCACGGACTCGGTACGGACGAGGACAGTTCTTGGGTCAGGGAGCGGTACCCCGACGCGCGCAGGCGTACGACGGGGAACTGGGCGCGGCCGTCGCGCGGGCCCAGCAGGGTGACGAGGCGGCCTTCGCGGTCGCCTACCGGATCGTGCAGCCCGGACTGCTCGGGTATCTGCGCGGGATCGTCGGTGACGAGGCCGAGGACGTGGCCTCCGACGCCTGGCTGGAGATCGCCCGGGACCTCGGCCGGTTCAAGGGCGACGGCGCGGGGTTCCGTGGCTGGAGCGCGACGATCGGCCGGCACCGGGCGCTGGACCATCTGCGCCGGCAGAAGGTACGGCCGAAGCCGGCGACGCTCGAACAGGACGTACTGGAGCTGCCGGGGCCCAGCAGCACACACGACCAGGCGCTGGAGTCCATCTCCACGGGGCACGCCCTCGACCTGGTCCGGGGTCTGCCCCGCGACCAGGCGGAGGCGGTGCTGCTGCGGGTGGTCGTAGGCCTGGACGGCCCCGCCGCCGCACGCGTCCTCGGCAAGCGGCCCGGCGCGGTACGGACGGCCGCGTACCGGGGTCTGAAGCGGCTGGCCGACCAACTGGGCGACCAGGGTGTGACGGATGACAGTCCCCGGACGCTGGGGGAGTCGACGTGACAGGCGAAGGCCACCGGACGCCGACCGCCCGGATGGGCCGGCCGGACCACCGGACGGGACGGGACGAACAGGCCGGCCTGCGACGGACAGAGACGGACAGAGACAGACAGGGACGGACACGGCATGGGTGAGCGGCAGAGCGGCAACGGGACACCCGGCCGTCAGCGTGTGCACCCCGCCTCCGACACCGCGCCCGGTTCCGCCGCCACCCTGGAACTGGAGGCCCTGCTCCGCGCCGCCCTGCGCGAGGGCCGGCTCGACGGCGAGGACGAGTCGCGGGCCGTGGCCGCCTTCCGGACCGCACGGGACGCGGGCGCGCACCGGTCGCGTACCCGGCGCCGGGACGACTGGCGGCCCCGTGAGCGGAGGTGGGGTGCTCGGTCGGTGCGGGCGACGCTCTCCGTGGTTCTTGCGAGCCTCACGCTGGGCGGTGTCGCGTTCGCGGCGATCGGTTCGGCGGGCCACGACACGCACGGTGCGGAGGACGGGCCCGGCCGTCCGCACCCGGCGGCGAGCACCGAGGCCCGCCCGAGCGCCCCGTCCTCCCGCCCTGCCCCCGACTCACACGCCGACGCCGCGCCCTCGGACCGGCCGGCCACCGCGAAGGACACCCTGGCTCACTGCCGGGCGTACGAACGCGTCGCGCCCCACGGCAAGGCGCGCGACTCGACGGCCTGGCAGCGGCTCGCCACGGCAGCGGGCGGCCAGGCGAACGTCCGTGCCTACTGCGCGGAGCGACTGGTGGAGTCGACGGCCAAGGCCAAGGACGACAACAAGGGCGAGGCCGACCCCAAGGCCGAGGACACCGGCAAGAACGACGACGGCAAGAACGAGGACACCGGCAAGAACGCCAACAACCGCCAGGCCGAACCGAAGGCTGAGAAGAAGTAGTCGTACGGCCCCGTGGGCGAGCGGCCAAGCAACGGCCGGGGCCGCCACCCCCCACAGGAGAGGCCCCGGCCGTCGCACTGGCACGGGTCGCGCGGCGGCCCGTATCTCCTACAGCGCCGCGACTGCGTTTTCTGTCACACCGTTCTGGTGGACCGAGCGGCAGTGGGTCCTGCCGTCAGGATTCGTGCTCAGGTGGCTGCATCGTGGACGGACATGGACGAGCAGTGGTTTCAGGTCGTAACGTGCCTTTCGCGCCGGGCATGGAAGTTGCGCGATCACCGCAACCATCTTCGGCTCGGGGTCGGCGCGAAGCCGGTCGTGAAGCCGGCTCGAAGCGACCATCGACTCGACCATCTTTTGAGGTAAGCACGGGTGCTGGGGGACGACGCGGAGCTGACCGCCGCGGTGCTCGCGGCACAGGACGGGGACGAGACCGCGTTCCGGACTGTGTACCGCGCCGTGCACCCGCGGCTGCTCGGGTACGTCCGGACACTGGTCGGAGACCCGGACGCCGAGGACGTGGCATCCGAGACCTGGCTGCAGATAGCCCGTGACCTGGAGCGGTTCAGCGGCGACGCGGACCGGTTCCGCGGCTGGGCCGCCCGGATAGCCCGCAACCGCGCCCTGGACCACATCCGCATGCGGGGGCGTCGCCCCGCGATGGTCGGCGACGAGACCGAGTTGACCGGCAAGCCCGCCGAGTCCGACACCGCGGGCGAGGCCATCGAGGCCCTGGCCACCGACACCACGCTCTCCCTCATCGCCCGGCTGCCGCAGGACCAGGCCGAGGCGGTCGTGCTGCGCGTGGTCGTGGGCCTCGACGCGAAGAGCGCGGCCGAGACACTCGGCAAGCGCCCGGGCGCCGTACGGACGGCCGCGCACCGCGGTCTGAAGCGGCTCGCCGAACTCCTCGGCGAGGATCCGGAATCGGCCGGTGTCCTCGACGCCCTGCCACCCCAGAGAGAACCGCGCGGAGGTGCGGTGACGTCCGCCGGTGTGACGCATACGCGAGCGCGGACGCAGAAGGACATGTGATGGCCGACGAGCAGTACAGGTGGCTGGACCGCGAAACGGCGGAGCGTTTGCTGAGCGGAGAGTCCCTCGAAGCCGTCGATGTGGCCGACCGCGACGAGGCCGAAAGGCTCGCCAAGACCCTGGACGCGCTGTCCGTGGAAACCGCGCCCACCAGCGCCGAACTCCCCGGTGAGGCCGCCGCGTTGGCCGCTTTCCGCGCGGCCCGCGCCGAAGGCCTGGCCGAGGGGCCGGCCGCGGGCCGGACCGACGGACGGGCCGGCGGCTGGACCGGCCCCGGAGAGCGCGCCCGCATCGGCACCTCCGACGTCGGACTCGTGCGCATCGGCGGCCCTGACCGGGACGTCCCGCGCCCCCGCCGAGGCCGTTCGATCCGCGTGGGACTGGCCGCCGCGCTGGCCGTCGGCATGGTCGCCTCGGTCGCCCTCGCGGTCGGAACCGGAGTCCTGCCGGCGCTGTCCGGCGAGGCCGAACCGGATCCCGGCGCGTCGGCCTCCGCCCCGGCGACACCGGACCGCCCCCTCGTCCCACCGTCCCCCAAGAGCTCGCAGGGCGAGCCGTCGCCCGACGGCACCACCGGCCCCGGCCGGGGCACCTCACGCGACACCGCACGCGAGGGCTCCACCGCGGACCCCGGCACCACCGCCGGCTCCGACGGCCGGGCCGGACGCCCGGGGAACGCCTCGCCCGGCGCCCTCTCGGCCTGCCGTGACATGCGAGACGGCAAGGGACTGACCGCCGACCGCAGGCACACCCTGGAGGGCGCGGCGGGCGGAGCCTCGCACGTGAAGAAGTACTGCAAGGTGGTGCTGGCCGACAGCGCGTCCGCGGACAACGACGTCAAGAACCGGACGACGAAGGACCGCACGAAGAAGGACCGCAAAGAGCGTACGAAGAAGGACCGCGAGTCCGACAAGGACGACGACGGTCACGGTGACGGCAGAGGCCACCGGGGCAGGGGCGAGGGCGGCGACGGCGGAACCGACAGGCCGCACCGGGGTTCCGGCGGCAACCGTCACGACTCCGCCGAAGGCACCGGCACCGGCACCGGCACCCGCACCGTCTGAGCAACACAGCTTCTGACCTGCGGTTTCCCGCATGGCGAGAATTCCCGCCAGAGGGGTGTGACGTTTCCGGGGGCCGGGGCGCAGTAATGAGTGAGCCGACTGGTCATCGGCCGCCGCACAGAGCCGGGGTTCCCCCCGTACTCACGGCTCGTGCAACCTGGCGCGGGCGGGACACGTTCCCCCGGTCCCGCCCGCGCCCCATACCTCTCCACCTCTCCCGCTCGGGCCGCGCCGCGGGGACTCACCAGTACACGACGACCTTGTCGCCGTTCCCCACCCGCGCGAACAGATCCGCGATCGCCGTCTCGTCCCGTACGTTGACGCAGCCGTGCGAGCCCCCGGAGTAGCCACGGGCGGCGAAGTCGTACGAGTAGTGCACGGCCTGGCCGCCGCTGAAGAACATGGCGTACGGCATCGGTGAGTCGTAGAGCGTCGACACATGGTGCCGGGACTTCCAGTAGATGCTGAACACACCCTCGCGAGTGGGTGTGCCCTGCGAGCCGAAGCGGACCGGCAGCGTCATGAGAGTGCGGCCGTCGACCATCCAGCGCAGGGTGCGGCTGGACTTGCTGATGCAGAGCACCCGGCCGGTCAGACAGCGCGGGTCCGGCGCGGCGGCCGGCTGCCCGCCCATCAGGTACAGCTCCCACTTGCCCGGCTCGTGCGTCATCCCGAGCAGCCGCTGCCAGGTGACGCTGTCCGTCCGTCCCGTCTTCGGCAGCCCGCGCTTGCCCTGGAAGCCCTCCACCGCCTGCTCGGTCAGGTCGTCGTACGTCCCCGTCGGCCCGTCGTACAGCCAGGCGACCTGACGCAGCCGGGCCTGGAGCTCGCGGACGTCCCCTCCGCTGTCGCCCCGCGACCACAGGACGACGGGCGCGGGCGAGGCGGGCGCCGCGCTCGGCTCGCCGCCCTTCGTGTCCTTGGCGGCGTCGGTGTCCCCGCCGGAGCCGGAGCCGGAGCCGGAGCCGGCGTCGTCGGCGTCGTCGGCGTCCGTGTCGGCGGAGGCCTTGGGAGGGGTGCTGCCGGGGACGTCGACGTGCACCGGCGAGCGGGACTTCCCGTCCTCGTCGGCGGGCTGAACCGTGCAGCCGCAGACCGTGGCCAGCGCCAGCAGCGCGACGATCGTTCTCCCCACGCCCGTAGTACGCATCCCAACCCCCGTCGTCTCACCGATCCGCGCGCGCGACCCAACCAGCCACCGAGCCGGCCGTCGAACCAACCACCGAAGATGTTCCCCCCGAATGACGGCTCGCGAACGGCACGGCATTGTTGTTTCAGGAACTGGCGAGTGCCTGGCGACCAACTGCTCAGACGGAGGCGACAGACCATGACGCGCGAGTCGGAGTCCGGGCTGCCCATCGAGCCGGTCTACGGGCCTCAGGACCAGGCGGGCTGGGACCCGGCCGAGAAACTGGGTGAGCCGGGGTCGTACCCGTTCACCCGCGGCGTCTACCCGACGATGTACACCGGCCGCCCCTGGACCATGCGGCAGTACGCCGGTTTCGGTACGGCGACGGAGTCCAACGCCCGCTACCGGCAGCTGATCGCCCACGGCACGACGGGGCTGTCGGTCGCCTTCGACCTGCCGACCCAGATGGGCCACGACTCGGACGCGCCGATCGCGCACGGCGAGGTCGGCAGGGTGGGCGTGGCGATCGACTCGGTGGACGACATGCGGGTGCTGTTCGACGGGATCCCGCTGGACAAGGTCTCCACGTCGATGACGATCAACGCCCCGGCCGCCCTGCTGCTGCTCCTGTACCAACTGGTCGCCGAGGAACAGGGCGTGAGTGCCGACGAGCTCACCGGCACGATCCAGAACGACGTACTGAAGGAGTACATCGCGCGCGGGACGTACATCTTCCCGCCCAAGCCGTCGCTGCGACTGACCGCGGACATCTTCAAGTACTGCGGGGCCGAGATCCCGAAGTGGAACACGATCTCGATCTCCGGCTACCACATGGCGGAGGCGGGTGCCTCCCCGGCGCAGGAGATCGCGTTCACCCTCGCGGACGGCATCGAGTACGTCCGGACGGCGGTCGCGGCCGGTATGGACGTCGACGACTTCGCCCCGCGCCTGTCGTTCTTCTTCGTGGCCCGTACGACGCTCCTGGAGGAGGTGGCGAAGTTCCGTGCCGCCCGCCGGATCTGGGCGCGGGTGATGAAGGAGGAGTTCGGCGCGAGGAACCCCAAGTCGCTGATGCTGCGCTTCCACACGCAGACGGCGGGCGTGCAGCTGACCGCCCAGCAGCCCGAGGTGAACCTGGTCCGGGTGGCGGTGCAGGGCCTGGCCGCGGTGCTCGGCGGCACCCAGTCCCTGCACACCAACTCCTTCGACGAGGCGATCGCCCTGCCGACGGACAAGTCCGCGCGGCTGGCGCTGCGCACCCAGCAGGTGCTCGCCTACGAGACGGACGTGACCGCGACCGTCGACCCTTTCGCCGGCTCCTATGCCATCGAGAAGATGACCGACGACGTCGAGGCGGCGGCGGTCGAGCTGATGACGAGGGTCGAGGAACTGGGCGGCGCGGTCGAAGCGATCGAGCACGGCTTCCAGAAGGAGGAGATCGAGCGCAGCGCGTACCGGATCGCCCAGGAGACCGACTCCGGCGAGCGGGTCGTGGTCGGCGTCAACCGGTACCAGCTCGACGCGGAGGAACCGTACGAGCCGCTTCGGGTGGACCCTGCGATCGAGGCCCAGCAGGCGGAGCGGCTTGCCAAGCTGCGGGCCGAGCGGGACCAGGCGGCGGTGGACACCGCCCTGGACGCCCTGAAGAAGGCGGCCGAGGGGGAGGACAACGTGCTGTACCCGATGAAGGAGGCGTTGCGGGCCCGGGCGACGGTGGGCGAGGTGTGCAATGCGCTGCGGGGGGTTTGGGGGACTTACGTGGCGTCGGATGCGTTCTGAGCTGGGTGATTCCTCCGAATGGGTGATCGGGGGCGAAATCCGCCCGTTCCTGGTTACGCTCGTGGAGGGTGTTCCCGATGAGGAGGGTGCCGTGGCTGTGATGCTGCACGAGTCGTCGCTTGCTGATGCTGCCGACTGGCTTTGGGAGGAGCTGCCCGGGCACCGGGTGGAGATCCTCAACGGGAGCATTGTTGTGACACCGCCGCCCGATGGGCCGCATCAAGTGACACTGTCGTGGTTGATCGTGTCGTGCCACGAAGCCGGAGATCGGCAGGCTGGACTGAGAACGGTGTCGGGAGTCGGTCTGTGGTTGCCGACCGGGCCGGACGATTACGCCGTACCGGACCTGTCACTCGTGGATGCCGACTTCCACGACGCGCTCGTCGAGAAGAACTGCTATGCCCCGCATGTCTTCCATATGGTGCTGGAAGTGACGTCCTCCAACTGGACGAACGACACAGCCACCAAGGTCGACGTCTACGCCAGGGCCAACATCCCGGTCTACCTCATCGCCGATCGTAAACACGACGAGGTCCTCCTCTACGCCGACCCGCTCGACGGCAAGTACCCCGACCCCGTCCGCTACCAGCGAGGCCAGACCGTCCTCGTCCCCGAGTCGGTCGGTGTCAGTCTGGAACTCTCCGTCGACACCCTCCTCGACGGCGACGACTGACCGTCCGGAGACCGAGTGTCGTACCCCCGTGCGACACTCGTCCCATGTTCGGCGTCATCGATCTCCCCACCTACCTGGCAGGCCTCGTCCTGATCGTCCTGCTCCCTGGCCCCAACTCCCTGTACGTCATCTCCGTGGCCGCCCGCCAGGGGATCCGCGCCGGGTACACCGCCGCCGCCGGAGTCTGGTGCGGGGACGCCGTGTTGATGACGTTGTCCGCGGCCGGGGTCGCCTCGCTGCTCCAGGCCAACGCCGTGCTGTTCGGGATCGTGAAGTACGCCGGTGCCGGATATCTGACCTGGCTGGCGGTCGGGATGCTGCGGGCCGCGTGGGGAATGTGGCGGGCGCGACGGGAACAGACCCTCGCCGACAGCCCGGCCGGCTCCGCCGCCACCGACGAGCGGCCCTACCGCCGGGCCCTCGTCATCAGCCTGTTCAACCCCAAGGCGATCCTGTTCTTCGTCGCCTTCTTCGTGCAGTTCGTGTCAGAGTCCAACCCGGTCGTGGGGTTCGTGACTCTGGGCGTACTCGCCCAGTTGGCAAGCGTGTTGTACCTGTCTGCCCTCATCTTCGGCGGGTCTCGTCTCGCTGCTGCGTTCCGTCGTCGGAGGACGCTCAGCGCAGGGGCCACCTCGGCCGCCGGGGTGCTCTTCCTGGGGTTCGCCGTCAAGCTGTCTCTGGCAAGCGTGTAGGGGGCTGGCATGTCTCACCTTGACGAAGCCGCGGCCCTGTTCGCCCGCATGAGCCTCCAGGAGCAGCATGCGGCACTAGGAGCCCTCGGCCTGCCCAAGAGGCTCCCGAAGGAGTCCCAGGAGCCTCCCAAGGTCACCCCGTTCTCTGCCCTTGCCAGCACGCCCAGCAGGCGGAAGCGGCAGCCACTCACCGTGAGGGCCGTGCGTAGCCCCGGGGCGTCCTGACCCTCGGTTTACCCGACAACGCAAATATTGGCGGAGCCGCATAGACGACCCCGTACAACCCTCGTACCGTCTCGTTCAAGGGCCCCAACAGGGGCCAGAGGCAAAGGGGTTCGGCATGGCGCGCGAGGAACTGACTCGCCTTACCGGCAATGGGAACGGGGAGTGCGGGCAGGGGGACTGCCCGAACGTGTACCGCACCGGAAAGGGATCGTTCGTCGTGCAGGGCGACGTGTCCGACGCCTTCCGGCCGCCCGAGGGTGAAGGGTTGGTTGAGATCCCGGAAAGCGTGCTGAGGGAGGCTTTCAATGCTCTTGGCTGGTGAAGCCTGGCAAGCCAAGTTCCGGGACTTCCAGAGCGAGGCGTGGCGACTGGAAACCCTGCCCGCTTACCGCGTGCAGCAAGAGGCCGAAGAGTTCTCGCGCTTCCTGGCGGGCGAACGGTTTCCGGGGCCGTACGAGGATTCGTGGACGGCCATGATCCGAAACCGAAGGGAATCCGGGGCAAGTGTGGGGCGAGTGCACATCCTGACTCGGCCTCTCTCCGACTATCTACGCTTCGAGTTCGAGCGGTACTACCGTCATCAGGCCCCCGTCGGGGAAGACATCCGAATCATGGACGTGACCGACAGGGACAACCCCCTAGCGGGCGTTCAAGACTTCTGGATGTTCGACAAAACAGAAGTCGTCCTCATGAACTATGAGGCGGACGGAACACAGATCAACCGCGAACTGTACGAGGGCGATGTGAAGCCGTTTCTCGAATATCAGCGCATCGCACTGGCTGAGTCTGTGCCCTTCGAGGAGTACGTGAAGGGCATTGACCTTTGAGCCGGAAGAGCTAGGCCAGTCGAGAGCAGACCTAGCCGAGACTCTTAAGACGCTACGCAAGCGGGCCGGGATCACACAAACCCGGCTCGCTCAGCGGTGCGCCATGAGCCAAACAAAGATCAGCAACATTGAAGGGGCCAAGCTAACCCCGACCCTTGTTGACGTTGAGCTGATTCTCAGAGCATTGGATGCGCCCCCGGACCTCGTTTCCCGGGTGGCGACCCTTGCGCGTAACGCTAACAGCGAGTGGCAAGACGCTTGGTCGCAACGCCGTACCGGGTTGGAGAAGAAACAGAACGAGCTAGCGGGGTTCGAGAAGTCATCCACAGAGTTCCGGTATTTCCTGTTGTCCATGATTACCGGGCTACTCGCGACGCCCGAATACGTGAGAGCGAGCCTTGCCCACATTCCCGGCGACCACAGTAAGGCCATTGCGAAGAAGCTAGAACGACAGTCGGTCCTCTATGACACGTCGAAGCACTTCACGTTCATCCTTACCGAGCAGGCCGTTAGATGGCCATTCTTGCCCCCGGCAGCCATGGCCATGCAGATTGACCGACTGCTTTCGATCAGCCTACTGCCGAATATCCAGCTCGGAGTCATCCCCTTGGATGGCCATATGCCAGCCGCACCATTGAACACCTTCACTCTGTACGATTCACGGATTGCGACAGTCGAAACTCAGACTGGAGTAATGGTGTTCCGGGATCACCGGGACGTGTCGGCTTACCTCAATGAGTTCGGAACCTACGAAGGTTACGCCCTGTTCGGGGACGGCTGCCGGGCACTCCTTTCCGAGTGGGCCACTCGGTTCCGTTCCTGATCTTCTACCCGACATCGCAAATAATGGTCGATCCCCTGCGTCGTGTGCGGGAACATTTTCTAGACGACACAGTCGGGGAGAGGCCACGGTATGAGTGCGAGGCAGACGACGATGACGGAACCGGTGCACTTGACGCCCCCGCTTCAGCAGCCGGACCCCGTGGCAGGCTGCCAGGAATGCCTTCACATCGCCGTGACCCGAACTAACGCCCGATCGGTTGGGGATTACTCGAAGGTGTCCGATGCGAATGTGGTCCTTCGGACACACCTTCGAGAAGAACACGGGGCGGAGTGATGGTGCGCGCTGTACTGCGATACGTGCAACACCGGATTACCCAGCACCCGAATACTGACGTGACGTTCGAGGCCGAGTGTCTGAAGTGTGAATGGCAGGCCACGCCTTCAACCGATGGCGCGGCCGTCGATGTCGAATGCATGGGCCATACGGGCCGCACGGAACACCAGGGATTCCGGCGCATCTGCACCTCATTCGCCCTGGTCGAGCGGATCGAGTAAAGGCCCCGGCACGTTAGGGACGGCGAATCTCCTCTCGCCTAGCGTGACGGAATAGCCCCACCAGGCTGGTGGGGCTGCAACTTTCCCGGATACGGTTCAGCCGGCCAGGGCCCTAGAGAGAATTCAGGCGCGCGGCACGCGCTTTCAGTCCCTCGGCCAGAGGCCGAGCCTTACGGTTGCGTTTCTTCTCTTCCTCGAAACGTTTCCGGGCCATCCAAAGAATCAGCTCGTTCACTGATCCTCCCGCCTCGGCTTCGGCGGAAGCGGCTTCCAATCCAGGATTACCAGATGCCCGACAGTGATGCACCGCTGGTTTCCGCAAGTGTTCTGAAACACGGGATAGAAGCCATCACGGTTTCTCTTACGCTTCGACGCTGTCAGGTAGCGTTTAACCGAGGCAAGGTTTCAGCGAATGCGAACCTTCGGTTCGCCGTTGCTGTCACACCTGCCGCGCCAAACGCGGCAACCCGTTTCAGTGGCAAGCCGAAGGAGCCTTGTTCTGTCAGCTCTCAGCTTTGCTTCGCAGCTTCGAGCTTTCGGCCTAGGCCAGAGACTGGATCCGTCAGGATGCCTGTCGGTCTCTCACTTCGTTCGGCCAAGGCTAGGTGTACCCGAAGGGGGTACACCTTCTCTATGAGCTATTAGCTATGGGATCTCTATTGAGATCCATATGAGATTGTGTACCCGCTCGGGTATATCCCTTGTACCTGTAGGGGGACACCCCCTGTACCCGTAGCGGTACTAGGCCGCTAGTTCGCCCGTGTATAGCCGATAGGCATGCTCGCCCAGGGCGTAAGGGATCTCCGCCCACGGCCAGCATTGCGGCTCGTTCCCGCCCAGGAACCAAGCCTTCTGTTCCAGGGAAAGTTCAATCGGCCCTACGGGGGCCGTGAAAGGTCGATTTCCGGCCGAGGGGACCGAGGGGCCGGGGCTTGCCGTAGCGGCCCTCGAAGGGCCGTTCTGGGGCTTCCTGCGGGTTCGTGCTTCCCGTCCAGCCTTGATGGCTGCAACAACCTCAGCCGGGGCAGTGAGACGGTAGACAACCGTGTCGGCGGGCGACCGCGCCCCGGTGTCAGTGAGATAGCCGTACTCGACGAGCTTCTTGCGGTGCGGGTGAACCTTCGTCGCGCTGGATAGGCCGACCATTTCGGCAATGGTCGCCATGGATGGAAAGACATCGGTTCCGTCTGTGTAGTCGCCGAACATGGCAAACGCCATGGCGACGGCGTAGGTGTTCTGCTTCACCCTCGGGTCATGCGATATAGACCGCCGCCACAAGTCATGGTCGACGCGGGAAATCTCGGTCATGGGTATCCCGTTCGTTGGCAGGCAAAGAGAAAGCCCCAGCTTTCGCCGGGGCTCTGCGGTCAGTGGGAGGAAGTTTCCGCCCGGAGTGGCGTTCCTTCCCGTTCATGTCTCGCCGTGGCTTCGGTGCGCTCCAGGCATGTATACAGGTGTACCCCTGGCGGAATCAATGAAGGGCGTTTAAACGGGCACCGCAGAGAGCGTTTAAACGATGCCTTTGACTTCGCCAGGGGGTGGCGATGCAAGGTTTCTCCGGTACTTGCGCCCGGCGCAGGGTCTTGGCGCTGACAGGGGACGTATGCGTGTTGTAACCGTTATTCAGGATCAGGACGGTAACCGGAGAGTCGTAGCCGATGTCATCTACCCCTCCGAGAGTTGAAAGTAAAATGCCCCCTCCTTCCAGAGGGGGCATTTCTGTTTGGCGGAGGCCGGTATGTTCAACTCCAGTTACTGTCCATCCTGATCAGTCGCTTCTCAACGTCATGCGGAATGACCAGCCGCCCCAACAGTTCTCCATCCTGCTTTCCAAGTTCGAAAGTTATCCCGGCGCTCAGTAGGTCCTTTTCCATGGCTTCTACGCCACCGGCCTCCCAATGCTGCTTGTACGTCATGCCGGTACTTTCGTAGATCCACCTGTCCTTTGTGGAGTCCGGGTCAATCTTCGTCAAGTCGTTCATGAGAGCATCTAGCGTGCTCTCTGCCTTCTCTCGAATGAATCCGGCCTTATCGAACCTTCCTCCGGGCTCCAGCCCGGACATGTAGTAGGCAATGGACTCTTCCAGCCGCTTGCGCTCACGCCTGTTTTCGTCGCCTCTAGCGTACTCCCGGCGGATCACCTCGTAATCCCCCAGGGCCTCAAAGACTGCCTGTGCCAAAGATGAATACACATGCTCAGGGTCCGGTGTCACGAATCCGGGCTTCCGGCAGTCGGGACACCGCAAGTATCGGTACTCTTTTACTTCGCCAGTAGAGAGCGTTTTGTAGTTGTTCGTTTCGTTAACGTTCCTGCCGCAGTCGTGTTTCATGACGCCGAGGAACCGGGTCGGACGACGGTTCTTCTCATGATGACGCTTGTTCTTCGAACGGGTGGCTAGCGCCGCTTGCACGCTTTCGAATTCCTTGTCAGTCAGGATCGGCTCATCCGTAACCCTGATCTCCTGGCCGTGCTTATCCAGTACCGGCGTAGATTTATAGGTTGCTGCCTTCGTCCCTCCCTCTGTGCGAATTCCCCTAACCGCAGGGTTCCTAAGAGTCCTAAGAACCTGCTGATTGTTCCACTTCCGGTCGCTGTAAGTCGGAACCTTGGCCCGGTCTAGAACCTTCGCAATTCGGTTTGCCGGAACCCCTCGCATTGCAGCCTGGTACATATAGCGCACCGCTCGGGCTTGCTTAGGGTCCTGGACTAGGCGGAGTTTCCCGCCCACCCTGGCAGTCTTGTAGCCAAACGACGGCTTACCAATCCGCCATTGGTCCTGCTGCTTAGTGTATTCCCAGTGGGACGAAACGCGAGTCTTAGTGTTGGCCGCCTCAATCTCGGCGACGGCTGCAATGAAAGTCACCATTGCTTGTGCCATGGGGGATGACAGGTCCAGGGTGTCATTGAGAGAAATCAGGTTCTTCCCGAATTTCTCACACCACTTGATGACCTCATGTAGGTCAGAAATGCGCCTGATGAACCGGTCCAACTTCCAAAACAGAATCAAGTCAAACTCGGGTATGCGGTTATTGAGCCAGTCCCCGAGTTCCTTGCGCTCCCAAGGTGCTTTCTTGGTCGCAGACACTCCAAGGTCCCTGGCCACGCCAACAACCCTCACGCCCTCGCGGATGGCATGGCGACGGAGGTCAAGTTCCTGCCTGGCGGGGGAAGTTGTGTCCTCCGTGAGGATGGACAGGCGTACCGACAGGAGGCCACGGGGCGCGTCCTCCGGTAGCGCATCGTTCCTGGCCTGGAGGTCGGCCAGCTCTGCCAGTTCCTCAGTGGTCCACTCGGGAGCGGTCTTGGTAGCGGTCATGGGCGCGAGAGTATACGCAGTTGGATTCTGGAACGTTCTTCGTGCAGTTCGTCGACCCGGGGTACGCCTACCCGGCGGTGTCCTTCGTCGTCCTCGGCACGTTCGCCCAGCTCGCCAGCTTCCTGTACCTCAGCGCGCTGATATTCGGCGGCACGAAACTCGCGGCCGCCTTCCGTCGCCGCAGGCGGCTGTCGGCGGGGGTCACCTCGGCGGCGGGGGCGCTGTTCCTCGGGTTCGCGGTGAAGCTGTCGCTGGCGAGTGCGTGACGCTTCGCCTGGCGATAGAGCCCCGGCGCGCCTGAGTGCCTCAGCGCCTGAGTGCCTCAGCGCCTGAGTGCCTCAGCGCCTCAGTGCCTCAGCGCCTGAGCGCCTAGCCGAGCGCGACCCGCTCGGCGTACTCCTTCAGGCCCTGTGACGTGGCTCCCGCCCAGCCCACGTAACCGTCCGGGCGGACCAGGAACAGACCGGTGCCGTACGTCTCGGGTGCCGGGCCCTCCACGATCCGCACCGACGCGGGCGCCTCCCGCGTCTCCGGTGCCTTCGTGCCCAGTGCCAGCAGGGTCCAGTGGGGCCCCCGGAACGCGTCGAAGAGACGGACGCCCGCGACGGTCCGGTCCGGGGCTCGGTCGCCGGCCCGGATTCCGTCCACCGCGGCCCGGGTCTCCGCCGTGAGTGACGACTCCCGGTAGCCCAGGCCGAGTTGCCGGGTCGCCTCGCCCCGCTTGGTCTCGCCGCGGTGGACGCTGGTGGACAGCCCCAGCACACCCGCGGCGACGGGACGCCGCTCCTCCTCATAGGTGTCGAGGAGCGTGGCCGGACCCTCGCCCCGCACCGCCGCGCCCAGCTTCCAGCCCAGGTTGTAGGCGTCCTGGACGCTGGTGTTCAGGCCCTGGCCCCCGGCGGGTGAGTGGATGTGGGCCGCGTCCCCGGCGAGGAAGACCCGCCCGGAGCGGAAGCGGTCCGCGAGAGCCGCCCGGGGGCGGAAGTCCGAGGCCCAGCGGACCTCGGTGACGTCCTCGGGGGCCAGGTGGGAGCGGGCCGCGACGACCTTGCGGATGCCGTCGAGCGAGAGGTCCACGGAGGTGCCCTCCGGGAACTGGGCCACCACCTGGAAGTCCTCCGTGCCCGCCAGCGGGCAGATCGCCAGGAAGCCGTCGCTTTCCCCGCCCGGCGGGAAGACGTGCCAGTTGTCGCGGTCCAGGCCGGCGATCCGGACGTCCGCCACCAGCAGGGGGTTCGGGTCGACGGTCTCCCCGGTCATGCCGACGCCCAGCGCACGGCGTACGGTCGAGCGGCCGCCGTCGGCGGCGACCACATAGCGCGCGCGGAGGCCATCCCCCGCCCCGAACCGCACGGTCACGCCGTCGTCGTCCTGGTCGAGCCCTACGACCTCCCGGCCGAAGTCGACCCGCCCGCCGAGTTCCGCCAGCCGGGCGAACAGGATCTCCTGGGTGCGCCACTGCGGCACCATCAACGGCGCGGTGTACGGCGAGTCCTCGCTCGCCTCGGCCGGGTCGAACATCCGGTGCTCGCCGACCCGCTGTCCGTCCTGCCAGATCATCTGGGTCGGGTAGCCGCCCCCGGCCTCGCGGATCGCGTCCAGCACGCCGAGGTCGTCGAAGACCTCCATCGTGCGCGGCTGGATGCCCTTGCCGCGTGAGCCGGGGAACAGCGTGTCCGCACGCTCCACCACGAGCGCGGCCACGCCCCGCCGGGCGAGGTCGATCCCCAGGGCGAGCCCGGTCGGGCCCGCACCCACGATCAAGACGTCGGTGTCCATGCCGATCACTCTCCTTAACGCTGTTAAGTGCCGTCGCTCATGACGATGCCCTTAACGGCGTTAAGCTGTCAAGCGTGAACACGGAACGACGAGCCCCCCTCGACCGCCGCCGAGTGGCGGACGCCGCCCTGACGCTCCTGAACGAGGTGGGTCTGGACGGACTGACCCTGCGTGCCATCGCCAAGGAGCTGGACGTCAAGGCGCCCGCCCTGTACTGGCACTTCAAGGACAAGCAGGCGCTGCTCGACGAGATGGCGACGGAGATGTACCGCCGGATGGTCGCGGGGACGCACCTCGCCCCCGGCGACAGCTGGCGGGAGCGGTTGCTGAAGTCCAACCGCGGACTGCGTGCCGCGCTGCTCGGCTACCGGGACGGCGCGAAGGTCTTCAGCGGCTCACGTTTCACCGGCTTCGCGCACGCCGAGGCCATGGAGGACAACCTGCGCCTGTTCACGGGCGCCGGCTTCAGCCTCGCGCAGGCCGTGCGCGCGACCGGGACGACGTACCTCTACACCCTCGGTTTCGTCACGGAGGAACAGGGTGTCCGGCCGCTGCCCGGCGAGCGCCGCGAGGGCTATGACATCGAGGAACGCGCCCGTCTCATGGCCGACTTCCCGCTGTCGGCCCGGGCGGGCGCCGAGCTGTTCCAGGACTTCGACCAGCACTTCGAGGAGGGACTGGCGCTGGTGATCGCGGGGATCGGGGCGCAGTACGGGATCGAGTGAGCGGGCCGGCACCAAGTGACCCGGAAGCCGGGGAACGGAACCGAGTGAGCCGTCAGCGCACCTTCGCCAGCGCCGCCCGCAGCCACGGCGTCAGCGGCTTCTCGACGTACCGGTTCAGCAGCCAGGCCAGCAGCAGCATCGACAGGACCGTCAGGACGAAGGTCGCCGCCGACGGCAGTCCCAGGCTGACGTGCAGGGCGCGCACCACCACCCAGCCGAGGTGCTCGTGGACCAGGTAGAACGGGTACGTCAGCGCCCCGGCCACCGTCGGCCAGCGCCAGTTCGCCCAGCCGAACCAGCCGAGGGCGATGGCCGCGACCGCGACGAAACCGAAGGCGACGACGAGGACGATCCCGAGCGAGGTGCGGTGGGCGAAGGCGTTCGGGTCGGAGGCGTTCCACAGGCTGCGCACCGCGTAGTGCTGCCCGATCAGGAAGCTCACGGCCACGATGCCCCAGGCGTAGACGTCCTTGCGGTCGCGGTGGACGAGGTAGAGACCGACGCCGCCGATGAAGAACGGGGCGTACTCCGGCATGAACACGATGTCGAGCAGCGGCTGGTGCGCGCCCTGGGTGATCGCCGCCGCGAGGGTCCAGCCCGCGCAGAACATGATCACGCGCCGGCGTGACGCCCCGGGCAGCACGACACACAGCGCGAACAGGGCGTAGAAGCGGACCTCCGCCCACAGCGTCCAGCACACGCCCAGCACCCGGTCCACGCCCAGCGGGTACTGAAGCATCGTCAGGTTCACCAGCGTGTCGCTCGGGGACAGCGCCTTGTAGGTGACCATCGGCAGTGCGAACACCGCCGTCACCAGCAGAACCGCCGCCCAGTAGGCGGGCAGCAGCCGGGAGGCGCGGGAGGCGAAGAACGACTTCAGGGGCCGGCCCCAGCCGCTCATGCAGATCACGAATCCGCTGATCACGAAAAAGACCTGGACGCCGAGACAGCCGTACGCGAAATAGTTGTGCAGCGTGGGGAACTGTCTGTCCGGCGAACTTCCCCAGGCGTGGGTGATCTCGCCGCCCCGGCCGCCGTAGTGATAGGCGGCCACCATGAGCGCGGCGACGAGCCGCAGTCCGTCGAGGGCGCGCAGCCGGGGCTTTTGCCGGGCACCCGTCCGCGCCGCCGGGGGCAGCGGGGGAGCGGACGCGTCGGGCTCCGGCCGGACGGTCATGCTGGTCACGAAATTCCCCTCGACGGGCGTTCCTTCGGGTGCTTGCCAGCACGTTAGTCCGATTCACAGGGAGGTCCGTGTCGGCCAGCCAACGATTAGCCGCCCGGTCCCGGTGAGTTCACCTGAATGTCGTTTTGGCTTCCTAAGTTTCCCCAGAATCCCCCCACGCAGCGGTAAACCCAAAGACGCAGCTAATGCTGGGTAAAAAGAACACAGGAGTGCCATGACGACGGTCCAGAAGAGACGTGCACGCGCGCGTGGAGGGGAGCTGGACGACTGCCTGCGTGCCTGTGCCGCGCACAGCGGGAAACTCGTCGGCAGTATCGACCGCCGCCGCGTCGAACTCGCCGAACAGCTGCGCAAGCTGCTCGTCGTGTGGAGCACGACCTCTGCCACCGCCCCCGCACCCGCCCCGGCCGGCGGGGCCACCGCCCTGCTCAAGCGGGCCGTCAAAGGCCCCGCGACCCCCTCGGCGAGTATGGGCAACGACCTGCTGGACGCCCTGCTGGCCGTCGCCAACAAGGCCCTGGAGTGCGGCTACGACGACGAGTTGAACCTCGCCCTCGTGATCAGCGACACCGTCCTGGCCCAGCGCAAGAACTCCCGCGCCGGCTGGCGGCTGCGCGCCCGTCTCCTGGAGGCCATGGGCGAGGAGACCGAGGCCCTGGAGGCGTACGAGCGCTACCTCGCCCTCACCGACGACGACGGCTTCGGCATCCGCGCCCGGATCGACGGCCTGAAGATCGCGGCGGACAAGGAGAGTGACCTGTTCGCCCTCCTCGAGCGCCAGGTGCCGCGCGCCCAGGACTTCACCCGCCGCCCCGCCACCGACGTATGGGCCGAGGGTCTCGCCGCGCACGCCGTGGGCGACTGGACGGAGGCCGAACCCCGTCTCGTGGGAGCGCTCCTCTCGCTGGCCGCCGAGAACGCCCCCGTGCAGGACCGGCAGGAACTGCTCAGCCAGTACCTCGACCTGCGCACCGCCGTCCCCGGCGTCGACCTGCCCGCGCTCACCGAGGCCGTCGCCCTCTACGCCGAACAGCGCCGCAGCCGGATGCGAGGCCCCGTCAGTGACCCGACCGTCGGCGGCGTGCGGTGGATCACCCTGGGCGAGTTCCGCAACCAGATCGCCGGCAGGTCGATCTGCCTGATCGCCAACTCCGGCCGGGTCGGCGCCAGTTCGATGGGCGCCGAGATCGACGCGTACGACCTGGTGGTGCGCTTCAACTCGTACCGGATCGATCCGTTGCACACCGGTGGCCGCACCGACATCCACGCCACCATCCACAAGCACGGCTTCAACTGGGACCAGCAGGTCACCACCCGGCTCGTCTTCGGCGGCGTGTCCGGCGACTGGAAGTACTCGCTGCGCAACCGCCTGGTGCCCGGCGCCCAGGCCCACCTCGGTGACGAGTCGCTGCGCTGGCCCGTGCGCAACATCGGCAAGCTCGGAGGCGATGTCTGGTCGGGCATCCCGACCACCGGCTTCAACATGCTGTGGCTGCTGGACTTCCTGGACGTCAGCCCCACCCTGGACCTGATCGGCTTCGACTTCTACGAGAGCGGCGCCTACCGCGTCCCTGAGGCGATGAAGCTGGCCATCACCTCCGTGCACGAATACACCAGTGAGAAGGACTGGGTCATGCAGCGGGCCCAGAGCGTGAGCGACCTGAGGATATCCCTGCGATGACCATGACCTCCCCGGCCACGGCCGCCCCCCTGGCCCCGGCGACCGACGCGCACGCGCTCACCGGCAAGCGCCGCATCGCCTTCGCCAGTTACGTCGACGAGAACTACCTCCCCGGCTTCCTCGTCCTGCTGCGCAGCCTCGCCCTGTCCAACCCGGGCGTGTGCGAGGACTTCGTCGTCCTCTACGACGACCTGCGCCCCGGCTCGATCGCCCAGATCCGCGACCTGCACCCGCGGATCGTGCTGCGCCGGGTGAACGACAGCCACTACGACTCGTACAAGAAGGGCGACCAGGACAACTACCTGGTCCGCAAGGCGTACTTCATCCTCGACGTCTTCCGGCTGCGCGAGTACGACACCATCATCACGCTCGACACCGACATGGTCGTCCTCGGCGACCTGAGCGAACTGCTGCGACTGCGCGAGGGACTGGCGGCCGTCTCGCAGTTCTTCTACGGGCAGCACAAGCTCAACTCGGGCTTGCTGGTCATCCAGCGCGAGTACCTGTCCGACGCGTTCTGCGCCAAGATCGACGCCATCGGCCGCAGCGGCGACTACGAGCTCGACAAGCACGACCAGGGCATCCTCAACGCCGTCCTGGACGGTGACTTCGTCCGCCTCGACCCGCGCTACAACTTCGTCAAGCGGCGACTGTCCGGCGACCTGCCCGTCCCCGACGACACGGCGATCCTGCACTTCACCGGCCGCCACAAGCCCTGGCAGGGTGGCGAGGCCGGCTACAGCCAGGCTGAGGCCCGCTGGCGCGAGTTCGACCTGTCCGACGCCGACTTCCACGCCGCCTACCTCGCCAGACAGGGCGGCCACCACCACGACCTGCTGGTCCACTACGGCACCCCGCACGTCGCCCGCACCGCGGATGTGGAGGTGGCCCGCAAGGTCGCCGCCGCGCACATCTCGACCGGCGACTACCAGGACGCCGTCGACCTCCTCGGCAGCGTCCGCATCCCGCTCGACGAGGCCTGGCCGCACGAGGTGTACGGGCACGCCCTGATGAGCGTCTCCCGCTACGAGGAGGCCAGGACACAGCTGCTGCTGGCCACCGCCGCCCCCAACCGGGCCGCCACCGCCTACGCCCGCCTCGCCCAGATGGCCTGGGTGCACGGCGACAACAGCGAGGCGCTCCGGTACGCCACGGCCGGCATGTCCGTCGACCCGACCCACCGCGCCGGCCGGCTGTGGGCGCAGCGCGCGGCCTCCGTACCGGCCCAGGAACTGGGCGCCGCCGAGGACCAGCTCGCGCACGTCGCGTTCTACATGGACCGCCAGGGCAACGCCGGCGACAAGCTGCTGCCGGAGAGCGTGCGTTCCGCCTTCGGGCCGGACACCACCTCCCGCCGCTGGCACTCCGTGCACGCCCACCGGCTGTTCGACGAGGCCGCCCTGCGTCGGGTCAACCGCCGCCGGGGCCTGGTCATCGGCGGTGGCGGCCTGTTCATCCCGGACACCATGCCGAACGGCAACAGCGCCTGGCAGTGGAACGTCCCCGACGAGCTGCTGAACCGCATCGACGTCCCCATAGCGGTCTTCGCCGTCGGCTTCAACGCCTTCGACGGCCAGTCCTACCGGGCCAACCGGTTCCGGGAGTCGCTGCGTCAACTCGTCGAGCGGTCCGCCTTCTTCGGGCTGCGCAACCACGGCTCGATCGAGAAGGTGCGGGCCATGATCCCGGCCCACCTGCACGACAAGGTGCGCTTCCAGCCGTGCCCGACGACGGTCACCCGCCACCTGGTGCCGGGCTGGCGGGACCCGGTGAAACGCGACGACACCATCCTGATCAACGCCGCCTACGACCGGGCGGGCCTGCGCTTCGGCCACGACTACGGCTACTTCCTGGCCCAGATGGCGAAGGCCGTGCGGGACCTGGGCGAGCTGGCCGAGGTGCGGTGCGTGGCGCACTCCCTCGACGACGAGAAGATCGTCTTCGACCTGCGCCGCGAACACGGCATCTCGCTGCCGGTCATCCCGATGTACGACTTCGAGAACGAGCAGATCACGGACCTGTACGCGCGCACCAAGCTGGTGATCGGCATGCGCGGCCACGCGGGCATGATCCCGTTCGGCTGCGGCACGCCCGTCATCAGCCTGATCTCGCATCCGAAGATGACGTACTTCCTGCGGGACATCGAGCGCCCGGAGTGGGGTGTCTCGGTGCACGACCGGCACCTCGCCGCGCGCCTGGTGGAGCGGTCGGGGGAACTACTCGCCGACCACGACAGGACGGTCGCGGACGTGCACGGCCGGCAGCAGGAGCTGTGGAAGGTCACCGAGGCGAACGCGGCCGACCTCCGGGTCATCCTGGGCGGCTGACGGATGGCGACCGCCCTGGCCGACGACACCTCCGCCGAGGCGCGGTCCCGCGAGGACGGCCGCCGGTCACCGTTGTGGTGGCCGGTGGTCGCCCTGCCCGCCGTGGTGGCCGTGGTGTACACCGCGGCCACCCGCCGTCTCACCGGAGACCTGCACTACGTCCTCGGCGCCCTGCGCACCGGCGCCAGGGCCGGTTACTCCCCGTCGGAGGTCTTCACCCACCGGCCGTACTTCTACCGGTGGTTCATCGCCGGCCTCGACCGGATCTCCTTCGGCGGTACGCCGGCGGTCCGCGAGGCCGTGATCGGGGCGACGGGCATCCTGCTCGCCGCCGCGTCGGCGTACGCCCTCTTCCTGGCGCTCGCCCACCGGGCCACCGGACGCGAGGCGGCCCTCACGGCGGGCGCCACCGGTCTCGCCCTGGTCCTGGCACCCCGCAACGACTTCCTCCAGCCGGAGTGGGCGGCGGTGGTGCTGACGGTGTGCGCCGTCGCCGCCGCGCTCGGCCCGTCGCGGCCGTGGCCGGCGGCCCTGCTCGCCGCGCTGCCGCTCGGCCTCGCGGTGATGATGAAGTACTCCACCGCCGCCACGGCCGCCATCGGCGTGCTCCTCGTGTACGCCGTCGACCGGGGCCGGGCCGTACGGCTCGCGCTGGTCGGGATGCCCGCGGCGGCGGCCCTGTTCGGGCTGAGCGTGCTCGGCGGGTCCCACGAATGGCAGTGGACCGAGGACATGCCGCAGATCAACCAGTCGGCACTCGGCCGCACCGGCATCCGCCCCGGCTTCATCCTGGACCGCACCGTGGACTTCCTGGCCGACCGGGCGGTGGAGAGCCCGGTGCTGCTCCTGCTCCCGGGGGCACTGCTGCTGGTGCTGGCCCGGGTGCCCGGGCGGCGCCGGCGGATCGAACTGGCCCTGGTGGCGCTCACCATCGGCCTGGGCGCACAGGCAGTCGTCGTCGTGCAGGGCAACTGGTTCCTGTACCACGGCGCCCAGATGCCGGTGCTCGCCGCCGCCCTGTGGGGCATCGCCGTGGGCGGCGCCCGCCGCTCGCCGCCGTGGTGCTTCGGCGCCGTGTCCCTGGCGTACGGCGCGCTGCCCGTGCTGTACGCCAGGGCGGCGGCGTCGGAGCAACAGCCGTACGTGGCCTGGGTGTTGGGGTCCCTCGCCCTGATCGCGGCCGTGGTGGACGTGACACTGGAGACCCGCGCCCGAAACCGGGCGACGGAACGCCGACCCGCCGCCCTGGCCACCCTCACCGTCACCCTCACCGGAGTCGTCTGCCTGGCCGCGAGCATGTGGCCCGGCTCCCCGCACCTGGTGCAGTTCGGCAAGGTCACGATGACCAACACCGGATATCTGACCGGGATGCGCGACACCGAGGCGGAGGCCGACCGGCTCCGCTCCCGGATGCCCGCCGACGCCCCGGTCCTCTACCTGGCCTTCGGCGACACGACGTACTACATCGACCACCCCGCCCGGTGCCGCTACCCGATCGCCACGTTCCTCCAGCGCACCCGCTACCTCCCGGACGTCACCGAACTGAAGTCGTTCCAAGAGAACGAGAACTGCGTCGACCACGCCCCGGCCCCCTATGCCATCCTGGACCGCACCTGGTTCCGCCCCGCCCAGGTCGACAAGAAACTCTGGCGGCGCGTCACCGCGGTATACGACTGCCCGCGTTCGACGGGCGGCGGCCCGACGATAGTGCTGTGCGTGCGCAGAACGGACGCTCCCTGAGCCTGCCGGTCACGTGATCTCGGCGGGTTCAGAACCGGCCCGCACCAGAGCTGGTCGGCCGCCGAGGAGTTGACGGGATCAGCCCCACGGGGCTGGTCCCGTCGGCATGGTGATCGGTATGCAACGGCAGACGAGAGCCTCCCATACCTGGACAGAGCGGCTGGGCACCGCGATCGATTCATGAGCCGCTGGATGGTCTCCTTGTGGGGTTTGCTCCCGCTGTTATGAGGAGTTCGGCAGTCTCGGGGTGGGGTCCGTTGTTCGCCCAGTCCAGGGGAGACCAACCTGTTCCGTGATCTTCACGTAGGTTCGCGTCGGCGCCGTGCGCCAACAGCTCGCGCACTGTCTCCCTGTGTCCCCAGCACGCGGCTGCGCACAACGGTGTGCCCTCTGAGCCGGCTCCCCTGCTTTCAGTGTCGGAGGAGGCCCCGGCTTCCATGAGCAAGCGCGTGATCTCGGCTTCTCCCTGTACAGACGCCAGATATAGAGGGGTGGTGGCGTCGCTGTCCTCTCGCTCTGGGTCTGCTCCAGCGCGCAAAAGAGCCTTCACGCGGGAAGCGTCAGCTGTCACTGTCGCTTCGAAGAGATGACGGGAGAGTTTCTTTTGCTGTCGCCGCTTCATGGTTGGCGAGGCTAGCGATCGTGGACGCGGTGGAACCAGTCGTATCCACTCGTTGAGGACTCCGACCAGCACGGTGGCCTCGTAGCGGATGGCAAGTTTGTCGTACCCCGTGGCCACGGCCCGGTGGCGCTTGAGGCGTGATTCCGCACTCGACGGCATGTCGCTCGCGGTAGTCGGTCTTGTCGAACTTCGGTGGCCGACCGCCTCGGGAGCCGAGTTTCTGGCGGTTGCGGACTCGGTCCGCAGGGACCGGGATGGTTGCCTTGATCCCACGTCTGCGCAGGTAGACCCGGTTGCGGCGGGAGTCGTACGCCTTGTCGGCCCGCACCCGGTCCGGTCTCCTGCGAGGTCGCCCGCGCCCGACCCGAGGCACCCGGATCGCCTCCAAGACAGGCTCGAACTGTGGGGAGTCACCCCGCTGCCCGGCTGTGATCAGCACCGACAGCGGCTTCTGCCCCTGCTCGACGGCGAGGTGGATCTTGGTGGTCAGCCCGCCTGGCGGCACGAACGGCTCTGGAGGATAAGGGCCATCCGTTCGAAGGCCTTACCCCAACGGCAGCTCCGCGAGCATGACGGCATAGACCGGGGAGTCCGGGAAGGGTTGGCGGTCACCGACCTTCCGGAAGCCCCAGGACTCGTACATGGCCTGGACCCGGGGGTGTTCAAGGTCGACGAGCAGGACCACGAGGTCCTCGTCCCGGCTCTCCAGGAGCGCCCGGGTCACCAGCTCCGCCGTCCCGGTCTTGCGCCACCTCGTGTGGACGGCCAGCTCGGAGAACGAGAAGGTCCGGTGCTTCTCCGGGGCGGGCTTCACATGCTCCCTCCACCACTCCCGCTTCGGGGCGGCCGGAGCCCCGTAGGCGAAGGCCACCGGCTCGTCTCCGTCGAAGGCGATCACACAGGTGAAGTCCGGATTGCCGCCCCAATGATCCACGAACCAGGGGAAGCGCTGGTTGAACTCGTCATCCATCGCATCGGTGTAGGCGTCGGCGTGCACGTCGATCAGGGCCTGGCGGATCTGTGGGAGGTCGTCGTGGGTGAAGCGACGGACGTCCAGATCGGCGGCGCTCAAGCTCGCCTCCATTCGGCTCGGTAGCGGTCTCCCCACTCTTGTGCGACTGTCGCGTCCGGCGCAAGGGTGATCAAGTCCCGGTAGAAGTCGCCCAGAAGGGAACGCATCCGGCCGGGGATCGGAGAGCCCTTCATCAGCTCGAAGACGCTGGAGGCCGTGGAGCACGCCTGGTCGATGTCCCGCTGGTGGAGCTGGGCCAAGGCGAGCCGTGTAGTGGCCAAGGCACGGTTTCTGCGGAACTGCTTGGGGATCGTCCCGAGGGCCTTGTGAGAGGCCGCTTCAACCTCGGCGGAGTCCCCGATCCGGTCCCGGACGATCGCAGTCATGGCGGTCAGCTCAGCCGGCCCGTAGAAGGCAATCCAGCTCGGACGGGGCTGGTCCGGGTCCGCCTTGCCCAGAGCCTCCTGGGCGTACCCCAGGGAACGGATGGCGGCCTGGCGGTCGCCGAGGTTCGAGTGGCCGATGGCCGTACGGGCGTGGGCCAGGGAAGCAAAGAGATGGTCCCGCTTGGTGATCGAGGTGGATTGCGCGGCCTGTGCGGAGTCGACAGCCGCCACGTGCTCCCCGCGCTGGTGGGCCAGCATCGCGTAGGAGTTCCAGACCCTCAGCTCCGCCATGGGGTCCTGGCCCATCCCGGCCAAGTACAGGGCCTTGCCCAGCAGGGCGTACGCGCGGTCCGGCTGACGGGCGTCCAGGGCGCTCCAGGCGGCCGTGGCGGTGTAGTCGGCGGCCACCGAGAACAGCCGGAGCCGGACCCGTTGGGCGGCCCCGAGCTTCTGCTTCTCCAGGGCCTCGGCAGCTCCGGCCAACGCGGCCTGCTCCAGACCCTCGTGGCCTCCCCTGGTGTCGTCAAGGGCCATCAGGGCGTCCAGGCCACTGCGGAGCCGGATGACGTCGGAGGTGCCCGCCCGGTGAGGGGCGCCGACGAAGGGGACCACGACGGAGGCCGTCGTGCCGCTGGCGGCTGTGAGGAAGTTCCTGCGCCTCACGGCGTCCTCCGCAGGGGTCGAGGGGCGTCGTCGTCTCGCCGGTGGGCTGAAGCCCAGTTCCTCGGCGGTACAGCCGAATACTGCCTCTAACGCCTCGCGCTGCCTGGGGTGGGGCCACCTCGTTTTTCCGGTCAGCCAGTTGCGGACGGTGCGGTCGCTGACCGTGCCTTCGTGCCCGGCACAGATCAGGTGGGTGTTCACCTTGTCGGTCAACTCGACCTGGGTGAGCCCGCTCTCCCGCATGGCGCTGTTGAGGCTCTCGTTCCCCTCCACATACCCACGGTAGTGACTGAGTCCCCATCAGTGAGCAGGGCGCAGAAATTTCCGGTCGGGACGGATGCACAGCGGGCGGATTTTTCCTGCCTCCGGAGGGCCCAGAGCCGTTCACTCGGGTAAGGCCAGACCGCACCACACCCTCGAGGCCCTGATGACTGTGATGGCAACGCCACGCCCCACGGGGCACTCCGGATACTCCGAGACGCTCGATCGTGTGCCGGAGAGCGCGGCCGTCGCCCGTCGGCTCGTCCGTACGGCCCTGACCGCTTGGGGCCTGGAGGACCTGATCGAGGACGCCGCCTGGTCATCACGGAGCTGGTCTCCAACGCCGTGGACCACGGCCGCCTGCCCTCGATCCGCGTGATCGTCTCCCGCCCCGCCGAGAACGGGGTCCGCCTAGGCGTCGTCGACCGCTCGAAAGTCATCCCGAGGATGCGGACCGACTCCAACGGCGACCAGATCCGGGGCCGTGGTCTCCTCTTGGTCGACGCCGTCACGGAGCGCTGGGGCACCGACCTGTACCGCTGGGGCAAGCAGGTCTGGGCGGAGCTCGAGTGCGAGCCGACTCAGTTCCGTAAGCAGCAGGAACAGCAGCCTCGCCGGCCGGGCCATAAGGCAGCTCGGGGTGGTGGCGGTGACGAGGCTGCCGAATATGCGGCTGCCCCGGGTGGTCAGCTGAGACGCGGGTGGTCGGCCGAGAGCTGAGCGGGGCCGGTCGCGCCCGGTACGGCAGCAGGGCCCGGGCCGCGCGTCGCGGCCCGGGCCCTGCCCCGTGCGGTGCCGCCCCCGCGGCGGCGGTGCGTCAGCTCTGTGCGGTGTCGTCGTCCGCCTGCCCGGCGCCCTCGGTTGCGCCTGCCTTCTCGCGCATCTTGCGCACCAGCTCCGCCTTCTGGTCGGCTGCACCCTGGCGGTCGAGGTTGCGGTACGGGCCGTTGTTCTGCCGTTCGGCGCGGGACAGCTTCTTGCGCTGGCCGCCGCCCATGCCCACGGGGTTGTTGATGTTCTTGCTCACGGTCACGGGTTCTCCCGGTAATGATGTGAAGTGATCTACGGATTCGTCGGTGGGGGACGGGCGGCGACGTCGAAGGACGTCAGCAGGCGCCCATCACGCTCTCACTCGTAAATCGGCGTCTGGAAGAACATGACAAAGACGTTACCCGCTTCCGTCGGCCCCGCACACCAACCTTTTCCAACCTTCACCGCAGCCCCAGGGACTCCGTGACCTCGCGGGCCAACGCCACCGAGTAGTTCTGCCCCCGGTCCTGGGGGTAGATCTGGGCCATCGTCACCAGCGTGACGCGGCTCATCGGGGTCTCGTGGGGCGGGATCAGGGCGCGGTACTCGGGGGTCACCACCGGTTGGGCGAAGCCCGCCTTCGAGAAGTGCCAGTCCTTGATCCAGGACTCGTCGAAGTCCGGGTTGACCCGGCGCAGGTAGGGCAGGAACCGGGCCAGCAGTTCGGCCGGTTCGGTGGTGAAGCGCCAGTCCTCGCGCTCGACGTAGTTGCCGACGTAGAGGATGTGCCGGCCGCCGTACACGGACGGGTCGATCATGCGGGTGTGTTCGACCACCGTGAGGAACGGGAAGCCCGGCTCGTTGATGTTGAGCCAGTAGTACGGGATCACGCTGCGGTCCAGCTCCAGCACGAAGCAGGTCGCGCCCAGGTACTGGTTCTTCCACGCCGTGTTGTCGGCGGGCAGCCCGGCCGCCTTGGCGAAGGCGGGCTGCGGGGTGGTGACGATCAGCCGCTCGAACTCGTACGTCGAGCCGTCCGCGCAGGTCACCACGGCGGGCGCGTCGTCGGTGGCCTGCCGTATCGACTCCACCGCCTTGTCGAACTCGACCTTGCCGCCACGCTCCTCGATCCCGTCCTGAAGCACCGCGTACACCCGCTCGAACCCGCCGTCCACATAGCCGAGTTCGAACGTCCGGCAGTGGATTCGCGCCCACAGCCAGGCCATCGACACCCGCTCGGCGCGGTCGCCGAACTTGCCCCGCAGCAGCGGCTCCCAGATCGCCGCGGTGGCCTTCTCGCCGGCCCAGCGGCGCAACCAGGCCAGCGCGGTCAGGTCGTTGAAACGCTCGCCGCTGCGGACCGCCTTCAGCAGCGCCGCCGAACCGGCGAAGCGGACCGCGTCCACCGGGGAGAACTCCGGGAAGCGCAGCATGTCGAACGGCGTGGTGAAGTCGATGAGTTCGCCGCCCCGGTAGATGCCCGTGGTCGGCTTGTGGAAGCGCAGGGCGTCTCCGAGCCCGAGCTCCTCGATCAGGGCGATCATCGCCGTGTCGCTGCGGAAGATGTGGTGGTAGTAGCGCTCCAGCGGAACACCAGACACCTCCAACGAGGCTGCCAGACCGCCCAGTTCGGAGGCGGCCTCCAGCAGGGTCACCTGGTGGCCCGCCCGTACGGCGTCCCAGGCGGCGGTCAGGCCCGAGGCACCCGCGCCGATGATGCCGAGGTTCACGCGAAGCTCCATTTTCTGTTGAGCACGAACTGGAGCGCCAGGACCAGCGGCAGCGAACCCGCCTTGACCAGGTTGGCGTCGATCCCCAGCCCGTCGGTGAAGACGAGGAAGAGCAGATACGTCAGGACGACGCCGGTCAGGCCCACGGCGTAGAAGCGCAGGAGACGCAGGACGATCCGGTCGCGCCGCTCGAAGGTGAACAGCGCGTTCAGGACGAAGTTGTTGGCGATGCCGAGGGCCGTGCTGATCACGTTGGCGAGCTGCTCGTCCATCCCGGCGAGGTTGTGCAGCAGCAGGAACACCCCGAGGTCGAGGGCGACCCCGCTGCCGCCGATCAGGGTGTACCGGACCAGTTGGCGCAGGGTCCGCGAGGCGGGCGCGGTGGCCGGCGGGGTCGCGGTCTCAGCGGTCACCGTCACCGCCCCGCTCGTCCCCGGCGGTGCCGAGCACCTCGCGCACCAGGTACAGCGGGCGCCCCTGGGCCTCGCTGTAGATACGCCCTATGTACGCGCCGATCACACCCAGGGACAGCATCTGCGTGCCGCCCAGGAACAGCACGACACACATCAGCATCGTCCAGCCGGACACCGTGATCTCGGGCCGGAAGAACTTCATGGCCAGCGCGTACACGATGCCCGCCAGGGACAGCGCGAGCACCCCGAAACCGAGCCGGGTGATCATCTTCAGGGGAGCGGTGGAGAAGCTGGTGACACCGTCGACCGCGAGCCGGGCCATCTTGCGCAGCGGGTACTTCGTCTCTCCCGCGAACCGTTCGTCGCGGTCGAAGGACACCTCCCGCTGCCGGTAGCCCATCGAGGCGACGATGCCCCGTACGAAGCGGCTGCGCTCGCGGTACCTGCGCAGTTCGTCGGCGACCTTGCGGTCCAGCAGCCGGAAGTCCCCGGTGTCCAGGGGGATGTCCACGTCGGTGGAGGCGCGCAGGACGCGGTAGTAGGCGTGCGCGGTGGCCCGTTTGAACGCGCTGTCCTGCCGGCTGCGACGGCGTGCGTGGACGATGTCGGCACCCTCGCGCCAGGCGTCGACCAGCTCCAGGCTGACCTTCGGCGGGTCCTGGAGGTCGGTGTCCATCACGATCACCGCGTCGCCCTCGGCGTGGTCGAGGCCCGCGGTGATGGCGATCTGGTGCCCGAAGTTACGGGCGAAGTCGACCACCCGCACCCGCGGATCACGTTCCGCGAGGTCCCTGAGGATCGGGAGCGAGCCGTCGGTGGACCCGTCGTTGACGTACACCAGCCGCACGTCGAGGTCGGGCCGCCCGGCCAGGGCGGCGGTCAGCTCGGCATGGAAGGCCGCTATGCCGTCCTGCTCGTTGTAGACCGGGAGGACGTACGAGATGAGCGGCCGCCGCGCGGGCCCCGGCTCCACCGCCGTGAGGACGACGGGAGCCGGGGCGGGCGGTCGTATGTCCTGCTGGGTCATATCGGACCGGCCGCGGATACCGACGGGATCGACCCGAATGCTGTCTGGCGCATTGGGGGAAACTATGGAGCCTTTGTGAATTCCCGCCGAACTCCCCCCGTCCGGAAGCCGACTTCCCTGTTTCTCTTCGCCTTCGGGGCGTTTCGGCGGTTACCGCTCCTGTGGGGTGAACGGCAGATTCCGCATCTTCGGCGGCAGGGGAGCTTAAGCGTTCGCATTGAGTTCGCATGCGGGTCGCCGTGAATTCACCCCTGATTCGCTCAGCGGCGTACGGCCTTCTTCAGGGCCCGCGCCCGCCGCACCACCCGCCGTGCCGTGGCGTTGCGCGGCAGGAACGCCAGCCGCTCCGGGATACCGCCCGGCAGTCCCAGCGCGGTGAGCCGCCTGCGCTTGAAATAGCGCCGGGTGCGCGCCACGAAGCGCTTCGAGAGATAGCGTTCCGTGGCCGGCCGCAGTGACGGGTAGATCTGCGGCTGCATGCTGAAGCCGACCGCGGTGACCAGGCCGCCCAGTTCGTCGGCCGGGATCGCGTCCTCGCCCTCCCCGTCCTCCAGGTCCGGCAGTACGGCGTCGGCCAGCAGGGCGGGCACCCGGTTGCTGTTCTGGTAGGGCGTGAGCCGGTCCAGCAGCGGCTCGGTGCCGATGCGGGTGACCGGCAGGTCGTAGAACGCGGAGGCGGTGAACAGCGCGGTGGAGAAGCAGCCGACGACCAGCGCGGGCCGGGCCTTCTCGAACAGCACCTCGGCCAGTACGGGCGTGTCCAGGACGGTGAGGTCCACCCCGAGCTTCTCGGCCTCGGTCTCCAGGGCGCGGCTGTAGCGGGCCGGTGCGGTGGGGTGCGGCTTGAAGACGACGGACCGGTGCCCGCGCCGCACCGCCCCGCGCATCATCCGCACATGCAGGTCCTCCTCCTCGGCGGGGGAGAGGATGTCCAGCGCGGACAGGTACTGGCCGAGCAGCAGCGCCGCGTCCTCGGGCAGGACCGGCAAATCGTCCACGGATGCCGTGAGTTCGCCCATCACCTTCAGGAAGGCGGCCGTCGGCACCACGTGCGCGGGCACGTCGAACTCGGTCAGCAGCATCGGCGTCAGACCCGGCACCAGGTCCAGGTGCAGCAGCCGGCGCACCCGGGTACCGACCAGCGGGTCGAGCTTGTTGCGGGTGGGGCCGTAGCTCATCAGGCCGTCGGCGTAGACGTCGACCGGGGCGCCGGTGAACAGCTGGGCCACCGTGAGGGCCGGGGTGACCTGGATGGACTCCAGGACCAGCTCGACCCGGTCGTCACCCAGACCCCACAGCAGCCGCAGATGGCGCTCGAACAGCGGGATGTCGTCGGGGCGCGGCGACCAGGCCCCCGGGTGGAAGGGGCGGATGGCCTCGTTCCAGGACAGCACCTCGTCGAAGTGGGCGCGCAGCGGCTCGAAGCCCGGCATCGCGTCGAGCGCCGGGGTGGTCTCCGGGGTGGTGGAGTTGTTGAAGACCAGCAGCACCCGGCGGTCCGGCTCCGTGAACAGGTCGGAGTCGATCGAGGCGGCCAGGGTGGCGGCCCCGTACAGCGTCGAGGCGCAGAAGATCTGGGTGGTGCGACGAGGGCTGGTACGGGACATCAGACGGCCGCCTTCGCTGTGGTGACCCGGCGCCGCAGCCGCCGCAGTTTCGAGGAGCGGCGCATGTCCATGGTCTCGAGTACGTCACCGAGCGCGTCCTGCGGCATGCGCTGTATCGCCGCCGCGCTCATCGCCCGCAGCTGTTTGGCCATGGCGGGTTCCCACTTGGACTCGTCGGACAGATGGTGGGCGATGATCGCGCAGTAGGTGCGCACCGCCTTCGGCAGCAGCCGGTCGGCATCCGGGTCGCCGGCCGTCTCCTCGACCACCTGGTCGAAGGCGCGGATGAAGTCGAGCTGGCGGGCGTCGCCGATCTGGGTCAGGGAGGAGGCGACCCCGCGCCGGTAGAACACGCCGAGCAGACTCACCACCGCGAACGACTCCGCCTCGCGGTGCAGCTTCCAGATCCACGGCCGGTCCTCGGCCGTACGCAGACCGTCGGTGAAGTGCAGCAGGCCCCTGTCCAGCAGGCGGCGGTGGTAGGCGCCGGCCCAGGCGTAGGCGTAGTCCACGGAGGTGGTGCGGTCGGCGGGCAGGATCGCCTCGCGCGGGTTCAGCACCTCGTGGCGGCGGCCGACCGGGGCCCGGTGCACGGACCGGGCGCGGGCGGTGGCCTGCACATGGTCGGTGCGGACGAAGTCGACATCCAGGTCCTCGATGGTCGACACCAGCTCGGAGAGGTAGCCGGGGGCCAGCCAGTCGTCGCCGTCCAGGAACGTCAGGTACTCGCCCCGCGCGGCGTCCAGGCCGGTGTTGCGCGCGGTGGCGAGCCCCCCGTTCTCGTCGTGGCGGATGAGCCGCACCTGGGCGACGTCCGACAACACATCGGCCGCCCGTTCGAGAATGGCCGGGGTTTCATCCTTGGATTTGTCGTCGACCAGCACGAACTCGAAGTCCGGCCGGGCGTTCAACTGAAGGCTTCTGAGGGTGTCCGGGGCGAATTGCTGCACGTTGTAGAACGGCACGATCACGGAAAGCTTTGGCACCTGCAAAACCCTAGGAGGCCGCCCGGCTGCGGAACTTTCCGGTGCACGTACAGGGGGTGAACTCAATGTGTCGGAACGGTGCATCCAATGTACTTTCCGCTTCCCGACGGGTCAGTTCGGCTCCCGGTGGGCTGTTGTTAACTTTTCGTTGAGTCGGGGTTGGGCCGGACCTAGAAATTGCTTCCTAGCGTCTTCGTCGTGCAGTCAAGTACAACGAAGCCCCCGCGAATCGCCGTCCTCGCGGACTCGGACACCCGCTGGAAATGGGGTGCGCTGACCGCGGACCGCATCGCCCCCGGTCCGTCCATGGAAGCCGCAACGCGCGAGGACACGCAAGCCCGCCCCGCGCTGAACGGATTCCTGCTGCGCGGACGGGCCACGCCCACGCCCCGTCAACTGGAGGAAGTGGGGGTGCGCGCCGAGTCCCTGCGGGAGGTCACGGCCGTCGAGTTCCTGCGCGCCATGGCCGAGGAGTCGTACGACCTCGTCGTGCTCGCCCTCGTCGGCGGCGGGGTGCAGGCGATGCTGCAGGGCCTGGGGCGCGTGTGGGAGGGCCGGGAGAAGCGGCCCGTCGTCGTCACCGGCTACGTCGGCGTCGTCTACGAGAAGCTCGCCGACGGCCTGCTGCTGCGGCACGGCGCCGACCTGGTCCTCGCCAACTCCCGCCAGGACGCGGAGCGCTTCCGCGCCGTGTACGAGGGGGTGGGCGCCGACGCCTCCGCGGTGACCGAGGTGGCGCTGCCGTTCCTCGGCGGAGCCGCATACGAGGGCGAACACGACCCGTACACCGTGGTGTTCGCCGTGCAGCCCTCCGTGCCGGACAGCCGCAAAGACCGTACGTACCTGCTGAACCGGCTGATCCAGCACGCCCGGCTGCACCCCGAGCGCGAAGTGCTGCTGAAGCTGCGCTCCCGGCCGGGCGAACACACCACCCACATCGAGGAGCAGCCCTACCAGAAGCTGGTCCAGCGGCTCGATCCGCCGGCCAACTTCCGCCTCGTGTACGGGAACATGGGCGAGGTCCTCGACCGGACCGACCTGCTGGTCACCATCAGCTCGACGGCCGCGCTGGAGTCCCTGCACCGGCGCATCCCGACGGTCGTCCTGACCGACCTGGGCGTGCGCGAGGTCCTCGGCAACCACCACTTCGTCGGCTCCGGGTGCCTCGCCTCCTGGGACCAGCTGGACGCCGGGCACCGGCCGGCGCCCGACGAGGAGTGGGTGGCCCGGCAGGGCGTCGCAACGGACGGCTCGTACGCGACCGCCTTCGACGCGGCCCGCGAACGCATCGCCAAGCTGCTCGACCGCCCCGGCGGCCCGGAGCCGCTGACCCCGTACTACACACCCGCGACCGCCGCCGGCTATCTGCCCGGCATCCTCGCCCGCCACCACCTCGGCCCCGACGGCAGCGTTCTGCCGGGGGCACCCTCGGCCGACAAGGAGCCGGGGCCTGTTCGGCAGATAGTGCGCCGGGCCGCTCGGGGGGCTTATCGGCACGGGGTGCAGCGGGTGGCGCCTGTCATTCGGCGGATGGGGGAGCTGTGAGCGCCCCGGGAAGCGCCGCTTCGGGGCGCCGGGCGGCCGCGGCGCCGTCGGGGCCGGTCGCTCCCCCACTCTCGGCTTCGCTCGAGCGGGGGGACCCCCATCGCGGCGGAGCCGCTGATCAAGACAGCCCCGCGCCCCTGCCGGGCGGCTCCGCCGCCCTCCACAGCTCTGCGAACTCTGCGCAAGGAGTGCAAACCATGTCTGACTCCCCGGCACACGCGGGCGCTTCGGTGCGCCGAGTGCTCGCGGTGATCCCCGCGCGCGGCGGCTCCAAGGGCGTGCCCGCGAAGAACCTCGCCCCCGTCGGCGGCGTCCCCCTGGTGGCGCGGGCGGTGCGCGAGTGCCGGGCCACCCGGCTGGTGACGGACGTCGTGGTGTCCACCGACGACCAGGCCATCGCGACCGCGGCCCGCCAGGCCGGCGCCGAGGTCGTACTGCGGCCCGCCGCCATCGCCGGTGACACGGCCACCTCGGAGGCGGCCGTCCTGCACGCCATGGACGCCCACGAGGCCCTGCACGGGGCGGCGGTCGACGTGGTGCTGCTCGTGCAGTGCACCAGCCCGTTCATCCTCCGCGAGGACATCGACGGCGTTGTGGCGGCGGTGGCGGAACATGGCGCGGACACCGCGCTGACGGTCGCGCCGTTCCACGGATTCGTCTGGCGGGAGGCGGTCGACGACCTCTCCGCGAACCAGCGGGTGGGCGCCGCCGGCGCCACGGCGGATGGCTCGACGGCCCGCCCGGCGGACGCGCTGGGCGCCTCCTGCGCGGACGAGGTGGCGGGCGACAGCCGTGCCACTTCCGCGCCGACCGCCGGAGGCCACGGCGTCAACCACGACAAGTCCTTCCGCCCCCGCCGCCAGGACCGCCCCCAGGACCTCCTGGAGACCGGCGCCGCCTACGCGATGGAGGCGACGGGCTTCCGTAAGCACCAGCACCGCTTCTTCGGCCACACGGAACTCGTCCGCACGGACCCGGCCCGCGTACTGGAGATCGACGACCCGCACGAGCTGGCCCGCGCCCGCGCGCTGGCCCCCCTCTTCGACGCGAACCGACCCGGTTCGCTGCCGACCGCCGACGACATCGACGCGGTCGTACTGGACTTCGACGGCACCCAGACCGACGACCGGGTGCTGATCGACGCCGATGGAAAGGAGTTCGTCTCCGTGCACCGCGGGGACGGCCTCGGCATCGCGGCCCTGCGCAGGAGCGGGCTGGGCATGCTGATCCTTTCCACGGAGCAGAACCCGGTCGTCGCCGCCCGGGCCAGGAAGCTCAGGATCCCGGTCCTGCACGGCATCGACCGCAAGGACCTCGCACTGAAGCAGTGGTGCGAGGAGCAGGGCATCGCGCCCGAGCGCGTGCTCTACGTCGGCAACGACGTCAACGACCTCCCGTGCTTCGCCCTCGTGGGCTGGCCCGTGGCGGTCGCGAGCGCCCACGACGTCGTGCGCGGCGCCGCACGCGCGGTCACCACCGTCCCCGGTGGCGACGGCGCGATCCGAGAGATCGCCAGCTGGATCCTCGGCCCCTCTCTCGACTCCCTCAACAAGTAAGGAACGTATCGCCATGAGCACCAACTCCCGTCTGCGCACCTTCGGTTCGAAGACCGCCGGCCCGGGCCGCCCCGTCTATGTCGTCGGCGAGATCGGCATCAACCACAACGGCGAGCTCGAGAACGCCTTCAAGCTGATCGACGCCGCCGCCGAGGCCGGCTGCGACGCCGTCAAGTTCCAGAAGCGCACCCCGGAGATCTGCACCCCGCGCGACCAGTGGGACATCGAGCGCGACACCCCCTGGGGCCGCATGACCTACATCGACTACCGCCACCGGGTGGAGTTCGGCGAGGACGAGTACCGCCAGATCGACGAGTACTCCAAGAGCAAGAACATCGCCTGGTTCGCCTCCCCGTGGGACAACGAGGCCGTCGCCTTCCTGGAGAAGTTCGACGTCCCCGCCCACAAGGTCGCCTCCGCCTCGCTGACCGACGACGAGCTGCTGCGCGAGCTGCGCGCCACCGGCCGCACGGTCGTCCTGTCCACCGGCATGTCGACGCCGAAGCAGATCCGCCACGCGGTCGAGGTCCTCGGCAGCGACAACATCCTGCTCTGCCACGCCACGTCGACCTACCCGGCCAAGGCCGAGGAGCTCAACCTCCGCGTGATCAACACCCTCCAGGCCGAGTACCCGAACGTCCCGATCGGCTACTCCGGTCACGAGACGGGCCTGCAGACCACCCTCGCGGCGGTTGCCCTCGGCGCCGCCTTCGTCGAGCGCCACATCACCCTGGACCGCGCGATGTGGGGCTCCGACCAGGCCGCCTCCGTCGAGCCGCAGGGCCTCACCCGCCTGGTGCGCGACATCCGCACCATCGAGGCCTCCCTCGGTGACGGCGTCAAGAAGGTCTACGAGTCCGAGCTCGGCCCGATGAAGAAGCTGCGCCGGGTCAGCGGCGTCGTCGCCGAGGCGGAGATCGCCGCGGCGGCGGGCGAGCCGGTCTCGGTCTGAGCCCAACCACCCCGCAGAGAACCACCCGCAGAGAACCGCAGAGAACCACCCGCAGAGAACCGCAGAGAACCACCCCCAGAGAATCACTTACGACGGGACGGTCGTCCGTAGATGAGCCCCCGCGCCGGGTCCGCCGGCCCCCGCACTCTCGCCTTCGTGGAGAGTCCGGTACAGCTGCTGAACGTGCTGGAGTGGGCGCACGAGCACGCGCTCGAGCGGGAACACCAGCGCGCACCCGGCGCGGGGCTCACCGTCGTGGTCCTGGCCCCGATGGACCCCATGACCCGCGGCCAGCTGCGCCGCATGGCCGAACTCGCCCGCGAGTGCGGCCACGAGGTCCGCTGGGAGGAGGCGCGGGGCGGTCCGATGGCCCCGTTCCAGACCATCGGCGGTCTGACCGGAAGGCTCCGGCGGGCCGACCGGATCGTCCTGGGGGACCCGTTCTCCCGTTACGTACAGCTGCTGCTGACCATCACCCGGGCCCGTGACCTGGTCGTGGTCGACGACGGCACGGCGACGATGGAGTTCGTCGCCCAGCTGGCCAGCGGCGAGCGTCTGGTGCGCTGGCACCGCAAGGGCGGTCGCCCAGGCCCCCGGGACCTGGTCTTCGCGCCGGTGTCCTCCGTGGCCCGCAGGCGGCTGACGCCGAGCGAGAGCCGCCGGGTCGAGATCTTCTCCTCGATGCCGATGGCGGAGCCCCCGGCGGGGGTCTCGGTCACCGCGAACACCTTCGCCTGGACCCGCGGCCGCTTCGGCCCGCCCCGCATCACCAAGGGCGCGGACATGGTCGGCACCTCCCTGGTGGAGACGGGGGTCGTCGACGCGGACCGCTACCTGGAGGCGGTCCAGACCCTGGCCAAGGCCCACGGCGCGACCCGCTACTTCGCCCACCGCCGCGAGAGCACCGACAAGCTCCACCGGCTGGCCGTGGAGACGGGCCTGGAGATCGTCCGCCCCGACCTCCCGCTGGAGCTGATCGCCCGCCGCGGTCCGGTCGGCCGGACGATCCTCAGCTTCCCCTCGACCGTCGTCCACACCCTCCCGCTGGCCCTGTCCGGCACGGAGGTACGGGTCGCGGTCTGCGACATCGACCCCGCGTGGCTCACCGAGAACGCCTCACCGCGGGCCCAGGGGTTCCTGTCCGGGGTTACGGGCACGGCCCCGGACGTGCACCGGCTGTCGGCGGTCACCGCGGTCTGAGCGCCCCTGGGCTTCCTCGTCCGCCCACCCCGAACACCTGCCCTCGCCGCCTCTCCTCCGGCTCCTACGGCTCCTACGCCGGCTTCCTCGCCAGCAGGAAGGCACGCGGCCGGGTCTCGTCCTCCTCCGGCTCACGCAGCACCCGGGCCTTGAGGAGCAGACCGGCCTTGGTCAGGTGGTCGGCCACGGTCTCCGGTGTACGCCAGTAGCAGTCGAGCGAGATCGCCTGGCCGAAGCGCTCGGTGAGACGCAACCGGTCGTCCTCGTCCCCGGACTGGAAGGCGAGCAGCACATGCCCGCCGGGCTCCAGGACCCGGTGGAACCCGGCGAACGTCTCCGTGAGGTGTTCGTCCGGGACGTGGATGATCGAGTACAGGGCGACGATCCCGCCGAGGGACCCGTCCGGCAGATCCAGGGACGTCAGGGACCCCACGTGGAACCGCAGCCCGGGGTGGGACCGGCGGGCCAGCTCCACCGTCCGGGGCGAGACGTCGACCCCGAAGACCGGCACACCGAGGGCGTGCAGCCGGGCGGTGACATACCCGGGCCCGCTGCCGAGGTCGGCCACGGGCGCGGTCCCCCCGGCCCGCACCAGCTCGGCGAACGCGGTGAGCAGCCCGCGCTCCAGCGGTCTGTCGCCCAGACCGTCGGGATGCTGCTCGCGGTAGGCACCGGCGATGGCGTCGTACGAGCTTCGAGCGGCCGCTATGAACTCCGGATCATCAGCACTCACGCTGCCGCACACTAGCGCCGCGCCGACAGCGCCACCCACCTCTTCGCCGGAGTGCCGGCGCAGTGTGGGGTCGTACACACTGCCCCTTGGCGGGACGAGCCGCCGCGTTCGTCTCACTCGACCGTTCGACCTGGGGTTTTACCGGGGTGAAGGGGGTGTGATCGGCCCTTCGGGGCATCGACCCCATTCGTCCGACAGGTGAACAGACCGGTCTCAAATCCGGCAGGCGTGGTATCCGTGAAGGAAGGGATGGATGCCGTACGGCAGCGCTCGGCCGGAAATCCGGCGAGTGTACCCATCCCGAACGGTACATATGCGTCCGGCGATCAGATTTTCTTCCCCTAAGGGGCTGAACTTTGTTGATCGAGGGTCAGTTGACCGGTCGGGCGTCCTACCCTTCAGAGGGTGAAGCAATTGATGTCGCTAGAGTCCGAGGTCGATCTTCCTGGGGAAGCCCTGCTTCCCGGAGCGCTCCCCGAGGCGCTCCGTGCCGAGCTCGTCGCGTTCCGGCGCGACCTGCACATGCACCCCGAGCTCGGCAACCAGGAGTTCCGCACGACTGCGGCGATCAAGGAACGGCTCGAGAAGGCCGGACTGGAACCGCGGGTGCTCGCCGTCGGGACCGGGCTCGTGTGTGACATCGGCGCCTCGGACGGGGGCATCCCCCTGCTCGCTCTGCGCGCCGACATCGACGGCCTGCCCATCCCGGACACGAAGACGGAGTGCGCGTACCGCTCCACCGTGCCGGACCGCGCCCACGCCTGCGGCCACGACGTGCACACGACCGTCGTACTCGGCGCCGGCCTGGTGCTCGCCGAGCTGAACCGGCAGGGCCTGCTGCCCCGGCCGGTTCGGCTGATCTTCCAGCCCGCCGAAGAGGTGCTGCCCGGCGGCGCCGCCGACGCCATCGACTCCGGGGTGCTCGAAGGCGTCGGGCGGATGATCGCCGTGCACTGCGACCCCCGCGTCGACGCCGGGCGTATCGGGTTGCGTGAGGGTGCCATCACCTCCGCCTGCGACCGGCTGGAGGTCGCCCTCGACGGCCCCGGCGGTCACACCGCCCGCCCCCATCTGACGACCGACCTCGTCACGGCCGCCGCCCGGGTCGCGATCGACGTGCCCGCGCTGGTCGCCCGCCGCGTCGACACCCGCGCGGGACTGGCCGTCACCTGGGGCCGGATCGAGTCGGGCCACGCCCCGAACGTCGTCCCCCAGCACGCCGAGCTCTCCGGGACCGTGCGCTGCCTGGACATCGACGCCTGGCGGCAGGCCCCCGACATCGTGGTCGCCGCGATCGACGAGGTCGCCAATCTGCACCGGGCCAAGTCGGAGATCAACTACGTCCGCGGCGTCCCGCCCGTGGTCAACGACGCCGAGGTGACCGCACTTCTCCGCGACGCCATGACGGCCCGCCGGGGTGCCGACTCCGTCGAGGGCACCGAGCAGAGCCTCGGTGGCGAGGACTTCTCCTGGTACCTCCAGCACGTCCCCGGCGCGATGGCCCGCCTCGGCGTCCGCACCCCCGGCGAGCGCGCCGTGCGCGACCTCCACCAGGGTGACTTCGACGCCGACGAGTCGGCGATCACGGTGGGCGTGGAGCTGTTCACGGCGGCTGCGCTGCTGGACGCGACCGAGCGGTGACGCGGGGAGTGCCGGACGGCGGACGGCCCCTTCGAGGGCTGTTCCGCCGTCCGGTGCAACCCAGTTGTAAGCCAATCGTGAACTGCCCGCAACAAGCGGCGTGAAGCCGCAAGACCTGAGTTCAGATGCCGTTTGCCTCGAATCGATAACGGCTTTGGAGTAGGTCTTTTTCTGACATCTACGCGCGTTACGATGCCGCGAAGCCGACGCCGCAGGGGCGTCCGGGCCCGAGCACTCACCAGGGTGCTCACATGAAGCGCCGAAGCCGGCGCTCAGGTCAGGTGAAGGAGCCTCCCGTGCGCCGGGTAGCCAAGCTTTCCGCTGCGTGTATCGCATCCGCAGCTCTCGCACTGACTGCCACAGCCTGTGGCAGCACCTCCTCCGAAAAATCCGAGGACAAGGGTTCCTCGTCCTCCTCCGGCGGTGACGGCGTCAAGATCGGCCTCGCCTTCGACGTCGGCGGCCGTGGTGACCGTTCCTTCAACGACTCCGCCGCACGCGGGGCCGACAAGGCCAAGTCCGAGTTCAGCGGCTCGATCAAGGAGCTGACCGCCAAGACCTCCGACACCGAGGCCGACCGGGAGCAGCGCCTGACCGACCTGGCCGACGCCGGTTACAACCCGATCGTCGGTGTCGGTTTCTCCTACGCCACGTCGATGGCCAAGATAGCCGCGAAGTACCCGAAGGTCAGCTTCGGCATCGTCGACTCGGTGGTGGACGCCAAGAACGTCGACAGCATCACCTTCACCGAGGAGCAGGGCTCCTACCTGGCCGGTGTGGCCGCGGCGCTGAAGACCAAGAAGGACCACGTCGGCTTCATCGGCGGCGTCGACACCCCGCTGATCAAGAAGTTCGAGGCGGGTTACGTCCAGGGCGCCAAGGACACCAACCCGAAGGTCAAGGTCGACGTCCAGTACCTGACCCACGGCTCCGACCTCTCCGGCTTCTCCAGCCCCGACAAGGGCAAGGAGGCCGCGTCGGGCATGCTCGACAACGGCGCCGATGTCGTCTACGCGGCGGCCGGCTCCTCCGGCAACGGCGCGATCGAGGCCGTCTCCGGCGCCAAGGGCACCTGGGCGATCGGCGTGGACTCGGACCAGTACAACATCCCCGGTCTGGCCAAGTACAAGAAGTCGATCCTGACCTCGATGGTCAAGAACGTCGACGTCGGTGTCTACGACTTCATCAAGTCCGTCCACGACGACAAGCCGCTGGCGGGCCAGAACAACTACACCCTCGCCAAGAACGGTGTCTCGCTGGCCACCAGCGGTGGCTTCATCGACGACATCCAGTCCAAGCTGGACGCGGCCAAGAAGAAGATCGTCGACGGCACCATCAAGGTCAAGACCACCCCGTGACCTGACGGTTCCCGCCGGACCCGGGCTCGGCGAGGGGCGTTCGAACACCCCCTCGCCGGGCCATAACAATGTGTCAACTCTACGCGTGTAGCATGGAGTTGCCGCGCTAGCGTCGCCGACGCCTGCCCTCCGAAGCAGCCCCTTCCCCCAGGAGAGTGCGCCATCAACGCGTCCAGCCCTCCCGCTGCCGTCGAACTGCGCGGCATCACCAAGCGATTCCCTGGCGTCGTCGCCAACCGCGACATCGACATCACCGTCCGCACGGGCACCGTCCATGCCCTGTGCGGTGAGAACGGCGCCGGCAAGTCCACCCTGATGAAGATCCTCTACGGCATGCAGCAGCCGGACGAGGGCACCATCACCGTGAACGGCGAGCGGGTCACCTTCCACAACCCCGCCGACGCCATCGCGCGCGGCATCGGCATGGTGCACCAGCACTTCATGCTCGCCGACAACCTCACCGTCCTGGAGAACGTCGTCCTGGGCGCGGAGAAGCTGCACGGCATCGGCGCGAGAGCACGCGCGAGGATCAAGGAGATCTCCGACGCGTACGGGCTGAACGTCCGGCCCGACGTCCTCCTGGAGGAGCTCGGCGTCGCCGACCGCCAGCGCGTGGAGATCCTCAAGGTCCTCTACCGCGGCGCCAAGACCCTCATCCTGGACGAGCCCACCGCCGTCCTGGTGCCGCAGGAGGTCGAGGCCCTCTTCGACAACCTGCGCGAGCTGAAGGCCGAGGGGCTCACCGTCATCTTCATCTCCCACAAGCTGGGCGAGGTGCTGTCCGTCGCCGACGAGATCACCGTCATCCGGCGCGGCACCACCGTCGGCACGGTCGAGCCGGCGGACACCACCCCCAGGCAGCTCGCCGAGCTGATGGTCGGCAGCCAACTGCCCACGCCGGAGACCGAGGAGTCCACCGTCACGGACGTCCCGCTGCTCAAGGTGGACAAGCTGCACCTGAGCCAGACGGACCTCGACGGCGTCGAGCGGATCATCCTCGACGCGATCTCCCTCACCATCCACAAGGGCGAGGTCCTCGGCATAGCCGGCGTGGAGGGCAACGGCCAGTCCGAGCTGGTCGAGGCGATCATGGGCATCCGCGACCCCGACGCCGGCGCCATCACCCTCGACGGCACCGACATCTCGCACGCCCCCACCCGCCACCGCCGCGAAGCGGGCGTCGGCTACATCCCCGAGGACCGCCACCGCCACGGCCTGCTCCTCGAGGCACCGCTGTGGGAGAACCGCATCCTCGGCCACGTCAGCGAACGGCCCAACTCCCGCGGCCAGTTGCTCGACATCAAGGCCGCCCGCACGGACACCGAGCGCATCATCAAGGCGTACGACGTCCGCACGCCCGGTATCGACGTCACCGCCGCCTCGCTGTCCGGCGGCAACCAGCAGAAGCTGATCGTCGGCCGCGAGATGAGCCACGCGCCCAAGCTGCTGATAGCCGCCCACCCCACCCGCGGCGTGGACGTCGGCGCGCAGGCCGCGATCTGGGACCACATCCGCGAGGCCCGCCGCGAGGGCCTGGCCGTGCTGCTGATCTCCGCCGACCTGGACGAGCTCATCGGGCTCTCCGACACCCTGCGGGTGATGTACCGCGGCCGCCTGGTCGCCGACGCCGACCCCGCCACGATCACCCCCGAGGAGCTGGGCTCCGCCATGACGGGCGCGGCCACCGGCCACCTGGAGCACGCAGAGGACGACGACCGATGAAGAAGCTGACCCAACGCATCGACAGGGAGCGGCTGCTCCTCGGTATCGCGGCGCCGCTGCTGGCGATCGTCGCCGCCCTCGTCGTCACCGCCCTGGTCATCCTCGCCACCGGCAAGAACCCGGGCTCCGCCTTCAGCGACATGCTGACCTACGGCTCCGCCAGCGACAGCCAGGTCTACATCCTGAACAAGGCGACGACGTACTACCTGGCGGGTGTCGCGGTGGCCATCGGCTTCCGCATGAACCTGTTCAACATCGGCGTCGACGGCCAGTACCGGATCGCCGCGTTCTTCGCCGCCGTCCTCGGCGGCGCGCTGACCGTCCCCGGCTGGATCGCCATCCCGCTGGTCATCCTGTGCGCCATGGCGACCGGCGCCCTGTGGGCGGCCATCGCGGGCATCCTGAAGGTGACCCGCGGCGTCAGCGAGGTCATCTCGACGATCATGCTGAACTCGATCGCCACCGCGATCATCGCCTACCTGCTGCAGCCGGGGAAGCTCGCCGAACTCCAGAGCGGCGGCACGGTCATCTCCACCAAGCCGCTGCCGAAGTCCTCGTACTTCTTCAGCATCGACACCGGCCCGGCCGGCGTGCTGTGGGGCTTCATCGTCGTCGCCGTGCTCGTCGGCGTCGCGTACTGGTTCGTGCTCGGCCGCACCAAGTTCGGCTTCGACCTGCGCACCGTCGGCCAGTCCGAGAGCGCGGCCACCGCGAGCGGTGTCTCCGTGAAGAAGATGGTCGCCACCAGCATGATCATATCGGGCGCCGTGGCCGGCCTGATCGGCATGCCGACCCTGCTCAACGACAGCCACCAGTTCAGCAACGACTTCCCGTCGGGCATCGGCTTCACCGGCATCGCCATCGCCCTGCTCGGCCGCAACAACCCGGTCGGCATCGCGCTCGGCGCGCTCCTGTGGGGCTTCCTGGAGCGCACCACCAACCACCTCGAGTTCGAGGGGTACGACAAGGAGATCCTCGGCGTCATCCAGGGCCTGATCGTCCTGTGCGTCGTCATCGCCTACGAGGTCGTACGCCGCTACGGGCTCAAGCGTCAGCAGCAGCGGGTCGGCGCCGAACTCGCCGCCCAGGCCGCCGCCCCGACCCAGAAGCAGGAGGTGGCGTGATGACTGCCACGATGACCGACACGCCGCCCCCGGCGGCACCCAAGGCGGACACCGCGGCCGCCCGGTCGGGCCGCTCGGTCGGCCAGATCCTCATGATCGTCGCGGGCGCGCTGCTGCTCGTCGCGGCGGTCCGCGTCATCACCGGCGCCAACCAGCTCACCTCCGAGGGCCAGGTCTCCGCCGCCCTGGGCCTCGCCGTACCCATCGGTCTCGCCGGTCTGGCCGGCCTGTGGTCCGAGCGGTCCGGCGTGGTCAACATCGGTCTCGAGGGCATGATGATCCTCGGCACCTTCGGCGCCGGCTGGATCGGCTGGCAGTCCAACCCCTGGCTCGGCCTGCTGTGCGGCATCGGCTTCGGTGTCCTCGGCGGCCTGGTGCACGCCGTCGCGACGATCACCTTCGGCGTCGACCACATCGTCTCCGGTGTCGCCGTCAACCTGCTCGCACTGGGCGCCACCCAGTACCTCGCCAAGCTCTTCTTCTCGGAGGGCGGCGCGGCGGACGCGGGCGGCAACCCCAAGCAGTCCCCGCCGGTGGACTCGCTGCCCACCATCGACGTGCCCGGTCTCTCGGACGGCCTCAAGTCCCTCGAGAACCACCACTGGTTCCTGGTCTCCGACATCGCCGGCATCCTCGGCGGCCTGGTCACCGACCTGTCCGTGGTGACGCTCTTCGCCATCCTGCTGTTCATCGGCAGCTGGTGGCTGCTGTGGCGCACCCCGTTCGGCCTCAGGCTGCGCTCCTGCGGTGAGAACCCGATCGCCGCGGAGTCCCTCGGCGTCAACGTCTACCGGTACAAGTACGCGGCCGTGGCCGTCTCCGGCGGCCTCGCCGGCCTCGGCGGTGCCTTCCTCGCGCTGGTCACCTCGCACACCTACCTGGAGAACCAGACCGGCGGGCGCGGCTACATCGGCCTCGCGGCCATGATCTTCGGCAACTGGCGGCCCGGCGGCCTCGCCATGGGCGCGGGCCTGTTCGGCTACTCCGACGCGCTGCAACTGCGCAACGGCGGCGAGACCGTCCACGCGCTGCTGCTCCTGCTGGTCGTCCTCCTCGCGGGGCTGGCCGGCTGGAAGCTGTACCGCAAGGCACACTGGCAGGCCGGGATCAGCCTCTTCGTCGGCGGGCTCGTCCTGCTGTGGTACCTGTTCACGGACGAGGTGCCGAGCGACTTCGTGGGCGCCACCCCGTACGTCGTCACGCTGCTGGTGCTGTCGCTGTCGGCGCAGCGGCTGCGGATGCCCAAGGCGGACGGTATGCGGTACCGGAAGGGACAAGGAAAATGACCGACGTCGACTGGGAGCACCTGCGTGCGGACGCCCGGGACGCCATGGCGCGGGCCTACGCCCCGTACTCCGGCTACCCGGTCGGCGTGGCGGCCCTGGTCGACGACGGGCGTACGGTCACGGGCTGCAACGTCGAGAACGCCTCGTACGGTCTCGGCCTGTGCGCCGAGTGCGGGCTGGTCTCCCAGCTGCAGAACACGGGCGGCGGCCGTCTCACGCACTTCACCTGTGTGGACGGCCGGGGCGAGATCCTCGTCCCGTGCGGCCGCTGTCGCCAACTGCTGTACGAGTTCGGCGGGCCCGACCTGCTGCTGGAGACCCCGGCGGGCATTCTGCCGCTCTCTCAGATGCTGCCGCAGGCCTTCGGGCCGGGCCATCTCGCCAAGTAACTCCCGTACGGCCCCCCTGAGTTGCTGCTCAGGGGGGCCGCGCATGTGAACGTCCGGAAGGAAAGCCATGACGCTGTTGTCGATGGATGTCATCTCCGTCATCCGCACCAAGCGGGACCGCGGTGAACTCAGCGACGAGCAGATCGACTGGGTCATAGACGCGTACACCCGCGGGGAGGTCGCCGACGAGCAGATGTCCGCGCTCGCGATGGCCATTCTGCTCAACGGCATGAACCGCCGGGAGATCGCCCGCTGGACGGCCGCGATGATCGCCTCCGGCGAGCGCATGGACTTCTCGTCGCTGTCCCGCCCGACGGCCGACAAGCACTCCACGGGCGGCGTCGGCGACAAGATCACCCTCCCGCTGGCGCCCCTGGTCGCCGCCTGCGGCGCGGCGGTCCCGCAACTGTCGGGCCGCGGCCTCGGCCACACCGGCGGCACCCTGGACAAGCTGGAGTCGATCCCGGGCTGGCGGGCACTGCTCTCCAACGAGGAGATGCTGTCCGTGCTGGACGGCTCCGGCGCGGTGATCTGCGCGGCCGGCGACGGCCTCGCCCCGGCGGACAAGAAGCTGTACGCGCTGCGGGACGTGACGGGAACGGTCGAGGCGATCCCCCTGATCGCGTCCTCGATCATGTCGAAGAAGATCGCCGAGGGGACGGGCTCGCTGGTCCTGGACGTGAAGGTCGGTACCGGCGCCTTCATGAAGACCATCGAGGACGCCCGCGAGCTGGCGTCGACGATGGTGGGCCTGGGCACGGACCACGGAGTGAACACGGTCGCCCTGCTGACGGACATGTCGACCCCGCTCGGCCTCACCGCAGGCAACGCGCTGGAGGTCCGCGAGTCCGTGGAGGTCCTGGCGGGCGGCGGCCCGTCGGACGTGGTCGAGCTGACGCTGGCGCTGGCCCGCGAGATGCTGGACGCGGCCGGCGTGAAGGACGCCGACCCGGCGAAGGCCCTGGCCGACGGCTCCGCGATGGACGTGTGGCGCCGCATGATCGCGGCCCAGGGCGGCGACCCGGACGCGGCGCTGCCGGTGGCACGCGAGCAGCACGTGATCAAGGCCCCGACCACGGGCGTCCTGACCCGCCTCGACGCCTACGACATCGGCGTCGCCGCCTGGCGTCTGGGCGCGGGGCGTGCCCGCAAGGAGGACGCGGTGCAGGCGGGCGCGGGCGTGGAACTCCACGCCAAGCCCGGCGACACGGTGAAGGAGGGCCAACCCCTCCTGACCCTCCACACGGACACCCCCGAGCGCTTCGAGTACGCCCTCCAGTCGATCGAGGGTTCCTACGACGTCGCGGCGCCGGGAACGGCCTTCACGGCGTCGCCGGTGGTGCTGGAACGCATCGCCTGACCTGGAGTTTCCACGTTCGGGTGAACGGGATCGGTGGACCGCCACCGGTCCCGTTCGGCGTGTTCGACTGTCCACGTGGATGTGATCGACGGCGACTACATCAGGGCCGACAACGAGTGGGACGAACTCGTCTGGGTCTGGGAGCAGACGGACGCCCCCAAGGGCTGCAAGATCGAGATCATCGAGGGGCTCATCACCGTGACCCCCCTGTCCGCCATCGCGCACCACGCCGTCACCGGGCGCATGACGCGGCGCCTCTACGAGGTGATTCCGCAGGACTGGGGTGTCTACCAGTGGCTGGGCCTGGCCACGCCTTCTCGGCTCGGACTCTATGTACCGGACCTCGCCGTGGTGCCGCGCCTGGAGCTGCGGACGGGGAACGACGGTTTCGTCCCCGCCGGTGAAGCCGAACTCGTAGTGGAGATCACGTCGAAGCCCACCGCGAGCAACGACCGGGTCCACAAAGCCGCCGGTTACGCCGAAGCCGGTGTCCCGCTCTACCTCCTCATCGATGCGCTCGCCCCCGGCGGCCCCACCAGCACGCTGTACGGCGAACCGGAGGCCGACGGCTACCGAGTCCTGTGGGCCGGTGAGTTCGGTGCCCCGGTCCTTCTGCCGTGGCCCTTCGATCTCAGCCTCGACACGAGTGGGTTCCCTCAGCCCAGCACCGCCGCGATCACCACCAGCACCGGCACCGCCAACACCGTCGACACCAGGATCGAGTCCCGCGCCAACCGCTCGCCCACCCCGTAACGCGACGCGTAGGTGAAGAGGTTCTGCGCGGCAGGGAGGGCCGAGGTCACCACCACGTCGAGGAGCGGGGAGCCGTGCAGACCGAACACCCCCGCCGCCAGCGCCCAGGCCACCGCCGGCTGGCCCACCGCCTTCAACGCGACCGAGAGCAGCACGAGGTGTCGGTCGGGGCCCCGGCCCGGCATCGTGCTGCCGGACAGGGAGATGCCGAAGGCGAGCAGGACCGCCGGGACGGACATGTTGCCGATCAGGGTCACGGGGTCCATGACGGGCGCGGGGACGTGCAGACCGGACGCCGAGACCGCGACCCCGGCCAGTGAGCCCAGCGCGATCGGATTGCGCAGCGGGATGAGCAGGCGCCGCCACAGCGGGCCCTTCTCGCCGTCCCTGCCCGACAGGTCCAGGATCGTCAGGGCGACCGGGGTGAGCAGGAGCAGCTGGAACAGCAGGACCGGGGCCACCAGCGAGGCGTCGCCCAGGACGTACACGGCGATCGGGATGCCGAGGTTGCCCGAGTTGACGTAACTGGAGCACAGCGCGCCGATCGTCGTACGGCCCATACCCCAGCCGCGTACGACACCCACCGCGACGAACACCCCAGCCGCCGCTGCCGTGCTCAGCGCGGTCACCAGCAGCCGGCTGGAGAAGATCACCGACAGGTCGGTCCGGGCGAGTGTGGTGAACAGCAGGGCGGGTGACGCCACGTGGAAGGCCAGCTTGGTCAGTACCTCGCGGCCGTGCTCGCCGAGGTGGCCACCCCGCCCGATGACATAGCCGACGCCGATCACGACCGCGATGACCGCGAACCCGGTCAGCACCCCTTGCACGGGACCCCCGCAATGGCGAGGAGAGCGTGCGGTATCCAGGGTGGTGCTGATGCGTGGGGCATACAGCAAACCCTCCGGGGAAGGAGGGCCGCAGGTCAATGTGATCTCGATCGGTGGGCAACCGACTGCCGCGGCCGGGGTCGCGGACCGCGATGAGTTACGCCCGCCTGCCCGGTCTACCGATCGTGGACGCCATGACACCCGCTGTGCTCACGCTGGTCGGCCCCGTCACCCGCGACGAGGTGACCGGGCTGTGCGACGACGTGCGGACGCTGCTGGACACCACCGGCGCCCGGACGGTGGTGTGCGACGTCGCGGGACTGGGACCGCCGGGGCTCGGAGCCGTCGACCTGCTGGCGCGCCTGGAGCTCACCGCCAGACGGGCCGGAGGCCGGATCCGGCTGCGTGACCCCGCTCCCGCCCTACACGCCCTCCTCGACCTGGTCGGCCTCCGCATCGAGATGGAGGGGCAGGCCGAACAGGGGGAACCAGCGCTGCGTGTCGAGGAAGCAGTGGAACCCGGTGATCCGGCCGTCTGAGATCTCCAGGACCTGGACCGCCCAAGGGGCGAAGCCGCCCTTTTCCGGGTCCGGTTTGTACTGGGCGAACCCGGGCAGGCCGTTGACCTGGACCGGCAGCAGGCGGGAGTCCGCGCAGGCGGCGCCGAGCGTCGTCATGAAGCCGGTGATGTCGTCGTGGCCGGTGAGCCACAGGTCGAACGGTGGCATCGTCATGATGGCGTCCTCGTGCAGCAGAGCCGTCAGCGCCGTCATGTCATAGCCCTCGAACGCCGCCACATAGCGGTCCAGGAGTTTTTGCTGCTCCTCGTCCAGCGGGTCGGACACGGCCGCGTCGGCGCCGTGCTCCTCCCGCTCGGCGAGTGTCGCCCGGGCCCGCTGCAGCGCGCTGTTGACCGACGCGACCGAGGTACCGAGCAGCTCGGCGACCTCGCTCGCCTTCCAGGCCAGCACCTCGCGCAGGATCAGCACCGCGCGTTGCTTGGGCGGGAGTTGCTGCAGGGCCGCCATGAAGGCGAGCCGCACGGACTCCTTGGCGACGGCCCGCTCCGCCGGGTCCTCGGTCGTGGGCAGCACGCGCGCGTCCGGCATGGGCTCCAGCCAGGTGTGGTCCGGGCGGGGGGAGAGGGCGGCCTGGGCCAGGGGGGTGGACTCCGTGAGGTCCATCGGCCGGGCGCGCTTGTTGCCGGCGGTCAGCATGTCCAGGCAGACGTTCGTCGCGATGCGGTAGAGCCAGGAGCGGAGGCTGGAGCGGCCCTCGAACTTCTCGAAGCTGCGCCACGCCCGGACCATGGTGTCCTGCACCGCGTCCTCGGCCTCGAAGGATGAGCCGAGCATGCGATAGCAGTACCCGGTCAGCTCGGTCCGGTGCTTCTCCAGTCTGAGGTCGAGGTCCGTCGCCGTTGTGCCGCCCATCGTCCACCCACCCCTGTGGCCGTTTCCTGCCGGGCGCCGCATTGCGCCCAGCACTTGGAAGCTACCGGACACTTGCCCGGTGCTCCACTCTTCAGGGTGGAGGTGTGGGGCATCGTCGCCCTGGCGGTCCGATGGGGCGCGGCACCACTGTTAAAGTCGCTTCGTCCGACAACATAGTTGGCGGACCTACCGCCGGACGGGTGGGAAGTCAGGCCTGTGGAGGCCTTGTAAGACCATCCTCGGGTGGCGGGGGCCCGTGAAGCAGGAACCCGAGGGAGCACCGCGTAGCGGTGCTGACCGGAATCACCTGCGTTCACGCAGGTGAGGGCGTCAACGCAGGGGTCTGACAACGAGGACCAAGTCGCGCGGGGCCGGTGCTGACCTACGCCGCCACCGGCTCCCGCCGCGCGGCGACCCGCGCCGCCCGCGTACCGAACACCGTGATCGTCACCACGCCCAGCACCGCCAGCAGACCGACGCTCACCGTCCCGGACCAGCCGCCCGCGTGGAACGCCACCGCGCCCACCGAGCTGCCCGCGCTGGAGCCGATGTAGTACGCCGACTGATAGAGCGCCGACGCCTGCGCCCGCCCCTGGGTCGCCGTCTTGCTGACCGCCGAGGAGGCGACCGCGTGCCCCGCGAAGAAACCGCCGGTGATCAGGACCAGGCCGAGGAGGACGAGGGGGAGGGAGTCGGCCAGGGACAGCAGCAGGCCCGTCGCCGTCGTACCGCCCGCCGCGTACAGCGCGCCCCGGCGACCCAGGCGGCCCACCAGCCGGCCGGCCGTCGACGCGGACACCGTGCCCACCAGGTAGACCAGGAAGATCGAACCGACGATGCCCTGGGGGAGGCCGAAGGGGGCCTCGGTCAGGCGGTAGCCGATGACCGTGTACACGCCGCCGAACACCGTCATGAACAGCGCGCCGATCGCGTACAGGCGGCGCAGCAGCGGGTTGGACAGGTGGTCGCGGACCGTGCGGGCGAGCACCCGGGGTCGCAGCGAGCCCGTCGCGAAGTGCTTCGGCGTGGGCAGCAGCGCCCGGAAGACCACCGCGCAGGCCACGGCGATCGCGCCGATCACACCGACCGCGACCCGCCAGCCCCACTCCTGCGCGACCCAGCCGGTGATGACCCGGCCGCTCATCCCGCCGACGCTGTTGCCGGCGACGAACAGGCCGATCGCGGTGACCAGCGCCTTGGGCGTGACCTCCTCCGCGAGGTAGGCCGTCGCGGCGGCGGGCAGACCGGCCAGTGCCGCACCCTGGACCGCCCGCAGCACGACCAGCGCGGTCAGCGACGGCGCGAAGGGCACGAGCAGCCCGACGGTCACCGCGACCGCCAGCGAGGCCGTCATCACCGTACGGCGTCCGAAACGCTCCGACAGGGCGCTCATCGGCAGGACGAACAGCGCCAGTCCGCCGGTCGCGGCCGCCACCGTCCAGCTGGCCTCGCTCGCCGCCACTCCGAACTCGCCGGAGATCAGCGGCAGCAGCGCCTGGGTGGAGTAGAGGAGGGCGAACGTCGCGACACCGGCGAGGAAGAGGGCGAAGCTCATCCGGCGGTAGCCGGGGCCGCCCGGGGCCATCCGGGAGTCGACGGCAGGAGCAGAGGGTGCGGCGGCCACGATGGTGGACGCCCCGGTACCGGCGGGAGACATGCTTCGAAGCTACGTACGCCCCGGTCATCCGTCCAATGCATGGAATCGTCATAATCGTTCCCATGGTGCATCAGCAGAGGTCACAGGATCGCCTGTCACCGTCCAGTGACACAGAAGACATGGCGGGCATGTCGAGACTGCTCGCCCCGCGGCTCGCCTACTTCGCCGGTGTCGCCCGTACCGAGCACGTCACCCGGGCCGCCCAGGAGATGGACGTCCCGCAGTCGACCCTGTCCCGGGCCATGGTCCGGCTCGAACAGGACCTGGGCGTCGACCTGTTCGCCCGCCACGGCCGCACCGTCTCCCTCACCCCGGCCGGCCGCACCTTCCTCACCTCCGTCGAACGCGCGCTCGCCGAGATCGAGCGCGCCGCCGACGAGGTCCGTGCCGACGCCGACCCGGCCACCGGCAAGGTCGCCTTCGGCTTCCTGCACACCATGGGCGCCGAGACCGTGCCGGGCCTCCTGCACGCCTTCCGCGCCGATCACCCCCGCGTCCGCTTCAGCCTCGTCCAGAACTACGGCGAGGCGATGATCGAGCGCCTGCGCGCCGGCGAACTGGACCTCTGTCTGACCTCCCCAGTCCCGGACGCCCCCGACCTGGTCGCCCGCCGTCTCGACGAACAGAAACTCCGCCTGGTCGTCCCGGTCGACCACCGCCTCGCCGCCCGCCGCCGGATCCGGCTCGCCGAGGCCGCCGACGAGGTGTTCGTCACCCTGGAACCCGGCTACGGCCTCCGTCGCATCACCGACGACCTGTGTCAGGAGGCCGGATTCCGGCCCCGTATCGCCTTCGAGGGCGAGGAGGCGGAAACCCTGAGGGGCTTGGTGGCGGCCGGCCTGGGAGTGGCCCTTCTGCCACCCCCGGCCTTCCCACGCCCGGGAGTGGTGGAACTGACGGTCACAGCCCCCCGAGCGGCCCGCGAGATCGGCGTGGCCTGGCTCGACGGCCACCCGGACACACCCCCGGTGGCCGCCTTCAAGAAGTTCCTGCTCTCGAGACGCGGCAACTTGCTGCCGACGTGAGGGGCACCCACCAAGGGGCGCGGGGCCGTATCGATATGCGGCTCCGCCACGCGGGCACGACCAGCCCCACACAACCCGCACTCCTCCACCGGACCTGAGGATCAACGGCGAAGTGACCGCCCGAAGCCGGAGGCGAGCGGCATCCGCAACCCCAGGGGAGGCGGAGCCGCGAGCGCGTCCAGCACCGGCCGCGACAACGCCCTCCCGAACAACGCGCCCATCACGAAGTCCTCAGCCAGCGCGTGCACTTCGTCCCGATGCTGATGCAACCCGTGTCCGTCGGAGTGCACTTCGAACCGGCACACCTCCCGGTTCGCCTTCTTCGCCCGCGCCGCCAGCCGGAACGACAACTCCGGGTCCGTACGCTGGTCATTGGTGCCGTGGACGATCAGCACCCGCCGCCCGGCCAGCTGTCGCACCGGTTCGGGGGACGCGGCCACGTCCTCCTCCGGCAGCCAAGGGGCCAGTGCCACCACGGAGTTGACGGCCTCGTGTCCGCAGGCGTGCAGTGCTGCCCGGCCCCCCATGTCGACACCGGCGAGGCACACGGGGACATCGCCGTAACGTCGTACGGCCTCCTCGATCGCCCAACTCGCGTCCTGTGCCAGGTGTGCCGCGCTGCCGTTCCAGCCGCGACAGCGGTAGTGGACCACGTGTGTCGCCAGTCCCGCGTCGCGTCCCGCGCGGGTGATCCGGCGGCCCAGGGCGCGTACGGACGCGGCTGCCATGATGGGAGAGGGTCTGCGATGGGATACCTCGTCGCCTCCGGGAAGCAGCAGGACCACTCCACTCACCGCTGTCGGCTCCGGACCGAGCGCCCGCCCCAGCCGGGCCGTGCGAACCGGCGTCGCTTGCTGTGCCATGACAGAACAGTGTCAGAAGCGTGGGTGTACGACACTGGTCCGCGCGGTCACCGTTACGTATCGACGGATTCGTACACCGGGCGATCTACGCGCGTAGGAGTTAGAGTTCGGAAATGACGAGCCAGACTGACCGGATGGGAAACACCCCGAGCTCGGACCAGATCCGCCGAGCGCCCAAGGTTCTGCTGCACGACCATCTCGACGGCGGGCTGCGTCCCGGCACCATGGTCGACCTCGCCCGGGAGACCGGGTACGCCCATCTCCCCGAGACCGACCCGGACAAGCTGGGCGTCTGGTTCCGCGAGGCCGCCGACTCCGGTTCCCTGGAACGGTACTTGGAGACCTTCTCGCACACCGTCGGCGTGATGCAGACCCGGGACGCGCTGGTCCGGGTCGCCGCCGAGTGCGCCGAGGACCTCGCCGAGGACGGCGTCGTGTACGCCGAGGTGCGCTACGCCCCCGAGCAGCACCTCGACGGCGGGCTCACCCTCGAAGAGGTCGTCGAGGCCGTCAACGAGGGCTTCCGGGAAGGGGAGCGGCTGGCCCGCGAGAACGGCCACCGGATCCGGGTCGGCGCCCTGCTCACCGCGATGCGGCACGCGGCCCGCGCCCTGGAGATCGCCGAGCTCGCCAACCGGTACCGGGATCTGGGCGTCGTCGGCTTCGACATCGCGGGCGCGGAGGCGGGGTACCCGCCCACCCGGCACCTCGACGCCTTCGAGTACCTCAAGCGGGAGAACAACCACTTCACCATCCACGCCGGAGAGGCCTTCGGGCTGCCGTCCATCTGGCAGGCCCTCCAGTGGTGCGGCGCCGACCGGCTCGGTCACGGGGTACGCATCATCGACGACATCCAGGTCCACGAGGACGGCACGGTGAAGCTCGGCCGGCTCGCCTCGTACGTACGGGACAAGCGGATCCCGTTGGAGCTGTGCCCCAGCTCCAACCTCCAGACGGGGGCCGCGGCCTCGTACGCGGAGCACCCGATCGGGCTGCTGCGTCGGCTGCATTTCCGGGCCACCGTGAACACCGACAACCGCCTGATGTCCGGCACCAGCATGAGCCGGGAATTCGAGCACCTTGTCGAGGTATTCGGTTACACGCTCGATGACATGCAGTGGTTCTCCGTCAATGCGATGAAATCAGCATTCATTCCTTTCGATGAACGACTCGCGATGATCAATGACGTCATCAAGCCCGGATATGCCGAGCTGAAGTCCGAATGGCTGTTCCAGCAGACCGCCTCCACCAGCGGTTCTGTAGAATCGCAGGACTGATTCGACGGAATCCGAGGGTGCGGAACGCGGGCGGGCTTTCGCAATTCGTCCGCGTTTCGATGTTTGCGGTGGGCGCCTCGGCATGTTTACGGTCATGAACCGCTCACATTTCCGTAACTCCATGTCGAGGACGCATTTCATGAAGCAGTCTGCTGTCAAGACCCTCGGTGTCGCCGCTCTCGGTGCCGCCTTCGCCGCCACCGCCGCGGGCGCCGCGAACGCCGCCCCGGCCGCCCCGGACGCCACCCAGGCGCTGAGCGGTGTCTCCCGGACGCTGCCGGCGGAGAACGTCACCAAGTCGCTGCCGGGCGCCGATGAGGCGCTGGGCCAGGCGCGGTCGGCGCTCCCCGTGGCGCAGCCGGAGGCCGACGGCCCCACCGACCAGGTCACCGGCCTGCTCGGCGGTCTGGCGGCCGGCAAGGGCCTGCCGGTCAAGGGCGGCCTGCCCGTGAAGGGCCTCCCGCTGGGCTGATCCGCGCCGCATACGAACGCGCCGGTGGGGCGCACCCTTGGACACGGGGTGCGCCCCACCGGCGTATCGGCGTACGCGCGGTCACCAGGCCGTGCTCGCGGCCTTCCCCTCCGACGGGAGCAGGATCCACAGCGCGATGTAGAGCAGGAACTGCGGGCCCGGCAGCAGGCAGGACAGTACGAATATCACGCGCATCGTCGTCGCGGAGGTGCCGAAGCGCCGTGCCAGCGCGGCACACACTCCGCCGATCATGCGGCCGTTGGTGGGGCGGGCGAGGCGGGACATTGCGGCTCCTTCGTGAGCGTCTGTCGGAGGCTGTCCGGGTGACCGCCTCGTCTGATTCCAAAACTACGGACACGAAGGGGACGAAGCATCGCTCTACGGGGCGATCCCGACCCTGGGAATCGTCGGGGTCAGACCCTGAGCGGGGTCCTCCTGGCGGACGGAGCGTCCGTCGGCGCGCTCGTTCCTGCGACGGAGACAGGAGCGGGCCGCCGGTACCAGGAGCGCGTGCGCGAGAGCCACGCCCACCGTGTTCAGGAGCAGCGAGTCGATGTCCACACGCTGCCCGGGCACCCCGGTCTGCAGCAGCTCGATGCCCAGCGAGATCAGGGCGCCGGCAGCGGTCGTACGCAGCAGTGAGGCCAGCGGCGAGACGGCGAGCCTGCCGTGCACCAGCGGGAACAGCACACCCAGCGGGGTCAGCAGCCCGAGCCCGCCCACGATGCGCCGGGTCGCCTCCTGCCAGCCCAGGTCCAGATCGGACCGGATACTGGCCAGCGGATGCAGATTGGCGGGCATCACCCACGGAACGTCCAGCGGCCGCAGCGTGAGCCAGGCGACGAACGCGAGGTGTGCGACAAGGAGGACACCCCCTGCCACACGGACGTTGATCGCGGCGCTGCCGCCGATGGAGCCTTCACGCTGCACGCATCCCAAGACGCGGCCTCCGGCACGATCGGTTCCGGGATACCCACGGGTACGTGAATGAGGCATGCGCCACACCGCGTCGCCCGGGACGCCGTTCGCCCCCGGGACACGCCCCCGTCAGCCTTCGGTCGCCTCGCTCGACGGCGGCTCCGTGCTGCCGGGACGGGTGCGGACCTCGTCCGTGCACGCGTAGCGGCGCAGCGGGTCGCTGTCCGGGCCACCGAGGACGACAGAGCCGTCCCCCTCCGCCGCGGCCGAGTCGGAGAACGTGCAGACCAACTGGGCGAGGGCGTACGAGGTGAGGTCCCCGGGCCGGTTGCTCAGCCGGAGCGCGTCCGCCGGGTCCCCGGGCCTCGGGCCCCGCACCGTCATGCCGCCGCGTACGTCGGTGGTGTACCCGGCCTCCTTCTCCGCGGCCGACGGCGTCGCGGCGAGCTCGTCCAGCAGCCCCTGCGCCACCAGCACCCGGCGCTCGGAGTCCGCCGTACCGTCCGGGACGCGCACGGTCCGGTCGACGGCCACCAGCGACGAACCGCACAGCAGGAACACCCGCACCGGCAGCCCGCGCGAGGCCTGCGTGGAGACGTCCGGCTCGGACAGCGAACACCGCACCCGCGAGGGCGCCGGCCCGAAGTCGGTCGGCACCTCGGTGGCCCGTATCCCGCACCCGGTGAGCAGCGCGGCCAGCACCGGGAGCGCCAACGCTCGGCGTACGTTCATCAGGCGTCCCCCTCGGCCTTCTCGTCGTCGTCGGGCTCCTCGTCGAGGGGCAACGAGTCCTGCGGCAGCCGCAGCGTGAACACCGCGCCGCCCTCGGCGGAGTTGGCGGCGGTGATCTCACCGCCGTGGATGTGGGCGTTCTCCAGGGCGATCGACAGGCCCAGGCCGCTGCCCTCGGAGCGCGGCCGGGAGGCGCTCGCCTTGTAGAACCGGTCGAAGACGTGCGGCAGGACGTCCTCGGGGATGCCGGGCCCGTGATCCCTGACCTCGATGACCACCTCCTCGGCGGCTTTACGCACCGCGACCCGCACCGGCGAACCCCCGTGCTTGAGCGCGTTGCCGATGAGGTTGGCCATGATCACGTCCAGGCGGCGCGGATCGAGCCGGGCGTGGATACCGCGCTCGGCGTCCAGATCCACCGCGTCCAGCCAGGCCCGTGCGTCGATGCACGCGGTGAGCTGGTCGACGACGTCCACGTCGTCCACGACCAGCCGCGCGGTGCCCGCGTCGAAACGGGTGACCTCCATGAGGTTCTCGACGAGGTCGTTCAGCCGCCGCGTCTCGCTCACTACCAGCCGTACGGCGGGCTCGATCATCGGATCGACGCTGCCGGACTCCATCTCCAGCTCGTCCTCCAGCACCTCCGTCACGGCGGTGATGGCGGTCAGCGGCGTCCGGAGTTCATGGGACATGTCGGCCACGAACCGGCGGGAGGCGTTGTCCCGCGCGGCCATGTCGGCCACCCGTTTCTCCAGCGCCTCGGCGGCGTTGTTGAACGTCCGGGAGAGATCGGCGAGTTCGTCCGTCCCCGACACCCGCAGCCGGGTGTCCAGCCGGCCCTCGCCGAGCCGGCGCGCCGCCACCCCGAGCCGTTGCACCGGCTTCAGCACGGTCGTCGCGGCGGCCTGCGCGAGCAGCGCGGAGCCGATCAGCGCGAGCCCGGTGGCGATACCGAGCGACCAGGCCAGCGAGTTGAGGTCCTTCGCCTCGGGCTCCAGCGACTTGAGCATGTAGCCGGTCGGCCCGCCCCCGATCACCTTCGTGCCGGCCACCAGATAGGGGGAACCGTGGATGGTCACCCGCTGCCAGTAGAGGTGGTACGGGTACTTGTTGGCGGAGCTGACCGACTGCCGCTTGTTCACCGCCGCACGCAGTGACGACGGCACGTCCTGCACCGTGAAGCCGTTCAGGGCACCGGAGTTGCCGTACACGGTCTTGCCGCTGGCGTCGTCGGCGACCAGCACCACGCTGAAGCGCTGGCTGCTGTTGGCCATCTGACCGGCGGTGTGCTGCAGTTCGTCCTGTGAGGGGTTCCCGGGCAGCGAGCCCGCCCGGTTCTGCATCTCCTGTTCGAAGTCGCGCAGCACCGCGTCCTGGGTGCGCGTGAGCACCGCCTCACGGTTGAGCCAGTACGCGATCCCGGACGCGGACACCGCGGCGGTCAGCGCCACCAGCCCGAACACGACCACCAGCCGGAGCCGCAGGCTGGTGAGCCGCAGCCGCGACCACACTCCCTTGCGATCCGCGGTCCAACCGCGGATCCCCCCGTGCGCTTGGGTCACTGAGGAGTGTCCAGCCGGTAGCCGACACCACGGACCGTACGGATCAGCGTCGGCGACGACGGTACGTCCTCGACCTTGGCGCGCAGCCGCTGCACACAGGCGTCCACCAGTCGCGAGTCGCCCAGGTAGTCGTGTTCCCACACCAGCCGCAGCAACTGCTGCCGGGACAGCGCCTGGCCCGGCCGGCGGCTCAGTTCGAGCAGCAGCCGGAGCTCGGTCGGGGTGAGTTGGAGGTCCTCGCCGTTCTTCGTCACGGTCATGGCCGCACGGTCGATGACGAGCGAACCGAACGACGCCGCGTCGTTCGCCTCCCGCTCCCCGCGCCGCAGCACGGCCCGGATCCGGGCGTCCAGCACCCGCCCCTGCACCGGCTTGACCACATAGTCGTCGGCACCGGACTCCAGTCCGACGACCACGTCGATGTCGTCGCTGCGCGCGGTCAGCAGAATGATCGGCAGTTGGTCGGTGCGCCGGATGCGCCGGCACACCTCGAACCCGTCGATACCGGGCAGCATCACGTCCAGCACGATCAGATCCGGCCGCTGCTCCCGCAGCAGCTTCAGGCCGTCCTCGCCGGTGGCAGCGGTGGCAACCCGGTGGCCCTGGCGCGTAAGAGACAGCTCCAGGGCGGTACGGATGGCGTCGTCGTCCTCGATCAGCAACAGGGAAGGCACGGGCTCATTCTGGCCCATGGCGGGGTGGGGCTGCGACACCTGCCCCCCGTAGGGCCGTCACCTGTATCTGAACGGGCCGGTAGCGCTCCTGTCTGTGTGGGCCCTGTCCCACGTCTGGGAGCGACATCCGAGGAGGGCCCCTGTGACAGCTCTGTGACAGTCGGCGGACACGGTCATGAAGTGGCCCGGGCAAGCTTCTCGGCACAGGCAAGGAAGCAAGGCGAAACACCGGAAGTCCACGACGGGGGGCGCGAGATGAACACGCTGCACAGCACCAGCACTAGCGCAGTGATCACGCGTCTCCACGACGTGAACGGGGGCCGGGGTTCCGAGAAGTCCGGTGCGGATGGGGGTCCCTCCCGCGCGAGCGGATTCGAGCGTGGGGGAGGGCGGGGGTGCGCTCGCGGCACCGGGCGTCAGCACACCACGTACATGTCGGTGGTTGACGCACAGACGGGGGAGGCTCACGGGGGAGCCGCGTACGGGGAGGACTCGGGGGAGCGTCGTTCGCTGTCGGAGGTGGAGTTCACCGCCTACGTCCAGGAGCGCCGCGCCTCCCTGTACGCAACCGCCTACCACCTGACCGGTGACCGCTTCGAGGCCGAGGACCTGCTGCAGAGCGCGCTGTTCTCGACGTACCGGGCGTGGGAACGGATCAGTGACAAGGCCGCGGTCGGCGGATACCTCCGCCGCACCATGACCAACCTGCACATCAGCGCGTGGCGCCGCCGCAAGCTGAACGAGTACCCGACCGAGGAACTGCCGGAGACGCCCGGCGACACGGACGCGATGCGCGGCACCGAACTGCGTGCGGTCCTGTGGCAGGCGCTCGCCCGGCTGCCCGAACTCCAGCGCACCATGCTGGTCCTGCGCTACTACGAGGGCCGCACGGACCCGGAGATCGCGGAGATCCTCGACATCAGTGTCGGCACGGTGAAGTCCAGCATCTGGCGGTCGCTCCGCCGGCTGCGCGAGGACGAGGTCCTCAGCTTCGGCCGTGACGAGGAGGACGCCTTCGGGGAGCTCGTCGCCTGAAGGTCCGGGGGGAGCAAGTAACGGGGGAGCGGTAACAGGGGGGGGACCAACGGGGGTCACGGGGGACCAACGGGGGAAGCACGGGGGAGCACCAGAAGCGGGACTGGAGGGCCGGGGGGTCCGTCCAGTCCCGCTTTCGTGTGGGGCCGTACTCCTTCAGCCCGCCGGGGTGGCCGCCGGGCGGCGCCCCACCGCGGCGGCGGCGAGGCGGCCGAGGGCCTCGTCCCGGTCGCACGCGTACGCGCCCAGTGCCGTCTGGCGGGCCACGATGGAGCGTTCGGCGCGCATCAGCCGCCAGCCGCGGCGCAGCAGGAACGGCACCGACTTGCGGCCCTCCCTCAGATCGCGCAGGAAGCGGCGGCGGAAGGTGCGGGCCGGGCCGCGGTTCAGGCACAACGCGTCGGCCAGCACACCCAGTTCCCGGCAGCGCGTAATGATCTCTGCGGCGAAGATGCCCTCCGCGATGAACAGCGGGGTCCGCCCCACGTCGACCGACTCCTCGCCGGTGCGGGCGCTCAAGGAGATGTCGTAGACGGGAACCTTGGTGCGGCCGGTACGGCACAGGTCCAGGATCGCGTCGATCGCAATGTCCGTGTCCCACGAGTCCGGGTGGTCCCAGTCGATGTCGGAGCTTCCGGGCACCAGGGGCAGCGTCGGGTCGGTGCCCTCTTTGTAGAAGTCGTCGAGGCGCAGCACGGGAAGCCCGGAACGGGCGGCGACCAGGGACTTGCCCGATCCCGAGGGGCCGCAGAGCAGCACGACACGGGCGGATGGCGGGGGAAGGATGCTCACGGGACACCAGTTTGACGCATTCCGTACGCCCTGCCGACCCCGTGGGCCGGCTTTGAAGCGCGCGTCACACGTCAACTACCCTACGTGTCGACCTCATGACCCTGTGCTGCAGAAGGTGGCAGAAGTGATGGCCCGACACGCGTCCTCCCAGAATCCGACCGTCCAGCGCGCCCTGGTCGCCCTCGCGACCGCCGGTGTGGCCCTCGGGGCAGGCGCGGCGACGGCGTCAGCGGCCACCGAGCCGGTCGCCGACGTGACGCGCTCCCACCCCGCCTCACTCGGTCACGTCGACCCGCAGTCCGGCCTCCAGCCCCTCACCGGCACGGTCGGCCACGCCACCGGCCCGGTCGCCGGTCTCAAGCCCAACCCGCTCGCCGGCACCGGCGTCGACCCGCTCGACAACGGCGTCGGCACCCAGCTCGCCGACTTCGAGCCGCTCACCTCGCGGGCGCTGACCGGCCCGGTGACGCAGGCCCAGTCGATCGGCGGCCTGCCGGTGGTGGGGCAGGCGGCGGGGCGGCTGGGCGGCTGAGGGGCGGGATCACGGCGGAGAGCCGCGTCTTCCCCCGGACGGTGGGAAGGCGCGGCTCTCCGGTCCTACGGGCCCTCAGTACGCCGAGCCGGACGCGCCCAGCGAACCCGTCGGGTGCCAGACCGTCTTCGTCTCCAGGAACGCCGTCAGGCGGTCGATGCCGGGAGTCGCCGACCAGTCGTCCACAGGCTGTGGACGAAGGACGCGCTTGAGGTTGTCCGCCGCCGCGATCTCCAGTTCCTTCGCCAGGTCATCGTCGGCGCCGGCCAGGTCGATCGCGTTGACGTCCTGGTGCGCGGCCAGGGGCGCCGCGATCTCCGCCGTACCGCCGGAGAGGACGTTGACGACACCGCCCGGCAGGTCGGAGGTGGCCAGCACCTCGCCGAGGGAGAGGGCGGGGAGCGGGGACCTCTCGGAAGCCACCACGACCGCGGTGTTGCCCGTGGCGATCACCGGGGCGACGACCGAGACCAGGCCGAGGAACGACGACTCCTGCGGGGCCAGGACCGCGACCACGCCCGTCGGCTCCGGGGACGACAGGTTGAAGTACGGGCCCGCCACCGGGTTGCCGCCGCCGACCACCTGGGCGATCTTGTCGGTCCACCCCGCGTACCAGACCCAGCGGTCGATCGTCGCGTCCACGACCACGGCGGCCTTGGACTTCGACAGGCCCTCGGCGTCGGCGACCTCACGTACGAACTGCGCCTTGCGGCCCTCCAGCATCTCCGCGACGCGGTAGAGGACCTGGCCGCGGTTGTACGCGGTCGCGCCGGACCAGCCGCCGAACGCCTTGCGGGCCGCCACCACGGCGTCACGGGCGTCCTTGCGGGAGGACTGCGGGGCGTTCGCCAGCCACTTGCCTTGCGAGTCCGTCACCTCGTACACCCGGCCGCTCTCGGAACGCGGGAACTTCCCGCCGACGTACAGCTTGTAGGTCTTGAAGACGCTCAGACGCTCGTTGGTGCGGTCAGACATCGAGGTACGCCTCCAGGCCGTGGCGACCGCCCTCGCGGCCGAAGCCCGACTCCTTGTAACCGCCGAACGGCGACGTCGGGTCGAACTTGTTGAACGTGTTGGACCAGACGACACCGGCCCGGAGCTTGTTCGCCACCGCGAGGATGCGGGAGCCCTTCTCCGTCCAGATGCCCGCCGAGAGGCCGTACGGGGTGTTGTTGGCCTTGGCGACGGCCTCGTCCGGGGTGCGGAAGGTGAGGACGGACAGCACCGGGCCGAAGATCTCGTCACGGGCGACGGTGTGCGCCTGGGTGACGTTCGTGAACAGTGTCGGGGCGAACCAGTAACCGGAGGACGGGAGTTCGCAGGCCGGGGACCAGCGCTCGGCGCCCTCCGCCTCACCCTGCTCGACGAGCGTGGTGATCCGGGAGAGCTGCTCCTCGGAGTTGATCGCGCCGATGTCCGTGTTCTTGTCCAGCGGGTCGCCCAGGCGCAGGGTGGACAGTCGGCGCTTGAGGGAGTCGAGGAGCTCGTCCTGGATCGACTCCTGGACCAGCAGCCGGCTGCCGGCGCAGCAGACCTGCCCCTGGTTGAAGAAGATGCCGTTCACGATGCCCTCGACGGCCTGGTCGATCGGGGCGTCGTCGAAGACGATGTTGGCGCCCTTGCCGCCGAGTTCGAGAGTGAGCTTCTTGCGGCTGCCCGCGACCGTGCGCGCGATCTGCTTGCCGACGGCGGTGGAGCCGGTGAAGGCGACCTTGTTCACGTCCGGGTGCGCGACCAGCGCGGCACCCGTGTCGCCGTAGCCGGGGAGGATGTTGACGACGCCCCTGGGCAGGCCCGCCTGGCGGCAGATGTCCGCGAAGAACAGCGCCGAGAGGGGGGTCGTCTCGGCGGGCTTCAGGACGACCGTGTTGCCCGTCGCCAGCGCGGGGGCGATCTTCCACGCCAGCATCAGCAGCGGGAAGTTCCACGGGATGACCTGGCCGGCGACACCGAGGGGCTTCGGTGCGGAGCCGAACCCGGCGTGGTCGAGCTTGTCGGCCCAGCCCGCGTAGTAGAAGAAGTGCGCGGCGACCAGGGGGAGGTCGGCGTCGCGGGTCTCCTTGATGGGCTTGCCGTTGTCCAGGGTCTCCAGGACGGCGAGCTCGCGGCTGCGCTCCTGGATGATCCGGGCGATACGGAACAGGTACTTGGCGCGCTCGGAGCCCGGCAGCGCCGACCACGTCTCGAAGGCCTTGCGGGCCGCCCCGACCGCGCGGTCGACGTCCTCGGGGCCGGCCTGGGCGATCTCGGCGAGGACCTCCTCGCTGGCGGGGCTGACGGTCTTGAAGACCTTGCCGTCGGCGGCCTCGGTGAACTCGCCGTTGATGAACAGGCCGTACGAGGGCGCGATGTCGACGATCGCGCGGGACTCCGGCGCCGGGGCGTACTCGAAGGCGGATGAATGGTTGTTCGTGTTGTCCGTGGTCTTGTCCGTGGTCATGGTGATCAGTCCACCGTCACGTAGTCGGGGCCGGAGTAGCGGCCGGTGGCCAGCTTCTGACGCTGCATCAGCAGGTCGTTCAGGAGCGAGGAGGCGCCGAAGCGGAACCAGTGGTTGTCCAGCCAGTCATCGCCCACGGTCTCGTTGACCAGGACGAGGAACTTGATCGCGTCCTTGGAGGTGCGGATGCCGCCGGCCGGCTTCACGCCCACCTGTACTCCGGTCTGCGCCCGGAAGTCGCGGACGGCCTCCAGCATGAGCAGGGTGTTCGCGGGCGTGGCGTTCACCGCCACCTTGCCGGTCGAGGTCTTGATGAAGTCCGCCCCGGCCAGCATGCCGAGCCAGCTCGCGCGGCGGATGTTGTCGTACGTCGACAGCTCGCCCGTCTCGAAGATGACCTTGAGGCGGGCGTCCGTCCCGCAGACCTCCCGTACGGCGACGATCTGGTCGTACACCTTCAGGTAGTCGCCCGCGAGGAACGCGCCGCGGTCGATGACCATGTCGATCTCGTCGGCGCCGGACGCGACGGCCTCGCGGACGTCCGCCAGCTTCACGGCGATCGGGACGCGGCCCGCCGGGAAGGCGGTGGCCACCGAGGCGACCTTGACGTCGGAGCCGGCGACCGCCGCCTTGGCGGTGGCCACCATGTCGGGGTACACGCAGACGGCCGCGGTCGCCGGGGCCGTCCGGTCGGTCGGGTCGGGGCGGACCGCCTTGGTGCCGAGCGCCCGGACCTTGCCCGGGGTGTCCGCGCCTTCCAGCGTCGTCAGGTCGACCATCGAGATGGCGAGGTCGATGGCGTACGCCTTCGCGGTCGTCTTGATGGAACGGGTGCCGAGCGAGGCGGCGCGCGCCTCCAGTCCGACCGCGTCGACGCCGGGCAGCCCATGGAGGAAGCGGCGCAGCGTGCTGTCGGACGCGGTGACGTCGGCGAGAGCGAGAGGTGCAGCAGTGGACATGGTCACCAGACGAGCATATCTACGCGCGTAGCAGCTGTACAGCCAAGCGTACTTATCGGGTGCTTGTCGTGTGGGGTGGCTCCGGCTTGTCGTGCGGGGCGGCTTCCGCTTGCCGTGTGGGGCGGCGGCTCCGGCTTGTCGTGTGGGGCGGCTTCCGCTTGTCGTGTGGGGTGGCTCCGGCTTGTCGTGTGGGGCGGCTTCCGCTTGTCGTGTGGGGTGGCTCCGGCTTGTCGTGTGGGGCGGCTTCCGCTTGCCGTGTGGGGCGGCGGCTCCGGCTTGTCGTGTGGGGCGGCTTCCGCTTGTCGTGTGGGGCGGCGGCTCCGGCTTGTCGTGTGGGGCGGCTTCCGCTTGTCGTGTGGGGCGGCGGCTCCGGCTTGTGGTGTGGGGTGGCTCCGGCTGTCGGGCAGAATCGGGAGTATGACGACCCCGGACCCCCAGTCACCCGCGCCGCAGCCGTCGGTCCCCGAGTACAAGGACCGGGTGCACCGGTCCGGCGCGGGCATCGCCGGTGGTGTCCTGCTGCTCGGCATCGCCTGCTGGCTCGGTCTCGACGCGATCGTCGCCGGGGAGGGCAGCACACCCTGGCGAGCGCTCGCCGCCCTGCTGCTCGTGGTGCCGCTGATCGTCGCCTTCACGCTGCGGCCCGCGGTGTACGTGGGCGACGACCGGCTGCGCATCCGCAACCCGTTCCGGATCGTCGTGCTCCCCTGGGGGCAGGTCGAGGCGCTGCGCTCCGGCTACTCGAACGAGGTCCTCACCAAGGCCGACGGCAAGTTCCAGCTGTGGGCCGTTCCCGTCTCGCTGCGGGCCCGTAACAGGGCGGCACGGCGGGAGGCCCGGCGCAGCGCGCAGGAGGGCGGGCTGATGGGCACCGGGGGTGGTGGCGGGCTCGGCGGTGGGCTCGGTGGAACGCGCGGCGGATTGCGGGGCGGATCTCGTGGTGGCTTGTCCGGTGGGCGCGGGGCGGGGTCGGACGGGCCCGTGCGGGCGGAGAGCGACCAGGTCATGGACGACCTGCGCGAGTTGATGGAGACCCGGGCGACGGTACGGTCCGCGCAGGGCGAGGTGACCGTGCGCTGGGCCTACGAGGTCATGGGGCCCGCGGCCGCCGGAGCCGTACTGCTGGCGATCCTGATCGCGATCGGCTGAGGGCGCGGAGAGGGGTTGCGCGGTTCGCGGTGAATCAGGGCGATACCAGCGCCATGTACCCGCCGCGTTGGGGTGCCGCTGGGTCGGGGCACCCCAAACGTACGGTCAGATGCCCGCCGCTGCCGACAGGTCCCGCTTGATGGCCGTCAGGAGGTCCGTCGCCTTCGTGCGGGCGGCCGGGAGGTCGGCGTGCGTCGCGACCGGGACGACCACCTCCAGGTAGCACTTCAGCTTCGGCTCCGTGCCGCTGGGGCGGACGATGACCCGGGCGCCGTCGAGGGTGTAGCGCAGGCCGTCGGTGGGCGGGAGCCGGTCGGTGCCCCGGGTGAGGTCCTCGGTGCGGGTGATCTGCAGGCCCGCCAGCTCGGTAGGGGGGTGCTCGCGCAGGCGGCCCATCGCGTCGGCGATCAGGGAGAGGTCCTCGACGCGGACCGAGAGCTGGTCGGTGGCGTGCAGGCCGTGCTCGACCGCGATGTCGTCCAGGAGGTCGAGGAGCCTGCGGCCCTCCTCCTTGAGGCCGGAGGCGAGCTCCGTGATCAGCAGGGCGGCTGTGATGCCGTCCTTGTCGCGTACGCCGTCGGGGTCCACGCAGTACCCGAGGGCCTCCTCGTAGCCGTAACGCAGGCCCTCCACGCGGGCGATCCACTTGAACCCCGTGAGGGTCTCCTCGTAGGGGAGGCCGGCCTTCTCCGCGATCCGGCCGAGGAGGGAGGAGGACACGATGGACTCGGCGAAGGTGCCCTGGACTCCGTGGCGGGCCAGGTGAGTGGCGAGGAGGGCGCCGACCTCGTCGCCCCGGAGCATGCGCCAGTCGCCGCGTTCCTTGACGGCGACGGCGCAGCGGTCCGCGTCCGGGTCGTTGGCGATGATCAGGTCCGGGCTGGTCTCGCGGGCCTTCGCGAAGGCGAGGTCCATCGCGCCGGGCTCTTCCGGGTTGGGGAAGGCGACGGTGGGGAAGTCCGGGTCCGGGTCGGCCTGTTCGGTGACCAGGGCGGGGGCCGGGAAGCCGGCGCGGGCGAAGGCGGCGAGGAGGGTTTCCTTGCCCACGCCGTGCATCGCCGTGTAGACCGTGCGGGCGGTGCGGGGCGAGCCGGCGGCGAGGACGGCGTCCGTGCGGGCGAGGTAGGCGTCGAGGACGGAGTCGTCGAGGGTGTCCCAGCCGGTGGTGGGGCGGGGGACGGCGGCGAGGGTGGTGACGGCGTCGATCTCCGCGGCGATCTCGGCGTCCGCCGGGGGGACGATCTGGGAGCCGTCGCCGAGGTACACCTTGTAGCCGTTGTCGCGGGGCGGGTTGTGGCTGGCGGTGACCTCCACGCCGGCGACCGCGCCGAGGTGCCGTATGGCGTAGGCGAGGACGGGGGTCGGGAGGGGGCGGGGGAGCACGGCCGCGCGGAGGCCCGCGCCGGTCATGACGGCGGCGGTGTCCTGCGCGAAGTCGGCGGACTTGTGGCGGGCGTCGTAGCCGATGACGACGAGGCCGCCGCGGTGGCCCCTGGCGTTGAGGTACGCGGCGAGGCCGGCGGCGGCTCGGATGACGACCGAGCGGTTCATGCGCATCGGGCCCGCGCCTAGTTCGCCGCGTAGGCCCGCGGTGCCGAACTGGAGGGTGCCGCTGAAGCGTGCGGTGAGCTCTGTGACGGCCTCGGCGTCGATGAGCTTGGCGAGTTCGTCACGGGTTTCCGTGTCGGGGTCCTCGGCCAGCCATGCCTTGGCCCGTGCGATGAGATCGTCGTGCGGCACGTTCGGTCAACCTCTCCTTGTGCGGCGCCTGTGCGGGGGTGGTGGGGCTGTGTGGAGCGCCTGCGGTTTGGGGTGGGGCGGGGACGGGTCGGGGGTGTCCGTCCTCGGAACGTCGCGGAATCGGTTTCTTGTTGGCTGGGCGGTGTTGACGCGACAACCGCTGCGGGCGGACACCCCCGACCCGTCCCCTTGGCGCCGTACGCGGGTGCGGACACAGGGTGCCTTGGGCTGTGGTGGGGGCTTACAGGCGGTTCAGTACCTGCGCCAGTAGGGAACCCATCCGGGTTGCGCTGTCGCGGCCTGCCTGGAGGACCTCCTCGTGGTTGAGGGGTTCGCCTGTCATGCCTGCCGCGAGGTTGGTCACCAGGGAGATGCCGAGTACTTCCGCGCCCGCCTCGCGTGCGGCGATGGCCTCCAGGACTGTCGACATGCCGACAAGGTCAGCGCCGATGACGCGGGCCATGCGGATCTCGGCCGGGGTCTCGTAGTGGGGGCCGGGGAACTGGGCGTAGACGCCCTCCTCCAGTGTCGGGTCGACCTCCTTGCACAGGGCGCGCAGGCGGGGGGAGTAGAGGTCGGTGAGGTCGACGAAGTTGGCGCCGACGATGGGGCTGGTGGCCGTGAGGTTGATGTGGTCGCTGATCAGGACCGGCTGGCCGGGGCGCATGCCCTCGCGGAGGCCGCCGCAGCCGTTGGTCAGGATGATCGTCTTGCTGCCGGCGGCGACGGCGGTGCGGACGCCGTGCGCTACGGCGGCCACGCCTCGGCCCTCGTAGAAGTGCGTACGGCCGAGGAAGACCAGGGCGCGCTTCGCGCCGATCGTGTACGAGCGGATCTTGCCTCCGTGGCCCTCCACCGCCGGCGGCGGGAACCCGGGCAACTCGGTGACCGGGAACTCGGCATCGGGAGCACCGAGGGCGCCCACGGCCGGCGCCCAGCCGGAGCCCATCACGAGGGCGACGTCATGGGTCTCGGCGCCGGTCAGTTCGCGCAGGCGCGTGGCCGCGGCGTCGGCGGCGGCGTGGGGGTCGCCCTGGATGTCGTCCGGAAGAAGAGATGCGTTCACGCGCTTGAGGGTAGCCGGTCTGGGCCTACGCGCGTAGATGACTGAGCTCACCGGATGGCGATCGTTGTCTTGTCGTTTCCAATCAGGTCCGACCCAGGCGTATCCGGGTCCGACCCTGTCCGCCGCCGTCAGCAGGGGCGCTTGCGCAGCTCCATCACGTAGTCGTGCGGTGCTCCCGCCGACTCGGCGGCATCGGCGATCTCCCCGAGGTAGCGGGCCGAGGGCAGGCCGCCCTCGTAGCCGTTGAGGACGTAGACCCAGGCCGCTTCCTGGCCCTCCAGGGTGTGCACGCGTACCCGCATGCGGCGGTAGATGTCCAGGCCCACGCCTTCCCAGCGGTCCATGGAGTCCTCGTCCAGGGGTGCGAGGTCGTACAGCGCGACGAAGACCTGGGCACCGGGGGCCTCCACGATCGTCGCCAGGGCGCCCTCCCAGCCCATGTGCTCGCCACCGAAGGTCAGCCGCCAGTCGTTCAGCCAGCCCGTCGCGCGCAGCGGAGAGTGCGGGGCGCGGCGCGTCATCAGCCTCGCGTCGAGGTTGCCGGCGTACGCGGCATAGAGCGACATGGGTCGAGGGTACGGCAGGTGGGCGCGGGTGCCTCAGTCGTCTCATACGTACCTGCGGTAGCGCCGGTCACCAGCCGCGGTCGTCCCGTCGGGGCCCCGGCGCGGTGGCACGGTGGGGCGTGCGGGACAATGGAGCATGTGACTCGGATCGTGATCATTGGTGGCGGACCCGGCGGATACGAAGCGGCCCTGGTGGCCGCTCAGCTCGGCGCGGAGGTGACCGTCGTCGACTGCGACGGTCTGGGCGGGGCGTCGGTCCTCACGGACTGCGTGCCGTCGAAGACCCTGATCGCCACGGCCGAGGTGATGACCACCTTCGACTCGTCGTACGAGGAACTGGGGATCATCGTCGCCGACGACACCCCACCCATGGAGCAGGCCGCTCGGGTGGTGGGGGTCGATCTGGGGAAGGTCAACCGCCGTGTGAAGCGGCTCGCGCTGGCTCAGTCGCACGACGTCACGGCGTCCGTGACGCGGGCCGGCGCCCGGGTGCTGCGCGGGCGTGGACGGCTGGAGGGCATGCAGTCCCTCGACGGGTCGCGGAAGGTGGTCGTGCGGGCCGCCGACGGGAGCGAGGAGACGCTCACCGCGGACGCCGTGCTCATCGCCACCGGCGGGCACCCTCGCGAGCTGCCCGACGCCCAGCCCGACGGCGAGCGGATCTTCAACTGGACCCAGGTGTACGACCTCACCGAGCTGCCCGAGGAGCTCATCGTGGTCGGCTCCGGTGTCACCGGTGCCGAGTTCGCCGGGGCCTACCAGGCGCTCGGGTCGAAGGTCACGCTGGTGTCGTCGCGGGACCGGGTGCTGCCGGGTGAGGACTCGGACGCCGCGGTCGTGCTGGAGGACGTCTTCCGGCGCCGGGGCATGAACGTCATGGCGCGCTCCCGGGCCGAGTCCGCGAAGCGGGTCGGGGATCGCGTCGAGGTCACGCTGGCGGACGGCCGGGTCATCAGCGGCTCGCACTGCCTGATGGCCGTCGGCGCCATTCCGAACAGCGCCGGGATGGGGCTGGAGGAGGCCGGGGTCAGGCTGCGCGAGTCCGGTCACATCTGGACCGACAAGGTCTCCCGGACCTCGGCTCCCGGGGTGTACGCGGCCGGTGACGTGACCGGGGTGTTCGCGCTCGCCTCGGTGGCGGCCATGCAGGGACGTATCGCCATGTACCACTTCCTGGGCGACGCGGTGGCCCCGCTGAACCTGAAGACCGTCTCGTCCAACGTCTTCACCGACCCCGAGATCGCCACCGTCGGCTACAGCCAGGCCGACGTCGACGGCGGGAAGATCGACGCCCGGGTCGTGAAGCTGCCGCTGCTGCGCAACCCGCGCGCGAAGATGCAGGGCATCCGGGACGGCTTCGTCAAGATCTTCTGCCGGCCCGGCACCGGGATCGTGGTGGGTGGTGTCGTCGTGGCGCCCCGCGCCTCGGAGCTGATCCACCCCATATCGCTCGCCGTCGACAACAATCTGACCGTCGAGCAGATCGCGAACGCCTTCACCGTCTATCCCTCCCTTTCGGGCTCGATCGCCGAGGTCGCCCGCCAGTTGCACACCCGCAAGGAGGACGACGGAGGCTGACCGTCGCGACGGCCGAAACCGATTCCTCGCTGGTCACAGGGAGTTGTCGAGCATGCGTGCGGCATAGTCGGGAGGAATGGGCCCTATACCACTCGCCGTCCTGCTGTGCGAACAACTTCTGTTATTCGCCGCAAACTGCTGAAACCAGACGGTCGTTGGGGTTACTGTCAGTTTCGTGTTCGCTGCAGAACGTCGCCAATTGATCCTCGAAATGGTGCGAGCGAACGGGGCCGTGTCGCTCCGTGAACTCGCCCGCGTCGTCCAGACCTCCGAAGTGACCGTACGGCGGGACGTGCGCGCACTGGAGGCAGAAGGACTCCTCGACCGCCGACATGGCGGTGCGGTATTGCCGGGCGGTTTTACGCGGGAGTCCGGCTTTCCGCAGAAATCTCATCTCGCGACCGCCGAGAAGACGGCCATCGCCGATCTCGCCGCGAGCTTCGTCGAAGAAGGCGAGGCCATCGTGGTCGGGGCGGGTACCACCACGCAGGAGCTGGCCCGCCGGCTCGCGCGGGTGCCCGGGCTGACCGTCGTCACCAACTCGCTTCTGGTGGCCCAGGCGTTGGCCCATGCCAACCGGGTGGAAGTCGTGATGACCGGCGGCACCCTGCGTGGCTCCAACTACGCCCTGGTCGGCAGCGGTGCCGAGCAGTCCCTGCAGGGGCTCAGGGTCTCCCGGGCCTTCCTGTCCGGGAGCGGGCTGACCGCCGAGCGTGGGCTGTCCACGTCCAACATGCTGTCGGCGTCCGTCGACCGGGCGCTGGTGCAGGCCGCCGCCGAGGTCGTCGTCCTCGCCGACCACACCAAGCTCGGCACCGACACCATGTTCCAGACCGTGCCGACCGAGCTCATCACCCGCCTCGTCACGGACGAACCGCCCGCCCACGACGACCGTGCGGCCACCGAACTCCAGGCCCTCGCCGACCAGGGGGTGCAGATCGCCGTGGCCGGGGCGTCGGAGAACCCGGGGGGTGATCAGGTCCCGGCGCGCCGGCAACAGCGTCGGGACGTGCCCGTTCCGGGCCCGCGCCGCGGTCAGGTCCCCGGCGGCGGACCGGGGTTGCGCACGGCCACCGCCCTCGGCGAGCAGGCCCCCGGCGCGGAACGGGCGCGGGTGGCGGACCTCCGCCGCCGCTGAAGGGGCGGTGCGCTCCGTGGGATCGATGGACGCCCTGGGCTCGGCGGGGTCGGTCGGCTCCGCGGGCTCGGTGACATCGCCGGCGCCGGTGGGATCGGGGCGTACGGCTGAACTCCAGGGTTCTCTGTAGGGGGAGTGCGTAGGGGGAGTGCGACGGGGGAGCGCCCCGCCCGGAGGGTCCCGCTGACACGAAGGCGCCCGGCGGACTGAGGAAGTCAGTCCGCCGGGCGCCTTCGTACACCCGGTGTCAGTCCTTGATCTCGCAGATGGCCGCGCCGGACGTGAGGGACGCGCCGACGTCCGCGGACAGGCCCTTGATGGTGCCGGACTTGTGCGCGTTCAGCGGCTGTTCCATCTTCATCGCTTCGAGGACGACGACCAGGTCGCCCTCCTTGACCTCCTGGCCCTCCTCGACGGCGACCTTGACGATGGTGCCCTGCATCGGGGAGGCGAGGGTGTCGCCGGAGGCCATGGGGCCGGACTTCTTGGCCGCGCGGCGCTTGGGCTTGGCCCCGGCGGCGAGGCCGGTGCGGGCCAGCGACATGCCGAGCGAGACCGGGAGGGAGACCTCGAGGCGCTTGCCGCCGACCTCGACGACGACCGTCTCGCGGCCCGGCTCCTCGTCCGTGTCCGCGTCGGCGGGGGCGGCGAAGGGCTTGATCTCGTTGACGAACTCCGTCTCGATCCAGCGGGTGTGGACCGTGAACGGGTCGGTGGAGCCGGTCAGTTCGGGGGCGAACGCCGGGTCGGTGACGACCGCGCGGTGGAAGGGGATGGCGGTGGCCATGCCCTCGACCTGGAACTCCTGAAGGGCGCGGGCGGCGCGCTGGAGGGCCTGCGCGCGGGTGGCACCCGTGACGATCAGCTTGGCCAGCAGCGAGTCCCAGGCCGGGCCGATGACCGAGCCGGACTCGACACCTGCGTCCAGGCGCACGCCCGGGCCGGACGGCGCGGCGAACGTGGTGACCGTGCCGGGGGCCGGGAGGAAGCCGCGGCCCGGGTCCTCGCCGTTGATGCGGAACTCGAAGGAATGGCCGCGCAGTTCGGGGTCGCCGTAGCCGAGTTCCTCGCCGTCGGCGATGCGGAACATCTCGCGTACGAGGTCGATGCCGGCGACCTCCTCGGTGACCGGGTGCTCCACCTGGAGTCGGGTGTTGACCTCCAGGAAGGAGATCGTGCCGTCCATGCCGACGAGGAACTCGACGGTGCCGGCGCCGACGTAGCCGGCCTCCTTGAGGATGGCCTTCGAGGAGGCGTACAGCTCGGCGACCTGCGCCTCGGACAGGAACGGCGCCGGGGCCTCCTCGACGAGTTTCTGGTGGCGGCGCTGCAGCGAGCAGTCGCGGGTGGAGACGACGACCACGTTGCCGTGGCTGTCGGCCAGGCACTGGGTCTCCACGTGCCGGGGCTTGTCCAGGTAGCGCTCGACGAAGCACTCGCCCCGGCCGAAGGCGGCCACCGCCTCGCGGACGGCGGAGTCGTAGAGCTCGGGGACTTCTTCGAGGGTGCGGGCGACCTTCAGACCGCGGCCGCCGCCACCGAAGGCGGCCTTGATCGCGATGGGCAGGCCGTGCTCCCGGGCGAAGGCCACGACCTCGTCGGCGCCGGACACGGGGTCGGGCGTGCCGGCGACCAGCGGTGCGCCGGCCCGCTGGGCGATGTGCCGGGCGGCGACCTTGTCGCCGAGGTCGCGGATGGCCTGCGGCGGCGGGCCGATCCAGATCAGGTCCGCGTCCAGGACCGCCTGCGCGAAGTCGGCGTTCTCCGAGAGGAAGCCGTATCCGGGATGGATGGCGTCGGCGCCGGACTCGCGCGCGGCGTTCAGCACCTTCTCGATGTCGAGATAGCTGGTCGCGGGAGTGTCACCGCCCAGGGCGAACGCCTCATCCGCGGCGCGGACATGCAGAGCGTCCCGGTCCGGGTCGGCGTATACGGCCACGCTGGCGATACCGGCATCCCGGCAGGCCCGGGCCACGCGGACAGCGATTTCGCCACGGTTGGCGATGAGCACCTTGCGCACGATTGAGGCTCCCTCCTTGAAACAAGCCGAGTTTAGGGACAGCCGACACGGCACTTCGACCCGTCCCCCTTGGTGAGCTTGCCCACACGGAGCGTTATACGAGGCTTGCTCGACCGGTGAAATCCCTTGTCACACCTTGGTACGCAGGACTCCTCCCGGAAACCCTAGCCGTCCTGTGTGCTCAAGGTCTCTGTGGTGGCGTGCTGCGGCCCACTCCGTTTCTTTGTGGAGTCCCTACGAATGGCCCAATGATTCTTTGCCCGCCGCCGGACTCTTGTCCCCACGTTTACCGGTTAGTAGCGTTCATGATGTCTCGAACGTACTTCAGGCCACAGCAGCCTTGCTCGGGTCGCAGTCGAAGGTGGGTGGACCGGTGGTGGTGCGCAGGCCGGTGGCGTGGATCGTGGCGATCGTGCTCTTCGTGGAGGCGCTCGGCGTCGCCGCGCTGAACTGGTTTCTCGGGATCGTCGTCGACCGGCAGGACATGTCCCTGGCCGGCCTCGACCCCGACACGATGTCCACGTCATCGAAGATCGGCGGGATCGTCTTCGGTCTCTACTTCGGCTTCTGCGGCCTGGTCGCGCTGCTGGTGGCGCTGCGCGACCGTGCGCCCGTCGGGCTCGGCCGCATCCTGCTGATCAGCGCGGCCGTGGTGCACGGGCTGCTGGGCGCGTTCGCGTGGGGGCTGATGGGCTGGCCCCAGTTCCTGTTCATGGTCCTGGTGCTGGGCCTGATCGTGCTGCTGCTGATGACGTACGACAGCCCGGGCGCGCCCGCCGACGCGCCGCCGGCCGGTGGCACCCCGATCGGCACCAGGGGCGACGCAGGCTCCCCGATCACACCGCCGCCGACACCCAGCACGCCCTGACCACGTCTCCCGCGCGGGTCACGTCCACCGCGCGGGTCACGTCCACCGTGCCGGTCACTTCTCCGGCGGCGCCCACAGCTCCGTGATCCCGACGCCCAGTTCGGCCAGCAGTCGGCGAACGAGGGGCAGGCTGATTCCGATCACGTTGCCGTGGTCGCCGTCGATGCCGTCGATGAACGGGGCCGAGCGGCCGTCCAGGGTGAACGCCCCGGCGACATACAGCGGTTCGCCCGAGGCGACGTACGCGGCGATCTCGTCATCGGTCGGCTCACCGAAGCGGACCACGGTGGAGGCCGTGGCGGAGACGTACCGGCCGCTGCTCGTGTCGTAGACGCAGTGGCCCGTCTGGAGGGTCCCGACGCGCCCGCGCATCGCCTTCCAGCGGGCGGTGGCCTCCTCGGCGTCCGCCGGTTTGCCGAGCGCCTGACCGTCCAGGTCGAGCACCGAGTCGCAGCCGATCACCAGGGCGCCCCCGACTTCGGGCTTCGCCGCGACCACGGAGGCCTTCGCCTCGGCCAGGGCGAGCGCCAGCTCGGCGGGGGTCGGCGCGGTGACGGCGTCCTCGTCGACACCGCTCACGATCACCTCGGGGTCGAGTCCCGCCTGACGCAGCAGTCCGAGCCGGGCGGGGGACTGGGAGGCGAGGACGAGTCGGCGGCGCGGCTGAGCAGTCATGCGGTCAGCGTATCGGCGGCCCGGCGAACGTGGTCTCACCGCACCCCGAGGACGATCATCGCCAGCACCATGGCCAAAGCCACGAGAACGCCCAGCCGCCGCAGCATGTCCTGCGTGTCACGCAGTTCCTTGGGCGGCTCGTTGTCGGGGTCGGACCACAGCATGGTTACCAGCGTGCGGCGATTTCGTGGAGGACGCCTGAGTACGCGTACTCAAGTTGCCGGCCCGCGGTCGTCGTGATCCGGCCGCGGGCCGGCGGGGCCTGTCGCGCCCACGCGGCGGAGCCGCATGTCGGATACGGCCCCGTGTCCCTGAGGACGTGTCACTCAGCCCGGCCAGAAGGTACGGGCCCAGGACGTCGCCCCCGGCTGGGGCAGGCGATGGGCCGCGATCCTGGCCGGGTCGGACCAGGAGTCCCTGTCCCGCGCCGCGCGCGGCGGTACCGAGGCCGCCGCCGCGGCGCGGGCTCGGACCACCGCCAGGGCGGCGGCCAACTCCTCGGGGGTCGGATTGCCCCGTACGACCTTGATGTTCATGACGGCTCCCTGTCGGGCTAGAGGGGGATGTTGCCGTGCTTCTTGGGCGGCAGCGACTCGCGCTTGGTACGCAGCTGCCGCAGGCCCCGTACGACATGACGGCGGGTGTCCGAAGGCATGATCACGGAGTCGACGTAACCGCGCTCGGCCGCGATGTAGGGGTTGAGGAGGGCGTCCTCGTACTCCTGGATGAGCCGGGCCCGGGTCGCCTCCAGGTCGCCGTTCGAGTCGGCCTCGGCGATCGTGCGGCGGTGCAGGATGTTGACCGCGCCCTGGGCGCCCATCACGGCGATCTGGGCGGTGGGCCAGGCGAGGTTGAGGTCGGCGCCCAGGTGCTTGGAGCCCATGACGTCGTAGGCGCCGCCGAAGGCCTTGCGGGTGATGACGGTGATGAGCGGGACGGTGGCCTCGGCGTAGGCGTAGATCAGCTTGGCGCCGCGCCGGATGATGCCGTCGTGCTCCTGGTCGACACCGGGCAGGAAGCCGGGGACGTCCACGAAGGTGATCACCGGGACGTTGAAGGCGTCGCAGGTCCGCACGAAGCGGGCCGCCTTCTCGCTGGCCTTGATGTCGAGGCAACCCGCGTACTGCATCGGCTGGTTGGCGACGATGCCGACCGGGTGGCCCTCGACCCGCCCGTACCCGGTGAGGATGTTCGGCGCGTACAGCGGCTGGGTCTCGAAGAACTCGGAGTCGTCCAGGACGTGCTCGATCACCGTGTGCATGTCGTACGGCTGGTTCGCGCTGTCCGGGACGATCGCGTCCAGCTCGCGGTCCTCGTCGGTGACGGTGAGGTCCGCCTCCTCCGGGAAGGCCGGGGCCTCGGAGAGGTTGTTGGACGGCAGGTACGACAGCAGCTGCTTGACGTACTCGACGGCGTCCTTCTCGTCCCCGGCCATGTGGTGGGCCACGCCGGAGGTCGAGTTGTGGGTGCGGGCACCGCCCAGCTCCTCGAAGCCGACGTCCTCGCCGGTGACCGTCTTGATGACGTCCGGGCCGGTGATGAACATGTGCGAGGTCTGGTCGACCATGACCGTGAAGTCGGTGATGGCGGGGGAGTAGACCGCGCCGCCCGCGCACGGGCCGACGACCAGGCTGATCTGCGGGATCACCCCGGAGGCGTGGGTGTTGCGGCGGAAGATCTCGCCGTACAAGCCGAGGGAGGCCACGCCCTCCTGGATGCGGGCACCGCCGGAGTCGTTGATGCCGATGACGGGACAGCCGGTCTTCAGGGCGAAGTCCATCACCTTGACGATCTTCTGGCCGTAGACCTCGCCGAGCGCGCCGCCGAAGACCGTGAAGTCCTGGGAGAACACGGCGACCGGACGGCCGTCCACGGTGCCGTACCCGGTGACGACGCCGTCCCCGTACGGGCGGTTGGCGTCCAGGCCGAAGTTGGTGGAGCGGTGCCGGACGAACTCGTCGAGCTCGACGAACGATCCCTCGTCGAGCAGCAGGTCGATCCGCTCACGAGCCGTCAACTTGCCCTTGGCGTGTTGTTTCTCGACGGCGCGTGCGGAGCCGGCGTGCGTCGCTTCCTCGATACGGCGCTGGAGATCCGCGAGCTTGCCCGCGGTGGTGTGGATGTCGATCTCTGGGATCTCTTGACGCTCTTCCGGCTCGGACATCGGGATGGGGCTCCCTGCCTGCTCAAAAGGGGGGACGGTTACTCATCCGTAGAGTAGTGGGGTGCCCCTCGTTCGGCAGTGCGGCGTTTACCACACCTAGGGTGGGTTGCATGACGCCGCGAGATGGTTCTGACGCGAACGACAGCCGGTGGTCGGACCTGGACCGGCCGCCCCTCAACGGTGCCGCGCTGCGGCGCGGGCTGGTGCGGGAGGGCGGGCTGTGGTCGGCGGTGGACGTGGTGCCGCGGACCGGCTCCACCAACTCCGACCTGGTGGCCCTCGCGGCAGCGGGCAAGGCGACCGAGGGCGCCGTCCTGGTCGCCGAGGAGCAGTCGGCCGGGCGGGGCCGCCTCGACCGGCAGTGGACGGCACCGGCCCGCTCGGGCCTGTTCTTCTCCGTCCTGCTGCGGCCGAGCGAGGTGCCGGTGGCCCGCTGGGGCTGGCTGCCGCTGCTGACCGGGGTGGCGGTGGCGGCCGGGCTGGCGCGGGCGGCCGGTGTGGACACGGCACTGAAGTGGCCCAACGACCTGCTGGTCACCGTCGACGGCGAGGAACGCAAGGCCGGCGGGATCCTCGCGGAGCGGGCCGGGGACGACGGGGTCGTCGTCGGCGTCGGCATCAACGTCACCCTGCGCGCGGAGGAGCTGCCGGTCCCGCGGGCCGGGTCCCTGGCGCTGGCCGGGGCGGTGAGCACGGACCGGGATCCGCTGCTGCGGGGCGTGCTCCGCTCCGTGGAGCAGTGGTACGGGACGTGGCGGGAGGCGGGCGGGGACCCGGGCCTCAGCGGCTTGCAGGAGGCGTACGCGGCGGGCTGTGCGACGCTCGGCCGTACGGTTCGGGCGGAGCTGCCGGGGGACCGGTCGATCGTGGGCGAGGCGGTGGCGGTCGACGGGGACGGCAGACTCGTGATCGCGACGGGGGCGGGTGTGCAGCAGCCGGTGGGGGCGGGAGACATCGTGCACCTGCGACCCGCGTGAGGACACGCGGCCCGTCCGGCGTCCGAGGACGAGGCCGCGGAGGCCGAAGCGGGGGCCCGGGGCGGGGCCCGGGGCGGGGGTCCGGGGCGGCAGCCCCAGGTGGGCCCACCCCGAGGCAGACCGCGTACGAGACGGCAGTACTGGACCGTCGGCCCACCTAACGGAGTGAGCTGGCGCACACCTGCCGTAAAGTGAAGGCCGGTCGATACCTGGCCGTGGCAGATCGGAAGGGCAACAGGCGTGACCGTCGACGACACGGGCTCCGGCGCGGACGCGGACGGCCCGGAGGAGCCTCCACCGCTCTCGACTTCGTTCGAGCGGGGAGACTCTGACGCCTCCGACCCCGTCGGGAACCCGCTCGCCCTGCGCCTCGAACATCTGATTCTCGGCGCCGAGCGGCGCTACACCCCCTTCCAGGCGGCCCGCAGCGCCGGTGTCTCCATGGAGCTGGCCTCGCGTTTCTGGCGGGCGATGGGCTTCGCCGACATCGGCCAGGCCAAGGCGCTCACCGAGGCGGACGTTCTGGCCCTGCGCCGGCTCGCCGGTCTCGTGGAGGCCGGACTGCTGAGCGAGGCGATGGCCGTGCAGGTGGCCCGGTCCACCGGCCAGACCACGGCCCGGCTGGCCGAGTGGCAGATGGACTCCTTCCTGGAGGGACTGACCGAGCCGCCCGAGCCGGGCATGACGCGCACCGAGGTGACGTACCCGATCGTCGAGCTGCTCCTGCCCGAGCTGGAGGAGTTCCTCGTCTACGTCTGGCGCCGCCAGCTCGCCGCCTCGGCCGGCCGGGTCGTGCAGGCCGCCGACGACGAGGAGATGGTCGACCGGCGTCTCGCCGTCGGCTTCGCCGACCTCGTCGGGTTCACGCGGCTGACCCGACGCATGGAGGAGGAGGAACTCGGCGAACTCGTCGAGGCCTTCGAGACCACCGCCGCCGACCTGGTCGCGGCGAACGGCGGACGGCTCATCAAGACCCTCGGCGACGAGGTGCTGTACGCCGCCGACGACGCGGGCGTGGCCGCCGAGATCGCACTGCGCCTCATCGAGACCATGGCGAACGACGAGACCATGCCCGAGCTGCGGGTCGGCATCGCCTTCGGCACGGTGACCACTCGCATGGGCGATGTCTTCGGTACGACGGTGAACCTCGCCTCCCGGCTGACGTCGATAGCTCCCCGTGACGCCGTCCTCGTCGACAGCGCCCTCGCGGAGGAGCTGATCCATACCGCTGAGGCCCCGGCCTCGGAGGCGGAGGCGGCCGAGGCCGCGGCGACCGCCGAGAAGGAGGGCGAGGAGCCGCCGACGTACCGCTTCGCGCTGCAGCCGATGTGGCAGCGGCCGGTGCGCGGGCTCGGCGTGGTCGAACCGTGGCTGCTCACACGCCGGGACGGGACGACGTCCTGACCGCGCCCTTCAGTGGCGCTGTGGCTTCTCCTGCGGGGCTCTGAGGCCGGCTGGGGGTCTGACCGGGGATCTGGTGTCCGTGGGCCCTGTGGGGCCTACGGGGGCCGTCTCAGTGGTTCAGCGGGTCCACGCATACGCCGATGATCGGCAGGCACAGGCCCGGCCGGTGGGTCTGCCCGGTCTGCCCGGGCTGTTGGGGTGCCGGGGTCGGTGAGGTGGCCGAGGTGTGGCTCGGGGTCGGGGTCGGCGTCGCGGCCGGTCGCCGGGCCGTGGGGGCGGTGGGTGCCGGTGGCCGGGGGGTGTCGGCGGGCGCCGGGGTGCCGGGGCGGTTCGGGGCGTCCGGGATGGTCGTGATGTCCGGCGCGAAGGTCGGTGGTGCGGTGGTCGTGGACGACGTGGAGGCCAGGGACACCCCGCGGAGTGGGGTCGCGCTCGCCCCGCCAAGGGCGGCGGTCGCCGAGGGGCTCACCTCGGGGACGGCCCCGACGGTCGCGGCGGCGTCGGTCGCCCGGTCCGTGCCGGTGGCGGTGCCCGGGCTGTCCGGGCTGTCCGGGCTGTCCGGGCGGGGTTCGGCCTCCGCGGTGCTGAGCTCGGCGACCCCCGACTCGGGCGTCATCCGTACGAGACTCAGCACACCGGCGGCCAGCGCCAGACCTCCCGCGGCGAGCAGCACCTTGCGGGGGCGGGCCTTGCGGTGACGGCCCCGGGGGGCCCAGAGCCGGGGCCCGGGTCCGGGCCTGGGCCCGGTAGCTGTACCGCTGCCGGCGCGACCGTCGGGGCCGTACGGCTCGGGTGGCCTGGTGGCGCCCTGTGGTGCGGTCGCGGCCCATGGTGCGGTGGCTCTCTTCGGCTCGGCCGGCCGGTACGTCGTCGTCATCGCGTTCCCCCTCCATGCGCTCGCGCCCCCGGTGCGCAGTGGCGGACGCACGTTATGCGCTCTTGTGGGCGGTGCGATGGGGGTTGGGCGAGATGTTCACTCGAACGGGGTGTCGGGCGCGGTCGCGGGAACCGGTGGCCGCGCCCGCTCTTTCCCCTGGGAGGCCGGGCTGCGATGATCGGGGTGCGGGATGTTAACCGTCGTTAACCATCGAGTCGTCGACCATCGACCGGGAGGGTGTCATGAGTGAGGAACGGTTCGGGGAGTTCGTGCTGGTGCGGCGGCATGAGCAGGGGTATGTCGCGGAGCTGGCCCTGGACCGGCCCAAGGCCATGAACGCGGTCTCGACTGAGATGGCCCGGTCCCTCACGGCGGCCTGTACGGCGCTGGGCGAGGACCGGGACGTACGTGTGGTCGTGCTGACCTCGACCCATGAGCGGGCGTTCTGCGTCGGCGCCGACCTGAAGGAGCGCAACTCCTTCTCCGACGCCGATCTGGTGCGGCAGCGACCGGTGACCCGGGGCGCGTACACCGGCGTCCTCCAGCTGCCGGTGCCGACGATCGCGGCGGTGCACGGGTTCGCGCTGGGCGGCGGCTTCGAGCTGGCCCTCGCCTGCGACCTGATCGTGGCGGACCGCACGGCCGTGGTGGGGCTGCCGGAGGTGTCGGTCGGGGTGATTCCGGGCGGCGGCGGCACACAGCTGCTGCCGCGGCGGGTGGGGGCGGCCCGGGCGGCCGAGCTGATCTTCACGGCCCGGCGGGTGGAGGCCGCGGAGGCGCGCGAGTTGGGGCTGGTGGACCAGCTGGTGGAGGCGGGGCGGGACCGGGAGGAGGCGCTGGCGACGGCGGGGCGGATCGCGGCGAACTCCCCGGTGGGTCTGCGGGCGGCGAAGCGGGCGCTGCGGCTGGGGCACGGGCTGGATCTGCGGGCCGGTTTGGAGGTGGAGGACGCGGCATGGCGGTCGGTGGCGTTCTCGGGGGACCGGGCGGAGGGAGTCGCGGCGTTCAACGAGAAGCGGAAGCCGCAGTGGCCGGGCGAGTGACGGGCCGCCCCGCGGCCATGAGAAGCGCAAGCCACGACGCGACACCCTGATGCGATCCCTCCCCGGCGTGGACGCCCGGGCATCCTCACAAGAACTAAGGTGACCCGCTGATCGTTCGGGGCCCCGCCGTCGGTTCGGCAGGGCCCCTCGGTACGACTCCCCGCAGGCGTCTACCGCAGCGGTCCGGTGACCGTCTCCGCCGCCGCGACCAGCCGCCCGTCCCGCACGAACGCGTCCGCCGCGGCCAGGTCGGGCGCCAGGAACCGGTCGGGGCCGGGACCCCGCACCCCCGCCTTCCGTACGGCCTCGATGACCGCCCGGGAGGCCGGCGCCGGGGCCAGCCCCTCGCGCAGCTCCACGGCGCGCGTGGCGGCGTACAGCTCGACGGCGACGACCCGGGTGAGGTTGTCGACGGCGGTGCGCAGCTTGCGGGCGGCCGACCAGCCCATGGAGACGTGGTCCTCCTGCATCGCGGAGGACGGGATCGAGTCCGCGGAGGCCGGTACGGCCAGCCGCTTCAGCTCGCTGACCAGGGCGGCCTGCGTGTACTGGGCGATCATCAGCCCGGAGTCCACGCCCGGGTCGTCGGCGAGGAACGGCGGCAGACCGTGGCTGCGGTTCTTGTCGAGCAGCCGGTCGGTACGGCGCTCGGCGATGGAGGCGAGGTCGGCGGCCGCGATGGCGAGGAAGTCGAGGACGTAGGCCACCGGAGCGCCGTGGAAGTTGCCGTTGGACTCCACGCGGCCGTCGGGCAGCACCACGGGGTTGTCCACCGCCGACGCCAGCTCGCGCTCGGCGACCAGGCGGGCGTGCGCCATGGTGTCCCGTCCGGCGCCGGCGACCTGCGGGGCGCAGCGCACGGAGTAGGCGTCCTGGACGCGGGGGGCGTCGTCCTGGTGGTGGCCGGTGAGCTCCGAACCCGCCAGTACGGCCAGCATGTTGGCGGCGGCGGCGGCCTGCCCGGGGTGCGGGCGGATGGCGTGCAGCTCGGGGGCGAGGACCTTGTCGGTGCCGAGGAGGGCTTCCAGCGACAGGGCCGCGGTGATGTCGGCGGACTTGTAGAGCGTGTCCAGGTCGGCGAGGGCCATGACCAGCATGCCGAGCATGCCGTCGGTGCCGTTGAGGAGGGCGAGGCCCTCCTTCTCGCGCAGTTCGACGGGGGCGATGCCGTGCTCGGCGAGCAGCTCACCGGCCGGGCGTACGACACTGTCCGGGCCCTCGGCGTCGCCCTCCCCCAGCAAGGTCAGGGCGCAGTGGGACAGCGGGGCCAGGTCGCCGGAGCAGCCGAGGGAGCCGTACTCGTGGACGACCGGGGTGATGCCGGCGTTGAGGACGTCGGCCATGGTCTGCGCGACCTCGGGCCGCACGCCCGTGTGCCCCGAGCAGACGGTCTTCAGCCGCAGGAACATCAGCGCGCGCACGACCTCGCGCTCGACCCGCGGTCCCATCCCGGCGGCGTGCGAGCGGACGATGTTGCGCTGCAACTGGGCCCGCAGCTCCTGGCTGATGTGCCGGGTCGCCAGGGCGCCGAAGCCGGTGCTCACGCCGTAGACGGGTTCGGGCTTGGCCGCGAGCTGGTCCACGATTCCGCGAGCGGCGGCGAGGGCCGCGACCGCCTCCTCGGAGAGCTCGATCCGGGCGCCGGCGCGCGCCACGGCGAGAACGTCGGACGCGGTCACCCCGGACGTCCCCACCACCACAGTGTGCATATCCATATTCAGGAGCGTACGCAGTGAATTCAAGGATGTCACCAGTGGGGGCCGGGTTCACCCCTTACCGATGCGCCACACCCCGGGCGACGGCGACACCCGCGTCAGCGAGCCCCCGCCGCGCGGCGACCCGCGTCAGGGGCGCCCCCGGAACCGTCGGCGTTCGCCGGTCCGCTCGGCGGCGGGCTCGTCGGCCAGCCGTACGACCGGATCGTCGGGGCCTCCGCGCCCGGCGACCACCGGCCGGGTGGCCCGCTCCGCCTTGGCCCGGTACTGGGCCGCGTCGGCGAGCCGGAACAGCCGGCGGGCGGACGGCACGGGCCCGATGGGGTCCGCGGTGGACGCGACCCCACAGGCCACCCCCTCGCCCAGCTCCAACTCGTCGGCCCGGCGGCAGAGTTCCTCGGCCGCGTCGACCACCTCGTCGGCGGGCGGCCCGACCGCGAGCAGACAGAACTCGTCCCCGCCGAGGCGCCCGACGAGAGCGCCGGGCACCATGGCGCCGCACAGCGACAGGACGGACCCGAAGCGTTCGAGGAGTCGGTCACCGACGGCGTGTCCGCGGGTGTCGTTGACGCGCTTGAGTCCGTTCAGATCACAGACGACGAGACTGACGACGACCCCTTCCGTACGGTGCCGTTCGACGGCCTCGTCCAGGCGGGCGTCGACCGCGCGGCGGTTGGCCAGGCCGGTGAGGGCGTCGGTGAACGCCAGCCGCCGCACCTCCTCCAGCCGCTCGGTCTGGGCGATACCGGCGGCGACGACGGAGGCCAGGACGGTGGCGAAGTCGGCGTCGCCGCGGTCGAAGACGGGAGCGCCGACCGGGCGGGCCACATACAGCTCGCCCCACGCCAGCCCGTGCAGCACGATCGGCGCGACGACGCAGCAGCCGCGCCCCCGGCGACGCAGGGCGGCGACGCGCTGATGGACGTAACCGGGCCGGCGCCCGGCGGCGGGTCCCTCCGCGGTCTCCACCCAGGCGTTGGGCTCACCGCCCCCCGCCCACCGCTCGTGCAGGAACTCGGTGATCTCGGCGAACTGATGCACCGGGTAGGCCTCTCTCTCGGGGAACTCCTCCTCCCCCTCGGCCCGCTCCCCGACGTTGACCAGCACCCGCAGTCGCCCCAGCTCCCGCTCCCACACCGACAGCGCGGCGAAACTCCCGCCGAGCGCACGGCACCCCCCGTTCGCGGCGGCCCGCCACACCTCCCGCGAGCTGTGGGCCGCGGCCATGCCCTGCGCCAGCGCGACGATGCCCGTGAGCCGACTGTCCTCACCCATCACTCCAGGCTAGGGAGGTTCGGGACGAACCGGTCAGTTGATGCGCCGGTGGGGTGACCGGGGTTCGGTGGGCATCTGGGGCGGCCCGCTACTCCCCGGGCCACTCCGGCCTCCGCTTCTCGTCGCCGCGGGGCCGCCCGTCACTCCCCCCGGCCACTGCGGGGCGTCGCCGCGTCCGGTTCAGGGCGCGGAGCGCCCTACCGCTGTCGGCATCGCCGAAGTGATGCGAACACGTGTACCTGTGATCGCTGGTCGGAGTGGTGGCCATGGGGGATTGGGGTGCGTTTGTGCGACTGTCGTACATACGGTCCTTCGGAGGGTTCGGGACGGCACGGTGTTCCGGCCGGGAACCGTGAGGGGGCGAGATGGCGCAGGTGACGGTGGCTGTGGAGGGTGGGCATGCCCGGTACACCTACCGGCTGCGTGTGTCGTCCACCGTTCGCACCGTCCTGGCGGTGGAGTGGGACCGGTGCCGGTGGGTGTGGAACGAATGTGTCGCCAAGTCCAGGGCGGTGCATCTGCACAACAAGGCGACCGGGGAGAAGCAGACGTGTGGTCCGGCGCAGTTGGACAGGATGCTGACCGAGGCCCGCGCCCGTACGCCGTGGCTGCGTGAGGGCTCGTCCGTCCCCCAGCAGCAGATCATCCGCGACTTCGGCCGCTCCCGTGCCAAGGCGCACAAGGACATCCGCGAGCGCCTGCCCATGGCGCGCCGGGCGGGGATGCCGAAGTGGAAGACCAAGCGCGAGGCGCTGGCGACCCTCAACTACACGAAGCGCGGGTTCCGGTTGAAGGACGGCCGGCTGCACCTGGCCGGGGGCATCGTCGTGACGGTGGTGTGGTCGCGGGAACTGCCGGCCGAGCCGTCCTCGGTGCGCCTCTGCCAGGACAGTCTCGGGCACTGGTACTGCTCGTTCGTCGTCCCCGCCCAGGTCCAGCCCCTGCCCAGGACCGGTCGCGTACTGGGTGTGGACTGGGGTGTGAGGGAGACCGCGACCACCACGTCCGACGCGCACGACCTGCCGCACGCCGGGCACGGCCAGAAGGCTCAGGCGAAGCTGACCCGGTACGACCGGATGATGGCCCGCCGCAGGCCGAAGAAGGGCCTGCCCGGATCGAAGGGCTACCGCGAGGCGAAGAAGCTGCGGGCGAAGGCGTACAAGAAGGCCGCGAGACAGCGTGTGGACACCGGCCGTAAGTGGGCCAGGAAAGTGGTCCGCGACCACGACGCCGTCGCTGTCGAGGATTTCCGCCCGAAGTTCCTTGCCAGGACCACCATGGCCCGCAAGGCCGCTGACGCCGCCATCGGCGCCACCAAGGCCGCTCTGATGGAGATGGGCCGCAAGCACGGCAGGGCCGTGTACCTGGTACACCCCGCGTACACCACGATGGACTGCGCGCACTGCGATGCGAGAGCCAAGCACGCTTTGCCGCTGGGTGAGCGCACCTACACCTGCGCCGCGTGCGGAGCCGTGTCCCCACGGGACAAGAACTCCGCGCGCGTGATGCTCGTCCGGGCTGGTCTCAACCCGGCTGGTGCCGATGGCGGAAGACCTCCTGGAGCGCTGCTCCAGGAGGCTGCCTGAGCCAGGAATCCCCTCCCTTCACTTCAGAGAGGGGAGGATTCAATTGAGCTTGGCCACCTGGGCGTCGATCACGGCCGCCGGGACCTCCGCCGCCTTGCCGCCGGACGCCAGCGTGCCGAAGTCCACCGTGTAGTACGTGGTGACGGTGTTGCCGACGCGCACCACCTCGGTGTTCAGGGTGCCTGTCCCCTCGCCGTCCATGTCGGAGTCCACGGAGAACGCCACCGACTCGTCACCGCTGCCGGAGGCCTTCCCCGGGGAGACCTTGGTGATCTTCTGCTTCTCGCCCTGGGCCGTGATGAGGAACCCGCCGGAGCAGGACTCGACCCCGTCAGAAACAGCCTTGACGGCCTTCTCCGCGCCGTCGCCCTCGTACGAGGAGAGGCCCACAAAGGTCATGTTGACCTTGAAGGCGCTCTCGAAGTCCTCTTCGGTGATGTCCTCGGGAGCCTTCGAGGCGGCGTCCGCCGCGGGCTCCTCCGTGAGGCTGTTGCTCGCGTTCGCGTCGGTGTCGCCCGGCGCGAGAGCGGCCATGGCGTGGGCGAGCGGCGCGCACTCGGCCTTGTCGACCTTCACCTGGCTCTTGGACTTCGGCAGGGTGTCGTCGCCCGAGGCGACCTTGTAGCCCTTGATGTCGCTCCGCGTCAGCAGGAGCTTCTCCAACTCGGCCGCGCTCAGCGCCTTCGCGGCCGAGGCGGCGGTCGGCGAGGAGGCGGGCTTGTTCGAGTCCGCGGACGCGTCCGCGTCGTCCGAATCCCCGCCGCAACCGGTGATGAGGGCGAGAGACAGCGCGCTCACGGCTGCCGTGGCGCCTATGCGCGCCCTCGATGATCTCTTCATGAGCGGACTATGAAGGTATCGTCAAGAAAACGTCAAGTGGTATCAAAAATCGTGACGTTCTCGCCTTATGGAGTACACGACGAACCCGGCGCCCAGGGCGAGGGAGGTCGTGCCGCCCACGAGGTAGGGCGTGGTGTCGAAGCTGCCGGTGTCGGCGAGCCGGGTGCCCTCGCCGGTTGTCGACGAGGTCTCGGTCGCCACTCGTGCCTGGGTCGTGACCTGGGAACTCGGGGTCGCCGACGGCTCCGTTCTGGCCGGGTGGTCGTCTGTCGCGTTCGCGGACGGGACGAACCAGAGGGCACCCAGCAGGGTCCCCGCGGCGGTGGCGGTCAGCAACGGACGGCGAACGGATGACACGGAATATCGATCCCCTTGTGGCGCTGGCGAATTGGCCGTGTGGAGCGATATTAGTGAAAGTCTCGGGTCACGGGAAAGTCACGGGCGGATTGGGTCGTACTCTCCGGGCATGAGCACTGCAGAGACATCACGTTTTGTACGCCTTCGCGTGGAAGTCGTCCTTGAGGTCGGCGACGCGGGCACCGTCGCCGGGGCCGCGCTGGGGCGGATCTCGGGCGACGCCGACCTGCCGGCCGAGGAGCGGGCGCATGCCGAGAGCGCTGTGACGGAAGACACCGCGGAGGCCCTCGCCTATCTGGTGGACCCGTTCGACCTGGTCAAGGACGTGCCGGGAGTGGAACTCGCGCAGGCATCCTGGTCCAGCGAGGAGATCGACTACGACCCCGATTCGCCGGACTGGGATCTCGACGAGGATGATGGCGACGAGGACGAGGACGAAGAGGCGGCAGGCTGAGCACGCCGGGGAAAACATGGCCCCGGGGGGCAACCGCCGCCCGGGGTTTCGTCGTCTCAACGGGCGCACGGACCGACACCCGCACCAGCTGCCAAGGCAGACGTGGTGTGCCCCACACATCCGGGAAATGTGGAACGGGACGAACCGGTCGTAGCGTTGAAGTTTGATTGACGGGGACTCTCGGGGTTCAGGGGATTCGGCAACGATGGAGAAGCGTGTGATGACGGTCAGCAAGCGGCGCAGGGGCCTGACGATGGCGTCCGCACTGCTCGGCGGAGTGCTCGTGCTCTCGGCGTGTTCCAGTGGCGGCGACGACGCCTCCGGAAGCGACGGAGGCGACAGTTCGCAGTCCAAGGTCGACGAGGCGGCGGCCAAGAAGGCCTCCGAGGCCCAGATCGCCATCACACCCAAGGACGGCTCGGACAACGCGTCCATCAACAACTCCGCCGCCGTCAAGGTCAGCAAGGGCACGCTCACCGACGTGGCGATGACGACCTCCGAGGGCACCGAGGTCAGCGGTGAGATATCCGCGGACAAGACCAGCTGGAAGCCCAGCGCCCAGCTGGAGCGGTCGACCACCTACAAGCTGACGGCCGAGGCGAAGGACTCCGACGGGCGCGTCGCCCACGAGAACGCCTCCTTCACCACGGTCTCCCCGAAGAACAGCTTCATCGGCACCTTCACCCCGGACGACGGCTCCACCGTCGGCGTCGGTATGCCCGTGTCGATCAACTTCGACAAGGAGATCACCAACAAGGCGGCCGTCCAGAAGGGCATCACCGTCTCCACCACCAGCGGCCAGGAAGTCGTCTGCCACTGGTTCAACGCCCAGCGCATGGACTGCCGGCCCGACGAGTACTGGAAGGAGAACTCCACCGTCACGCTGAAGCTCGCGCTCGACGGTGTCGAGGGCGCCTCCGGTCTCTACGGCGTCCAGCAGAAGACGGTCACCTTCAAGATCGGCCGCAACCAGGTCTCGTACGTCGACGCCAAGACCAAGCAGATGAAGATCACGCAGGACGGCAAGACCGTCAAGACGATCCCGATCTCGGCCGGTTCGCCGGACAACAAGACGTACGAAGGCATCATGGTGATGCAGGAGAAGTTCAAGGAGACGCGCATGAACGGCGCGACCGTGGGCTTCACCGACGACGACGGCAAGGGCGAGTACGACATCAAGGACGTGCCGCACGCCATCCGTCTGACGAGCTCCGGCACCTTCATGCACGGCAACTACTGGGGCGCCAAGTCCATCTTCGGCAGCGTGAACACCAGCCACGGCTGTGTGGGCCTGTCGGACACCAAGGGTGCCAACGACCCGAACACGCCCGCCGCGTGGATGTACAGCCACTCGATCGTCGGTGACGTCGTGATCGTCCAGAACACCGGCGACAAGACCGTCGCCCCGGACAACGGCCTCAACGGCTGGAACCTGAACTGGGCCGACTGGAAGGCCGGTTCGGCGGTCTGACCGACCCGGAGTTCACAGCTTTCCGATGCCGCCCTCAGGGGCGGCATCGGTGTTTCCGGGGCGAATCACAGCCTTCTCATCCTTCTCTTATGTCCGCCTTATTCAGTCATCACGCGGTGTACCTAGTTTGCGGCCATGTTCTTCACCTACCTGAGGCGCGAGCTGCGCCGCCGTAGAAAAGCGGCGCTCGTCGTCGCCTCCGGACTCGCGCTGGGCATCGCGCTGGTCATCGTCGTCAACTCCGTGTCGTCCGGCATGGGGAAGGCCCAGGACAAGGTCCTCCAGTCGCTGTACGGCCTGGGCACGGACATGACGGTCACCAAGGCCGCCCAGCCGCAGGCGAGCGCCTCCGACCGGCCGCGCTTCCGGTTCGACGCGCAGGACAGCGACTCCGACGCCGAACAGAGCACCGACCGCGTGATGGTGCAGGGCTTCCAGACCCTGTCGACGGCGACCGTCACCAAGGTCGGCAAGCAGACCGGTGTCTCGGACGCGGTCGGCGGCCTGAGCCTCCAGGTCGTCAAGGTCAGCGGCCAGTTCACCCGCGGCCAGTTCCAGCAGAACGGCGAGGGCGGCAACGCGCAGGGCGGCAACGGGCAGGGCGGTGCGCCGGGTGCCAACGGCGGCGGCGGCGGTCAGCCGCAGGGCGAGGTGCAGGGCGGCGGCGCCGACTTCGACGTCAACAGCTACTCCGTCTACGGCACCGATGTCACCAAGCCGGCCCTCGGCCCGCTGACCTCCTCCAAGATCACCAGCGGTCGTACGTTCACGTCGAGCGAGACGAACGCCAAGGTCGCGGTCCTCGACTCGGCCTACGCCAAGGAGAAGAAGCTCAAGGTCGGCAGCACGCTCACCGCGAAGAGCGTCAAGTACAAGGTCATCGGCATCGCGACCGCCGACAGCGGTGACGCGGCCGCCGACGTCTATCTCCCGCTCCAACAGGCGCAGACGCTCAGCGACTCGAAGAACAAGGTCACCACCATCTATGTGCAGGCGACCGACTCGCAGCGCATCGACAACGTCAAGTCCGAGATCCAGCAGAACATCTCGGGTACGACCGTGACGACCTCGGCGGATCTCGCTGACACGGTGTCCGGCTCGCTGTCCACGGCGTCCTCGCTGGCGACGAGCGTGGGCAAGTGGCTCTCCATCGCCGTGCTGATCGCCGCGTTCCTGGTCGCCGGGCTGCTGACCTCCTCGGCGGTGTCGCGCCGGGTGCGGGAGTTCGGCACGTTGAAGGCGCTGGGCTGGAAGTCGGGCCGGGTGACCCGGCAGGTCGTCGGTGAGGCGATGGTCAACGGGCTGCTGGGCGGCGCGCTGGGCATCGCCCTCGGCCTCGCGGGAGCGTATGTGGTGACGGCCATCAGCCCCACGCTGCAGGCGCAGTTGGGCGGGGGCGGCGGTGGCGGCACCGGCGGACCCGGCGGACCCGGCGGGGGCGGCGGCTTCGGTGGCGGCGGCCGACAGGCGGCGGCGAAGACCCTCGACGTGGCCCTGACCGCACCGGTGAACGCCACGACGGTGGCGATCGCGGTCGGCCTGGCGGTCGCGGGCGGCCTGATCGCGGGCGCGTTCGGCGGCTGGCGCGCGTCACGCCTGCGCCCGGCGGACGCTCTGCGGCGCGTGGAGTAGCGGCACGAGTCGAGTAGCGGCACCCCCGCTACTCGCGGTCGTACGACACTCCGCGCCACCCCAACCACCCAGGAGCAACCACCATGTACGAACTCAGAAGCGTCACCAAGCGCTACACCCGAGGCAAGGAGACCGTCGACGCCCTCGACGGCGTGGACCTCACCATCGCCGACGGCGACCGCCTCGTCATCCAGGGCCCCACCGGCGGCGGCAAGTCCACCCTCCTGCAGATGCTCGGTGGGCTGGACCGGCCGACCTCCGGTGAAGTAGTCCTCGACGGCACCGACATGGCCAAGCTCTCCGAGGCCCGCCTCACCAAGGTGCGCAGTGAGAACATCGGCTTCGTCTTCCAGAGCTTCAACCTGATCCCGACGCTCACCGCGCAGGAGAACGTCGAGACCGCCCTCGTACCCCTCGGTGTGAAGGGGAAGGAGCGGCGCGAGAGGGCCGCCGAGGCGCTCAGGTCGGTCGGGCTCGGCGAACGGCTCGGGCACCTGCCCGGCGAGATGTCCGGCGGCCAGCAGCAACGCGTCGCCATCGCCCGCGCGTTGGTCAAGCAGCCGAAGGTGCTGCTCGCCGACGAGCCCACCGGCAACCTCGACGAGTCGATGCGCGACGAGATCATGGACGTACTCGAGCGCATGTGGGAGGAGTTCGGGCTGACCTTCATCATGGTCACCCACGATTCCTCGATCGCGAAGAAGGCCCCCCGCGTGGCCACGATCCGCAAGGGCCGGATCACGGTGAAGGAGAACGCGGCCCGCTGAACATCCCTCCTGAACATCCTCTCTGAACATTCCTTCCCTGTGCGGGAGTTCGGACGGGTGCGTTTCGGGTGGCCTGGGATGGCCGCTTTCCCGACGATCGTGTAACAGACCGTCCCTGTCGGCCACCTGTGTATTGAGGCGTCTGATCACCCCCCGGCATACTGCGTGTTCGGGGGGTGTACGCGCATGCGTGCGAGATGACCCCCGCCCGGGTGAATCGGGGAATTCGCCCGGACCTTCTGCAAGGGGGAATCTTGCGCAGACAAGTCAAAAGAGCGTGCGCGGCCTCGGTCGCCACGGCCGCGGCCGTCGCTCTCGCCGCCGGCATGACCAGCCCGGCGTCGGCGAAGCCCGAGCAGCGCGCGACCGGCGCTGCCTCGCTCGCGTCCCACCACCGCATCACTCTCATCACGGGTGACCGTGTCTCCGTCGACTCCAAGGGCCGCGTGGTCGGCCTGGAGCGGGCGAAGGGGCGCGGCCACATACCCGTCCAGATCCGCAAGGCCAACGGGCACACGCTCGTGATACCGGCCGACGCGGCCCGGCTGGTCGCCACCGGCAAGCTCGACGAGCGGCTCTTCGACATCACCGAGCTCAACAAGTCGGCGACCCGCACCTCCCAGAAGAACGGCCTGAAGGTCATCGTCGGCTACCGGGGTGCCGCGGCCGCCACCAAGGCCGATGTGCGTGACGCGGGCACCCTGCGCCGGACCCTGAAGTCCCTGAACGCGGACGCCGTGCAGACGCCGCAGCAGGAAGCGCCCGACCTGTGGGACGCGGTCACCAACGGCGACAAGACGGCCTCCGGCATCGCGCACGTCTGGCTCGACGGCGTCCGCAAGGTCACCCTCGACAAGTCCGTGCCGCAGATCGGCGCCCCCAAGGCGTGGGCGGCCGGCTACGACGGCAAGGGCGTCAAGATCGCCGTCCTGGACACGGGTGTCGACGCGACCCACCCGGACCTGAAGTCCCAGGTGATCGAGTCCAAGAACTTCTCCGCGGCCGCCGACGCCACCGACCACTACGGCCACGGCACCCATGTCGCGTCCATCGCGGCGGGCACCGGAGCCAAGGCCGGCGGCACGTACAAGGGCGTCGCGCCCGGCGCGCGGATCCTGAGCGGCAAGGTCCTCGACGACACCGGCTCCGGCGACGACTCCGGCATCCTCGCCGGTATGGAGTGGGCGGCCGCGCAGGGCGCCGACGTCGTCAACCTCAGCCTCGGCGGCACGGACACCCCGGAGATCGACCCGCTGGAGGCGGCGGTCGACAAGCTGTCCGCCGAGAAGGGGATCCTCTTCGCGATCGCCGCGGGCAACTCCGGCCCCGAGTCGGTCGGTTCGCCGGGCAGCGCGGACGCCGCGCTCACCGTCGGCGCCGTCGACGACAAGGACAAGCTCGCCGGATTCTCCTCGACCGGTCCGCGGGTCGGCGACGGCGCGATCAAGCCGGACGTCACCGCGCCGGGCGTGGACATCACCGCCGCGTCCGCCAAGGGCAGCGTGATCGAGCAGGAGGTCGGCGAGAAGCCGGCCGGCTATCTGACCATCTCCGGTACGTCGATGGCGACCCCGCATGTCGCGGGCGCCGCCGCGATCCTCAAGCAGCAGCACCCGGACTGGACGTACGCCGAACTGAAGGGCGCGCTGACCGCGTCCACCAAGGGCGGCAAGTACACCCCGTTCGAGCAGGGTTCGGGCCGGATCCAGGTCGACAAGGCCATCAAGCAGACCGTGATCGCCGACCCGGTGTCGCTGAGCTTCGGCACGCAGCAGTGGCCGCACACCGACGACACGCCGGCCACCAAGGCGCTGACGTACCGCAACCTCGGCACCGAGGACGTCACGCTCACCCTGGCCGCGACCGGCACCGACCCCAAGGGCCAGGCGGCTCCCGCGGGCTTCTTCAAGCTCGGCGTGACCAAGGTGACCGTCCCGGCGGGCGGCAAGGCGTCCGTGGACGTCACTGTCAACACCAAGCTGGGCGGCACGCTCGACGGCGCGTACTCCGCGTACGTGACGGCGACCGGCGGCGGCCAGAGCGTCCGTACGGCCGCGGCGGTCAACCGTGAGGTGCAGTCGTACGACGTCAAGGTCAAGCACATCGGCCGGGACGGGCAGCCCGCGGACGGCTACAACACCGTCTTCTTCGCCTACTCGGGCGTCGGCAACGGCCGGGCCTACGAGGTCCCGGTGACCGCCTCCGGCACCGCCACCATGCGGCTGCCCAAGGGCACCTACCTGCTGGACGCCTGGATCGCGAAGGACTTCGTGGACTTCAAGGGCGGCCTCGACTGGCTGGTCCAGCCGAAGCTTGACCTCACCAAGAACACCTCGGTGACGTTCGACGCCCGCAAGACCGCGGGAGCCGACATCACGGTGCCGGACGCGCAGGCCAAGCAGATCAGCGCGATGGGCAACTACTTCCACGAGCCCTCGGGCATCGGCGTCGGCTTCGGCGTGGACACCTTCGCCAACCTGCGCATGGCCCACCTGGGCTCGGAGGTCACCGGGCTGACGCAGACCTGGAACGGTCAGTGGACCAAGGGCGCGAGCACCGAGTACGACGTGGCCACCACCGCCAAGGTCAAGAAGATCCAGGGGAACAAGGTCCGTCACTTCAAGGCGAGCGAGCTCGCCACGGTGAAGAACAACCTGGGCGCCGCCGCCTCCGGCAAGACCGGCGCCGTCACCGCCTGGGGGCTCTTCCCCGGGGACTCGGTCGGTGGTGTCCCGGTGGAGCAGAAGCTGCCGGGGTCGCGCACCGTGTACCTCTCGACCGCTGACAAGATCCAGTGGGGCTTCGACTTCGAGCAGTACGCGGGCAGGGACGCGGACGGCTTCCCGATCTCCGACGCGTTCTACACGCTGGGCAACCCGCAGACCTTCAAGAAGGGCCAGAAGTACACCAAGACGTTCAACACGGCGGTCTTCGGGCCGCAGCTGAACGCTGACTACGGGCTCTTCCGCGAGGGCAACAACATCTATGGTTCGCTGCCGCTGTTCGCCGACGGGGCCGGGCACGCCGGTTCGTCGTCCTTCATCTCGGCGGTGACGTCCCTGTACCGCAACGGCGCCAAGGTCGGCACCAACGACGACCCGCTGTTCGGCGGCGGTGTCTTCACGGTCCCGGCCGGTGACGCCGAGTACAAGCTGACCACCTCGGTCAAGCGGAGCGTCAAGGTCGCGGCCGCCTCCACCCGGATCGACGCGAGCTGGACCTTCCGCTCGAAGAAGCCGTCCGGTGAGATCCCGGCCACGCTGCCGGCCTCCGCGGTCCGCTTCAACGCCAAGACGGGTCTGGACAGCAAGGTCGAGGCCGGCAAGACGGTGTCGATCCCGGTCACCGTCGTGGGCGCGGCCAAGGGCTCCAACCTCAAGTCCCTGTCGGTGTACGTGTCGTACGACTACGGCCAGACCTGGAAGAAGGTCGAGGTCAAGAACGGCAAGATCACCGCGAAGAACCCGGCGAAGGGGAAGGCCATCTCCTTCCACGCCAAGATCGCCGACAAGAAGGGCAACAAGTCGACGATCTCGATCTACAACGCCTACTACGGGAAGTAGATCTCGTACTACGGGAAGTAGATCGCAGGCTCATTGAGCGCTGAGCGAAAGGCCCGCCGGAGGTGCAGCCTCCGGCGGGCCTCTCGTGTTTCTGTAAGCGCATGACGACTCAGACGGTCGAGTACATCCGGTACCGCATCCCCGAAGAGCAGTCGGCGGAGTTCATGTCCGCCTACACCCGCGCCGCGGCCCTGCTGGCGGCGGCGCCCGAATGCGTCGACTACGAACTGGCGCGCTGCGAGGAGGACTTCGAGCACTACGTCCTGCGCATCACCTGGACCTCCACCGAGGACCATGTCGAAGGCTTCCGCAAGTCCGAGCTGTTCCCGGACTTCCTCGCCGAGATCCGCCCGTACATCCCGAGCATCCAGGAGATGCGCCACTACACCCCGACCACGGTCCGCGGCACCGGCTCCGCGGTCCCCACCCTCTACGCGTGGGCGGGCGGCCCGGACGCCTTCGCCCGTCTGACGACGGTCTTCTACGACAAGGTCCTGCGCGACGAGCTCCTCGCGCCGGTGTTCGAGGGCCTCGCCCCCGAGCACGCCCAGCACGTCGCCCTGTGGCTCGCCGAGGTCTTCGGCGGCCCGCCCGGCTACTCCGAGACCCAGGGCGGCCACGGCCACATGGTCGCCAAACACATGGGCCGGGGCATCACCGAGGCCCAGCGCCGCCGCTGGGTGAACCTGATCCAGGACGCGGCGGACGAGGCGGACCTGCCGACGGACGCCGAGTTCCGCTCGGCCTTCCTCGCCTACGTGGAGTGGGGCACCCGCCTCGCGGTGTACTTCTCCGGCCCGGACGCCAAGCCGCCGGCGGAACAGCCGGTCCCGAAGTGGACGTGGGGGGCGGCACCGCCGTACCGGGGCTGACGGGCCGCCTGTGTCCGCGGGACCGGGGCTGGCGGCTCGCGCCTGTGTCTGCGGGACCGGGGCTGGCGGTTCGCGCCTGTGTCTGCGGGACCGGGGCTGGCGGTTCGCGCCTGTGTCTGCGGGACCCTGACACCGCACGGGAGCTGCCTCGACACCGGCGGCCTCGCCACCTGGTGCTGATCCCGTCGCATCCATCAGCGCAGCGGACCCGGGCGCGGCAGGGGGCGGGCGGGCCGTGGCGCACGGTGACCCGGACGCCGCGACCTCAGGCGGACGGCGCCGACGTCCCCGTACCCGCGCGGGTCGCGTCCGTGCCCCAGCTGGCCAGCAGGCGCAGTGCCTCCGCCGAGGGCGATCCCGGCTCCGCGTGGTACGTCACCAGCGACTGCTCCTGGTCGTCGACCAGGTGGAACCCCTCGAACGAAAGGTCGAGGTGGCCGACCAGCGGATGCCGCAGCCGCTTCAGCCCGTGACTCTTCTCCTTGACGTCATGCGTGGCCCACAACCGCCTGAACTCCTCGCTCTTCACGGACAGTTCGCCCACCAGCGCGGACAGCCGCGGGTCGTCGGGATGGCAGCCGGCGTCCATCCGCAGCACGCAGACGATGTCGATCGCCTTCTGCTCCCAGTCCACGAACAGATCGCGGTACTCGGGGCGCAGGAACACCAGCCGAGCCCAGTTCCGCTCCGCCGCAGGCAGCTCCGCCCAGTCGCCGAAGACCGCCGCGGCCATCCGGTTCCAGGCCAGGATGTCCGAGCGCCGCCCCGCGATGTACGCCGGGACGCCGTCCATCGAGTCCAGCAGCGTCCGCAGCGTGCCCCGGACCTGCTGGGCACGGGCGGGCGGCTTCTTCTTGTGCTGCTTCGGCTTCGCCAGGTGGGTGAGGTGCGCGTGCTCGGCGTCGGTCAGCCGCAGCGCCCGGGCGATGGCGTCGAGGACCTCCGCCGAAACGTTCCGTCCGTTGCCCTGCTCCAGGCGTGTGTAATACGCCACGGACACCCCGGCCAGCTGCGCCAGCTCCTCCCGGCGCAGCCCCGGCACCCGGCGGCGGCGCCCGAAGTCCGGCAGCCCGACGTCCGTCGGCTTCAGCCGGGCCCGCCGGGTACGCAGGAACTCGCTGAGCTCGGCACGCTGGTCCAGCGCCCCGCCGGGCGACCCGCCGACGTGCTCCGGAACAGGTTCGGGGTGTTTGTCCATGCCTCAAGTATTCCCGGTCGTACGCACACCAGCCTGACCCCCTTGGTAGTAGGACCGCTGGACGTACGCAAAGCCGTGGTCTGGGTGACGTCCGCGCTGTCCTGCACGCTGGAGACCGTGCCCGGCCGGAAGGCAGTCGGGCACGGACCTTCGCTAGGAGAACCCCGGCATGACCACTGTTGCTGCATACGCCGCCCCCGCCGCCAAGGCTCCGCTGGAGCGCACCACCATCGAGCGCCGCGCGGTCCGCGAGTTCGATGTGCTGATCGACATCAAGTTCGCCGGCATCTGCCACTCCGACATCCACCAGGCCCAGGAGGGCTGGGGCGAGGCGATCTTCCCGATGGTCCCGGGCCACGAGATCGCGGGCATCGTCTCCGAGGTCGGCCCCGGTGTGACCAAGTTCAAGGTCGGCGACCGCGTGGGCGTCGGCTGCATGGTCGACTCCTGCCGTGAGTGCGACAACTGCAAGGCCGGCCTGGAGCAGCACTGCGTCAAGGGCAACGTCCCGACGTACAACGGCACCGGCACGGACGGCGAGCCCACCTACGGCGGCTACGCCGAGAAGGTCGTCGTCGACGAGAACTTCGTCGTCCGCGTCCCCGAGGGCCTGGCCCTCGACGAGGCCGCCCCGCTCCTCTGCGCCGGCATCACCACGTACTCCCCGCTCAAGCAGTGGGGTGCGGGTCCCGGCAAGAAGGTGGCCGTGATCGGCCTGGGCGGCCTCGGCCACATGGGCGTCAAGATCGCGCACGCGCTGGGCGCCGAGGTCACCGTCCTCTCCCAGTCCCTGCGCAAGAAGGACGACGGCCTGAAGCTGGGCGCCGACCACTACTACGCCACCAGCGACCCGAAGACGTTCGAGGAGCTCGCCGGCACCTTCGACCTCATCGTCTCCACGGTCTCGGCGCCGCTGGACTTCGGCGCCTACCTGAGCCTGCTCAAGACGGGCGGCGCCCTGGTCAACGTGGGCGCCCCGGAGGAGCCCATCGCCCTCAACCTGTTCTCCCTCATCGGCGGCAACAAGACCCTCGCCGGTTCGATGATCGGCGGCATCGCCGAGACCCAGGAGATGCTGGACTTCTGCGCGGCGCACGGGATCGGCGCGGAGATCGAGCTGATCGGCGCGTCCGAGATCAACGAGGCGTACGAGCGGGTGCTGGCGAGTGATGTGCGGTACCGGTTCGTGATCGACACCGCGACCATCTGAGCCGTACCCGACGCAAGGGCCCCGGCGTGTGCCGGGGCCCTTCAGCGTGTCGCCGTACGCCGCCCCAGCAGCCACAGCAGATACGGCCCCCCGACCAGGGACGTGAGTGCCCCGACCGGGATCTCCAGCGGGGGCAGCAGCGTGCGGGCGGCGAGGTCGGCGCCGACCAGGATCGACGCGCCGGTCAACGCCGAGCAGAGCAACGGCAGTTGGGGCGTGCGGGTGAGGCGCCGGGCCAGCTGGGGCGCGGTCAGCGCGACGAACCCGATGGGCCCGGCCGCGCCCGTCGCCGTCGCCGCCAGAACGACCCCGAGGACGGTGAGGCCGAGCCGGGCCCGGTCCACCCGTACGCCGAGCGCCGCCGCGGTGTCCGGGTCAAGACCGAGCGGCCGCACCGCCCGGCTCGCCCACACCAGCGCGGGCAGACACAGCAGCAGGACGACGGCGAGTGGCCCCGCCTGCTCCCAGCCGCGCCCGTTGAGACTCCCGGTCAGCCACAGCTTGACCTGCTCGGCGGCCTCCAGCTCGCTGTCGGTGAGATACAGCTGGACGACGGCCGACAGCGCGACACCGACACCGACCCCGGTGAGCACGAACCGGGTCGGCTGCATACCGCGCCGCCAGGCCAGCACATACACCAGCGCCGCCGCCGCGAGTCCGCCCGCGACGGACACGGCCGGCGCCGCACCCGGCGAGCTGACCGCCCCGGTGGCCAGCGCCAGCACGGTCGCGGCCGCCGCCCCGTGCCCGACACCGATCACGTCCGGACTGGCCAGAGGGTTACGGGTGACGGTCTGCACGAGCGACCCGGCCAGTCCCAGCGCCGCTCCCACCAGCGCGCCCAGCACGATCCGCGGCACCCGCAGCTCCCCGACGACCAGCTCGTACGGCCCCGACCCGGTCCGCATCGTGCGCCAGACCCCGGCCGGGGAGACGTACGTCTGTCCCAGACAGGCCGAGGCGAGCATGACGGCCGCGAGCAGCACGAGGACGACGACGGCGACGGCGGCGGAACGCCTGTGCAGGAGGAGGGAGACGGCCGGGCCGGGACGGAGGACGGTGAGGCCGGCCGGCGTACTCGTGCCGGCGGTGCCGAGACTCCGTTCGGCCGTACGCGTGTCGGTGACGGGGTGATCCCCTTCCGCCGCAGCCGTACCGGTCGTACGCGTACCGGTCGTCCGCGTGTCGGTCAGGCCGGCGCCTCCGTCCCCGGTGCTCGTGCCGGTCACGCCGGGACCCCCCGTCGCCGTACCAGCACGACCAGCACCGGCACCCCCACCAGTGCCGTCATCACGCCGGCCGGCACCTCCGCGGGGGCCCGTACGACCCGTCCCGCGACGTCCGCCCCCACCAGCAGCGCCGCACCGAGCAGCGCGGACAGCGGCAGCACCGCGCGATGCCCGCCGGAGCCGGAGACCAGCCGCCGGGCCAGATGCGGGACCGCGAGGCCCACGAAGGCGATCGGCCCGGCCGCGGCGACCGCGGCGGCCGTCAGCAGGGTCGCGCCGAGGGCCGCCGCGCCCCGCACCCACCGCACCCGGTGCCCCAGCGCCCGCGCGGTGTCGTCCCCCAGCGCCAACGCGTCCAGCCCCCGCGCGCACGCCAGGACCAGCAGCACCCCGGCCGCCAGAAACGGCAGCATCCTTACGACCGTGTCCGCGTCGCGCCCGCTGAGCGCCCCCACCTGCCAGAACCGGAACTGGTCCAGCGTGGCCGAGCTGGAGGTCAGGACGACGGTCGTGGCGCCCGCGGTCATCGCGGACAACGCCGTCCCCGCCAGCGCCAGCTTCACCGGCGACGCCCCGCCCCGCCCGCGCGCCGCGATCCCGTACACCAGACACGCGGCGACCACGGCCCCGGCGAAGGCGTACCAGACGTACCCCCCGAAGCCGTTCGCCGCCCCGAGGCCGATGGCGAGGACGACCCCGGCCGCGGCCCCCTGGCTCAGCCCCAGGATGCCGGGGTCGGCGAGCGGATTGCGGGTGACGGCCTGCAACGCCGCCCCCGCGAGCCCGAGCGCGGCCCCTGCGGCCAGCCCGATCTCGGTGCGCGGCACCCGCAGCGACCGTACGACGAGAGCGTCCGGGGAACTCCCGCCGTGCAGCAGGGCGTCGAGGGCGGCGGACAGCGGCACCGCACGGGTGCCGACCGCGAGGCTGAGCAGACCGACGGCGGCCACCGCGAGGACGGCCGCCGGCCAGGCGAGGTGTTTCGGGCTCACGTGCCGAGGTGCTCGGCGAGCTGCCGGATCACCAGGCGCGCCGCGGTCGGCCCGGCGTTGAGGTACCAGGGATCGTCGTCGACCTTCACCGCGTGCCCGGCCCGCACGGCCTTCATCGACTTCCACAGCGGCCCGGCCACGACTGCCACAGAGGCGTCGGTGCTGCCCGAATCGCCCTGGCCGGAGTAGAAGATCCAGTCCCCGTCGGCGGTGTCGATGCTCTCCGCGCCGATGTCCTCCGAAATGGCGTGGAACCGCTGCGACGCGGGCCGCTGGAGCCCCATGTCGACGGCGATGGACCCGGTGAAGGAGGAGACGCCGAACATGCGGGTGCGGTCGGGCGTGAACCGCACCATGGAGACGCTGGGGTCTCCTTCGACGGCCTTACCCTTCTCCTCCGCGTCCCCCACGATCTCGTCGAGCATGTCGTGCGCGGCCTCACCCCTGCCGACGGCGTCGCCGACCAGCAGCAGATCGCGCTTCCAGTTGATGCCGTTGCCCGCGGTGATCACGGTCGGCGCGATCTTCGAGAGCTTGGGGTAGAGCTCGCCGAGCGAGTCGTTGGCCAGAATCAGGTCGGGCTCGGCGGCGGCGAGCGACTCCAGGTTGGGTGCCTGCCGGGTGCCGGCGTCGGCCATACCGGCGAGCCGCGCCTTGTCCTTGGGGAAGGCGTCCGCGAGGTAGTCGGGGACGAGCCCGGCGTTGTCGGCGCGGGTGGTGGCCGTCGGCACGATGCCCAGGGACAGCAGGTCGTCGAGCTGCCCGGTGCTGAGAACGGCGATCTTCTTCGGCTCCGCCTTGAGAGTCGTCCTGCCCGCGAAGTGGGTGACGGTTCGGGGGAACGCCCCGTCCGTGTCCTTGTCCGAGCCCATGCCGTCGGCGAGAGCGCTCGGCGCGGCGGACGGGCCCTCCGTGGCCCCTGCCGAGGCACCCATCACCGGGTTGCGCCCGCCGGCCGCCTTCTTGGCGCCCGCGTCACCACCGCCCGAGGACGAGCAGCCGACCAGCAGCCCTCCGACGACGGACGTGGCCAGGACGGCCTTCACAGCTATTGCGCGCACGGCTACTCCGCTACTCCGATGTGCTAAGGCAAGGCAAGCCTTACCTTAGCCGGTCCGGGAGTATCGTCGGACATGGAGGAGGTCCGCACGATGACCGTTCAGCTGAACCACACCATCGTCGCCGCGCACGACAAGCACGCCTCGGCCCGGTTCCTCGCCGACATCCTGGGCCTGGACGTGAGCCCCCAGTACGGCCCCTTCATCCCGGTCGAGATCCCCAACGGCGTGACCCTCGACTACATGGACACCAGCGGCCCGATCACGCCGCAGCACTACGCGTTCCTCGTCTCCGAACCCGACTTCGACACCATCCTGAACCGCGTCCGGCAGGCCGGCCTGACGCACTGGGCGGACCCGTTCCACCACCGGGTCGACGAGATCAACCACAACGACGGCGGCCGAGGCACGTACTTCGACGACCCGAACGGCCACAACCTGGAGATACTTACGCGGCCTTATGGGAGCGGGACGAGGAGCGCGTGACTCATCCGCCCGCCTGACCGCCGGCCCGCCTGCCTGCTTGTCCGCCTGCCGGCCCCGCCCGCTGGCCCGCCAGCTCGCTCGCCTGCCTGCGTGCCGTCAGCGCGGGGCGATCGCCGCCTCCGCCGCCGCCTTGATCCGGGAGCCGAAGGCAGGGGCGTCCTTGCGGGCGGCGGCGAGCGCCAGGCCGACGAGGAGCTTGCCCAGCCCGTGGCCTTCCAGCACGTTGAAGATACGGACCCGGGTCCGGCCGTCGGCCAGCGGCTCCACGTCGTAGCCGCCTTCGCGTGCCATCACGCTGTTCTTCGACACCTCGGCCCAGCGGATCTTCGCCGGGGCTTCGAGGGTGGTGATGCGGAACTCCCTGGCGCTCTTCATCCCGGCGTCCTTGACAGTGCTCCGGAAGACCGTGCCCACGGTGGTCGGGGTGTCGGGGACCCGCTCGATCCTGAGCACCCGGGGGCTGAACTGCGGATCGTTGCGTCCGTCGGCGAGGTAGGCGAACACCTCCTCGACGGGCCGGTCGACCTCGACCGTCACTTCGAACTGTCCTGACATGGGCCCTCCTGATGGGTCGAGCCACCATGCGCCCGCGCGCCGCCTTCGGCAGACGTCCGCCGGATCGCGAGGCCGAGGGGGAGCTGCCTCGCGCCCGAGCGAAGGAACGCCGGGGTCGCGGTGCCGCACCGCACGTCCTGTCGTAGCGGCACCGCGACCCTACGGGACCTCCGGGCTTCGCGCGCGGCGAACGGGACGACCACGAGGGGCGGGCTCGGCCCCATGGCGGCGCCGGGTCGCGTCCCCGGTTCCGCGGAACAGCGGGCACAAGTCCCGCGACTCCCGCGGTGGCTCCCGCTGGGCGGGCGGGCATGGTGCCGCGCACGTCGGTGCGGCGGCCCGCTGCCATAATCCAGCCGTGAACGCGAGTGCGCGGGCGGACGGAATACCGGCGGGCCGACTGGCGCTCCGCTCCACGTCGGACCAGCCCATGGAGTGGGCCATGCGCCCCGCGGAGCCGGCGGACGTCGAGCCGATCGTGGAGATTCGGGCCGTCGTGATGCGCCCGGACCTGGAGCGGTTGGGCCGCTTCGACGAGCATCGGGTCCGGCAGCGGCTGCGGGATGCCTTCTCCCCGCGGCACACCTCCGTCGTCTTGGCGGGTGGCGCCCTGGCGGGCGGAGCCCTGGTGGGCTGCGTCGCGTTGCGGCCGGCCGAGGACGGGCTCTGGCTGGAGCACTTCTATCTCGCCCCGGAGGTCCAGGGCCGGGGGCTCGGTTCGGCCGTCCTGCGCACCCTGCTGGACCGGACCGACGCCGACGGTCGGTCCGTCCGCCTGAACGTCCTGCGGGGCAGCGCCGCCCGGCGGCTGTACGAGCGCCACGGGTTCACCGTGGAGGCTCAGGACCCGATCGACATCTACATGGTGCGAGTGCCGGGTGCGGGCGCGGAGGCGGGAGAAAAGTGAACGTCAAGGGGGAAACGGGCGTTCACGGGGTCGCCCGACCGCGGCAAGGGGCCGATCCTTCGCACGGTCCACGTCACGCCTCGACCACAGCCCTTCCCGGCTGCTGCGGTCCGCCGAGGTCCACCGAGCGCAGCTGCCTTGACGGCCCGTCAAACGCCCCGAGGGCGCGGCGGCGTGCCCGTCCGCATGCCCCGTAGTCCCTCGTCGAGCCGGAACCCGTACGGTGATACTCCCTATGCATCAAACGTGATGTTCCCCACCGGGAAATCTCAACGGGCCCAGGGCCCCGGCGTCATCGCGTCGCACGCTCTATTCGACGGCCGGAGCTGTCATCACGTCAGCGATTCCACGATGATTCAGTGCGCCCCGCGAACTCGGCGGACCATGCCCTTCCGGCACCGGGACAAGCGCGGCGTCCGCGATCGCACCCGCGATCCCATTCAGAAAACGTTCTGGAGACAAACCCGATGAAGCTCGCCAAGCGTCTCATCCTCACCACCACGGCTCTCGCCGCCGTGACCGCCGGCACGCTCTTGAGCGCGACGACGGGCCAGGCCGCGACCTCGCAGCCCGCCCACGCCGACGTCAAGGCTCCCGCCGCGCTCAAGGTCCCCGACGGCAACCGGCTCACCGGCGTCTTCTCCGCCGAAGGCGTCCAGACCTACACCTGCACCGACGGCACGTGGAAGCTGCTGGAACCCGCCGCCACCCTCTGGGCCAGAAACGACCGCTCCCACCGCCCCGTCGCCCTCCACTCCCGCGGCCCCGTCTGGGTGTCCACGGTGGACGGCAGCGCGGTCAACGCCACCGCCATCGCCAACTCCCCCAAGACCGGCACCATCCCCGAGCTCCTCCTGCAGTCCACCACCACGCGTGGCACCGGGGTCTTCGCCGACGTCTCCTACATCCAGCGCCTCAACACCCACGGCGGCGTCGCCCCCACCACGGCCTGCACCGGCACCGACCAGATCAGCGTCCCGTACTCCGCCACGTACACCTTCTACAAGCCCACCAAGTGACGCGGTAGCGAACAACGGCGGCAGGGCCCACCGGAGAATCTCAAGGGGGCCCTGCCCTGCCGGCGCGCAACTCGCGGCGTCGGCACGGTCCCACGCGAAGTGCCGCCAGTACGACCTGACTTGAGGCCGGGTCAGCGCATGTGGTGCTCGGATCAGAGCAAGCGCCGCACCACGGTGTCGTTGAGCCGGTCGACGTAGGCCGTGAGACCCCGTCCATGTCTCCGAAGCGGCACCCTGGTCGGCGGTCGGCGGTCGGCGGTCGGCGGTCGGCGGTCCGCGACCGCGTCAACCCCTATGGCTTCGTCGCCTTCTCCCTCGACCCGGGCACCCGAGCCGGCGGACCCACGACGAATCGACGGCGGTGGCCTACTACGCCGTCTCCGGCTCGTACGGCCAGACCGAGCCGGTCGACACCTTCACGCTCCGCCGTACCCGCGACGACGGACCGAACCCGCGCTGATCCAGCCGCAGCCCGATGTTCCCCGCCCTCTTTCCTGGACTTCACGTGCCGGAGCCGCGCGAGTCGTGGCGCTTGTCTGGAATGGGTGGCGCACCCGGCCGCGACACATCGCCCCCACCGGCCGCCATCGCGCTCCAGCCGTGAGGAAGCCATGGACCACAATGCCCTCGGCAGATCCGCCCGAGACATCGCGCACGTCCGCGCGGGCCTCGGCTTCGCCGCCGTACTCGCCGTCGCCGCTGCCTACCTGACGCCGACCGCGGCGGAGGCCGACCCCGCGAGCCGTGCGGCGACCACGCAGTGGTCGACCGAGACCCTCGCACCCGGCCTGGAGGTACGTACCGGAACCATCCGGCACGCCGACGTCACGCACAGCTGGACGGTCGCCGTTCAGTCCCCGGGCGTCAGCCGGTTGACCGGCGCCGCGACCTGGGCCGAGGTCGGCACCCGCGGCTGGGCCGAAATCACGGCACAGCAGCTGCGCGACGCGGATTTCCGGCCGCGCGTCGAGAGCGTCCGGTGGCCCGACTACGCCGACAGCCCGCAAGGGGCGATGGGGCTTCGGGTGCGGGTCGGCTCCTTCTCCACCCAGGCCGCCGCCCAGTCCGCCGCGGCGGCGATCACCTCGGCCGGGTTCCACACCTCGACCGCCTGGACCGGCTACGACATCCAGCAGCCGGCCGACCGGGAGAACGTGCATGTCGCGGTGATCGACCCACGCGTCTTCAACGGCACCGTCGAGGGCACCCACGACAGCAATGTCGCGCGGCGGGAGACCACCTCGTCGATCGCCGCCCGGCTGCACTCGCTGGTCGCCGTCAACGGTGGCTTCTTCGTCACCTCGGACGCCGACGGCGTCCAGGGCACCATGTCCGGCCTGGGCGTCTACGACGGTCAGTTGGGGTCGATGGCGGTCGGCTCGCGGGCCGCGCTGATCCTCGGCGACGGCGGGCGCCACATCCGTGTGGCCGACCTGACCACCACCGTCACCGCCCGCGCGGGGAGCTCCTCGTACCGGATCCAGGGCATCAACCGGGTGCCGGGGCTGGTGCGCGACTGTGGCCGTCCGGGCGCCACACCCAGCGCCCTGCCCTGGCAGGACGTCACCTGCCGACTGACCGACGACCTGGTCCAGTTCACCCCCGTGTTCGGCGCCGACCTGCCCACCGGGCACGGCGTCCAGGCGGTGCTGGACGCGTCCGGCCGGGTGGTCTCCGTCGGTGCGCGCGGCGGGCGGGTACCGACGGGCGGGCGCATCCTGCAGGGCATCGGCGGTGCTGCCGAGTGGCTGACCGCGAACGCCGAGCCCGGTAGCCGCATCCGTGTCGACGAGGTCGTCCGCGACACCAGCGGCCGGCGCGTCGAACTCGACGGTGACGATTCCGTCGTGAGCGCCGCCCCCACCCTGGTGAAGGACGGCCACATCGACATCGACGCGGCCGCCGAGGGCGTGGTCGACCCGAAGGACCTGTCCTTCGGATACGCCTGGGCCAACGCCCGCCAGCCGCGCTCCCTGGCAGGTGTCGACGGGATGGGCCGGCTGATCCTGGCCACGGTCGACGGGCGGCAGACCGGTGGCAGCGAAGGCTTCACCCTCTACGAGGCAGCCGAGTTCATGCGCTCGCTCGGCGCCGTGCAGGCGCTGAACCTCGACGGCGGCGGCTCCACCGCCATGGCCGTCCGCGGCACCCTGGTCAACAACCCCTCGGACGCGACCGGTGAGCGCGCGGTCGGGGACACGGTGCAGGTGCTCCCGGCCGACGCCGGCTGACAGGGGCCGCTACGTGTCCGAGACGTCCGGGGCGGGCACGACACCGGTCGGGCAGGACGCCCCCCGTTCGTCTCGAACGGGGTACTCAGCAGCTGTGCATCGGACCGGAAGCTCGCACCTCCCTTGAGTTCACCTACGTCCCCCGCCTAGGACGGGACGGCGGCGTCGGCTTCCGACTCGTCGGTCCCCGGATCCTGTGACGGTTCGCGGAGCTGCTCTCGCAGATAGTTCCAGACCACCGCGATCAGCGCGGCGAGCGGTACCGCGAGCAGACTGCCCACGATGCCTGCCAGATTGCCGCCCAACGTCACGGCCAGCAGGACCACTGCCGCATGGAGGCCGAGCCCACGACTCTGGATCATGGGCTGGAACACGTTGCCCTCGAGCTGCTGCACCACGACGATGATGGCCAGCACGATCAGCGCGTCCGTCAGGCCGTTGGAGACCAGGGCGATAAGAACCGCGACGAGACCGGCGAACAGGGCACCAATGATCGGCACGAACGCGGAGACGAAGGTCAGCACAGCCAGCGGGAGCACCAGCGGTACCCCCAGAACCCACAGGCCCAGGCCGATCAGGACGGCGTCGAGCAGGCCGACAGCCGCCTGGGAACGCACGAACGCTCCCAGGGTGTCCCAGCCACGCGCGGCCACGGTCGGGACGTCGGTGGCGAGCCGACCGGGCAGCTGATGGGCGAGCCACGGCAGGAACCGCGGGCCGTCCTTGAGGAAGAAGAACATCAGGAAGAGGGCCAGGACGGCAGTGACCAAGCCGTTCACCACGGTGCTCACTCCCGTGACGACAGCGCCGACCATGCTGCCGATGCCGTCCTGCGCGCGGGAGACCGCGGTGTCGAAGGCCTTGTTGATCTGAGCGTCACCGATGTTCAACGGCGGCCCGGCGGCCCACTCGCGCAACTTCTGGATGCCTTCGACCACGCCGTCGGTCAGCTGGCCGGACTGGGATGCCACTGGTACCGCGATCAGTGCCACGACGCCGATGGCGACCAGGAGGAACACCACGGTCACCACCGATGCGGCCAGTGCGGGTTTCCACCCGCGACGACGCAGGAAACGCGTCGGTGGCCAGGTCAGTGTGGTCAGAAGCAGCCCGACCACGAGCGGCCAGACGACCGACCACATCTGGCCCAGGATCCACAGAGTCACCGCGAGCATCAGAAATATCAGCAGCGACTCCGCGGACACACGCGCCGACGTGCGGAGCGCGGCGCGGGCTCTGGTGGAACTCAAAGTGGCAGTCACGGATGCACCCTATGGGTGCACAAGTCACACCGGCACCACGCGAAGCTCGTCTCCAACGGGACAAGGTTGTTCCTGGGGCAGCAGTCGGGCGGCGGACTCCAGGTCCCCCCACTGCTGACGCGGGCTTTCGGGCCCTCGGGCCGGCCGGTTCAGGCGGCCACTGATGTTCGACTGCCATGCGCCGCGGCGGAGCGTGCGGGCCGCAGCCGTGTCCGGAAGGCCGTCCGGACAGCTGTCATGCCACGGGACGCGAGATGCGCATGTTGCTGCCTACGCTCGTAGGGAACAGGTTCCCCTGGACCGTGCGGCAACGGTCGCGGAGGTGACAGCTGTGCGTGCCTCGCTGATACAGCTGTCCGTGGACTCGTCGGAGTCCGCCGACGAGCGCCGTCACAGGGCAGCTTCCCTGGTCCGCGGCCGGGCGGGCGACGATCTCGTGGTCCTGCCGGAGCTGTGGACGGCCGGCGCCTGGGCGTACGACCGCTGGGGGCGCGATGCCGAAGGGGTCGACGGCCCCACTGCCGAGGTCATGTCCGCCGCCGCTCGTCAGGCCGGGGCGTGGCTCCATGCCGGATCGATCGTCGAGCGGGACCGGGACGGGACGCTGTACAACACCGCTCTCCTTTTCGACCGGGAGGGCGAGTTGCACGGTAGCTATCGCAAGATCCATCGATACGGCTTCGACACCGGTGAGGCGACCATGATGGGCGGCGGCGACGACATCGTCACCGTGCCCACCGACTTCGGTGTGATCGGCCTCGCCATCTGCTACGACCTCCGCTTTCCCGAACTCTTCCGGGGCCTGCTCGACGCGGGCGCCGAGCTGATCGCGGTGCCTGCCGCATGGCCCGCGGCCCGCCTCAGCCACTGGAGGCTCCTTACGCGCACGAGGGCCCTGGAGGAACAGGTCTTCCTCCTGGCCTGTTGCGCGGCAGGCGCCCATGGCGGCATGCGGCAGGCCGGACACAGCATGGTGATCGACCCCTGGGGAGCCGTCCTGGGCGCGGCCCGCACCGCGGAGGAGACGGTGACGGTGGATGTCGACATGGCCGAAGTCGCCCGGATCCGTGCCGAACTTCCCGTGCTGCGCGATCGTGTCCTCGCCATCGAGACCCCCGGACAGCGGTGAATCCCGCGGCAGACAGGGGCGGCCACGCCACGGGGAGACATGCGACTGCGTTGTCGGCTGGAGCGGTCCGTCATCCGCGTACGTGGGCAAGAAGCTCCTCTCCCACGAGGTAGGGGCGTTCCTTGGGCAGCAGTCGGGCGGCCGAGTCCAGGTCCCCACTGCTGACGAGGGTGTGGATCTCGTGGGCGAGTGGGGTCACGTCGCGGATGCCGACCGTCCACTCGTCCGCGTAGCGCCGTACGGCCTCACCGGAGAGGCCGAGTTGCAGGGACCGGTACGACAGGGGCTGGAGGCGCAGGTCCCGCTCCGGGTCCCACTGCACGCGAGCGGGCGCACGCTTCAACTGACGCTGCCAGGCGGCACGGTCGGCGTGAACCCCGCGGGCGTAGCTCGACAGGCACGCGTGGCGCAGCGCCCACTCGAAGCCGTCGCGGGTGATCTCGACAGCCAGGACGGTCTCCTGCCCTGCCTTGGCGGCCCAGCCGCAGCGGTACATCATCCACAAGAACGACGGCTTGATCCACGTCATCCTGTCGCGCTTCCACGAGGCGGGGAAACGGCCGTCGCGGACGGCGGGCAGGCCGATTTCCGGGGAGTACGCCTGGTAGACGGTGATCGTGGATTCCGAGTGGTCCGCACGGATCATGAGTTGCGGTTCTTCCATGGCGTACAGCGTGGAGTCGGCCGGTTCAGGCGGCCACTGATTTTCAGATACCCGTCGGGCAAGACGCCCCCCAGGTCCTCTTGAACCGGTCGCCCAGCTTGCCCCCCCGTCCCAGCGGGTTGGACGGGCACGGAATCGCTTGGAACTCTCGCGCGTTGAGGACAGTGGGTAGGGGATGCCGGTGGTGTGCGAGCCGAGTAGCCCGAGTGATCGAGCTGACAGATATTGGAGGTGTCGCGATGGCGGCGCAGACGCAGAGGGCCGTGCTGGCCGGCGGATGCTTCTGGGGGATGGAGGAGCTGGTCCGCCGACTCCCGGGTGTGACGGCGACCCGGGTCGGATACACCGGGGGTGACGTGCCGAACGCGACGTACCGTAACCACGGCACGCACGCGGAGGCCATTGAGATCCTTTTCGACCCCGCGAAGACCGACTTCCGCGCGCTCCTGGAGTTCTTCTTCCAGATCCACGACCCGAGCACCAAGAACCGCCAGGGCAACGACATCGGCCTCAGCTATCGCTCGGCGATCTACTACGTGGATGACGAGCAGAAGCGCGTCGCCGAGGACACGATCGCGGATGTGGACGCCTCCGGACTGTGGCCCGGCAAGGTCGTCACCGAGGTGGAGCCGGTCGGCCCCTTCTGGGAGGCCGAGCCTGAGCACCAGGACTACCTGCAGCGTTACCCGGGCGGCTACACCTGCCACTTCCCGCGCCCGGGATGGCGGCTGCCCGCCCGCGCGGAGGGCTGACGGGACGAGGTCGCCGTGGAACAGTTCCGCGGCGACCCGGCCCGGGCGAGGTGAGCCGGGAGGCGTCAGTGCGGCAGGGTCGCCGGGCTGCCGCCGTTCGCCTCGTAGCCCGCGACCGCCAGGGCCCGGTAGACCGCGAACTCCGCGGCCGGGTCGGCGGACAGGGTCCAGGGGAGGGCGCCGACGTGGCCGTCGATGTGTATGAGCTGACTCATCGCCTCGGCCCAGCGCTCGGAACGGACCAGGAAGAAGACCAGAAGGTGGCGGACGTGCGCCAGCATCGGGTCGTCGGGGCGGGAGGAGTGCACGGCGTGCAGCGCTCCGTGGACCGCCTTCGTGACGACCTCGCTCTGGTAGAAGCCGCTGACCAGGTTCACCTCGGGAAGGTGCTCGAAGACCGCGAAGAGCGGCATGGCGGCCAGCAGTGAGCCCCGGGGAGCACGGGCGGCCGCCGCTTCGGCGAAGCCGTACGCCTGCTCGCGCGAGCCGTGCCACTTCTCGCACCAGTAGTGGAGGGCGGCGAGATGCGCCCCCATGTGGTTCGGCGCGCGGTCCAGGATCTTCAGCCACAGCTGCTCGAACTCCGCCTGGGAATAGGCCAGTCCGCGTGCCACGGAGAGCTCGATGATGTACGGGATCGGGTCGCCGGGGGCCAGCAGTGCCGCGTCGCCGCAGGCCGCCTTGGCCTCCTCCATGATGATCCGGAACTCGTCCGTGCCGGGTGTCGAGGTCCGCCACGCCTGCTGGACCAGGAACTCCGCGTGCACCGCCGCGCCTCCCGGGTCCTTGGGCGCCTGCGTCCGCCACATCCGCAGCCACTGCCCACCCGGAATTTCGCTGACCCCGCCGGGCCGCTGCCGCAGCTCCAGGGAGGCGGCGCCGGCGAAGGCCTGCACACGCTGCCAGCGCAGCTCGCCCTCCGTCTCGGTGCCGGCCAGGAGCTGGGCGGCCGCAGGGTGGTCCTGGCTGCGCTGCACCACGTCCAGGACGTCCACCAGGTCCTGGTCGGGGCCGGGCATCCGGATGTCGAGCTCCTCCTGCTGCGCGAATCCGTAGTTCGCGGGGTCCGCGGCGTCCGGGTGGCCCGGGTGGACCTGCTCGATCATGCCGCGCCTGCGCCGCAGGAAGGGCAGCAGCACGAAGCCGAACAGGACCAGCGCCATCAGGACCCAGAGAATTTCCATGTCCCAAGGGTTCCAGACACCTCGGACAATTGGCGAACCCGGTCGGCGGTCTGTGGATAACCTCCGCCGGCCCACCGCGGCGACGTGCCTCACCGTCTCCCCGTCCCGCCGTCATCGGCTCCGTAGGCGCACTACCCTCGGTTCCCATGAGCGACAGGATCAGTCAGCACTTCGAGACCCTCGCGATCCACGCGGGCAACACCGCGGATCCCCTCACCGGCGCGGTCGTCCCGCCGATCTACCAGGTCTCGACCTACAAACAGGACGGCGTCGGCGGTCTGCGCGGCGGCTATGAGTACAGCCGCAGCGCCAATCCGACGCGCACCGCCCTGGAGGAGAACCTCGCAGCCCTGGAGGGCGGGCGCCGGGGCCTCGCGTTCGCGTCCGGGCTGGCGGCCGAGGACTGCCTGCTGCGCACGCTGCTCAGCCCCGGCGACCATGTGGTCATCCCCAACGACGCCTACGGCGGCACGTTCCGTCTGTTCGCGAAGGTCGTCTCGCGGTGGGGCGTGGAGTGGTCGGTCGCCGACACCGCCGATCCCGCCGCCGTACGGGCCGCCATCACCCCGAAGACGAAGGCCGTGTGGGTGGAGACCCCCTCCAACCCGCTGCTCGGCATCACCGACATCGCCGCCGTCGCCCAGGCCGCCCACGAGGCGGGCGCCCGGCTCGTGGTCGACAACACCTTCGCCACGCCGTACCTGCAGCAGCCGCTGTCGCTCGGCGCGGACGTCGTCGTGCACTCCCTGACCAAGTACATGGGCGGCCACTCGGACGTCGTCGGCGGCGCGCTGGTCGTCAGCGACCCGGACCTGGGGGAGGAGCTCGCGTACCACCAGAACGCGATGGGCGCGGTCGCCGGGCCCTTCGACTCCTGGCTGGTGCTGCGCGGCACGAAGACGCTGTCGGTACGGATGGACCGGCACAGCGAGAACGCCACGAAGGTCGCCGACATGCTGACCGGGCACGCGCGCGTGTCGAGGGTTCACTACCCGGGCCTGCCGGAGCACCCCGGCCACGAGGTCGCCGCCAAGCAGATGCGGGCGTTCGGCGGCATGGTCTCCTTCCAGGTCGAGGGCGGCGAGGACGCGGCCATCGAGGTCTGCAACCGCGCCAAGGTGTTCACGCTCGGTGAGTCACTGGGTGGCGTCGAGTCGCTGATCGAGCACCCCGGACGTATGACGCACGCCTCCGTGGCCGGCTCGGCCCTGGAGGTGCCCGCCGACCTCGTACGCCTGTCCGTGGGCATCGAGAACGTCGAGGACCTCCTGGAGGACCTGCGTCAGGCGCTCGGCTAGAGCGTCGCGCGTCGCTCTAGCCCGGTGCTCACCAGTCCGTGAGCGGTGGGGTCGTCGTGGAGGGCGGCTCCACCCAGGGCTGGACCATGAGCGCCCACACGACGAACGCCACGGTCGCGGCGAGCAGCAGCAGCCACATCAGCCGGCGGGCGGTCCTCCTGCGGCGCAGCATCCGTCCACCGCGTCGCAGGACGTCCGCGTACAGCTCCGGTGGCACCTGCGATGTCGGCCCCTCCAGGATCTGTCGTACGGCGGCCTCCCGCCTCGGCTGGTTCATGTCGGCCCCCTGCCGCCGTGTCGCGCCGTGCCGGGCAGGTGTGACCGCCTCGGGTCCTGTGGGCGCGCCCCCTTCGGGAGGGCGCCGGCTTCGCACCGGGGTCGCGGGGTCACGACGGCACCACCTTCGCGCCGATCGTCGTGGCGGCCCCCCGGGGCGGGTGCAGGAGGGTCGTGATCGCGCGGTCGCAGATCGCGCGGACGCGTTCCTGGGAGAGCCCGAGCAGCGCCGCCGCCTGTTCCTCGGCGACCCCCTCGTACAGACGCAGGACCAGGATCAGGCGTTCCTGCGGGCTCAGCCGGGCCAGCGCGCCGGCGCGACTCGGGCCGGGCCGGCCGAGGGCGCCGTACTGGTGCCAGGCCCCGCGGGCGAACCGGGTGGCCAGGTACTGACGCGCGCGGTCGTAGGGATCGTCGCCGCGTGACCGGTCCCAGCACGCGTACGTGTGGGCCAGCGCCGACGCCAGCAGGCGGCGCGCGTGGGGGTTGTCGCGCGGGTCCTCCGCCGTGAGGAGCGTGGCGGCGTGCAGCAACCGCGCCGCCGCGCCCGCGACGAACGCTTCGAACTCCCGGGCCCGGCGGACGTCCTGGGCCACATGCCGTTCTCGCACCGCGCCTCCCGACCGAGGGAGATCCTGAGGGAGATCCTGAGGAAGACCGGGCCTCGGGTCGCGTACGGACATCGCGTGGGCACATCGCGTGCGGACCACGCGACCGCGTACGACTGAGGACCCGGTCTCATCTGAGGCCAGGTGCGGCCTGTCGTCAAGAGCCGCGCAGCGCCGAGCACGATTGAAGTCCCGGAACGGAGCCCGGGGAGCCGGATCCGTGACCGAAGCCGGGAACGCGCCTCACGCGCGCGTGAGGGACGTTCAGGAGGCCGACTGCGGCTCCGCTCCCGGTAGGCCCTGGGCCGCCATCCGCGAGGACAGCGCGCTGTTGAAGCGCGTCAGGAGCGTGCAGAACGCCTCGCGCTCCTCCGGCGCCCAGTCGTGTGTCAGCTCGGCCATCAACTGACGCCTCGACGAACGCACTTCCTCAAGACGGGACAGTCCGCGCGGCGACAGCTGGAGCACCACGGCCCGCCCGTCCTCGGGGTGCGAGGTCCGCTTGACGAGCCCGGTGTCGACGAGCGGTGCCACCTGCCGGGTGACCGTCGACGAGTCGATGCCCATGCTCGCGGCGAGCGCCTTGACGCCCATCGGGCCTTCCTTGTCGAGCCGGTTGAGCAGCAGGTACGCGGCACGGTCCATGGAGTTGCGCACCTGCCCGACCCCGCCGAGCCGGGTCTGTTCGGCACGGCGGGCGAACACCGCCACCTCGTGCTGCAACGTGTCGAGGAGACCGGTGTCACCGAGGGTCGTCATGTCCATCGACATTTCAGGTGTTGTGGGCATGGCCGGAGGCTCACTTCATGAAAGGGGTGCTGGGTTGGGGGACAGGGTACGCGGCCGGGGGGCGGGCCGTACCGACGCTGGGGAAACCGATCTCGGAGGTTGGTCACAGCGGCTACTCGCGCGTGCGAACTGCGAGACTCGAGTCATGAACTACCGCGAGGCCAAGCCCGTGCCACCGGTCACGCTCGATGACGTGCGCGGAGCCCAGAAGATGCTCTCGGGCGTGTCGCGGGTGACCGCGATGGAGGGCAGCCGGCACCTGACCCAGCTGGTGGGGGCGCCGGTCCACTTCAAGTGCGAGAACCTCCAGCGGACGGGATCCTTCAAGCTGCGCGGCGCCTACGTCCGTATTGCAGCGCTGCTGCCGGAGGAGCGGGCGGCCGGTGTGGTCGCCGCCAGTGCGGGCAACCACGCGCAGGGCGTGGCCCTCGCGTCCTCGCTGCTCGGGGTGCGTTCCACGGTGTTCATGCCGAAAGGCGCCCCGCTGCCGAAGATCAGCGCCACGAAGGAGTACGGCGCGGAGGTGCGCCTGCACGGCCACGTGGTCGACGAGACGCTGGCCGCCGCGCAGGAGTACGCGCACGAGACCGGCGCGGTGTTCATCCACCCCTTCGACCACCCCGACATCATCGCCGGTCAGGGCACGGTCGGACTGGAGATCCTGGAGCAGTGCCCGGAGGTACGCACGATCGTCCTCGGCATCGGCGGCGGCGGTCTCGCGGCCGGTGTCGCGATCGCGGTGAAGGCACTCAGGCCGGACGTGCGGATCGTGGGCGTGCAGGCGGCGGGCGCGGCCGCCTACCCGCCCTCGCTGGCGGCCGGGCGCCCGGTCTCGATCGAGAACCCCGCGACGATGGCCGACGGCATGAAGGTCGGGCGGCCGGGCGACGTGCCGTTCGGCATCATCGGCGACCTGGTCGACGAGGTCCGCACGGTGACGGAGGACGAGCTGTCCGCCGCGCTGCTGCTGTGCCTGGAACGGGCCAAGCTGGTGGTCGAGCCGGCCGGTGCGAGCCCGGTCGCGGCGCTGCTGAGCGACCCCGGTTCCTTCGAGGGGCCGGTCGTGGCACTGCTGTCCGGCGGCAACGTCGACCCGCTGCTGCTCCAGCACATCCTGCGGCACGGAATGTCCGCGCAGGGCCGCTACCTGGCCGTACGCCTCAGGCTGACGGACCGGCCGGGCGCACTTGCGACACTTCTCGGAGTGTTGTCAGTGGTGGACGCTAACGTCCTCGATGTGAGCCATGTACGGACCGACCCACGGCTCGGGCTCACGGAGGCGGAGGTCGAGCTGCACCTGGAGACGAAGGGGCCGGCGCACTGCGTGGAAGTCGGCCGGGCCCTCCGCGACGCGGGCTACACGGTCATCGACTGAGGCCTTCGCGCCGCAGAACCCCAGCTCAGGGCTCTTTCGTCACTCGATCGGGTAACTTCATTGAGAGACGCGATACATCGCGTTATGGTGTGTGTCGTGGCACCTCCGACTCGCCCATCGGGCAGAACAAAAGGCATGAATCCAGGCTTTTCCAAGAATCCCCGAAGACGTGGAGACTCATATGCCAGGCGCCATCTATGCCGAAGGTCTGGTCAAGACCTTCGGTGACGTAAAGGCTCTGGACGGCGTCGACCTCGATGTCCCCGAAGGTACGGTCCTCGGCCTGCTGGGACCGAACGGCGCGGGCAAGACGACCGCCGTCCGCTGTCTGACGACCCTGCTGCGCCCCGACAGCGGCAAGGCCGTCGTCGCCGGCCTCGACGTGCTCAAGCAACCCAACGAGGTACGGCGCTCGATCGGCCTGTCCGGCCAGTTCGCCGCGGTCGACGAATACCTGACCGGCCGTGAGAACCTCCAGATGGTCGGTCAGCTCTACCAGATGAAAGCCAGGGCCGCGAAGGTCCGGGCCGGTGAGCTGCTCGACCAGTTCCACCTCGCGGACGCCGCCGACCGGCCCGCGAAGACCTACTCCGGTGGTATGCGCCGTCGACTCGACCTCGCCGCCGCCCTCGTCGTCTCACCGCCCGTGATGTTCATGGACGAACCGACGACCGGTCTCGACCCGCGCAACCGCCAGCAGCTGTGGGAGGTCATCAAACAGCTGGTCTCCGGTGGTACGACGCTGCTGCTGACCACCCAGTACCTCGAAGAGGCCGACCACCTCGCACACGACATCGCCGTGGTCGACCACGGCCATGTCATCGCGCGCGGCACCTCCGACCAGCTCAAGGCCCGCACCGGCGGTGAGCGGGTCGAGGTCGTGGTGCACGAGCGCGAGCACATCGCGACCGCCAGGGAGGTGCTGGCCGGCTTCGGCAAGGGCGACACCACCGTCGAGGACCACATGCGCAAGATCACCGTGCCGGTCTCCGGCGGTGCGAAGCTCCTCGCCGAGGTCATCCGGGAACTCGACGTCCGCGGCATCGAGATAGACGACATCGGCCTGCGCCGCCCCACCCTGGACGACGTCTTCCTGTCCCTGACCGGCCATGTGGCCGAGGTCAGGGACGAGGAGAACGGCGCGTCGGCGGACACCAAGCAGCAGAAGGAGGCCTCCGAGTGAGCGCCGTGACCGATGCCGCCCGGATCGCGGCACCCGCAAACCCCCTCGGCCAGTCGGTACGCGACTCCCTGGTCGTGGCCAAGCGCAACCTGATCCGGATGTCCCGGATCCCGGAGATGGTGATCTTCGGACTCATCCAGCCGATCATGTTCGTGGTGCTGTTCAGCTACGTCTTCGGCGGCTCCATGCAGATCGGCGGCAGCACCAGCCCCGCCGACTACAAGAACTTCCTGATGGCGGGCATCTTCGCGCAGACCGTCACGTTCGCCACCGCGGGCGCGGGCGCCGGAATCGCCGACGACATGCACAAGGGCCTCATCGACCGCTTCCGCTCGCTGCCCATGGCGCGCGGCGCGGTGCTGACGGGGCGCACCCTCGCGGACCTGGTGCAGACGGCGCTGACGCTCATGGTCCTCGCCGTGGTCGCCCTCCTGGTCGGCTGGCGGGTGGGGTCGTACGGCGACACCAACGCCGGCAAGGTCCTAGGCGCCTTCGGCCTGCTGCTTCTGCTCGGCTATGCCTTCACCTGGATCGGGGCCCTGATCGGCCTCACCGTCCGGACACCCGAGGCGGCCACGTCCGGCGGACTGATCTGGCTCTTCCCGGTGACGTTCATCTCGGCCGCGTTCGTGGACTCGGGCAATATGACGCCCTGGCTGCGACATATCGCCGAGTGGAACCCCTTCAGCGCCACGGTCCAGGCCTGCCGCGTCCTGTTCGCCAACCCGGGGCAGTCGCAGTCCGACGCCTGGCCCATGCAGCACCCGGTGTGGGCCTCGCTGATCTACTCGGTCCTGATCATCCTCGTGTTCAGGACCCTGGCCGTCCGCAAGTACCGATCCGCGACGGCATGACGATGCCCCCGGCGTCAGCGAGACGCCGGGGGTCGTTCACAACAACCAGGCCGGGTCGTGGTCAGCCGCTGTACGGCTCGGCCTTCAGGATCTTCACCGAGGCCTTCTTGCCGTTCGGCAGTTCGTAGTCCGCGTCCTCGCCGACCTTGTGGCCGATCACGCCGGAGCCCAGCGGGGACTGCGGCGAGTAGGTCTCGATGTCCGAGCTCGCGTACTCACGCGAGGCGAGCAGGAAGTCGAGGGTGTCGTCCTCGTCGCCGCCGAACGCGATCGTCACGACCATGCCGGGCGCCACCGTACCGTCCGTCGAGGCCGGCGCCTCGCCGACCTGGGCGTTCTCCAGGAGCTGGGTCAGCTGGCGCACACGGAGCTCCTGCTTGCCCTGCTCCTCCTTGGCCGCGTGGTACCCGCCGTTCTCGCGCAGGTCGCCCTCCTCGCGCGCGGCCGCGATCTTGGCGGCGATCTCCGTGCGCGCAGGACCAGACAGGTGCTCCAGCTCGGCCCTGAGCTGGTTGTACGCCTCCTGGGTCAGCCAGGTGACGTTCTCGCTGGTCTGGGTCACAGGTGCTCCTCGTAGGTACTGGGATGCAAAGCATCGCCCTACCCAGAAGAATGTTCCTCCATGGAAGGGCGAAACCACGAGCCTAACAATTCAAGGGCGTGAGGGGGAGGACATAAGCCATCAGAATCACGTCGGGGCAGGTCATCGCCCACGTATTGGGGGACGTCAGTCGGCGTGACAGCCCAGGAGCTCGGCCGTGGTGCCCGGAGACGTCGTGCGCAGCGTGACGACCTTGTCGATGCGGGTGGCGTCCCCGTCGAAGCGGAAGTCGGCCCGGCCCACCACCTCGCCGTTCTCCGCCTGGGAGCGTACGGTGCAGTAGCCGCTCGCGTCGGCGTCCTTGCGGACCTCCAGATGCACCTGGACGGTGTCCTTGCCGGGCTCGAACGTGATCACCTCGGCGCTGATCTTGTTCTGGGCGACGTAGTGATACGCGAAGTAGCCGACGACGGCGAGCAGCAGGGCCGCGAGGACGGCTCCGGCGATCTTGAGTTTGTGGTCGGCGCGCTCGTCCGAGGAGTGGCCGTAACGGCCCTCGGGCAGTCGCGTGCTCGCCGTACTCATGATCGTCCTCTCGGCAAGGCCGGGCCCCGGAATTATTGCTCCCCGGATTCGGTCACTATAGAAGCCTCCCGCCCGCCGCCCGGCTGCCACCCCTCAACGACGTACCTGCGGGACGGCACCTACCGAATGCACCCGCTCACACCGGGCGCCGACTTACGAGGATTGAGTCTTGACTGACCAGTTGCGACTGATGGCCGTGCACGCCCACCCCGACGACGAGTCCAGCAAGGGCGCGGCCACCATGGCGAAGTACGTGTCCGAGGGGGTGGACGTGCTGGTCGTGACCTGCACGGGCGGGGAGCGCGGGTCCATCCTCAATCCGAAGTTGCAGGGCGACTCGTACATCGAGGAGCACATCCACGAGGTACGCAAGAAGGAGATGGACGAGGCTCGCGAGATCCTGGGCGTCAAGCAGGAGTGGCTCGGCTTCGTCGATTCCGGCCTGCCCGAGGGCGACCCGCTGCCGCCCCTGCCGGAGGGCTGCTTCGCCCTGGAGGACGTCGACGCGGCGGCCGGGGAACTGGTGAGGAAGATCCGCTCGTTCCGCCCGCAGGTGATCACCACCTACGACGAGAACGGCGGCTACCCGCACCCCGACCACATCATGACCCACAAGATCTCGATGGTGGCGTTCGAGGGCGCGGCGGACACCGAGAAGTACCCGGAGGCGGAGTTCGGACCGGCTTACCAGTCGCGGAAGCTCTACTACAACCAGGGCTTCAACCGCCCTCGCACCGAGGCGCTGCACAAGGCGCTGCTCGACCGCGGCCTGGAGTCGCCGTACGGGGAATGGCTGGAGCGCTGGAAGGAGATCCAGCGCACCGAGCGCACGCTCACCACGCACATCCCGTGCGCCGAATACTTCGAGATCCGCGACAAGGCACTGATCGCGCACGCCACGCAGATCGACCCCGACGGCGGTTGGTTCCGCGTCCCGATGGAGATCCAGAAGGAGGTCTGGCCGACCGAGGAGTACGAGCTCGCGAAGTCCCTCGTCGATACCTCCCTCCCCGAGGACGACCTCTTTGCGGGCATCCGCGACAATGCCTGACATGAGCGCAAGCGCAAATCTGGCAATGACGCACCTCGCCGCCCTCGCCAAGGAGGTGGACGAGGACAAGGTGACCCCCGGCGTCCTCGGCTTCATCGTCTTCGCGGCGATGGCCCTGGCGGTGTGGGCCCTGATGCGGTCCATGAGCCGCCATATGAACAAGGTCGACTTCAAGGAGTCCCCGGACGGCAAGGCGCAGCCCGAGGGCACGCCGGCCGAACCGAGGGCCAAGCAGGGCTGACCGCCTCGGCGAACCGCCCGCCGCGGGCCTCCGTCATCGCTGTGGTCGGCGAGGGGGAGCAGCGGGGGGCGGGTGCGGAAACGGGCGCGGGCAGCAGCGGCACCCGGTCCGCGCAGACCGGAGGGGACGCGGCGCCGATTCCGGCGTACCCGGGGCCGATTCCGGGATCGCCCGAACTCCGGATCGGCCCGGCTACCGCGCCGCGGCCACCGCCACCCCCATGATCTCCCGCGCGTGCCTTCCCGGCACCATTCCGAGTTGCCAGGCCTGCCAGCCCGCCTCCAGGTTGATGCCGCGTTCCAGGAGCAGTTGGTATGCCTGGACGTAGTCGTCCAGCTTCTCGTCGCGGGCCGGGTGGGCGGCGCGGGACAGCTGGGTGAGTTCCTCCTGGGCGACCGCCGTGCCGATCTCCACGCCGCCCGGGGCGGCGTACGGGAGCAGGGTGGCGCGCAGGAAGCGGGCCCAGTCCTCGCCGCGGCGGTCGCCGTACGAGGTGAACAGACCCAGGGCCTCGTCGCACAGGGCCAGGGCCTGCTGGGTGCGTGCGTTGCCCGCGTCCACGACCACCAGTTCCAGACATGTCCACGCCTCGCCGTGCGCGACGCCGATCCGCTGGAAGTCGGCGCGGGCGTCCACCAGCAGCTGGCGGGCGAAGCCCGAGTTGCGCAGCGAACCCGTCTGCGCGGCCCGCTGGTCGCGGGTCGCCCGGGCCGAGTGGTGACGGGCGCAGGCCAGGCCGTAGACGTCGCGCATACGGGAGAACATCGTGCGGGAGCGTTCCAGTTCGCGGACCGCCTGGTCGAGGTCGCCCGTCTCCTCCAGGGCCTGGCCCAGGTAGTAGATCGTCCAGGCCTCGCCGCGCGCGTCCTCGTTGTCGCGGTGCCGGGACGCGGCCTGGCGCAGGGCGTCCAGCGCGGTCGAGGAATCACCGTCGACCAGCCGGGCCCGCGCCAGCTGAGTCAGGGCCCAGGCCTCGCCACGGGCGTCGCGGGTGCGGCCGTACAGATCGAGGGCGGTGCGCAGTTCCCGTTCCGCGCGCGGGACGTCGCCCATCCGCAGGCCCAGCTGGCCGAGCTGGAAGTGGGCCCAGGCCTCGCCGTGCACCGACTCGCCGGCCCGGTGCAGGACAAGGGACTCGGTGAGCAGGTCCAGGGCCTCCGCCAGCCTCGCCCGGTCCCGTTCCACCGCCGCCAGCGCGTGCATCGTCCAGGCGCGGTCGGTGGCCAGTTCGGGGGCGGCCTGGAGGTCCATGGCCTCGCGCAGCCGCGCCGCCGCCTCGGTCAGGTTGCCCTGGTGGTGGAGCGTGATGCCGAGCGAGCACAGGGCGCGGGCGGCACCCGCGTCGTGGCGGGCCTCCATGTACAGGTCCACCACCGACGTCAGGGTCGTGCGCGCCTTGTCCAGCTCGCCGAGCTGCCGCGCCGCGATACCCGTGCGCCACTGCACCGAGCGAAGCAGCAGCCCCTGGTCCACGGCCTGCGCCAGCTCGCTGATCTCACCCAGGCGGTAGAGGTCGCCGCGCAGCAGGCAGTAGTCGCACAGGGCGCCCAGAAGATTGAGCACGGCCGCCTGGTTCACGCCCTCCGCGTGCCGCAGCGCCGCCGTGATGAAGCTCGACTCGTCGTCCAGCCAGCGCAGCGCGTCGTCCAGGGAGTGGAAGCCATGCGGGCTGAAGCGGTCCGAGCGGGTCGACATGTTGCCGTCGACCAGGCGCAGCACCGAGTCCGCGAGGTCGGCGTAGTTCACGATCAGGCGTTCCTGGGCCGCCGTACGCTCGGCCGGTTCCTCCTCGTCGAGGAGGCGGGCCTGCGCGAAGGTCCGTACGACGTCGTGCAGGCGGTAGCGGTTGCCGCGGACGTGGTCGATCAGGCCCGCCCGGGACAGCGCCTCCAGATGCCTGGTCGCCTCCGTCTCGTCCGTGGCCAGCAGCGCGGCGGCCGCGGCGGCGCCGAGCGAGGCGCGGCCGGCCAGGGCGAGCCGGCGCAGCAGCCGGCGGGCCGTGTCGGACTGGTCGGTGTAGCGCAGCCACAGGACCCGCTCGGCGGGTTCGACCGGGCCGTACGCGCCCAGGTCGGCGGCCAGTTGACGGGGTGAGCGCGGGCCCAGGGACGAGCCCGCGACGCGCAGCGCCAGCGGCAGACCACCGCACAGTTGTCTGATGAGGTCGGTGGACTCGGCGTCGTAGGGCCCGGTGTCGTCCTGGGCGGCCGCGCTCAGCAGCTCCTCCGCGCCGGGCGCGTCCAGGGTCTCCACCGGCAGCCGGTGCACCCGGGCGGCGAGGTCGGCGGGCAGATCGAGGGGCTCGGCGGCGGTGACCAGGACGAGGCTGTCGGAGCGCTCCGGCACGAGCGTGCGGACCTGCTCGGGGTCGGAGGCGTCGTCCAGGACGATGGTGACCGGCAGACCGGTCAGGTGTTGGTGGTACAGCTCGCTCAGCCGCTTGACCTGCTGGTCGGCGGAGGAACGCTCCCGGAACAGCAACTGCTCACGAGGTGCGCCGAGCCGGTTCAGCAGGTGCAGCAGCGCGTCCCGGGTGGACAGCGGCTGTTCCTCCGGGCTGCCGCCGCGCAGGTCGACCACGCAGGCGCCGCGGAAGTAGTCCTTCAGGTCGTGGGCGGCGCGCACCGCGAGCGTCGTACGGCCGCTGCCGGGCGTCCCGTGCAGCACCACCACCGTCGGCAGCGTCTCAGTGCTCGCCCGGGAGGCCTGCACCCACTGCCGGATCCGGCCCATCTCCTGGCGCCGGCCCGCGAACGCGCCCGCCGGCTCCGGGAGCTGGCCGAACGACTGCTGCAACACACTGCGCCCGCGGGCCGCCGCGCTCTTGTCCGTGCCCTTGAGCCGCGGGCCGGTCTTCTTCGGCCCGGTGGACGCGCTCAGCACCCGCTGCTGGTCCAGGAACGGGCGGATGCCGCGTACCTCCAGCGCGGTCAGCCACTGCAACCGCAGCTGCTCGGGGCCGCCGGGCTGGCCCAGCGCGCCCGCGCGGTGGTGCGCCGCGGGCAGATGGGAGCCGGCCACCTTCACCACGGTCGCCGCCGCGCCCACCACCCCCACGGTGGCCCCGACGCCCAGCGCCGTGCCCGTGCCGGTGCCGAGAGCGAGGTCGGCGACGGTGGCCGCGACCGCCGCGACGCCCGCGACCAGCAACGGAGTTGTGCCGCCCTCGCGTGCGTAGCGCTGTCCGAAGGTGAGCTGTCCGGCCTCCGACTCCTCCAGGGCGCGGGTGTAGGCCGCGTACTCCTCGGCGGCCGTCTGTGCCATGGCATCCAGCGAGCCGCGGGCCCGTGACAGCAGTACGCCGCCCTCGGTACGTCCGCCCGAGCGCCGCACCTCCTCCTCCACGGCCCGCGCCAACAGCCGTTCGGCCTCAGCGCGATGACTGTCCCGCATGTCACGTCCCCCTCCGGCGGCAACGGCTTCCCGGTCGTACCTTGGTCAAGTGTGCTGCGGACGGCGCATTGGTGCGAGGGCGCGGCGAGTCTCCGACCGCCTTGCGGCACACGGGGTTTGGTGCAAGGGGATGTCCTGCCCATTGTCGTGATCACGGAAACGGAAACCTTGACGG
>NZ_JBFAGK010000006.1:144348-308208 GCF_040660135.1 Streptomyces sp. NPDC050997
CGGCACTCGCCGTCCGCCACGGCACTCGCCGTCCGCCACGGCACTCGCCGTCCGCCACGGCACTCGCCGTCCGCCACGGCACTCGCCGTCCGCCACGGCACTCGCCGTCCGCCACTGCATTCACCGCCCGCCGCCGCACTCACCGCCCTCCGCCGCCCGGCGGGCCCACGCCACGAAAAGATCCGGGCCCCCGCCCAGGACATGCCTGCCGCCTCACCGGCCGGGTACTGCGGCAGGATGGACCCCATGCCGAACCGACTGGCCCATGAGACGTCCCCCTACCTCCTCCAGCACGCCGACAACCCCGTCGACTGGTGGCCCTGGTCGGACGGTGCCTTCGAGGAGGCCCGGAAACGGAACGTGCCGGTCCTGCTGAGCGTCGGCTACAGCAGCTGCCACTGGTGTCACGTCATGGCCCACGAGTCCTTCGAGGACCAGGAGACCGCCGACTACCTCAACGCGCACTTCGTCAGCGTCAAGGTGGACCGCGAGGAGCGTCCCGACGTCGACGCCGTCTACATGGAGGCCGTACAGGCGGCCACCGGCCAGGGCGGCTGGCCCATGACCGTGTTCCTCACCCCGGACGCCGAGCCCTTCTACTTCGGCACCTACTTCCCGCCCGCCCCGCGCCAGGGCATGCCCGCCTTCCGGCAGGTCCTCCAGGGGGTCCGGCAGGCCTGGGCCGAGCGGCGCGACGAGGTCGCCGAGGTGGCCGGGAAGATCGTGCGGGATCTGGCCGGACGGGAGATCTCTTACGGCGACAGCCAGGCACCCGGCGAGGAGGAGCTCGCGAAGGCACTGCTCGGGCTGACCCGGGAGTACGACCCGCAGCGCGGCGGATTCGGCGGGGCGCCCAAGTTCCCGCCGTCCATGGTGGTCGAGTTCCTGCTGCGCCACCACGCGCGGACCGGGGCCGAGGGCGCGCTCCAGATGGCCCGGGACACCTGTGAGCGGATGGCCCGCGGCGGGATCTACGACCAGCTCGGCGGCGGCTTCGCCCGCTACTCCGTCGACCGCGACTGGACCGTGCCGCACTTCGAGAAGATGCTGTACGACAACGCCCTGCTGTGCCGGGCCTACGCCCACCTCTGGCGGTCCACCACCCGCGACGGAGTCGCCGACGAACACAGCGAGCTCGCCCGCCGGGTCGCGCTGGAGACCGCCGACTTCCTGGTGCGGGAACTGCGCACCGCCGAGGGCGGGTTCGCGTCCGCGCTCGACGCCGACAGCGAAGAGGAGGTGCCGCGCGATGGGGGTCCCCCCGGACGGAGTCTGGGGGAGCGTCTTCAGAAGGGTGGCGGCGGGCGACGGGAGGGCGGGACCGGCAAGCACGTCGAGGGCGCCTACTACGTGTGGACGCCCGAGCAGCTCCACGAGGTGCTCCAGTCGGATGCCGAGTTCGCCGCGCAGTACTTCGGCGTGACCGCGGAGGGCACCTTCGAGGAGGGCGCCTCCGTCCTCCAACTCCCGCAGCAGGACGTCGTGTTCGACGCCGAGCGCATCGACTCCGTGAAGCGGAGGCTGCTGGAGTCCCGGTCCGGGCGGCCCGCTCCCGGCCGTGACGACAAGGTCGTCGCCGCCTGGAACGGCCTCGCGATCGCCGCGCTCGCCGAGACGGGCGCCTACTTCGACCGCCCCGACCTCATCGAGGCCGCGCTCGGCGCCGCCGACCTCCTCGTCCGGCTGCACCTGGACGATCATGCCCGCCTCGCCCGCACCAGCAAGGACGGCCGGGTCGGGGCCAACGCGGGGGTGCTGGAGGACTACGCGGACGTGGCGGAGGGCTTCCTCGCGCTCGCGTCCGTGACCGGCGAGGGGGTCTGGCTGGAGTTCGCCGGCTTCCTCCTGGACCACGTCCTCGCCCGGTTCGCCGACGACTCCGGCAGCCTCTACGACACCGCCGCCGACGCCGAGAAGCTGATCCGCCGACCGCAGGACCCCACCGACAACGCCACCCCGTCCGGCTGGACCGCCGCAGCGGGCGCCCTGTTGAGCTATGCCGCCCACACCGGATCGGAGCCGCACCGCACCGCCGCCGAGAAGGCGCTCGGTGTCGTCAAGGCCCTCGGCCCGCGCGTCCCCCGCTTCGTCGGCTGGGGGCTCGCCGTCGCCGAGGCGCTCCTTGACGGGCCGCGCGAGGTCGCTGTCGTGGGGCCCGATCTCGACGACGAGGGCACAAAAACCCTGCACCGCACGGCACTTCTCGGTACCGCGCCGGGTGCGGTCGTCGCCCTCGGTAGCGAAGGCAGTGGCGAGTTCCCGTTGCTCGCCGATCGGCCGCTGCGCGACGGTGAACCGACCGCCTACGTCTGCCGTAACTTCACATGTGACGCCCCGACGACCGATCCGGACCGGCTGAGCACGCAACTGAGCGGCTGACAACCGTCGATGACAGTGCGTCGAGCGGCGACGAGCCGCAGTGGAGGGGTTCGTTCAGGCTGCCCAAATGCGCCAGGTATGCGGATACCTCCCAGTAGTCGCCACCCCGTTCCGAAACACACTCTTTATCGGAACACCTCCCGCGCTTCACAGTTCCCCCCTAATCTCTGCACAGTGACGCGCGGCCGTGCCACGTCGATGTGACACGCCGCCGCGCGGCAGGGGGTTTTGGGATCTGGGGGGATCTTTTGCTGACGTCTGTCCTTATCGCTGCCGTTTCGCTTGCCTTGTTCTGGATGGCTGCCTTCACCCTGTGGTGGCAGATGCACGCGTGGCGTACGCCCGAAGTGCTCGCCTCCACCCGGTTCAACAGACCGGACGGGGGTGAGCACCTGTCCTTCTCGCTGCTGCTTCCGGCGCGCCACGAGCAGGCCGTGCTGGACCACACCATCCAACGGCTGCTGGAGTCCAGCCACACCGACTTCGAGATCATCGTGATCGTCGGGCACGACGACCCGGAGACCACGGCGGTCGCCTGCGACGCCGCGGAGCGCGACCCGCGCGTGCGGGTCGTCGTCGACACCCACGAGAAGAAGAACAAACCGAAGGCCATGAACACGGCGCTGCCGCACTGCCGCGGCGATGTCGTCGGGGTCTTCGACGCCGAGGACCAGGTCCATCCGGAGCTCCTCGCACACGTCGACCACGCCTTCCGCTCCACCGGCGCGGACGTCGTCCAGGGCGGGGTGCAGCTCATCAACTTCCACTCCAGCTGGTACAGCCTGCGCAACTGCCTGGAGTACTTCTTCTGGTTCCGGTCCCGACTGCATCTGCACGCGCAGAAAGGGTTCATCCCGCTCGGCGGCAACACCGTCTTCGTGCGCACGGACGTCCTGCGGGAAGCCGACGGCTGGGACCCCGACTGCCTCGCCGAGGACTGCGACCTGGGTGTCCGGCTGTCCAGCGTCGGCAAGAAGGTCGTCGTCGCCTACGACTCCGACATGGTGACCAAGGAGGAGACGCCCGGTTCGCTGATGTCGCTGCTGAAGCAGCGCACCCGCTGGAACCAGGGCTTCCTCCAGGTGTACCGGAAGAAGGACTGGAAGCAACTGCCGGGCTTCGGGCAGCGGTTGCTGGCCCGCTACACCCTCATGACGCCGTTCATGCAGGCCTTCACCGGTGTGATCATCCCGCTGAACGTGGCGATCGCGCTCTTCCTCGACGTGCCCGTGGGCATCGCCTTCGTCACCTTCCTGCCGCTCGTCACCGCCATGGTGACCTTCGTCTTCGAGATCGTCGGGCTGCACGACTTCGGCAAGCAGTACGGCCTGCGCGTCCGCCTCGTCCACTACCTCAAGCTCGTCGTGGGCGGGCCCTTCTACCAGGTGCTCCTCGCCGGGGCCGCCATCCGCGCCGTATGGCGTGAGCAACGCGGCCGTACGGACTGGGAGTTGACCTCACATGTCGGCGCGCATCTCACACCCTCCGAAGTGACCCGAGAGGACGTCCCCGCGTGACTTCCACCCTTCCCGCGGTGACCACTCCGACGGTCCCCGCGCAGCGGCAGCCTGCACCCATGACCGGTTCGGCCGGCCGAACGGCCCCGCCGAGCCGACTGCGCTCCTCCCGCTCCGACCTCCTGCTGTGCGGTCTGCTCCTCGTGGCGATCCTGGTCGTACAGGGCTGGAACATCGCCGACTACCCGACGCTCAGCGACGACGAGGGCACCTACCTCGCCCAGGCCTGGGCGGTCCAGGAGGGCAAGGGCCTCGCCCACTACACCTACTGGTACGACCACCCGCCGCTCGGCTGGATCCAGCTCGCCCTGCTGACCTGGATACCCTCGCTGATCAGCCCCGATTCCATGACCGTCGGCTCGATGCGCGTGGTGATGCTGGTCGTCAGCGGCATCAGCGCGATCCTCGTCTACGTCCTGGGCCGTCGCCTCTCCCTGCCCCGTTGGGCCGCCGGATTCGGCATGCTCCTGTTCGGGCTCTCGCCGCTGTCCGTGGTCCTCCAGCGGGAGATCTTCCTCGACAACCTCGCGGTGATGTGGACGCTGCTCGCGTTCACCCTCGCCGCGTCCCCGAGCCGCCACCTCTGGCACCACTTCGGGGCGGGCATCGCGGCCGCCACGGCCGTCCTCACCAAGGAGACGATGCTCGTCGTCCTGCCCGCGCTCCTGGTGACGATGTGGCGGCACAGCCACCGCGACACCCGGAAGTTCGCGCTCACCGGCGCCATCACGGCCTGTCTGCTGATCGGCATGTCCTACCCGCTGTTCGCCCTCCTGAAGGGCGAACTGCTGCCCGGCGGCGGCCATGTCTCCCTCTGGGACGGCGTCAAGTACCAGATGACCAGGCCCGGTTCGGGATTCATCCTCGACCAGGGCTCAGGCTCCCACGGCGTCCTCGAGTCCTGGCTGTACTACGACCGGATCCTGCCGCTCGGCGGCCTCGCGGGTGCCCTCCTGCTGCTGGTCACCTGGCGCTGGTCGGTCACCGCCCGCGCCCTGGCCGGACCGGCGTTGACGGTGGCGATCCTCGCCGCCCTGGCCCTGCGGCCCAACGGCTACCTGCCCGCGATGTACGTCATCCAGGCGCTGCCGTACCTCGCCCTGGTGCTCGCCGGCGGCACCGCTTCGGTGGTGCACGGCGTGCTGCGCAGGTGGCGGAGCGAGGGGGAGAAACGGTTGCTCACCGGTGGGCGGTACGCCCTCGCGGCCGTCCTCGCCGTCGCCGCCGGCGCCTATGTCGTACCGCGCTGGTACGACGGCGACCGCACCGCCGTCACCCTCGACGCCAACGCCCCCTACAAGGCCGCCTCGAAGTGGCTGAGCAGCGAGGTGGCGAAGCCGGAGGACACCCGGGTGCTCGTCGACGACGCGCTCTGGCTGGACCTGGTGCACGCCGGGTACCGGCCCGGACTCGGCGTGATCTGGTTCTACAAGGCCGACCTCGACCCCGCGGTGACGAAGACGATGCCGCGCGGCTGGAAGGACATCGACTACGTGGTCGCCTCGCCGACGGTCCGGCGGGACGCGGTCGACCTGCCCAACGTCAAGGCGGCCATCCAGCACTCGAAGCCGGTAGCCACCTTCGGCACCGGTGCGGACCGGATCGAGATCCGGCAGATCCAGACCACCGGCACCGCCGTAGGAGGCGTCCGATGAGCCAGGAGTCCATCGTCCCCGGAGAACTCGACGATCCGGCCGTACAGGCGGCGGAGGTGGCCGAGCCCGGTGCCGTCACCATCGTCGTCCCGACCTTCAACGAGTCCGCCAACATACGCGAACTGCTGCACCTGATAACCGAGTCGGTGCCCTCCCGGCTGCCCTGCGAGGTGGTCTTCGTGGACGACTCCACCGACGACACCCCCGAGGTCATCTACGAGGCGGCCAAGGACTGCCCCTTCCCGGTGACCGTCCTGCACCGGGACGAGCCGGTCGGCGGGCTCGGCGGCGCGGTCGTCGAGGGCATCCGGGCGGCCTCCTCCGACTGGATCGTCGTGATGGACGGCGACTGCCAGCACCCGCCGTCCCTGGTACCGGAGTTGGTGGCCACCGGCGAGCGGGCAGGCGCCGGTCTGGTCGTCGCCTCCCGCTACATCAAGGGCGGCAGCCGGGCCGGACTCGCGGGCAGCTACCGGGTCGCCGTCTCGCGCGGCGCGACCTGGCTGACCAAGTCGCTCTTCCCGCGCAAGCTGCACGGCATCAGCGACCCGATGAGCGGCTTCTTCGCGATCCGCCGCAGCGCGGTCACCGCCGACGTGCTCCAGCCTCTCGGCTACAAGATCCTGCTGGAACTCGCCGTACGCAGCCGCCCGCGCCAGGTCACCGAGGTGCCGTTCGTCTTCCAGGACCGGTTCGCGGGCGAGTCCAAGTCCAGCGCCCAGGAGGGGATGCGCTTCCTGCGCCACCTGGCGGGCCTGCGTACCGCGTCGCCGGTGGCCCGCATGGTCGGCTTCGGCCTGATCGGTGCGACCGGCTTCGTGCCGAACCTGCTCGGGCTGTGGGCACTCACCCTGGCCGGCATGCACTACGTCCCGGCCGAGATCCTCGCCAACCAGTTCGGCGTGGCCTGGAACTTCGTACTCATCGAGCATCTGCTGTTCCGCGACCGGCGGCGGCACCGGCGCTGGTGGGACCGCGCCGGACGGTTCGCGCTGCTCGCCAACGCCGATCTGGTGCTGCGCATCCCGCTGATCGCGCTGTTCGTCCACCGGTTCGGGATGGGCGCGCTGTCCGCGACCGCGCTCGCCCTGGTGACGACCTTCGTCCTGCGCTTCGCGGGGACCGAAGCGTTGGTGTATCTGCCGCGCAGGGGCCGCGGGGGCCCCGATGGCGGCCGTACCGCAAGGAGAGCCCGTGAATAGACGCCGTAGGAGATCCGCCCTCCTGGCTGTGGCAGGCCTCACCGGGGGCCTGCTGCTGACCTCGCCGCAACCCGCCTCCGCCGCCAACCTCGTCAAGAACCCAGGCTTCGAGACCGCCGGCACCGGTGACATGCCGTACTGCTGGGAGAAGTCCGGCTGGGGCGACAACGACTTCACCTTCTCGACCGTGGGCGACGCCCACAGCGGCTCCAAGGCCATGAAGGTGTCGCTCACCCGCCGCGTCGACGGCGACCGCAAGGCGCTGATCACCGAGTCCACCGACTGCGCGCCGGTCGTGACCGCGGGCAAGCAGTACGACCTCGGGCTCTGGTACAAGACGACCACCCCGGACGCGTCGCTCACGCTGTTCCGGCACGACGCCACCGCGGGCTGGCAGTACTGGACCGACCTCAAGACGCTGGACATGGCGGCCGGTTGGACCGAGGCCACCGTACGCACCCCCGAGGTACCGGCCGGCACCGACCGCATCACCTGGGGCGTCTCCGTGTACGGCACGGGCTCGGCGACCACCGACGACTACTCCATGGACCAGGTCGCCGACCCGGTCCCGACCCCGGAGTGCACCGGCACCGCCGAGCAGTGCGCCAACGGCAGGTGGGACGTGCTGCCCACGGAGAACCCGGTCCGTTCCATGCACTCCGTCGTCCTCAACAACGGCAAGGTGCTGCTGATCGCGGGCTCCGGCAACAGCGAGGAGCAGTTCAACGCGGGCACCTTCACCTCCGCGGTGTACGACCCGGTGAAGGGCACCTACAAGGTCATCCCCACGCCGAAGGACATGTTCTGCTCCGGGCACGTCCAGCTCCAGGACGGCCGGGTGCTGGTGATGAGCGGCAACAAGGCGTACCCGGTGGTGGGCGGGCACGGCTACGAGGGCTACAAGGACTCGTACATCTTCGACCCGAAGACCGAGACGTACAGCAAGACCAACGACATGAACGACGGCCACTGGTACCCGTCGGCGACCGCCCTCGGCAACGGTGACGTCATCTCCTTCGGCGGCCTGCGCGAGGACTCCACCGGTTCGGTGACCGCCGAGCTCTGGTCGGACGCCGAGCAGCAGTGGCTGCCGCTGTGGAAGGTCAACCAGACCTGGTCGTACTGGGGTCTGTACCCGTCGATGATCCTGATGCAGGACGGCCGCCTCTTCTACTCGGGCAGCCATGTCTTCGGCAACAACATCCCGGGCACCGGCAGCGCGATCTACGACTACGGCGCCAACACGGTCACGCAGATCCCGGGCCTGCAGAAGAAGGACGAGCGCGACCAGTCGGCGAGCGTGCTGCTGCCCCCGGCGCAGGACCAGAAGGTCCTCACCCTCGGCGGCGGCAACATCGACTCCAACCCGGACGCCAACCGGCTGACCGACGTCATCGACCTCAAGTCCGCCAACCCGTCCTATGTCGCCGGCCCGCCGCTCCCGCAGGGCACCGTCGACCTCGGCAACGGCAAGGTGGCCGAGACCGGCAACCAGGGCAAGATGTACGTCTCCGCCGTACTCCTGCCGGACGGCAAGGTGCTGGAGACCGGCGGCGCGCTGCACAACCGGGCCGACCCGGTCTTCGAGTCGTCGATCTACGACCCGGCGTCGAACACCTTCGACCCGGTGGCCGCCGACCCGCAGGCGCGCGGCTACCACTCGTCGTCGTTCCTGCTGCCCGACGGCCGGGTGATGTCGACCGGCGACAACCCGGGCAACGGCACCTGGAACCACAACGTGTCGATCTACACCCCGCCGTATCTGCTCAAGGGCCCGCGCCCGTCGATCACTTCGGTGATCGACACCGAGTGGACCTACGGCGACACCCAGCGGATCACCGTCGACCGGCCCATCGCCAAGGCCGAGTTGATCCGCCCGGCCGCCGTCACCCACTCCTCGGACCCGAACCAGCGGTTCGTGGACCTGCCACTGTCGGTGGACGGCAACAACGTCGATCTGAACGTGACGAGCAACCCGAACATGGCACCGCCCGGCTGGTACATGCTCTTCGCGGTCGACGCCAACGGGGTGCCGTCGGTGGCCAAGTGGGTCCATCTGCAAGGCCCGTCGGCACTGAGCGCCACCGACGCCTCGGCGCACGTCCACTCCTTCGCCGACTCACTGGAGGGCACGGTCAGCAAGCCCGCGAAGAAGAAGACCTCGCAGAAGGTCAGCCCCACCGTCTCCGGCTGCGACCGGCACTACGGCTCGATCAACGTCTGTGTGCCGACCGTGTTCCCGGACGAGGTGAAGAAGACGACGGCCGCCCGCTGCGCCTGGCTGAAGGCGAACGACTACGGCCGCCTGAAGGTCAACGGCAAGGACGACCCGCTGCGGCTCGACCCCGACAAGAACGGCATCGCCTGCGGAAAGGCGGACCTCAAGCGCCGCTGAGGATCATGGCGCCCAGCGCGAGCTGAGCGCTCCACCGCGGCACCACAGACCCTGGCGGACACCGCCAGGGTCCGTGGCCACGCCAGGTGGTGTGCACAGGTCGGCCTCAGGGCTTCTTCACGGTGAGGCCGTGTTCGATGACGTCCAGCGCGCGGTCCATAAGGTCGCGCAGGTCGTCCCGGAAGCCGTTCTCGGCCCAGTACTGGGAGATCTCCGAGAGTCCGCCGATCAGGGACATCGTGTAGACCCGCACCTCCAGGCTGTCCTCCGCGAGGCCGGTGCGCGCCGCGACGGCCGAGGCGAGCAGCCTGCCGGTGACCGACATGCTCTCCACCATCCGGGAACGCACCGCGGGCACCTCGACCATCAGCCGCGACCGCAGCCGGATGATCTCCGGATCCTCGTCCGTTCCGAGGTCTACGGCCCTGCGCATGACGTGCCGCAGGGAGTCCGACCACGACTCGTCGGCCGGCCGGGCCTGTAGTTCCTCCAGGAGGATCGGGTCGTACTCGTCCGTGAGGACGATGTCCTCCTTCGTGGGGAAGTAGCGGAAGACCGTGGACGGCGACACCTCGGCGCGCTCGGCGATCTGCTCGATCGTCGTGGCGTCGTACCCCTGTTCCTCGATCAGCGCGTACGTCGCGTCGCGGATCGCAGTCCGGGTCTTGATCTTCTTCCGCTCACGAAGTCCCAGCTGGGGACGGTCGGTGGAGTCAGAGGTTCGTGCGGGCGTCATGAGGGTCATTGTCAGGCATCGACCCGCGCGGCATCGAGGTCCGGGGTCTCGGAGCTCTTGGCCACGGGGGTGGTGGGCAGGAACGCCGCCGCCAGCAGCGCGGACACCAGGGCCGCGATCCCGCACACCAGGAGCACGATGCCCATGCCATGGGTGTACGCGCTGTTCGCGGAGGCCAGCAGATCGGCCGAGCCGCTCTGCTGGGCGACCAGGTGCGCCGCGACCACCGAGTCACCGGCGGTGTCCGCCGCCCGCGCGGACAGCCCCGTGACGTCGAGCCGGTCGCGGAAGGTGTCGGCGAGCAGACTGCCGAGCAGGGCGATGCCGATCGCGGCGCCGACCTGGCGGAGCGTCATGAGCAGGCCGGAGCCGCTGCCGGCCCGGTCGCGGGGCAGCGCGCCCAGGGCGCCGTTCATCGCGGGGATCAGCGCGAAGCCGAAGCCGAGCCCGGCGATCGAGAGCCACAGCGCGGTGAAGCCGTAGCCGGAGTCGACCGTCGTACGGCTGCCGAGGAGCGCGGCGAAGGCCAGCACCACCAGGCCGGCGCTCACTGTCGCGCGGGCGCCGAACCGGGCGAGGACCGGCTGGGCGGTCCGGGAGGCTACCAACAGGCCGCCCATCATCGGCAGCAGCCGCAGACCGGTGCCGAGGGCGTCGTTGCCGAGGACCGCCTGGAGGTAGGGCGGCAGCACGAAGAGCAGGCCGGACAGGACGAACATCACCAGGGTCGCCGCGACGGTGTTGAACAGGAAGCCGCGCTGGGCGAGCAGCGTCATGTCGAGCATGGGCCGCTCCATCCGCCGCTCCCGCAGCACCAGCCCGGCGAGCAGGACGACGGCCGCGCCGAACATCCCCAGCACCAGCGGGTCGCCCCAGCCACGGGTGGGCGCCTCGATGATCGCGTAGATGAGGGCACCGAGCCCGCCCGCGGTGAACGCCGTGGAGACGATGTCGACCTTGGGGGAGGCCGGGTCGCGGGTCTCGGGCAGCAGGAACACGCAGGCGGTGATGCCGATCGCGGCCATCGGCACGTTGACGAGGAAGACCGAGCCCCACCAGAAGTGGTTGAGCAGCCACCCGCCGATGATCGGGCCGAGCGGCAGGCCGAGCGCGGTGGCGGCGGAGATGATGCCGACGGCCTTGGTGCTTTCCTCGGGCCGGAAGAGCGAGGGCAGGACGGAGAGGGCGAGCGGGGTGACCAGCGCGCCGCCGACGCCCATCACCGCGCGGGCGACGATCACCGCGTTCACGTCCCCGGCCAGGGCGCCCACGACCGAACCGGCCAGGAAGATCCCCAGTCCGACGATCAGCATCAGCCGCCGTCCGAACCGGTCGCCGAGCAGTCCGGCGGGGAGCATCAGCGCGGCGAAGACGACGACGTACGCGTCGGCCATCCACTGCTGTTCGCCGGTGGTGGCGCCGAGATCGCCGGCCATCGTCGGCAGCGCCACGTTCAGGATCGTCAGGTCGAAGCCGAGGGTCAGCATGCTCGCGACCAGGGCGCCGAGGGCCCACCAGCGGCGGGGGTCGGGTTGCGCCTCGGGAGATGGAGTGACAGTAACCATGAAATGAGAGTAGCTCTCAAAACCTAAAGAGTGTCAATTGGTGGTTACTTTCAGCCAAGGGGGACGAGAAGGAGAAACGAGGCGGGGCGGGGCATACGAAAAACGGCCACGGCTCGAAAGCCGTGGCCGTCGTCTCCCGGAGGAGTGGTCACACGTGCTGGTACGCCACCAGCGAGATCCCGACGTAGTGCGCGATGAACGCCGCCAACGTGAGGGAGTGGAACACCTCGTGGAAGCCGAACCAGCGCGGTGACGGGTTCGGGCGCTTGATGCCGTAGATCACGCCGCCCGCGCTGTAGAGCAGGCCGCCCACGATGACCAGCACGAGGACGGCGATGCCGCCGGAGCGCATGAAGTCGGGCAGGAAGAAGACGGCCGCCCAGCCCATCGCGATGTAACAGGGCGTGTAGAGCCAGCGCGGGGCGCCGACCCAGAAGACGCGGAAGGCGATGCCCGCGAGGGCCGCTGCCCAGATGCTCCACAGCAGCCACTGACCCTTGGTGCCGGGCAGGAGCAGCATCGTCAGCGGGGTGTAGGTGCCGGCGATGATCAGAAAGATGTTGGCGTGATCCAGCCGTCGCAGGATCCCGTCCATGCGCGGGCTCCAGTTGCCCCGGTGGTAGAGCGCGCTGACGCCGAAGAGCAGGCAGGCGGTCAGGGCGAAGATCCCGCAGGCGAGGCGGCCTCTGGGGGAGTCGGCGAGGGCGGTGAGCACCAGGCCCGCGATGAGTACGGCCGGAAACATGCCCAGATGCAGCCAGCCGCGGAGTCTGGGCTTGACCGGATGCGGCAGGGAGGTCGCGACGGGACCGCGGCCTGCGGCCGGGGTGTCCGAGGTCGCGTCGGGGACGGACGCAGTCATGTCCGGCATCGTACCTACGGAACCGTAAGTAACAGCTCTCCGCGAACCGTTGACCGACGAAGAGTGGCCATCGTCTCACGGGGGTTTGGCGGGAGCGCTGTCGGTGTCCTCTCAAGGAACCTTCAGCCGAATCCCATGTGGACGCAAAGCGGCCATTTTACACGTGGCGATCCTCACTCCGCTCATCTGTACGCTCCTATGGACAGATGGGCATACTCGTCGGATGATCAAATGAGTGCGGTCGGCACCGGATGAGCGCCAGCGGGAATCGGCACTGCGAAGCATCCGGGTCGCGGCCCCCACGGGGCAACAAAGGACAAAATCCCTCCCTTAGGAGCAATCGTGGCGCGCGATATCGCGGCTCCCCCCGTCATTCCCACCACCCACAAGGAACTGGTCTCGTGGGTGAACGAGATCGCAGAACTGACGCAGCCGGACAACGTGGTCTGGTGTGACGGATCAGAGGCAGAGTACGAGCGCCTGTGCGAGGAGCTCGTCGCTAAGGGCACCTTCAAGAAACTCGACCCGATCAAGCGCCCCAACTCGTACTACGCGGCCTCCGACCCGACCGATGTCGCCCGGGTCGAGGACCGGACCTTCATCTGCTCCGAGAAGGAGGAGGACGCGGGCCCGACCAACCACTGGAAGGCCCCCTCCGAGATGCGGGCCATCTTCACCGGGGAGGAAGGCAGTTCCTCCGGTGAGAAGGGCCTCTTCCGCGGCTCGATGCGCGGCCGGACGATGTACGTCGTCCCGTTCTGCATGGGCCCCCTCGGCTCGGACCTCTCCGCGATCGGCGTCGAGATCACCGACTCCGCCTACGTCGCCGTGTCCATGCGCACGATGACCCGCATGGGCCGGCCGGTCCTGGACGAGCTCGGCTCCGACGGCTTCTTCGTGCGTGCTGTGCACACGCTCGGGGCGCCGCTGGCCGAGGGCGAGGCCGACGTGCCGTGGCCGTGCAACTCGACGAAGTACATCTCGCACTTCCCCGAGAGCCGCGAGATCTGGTCCTACGGCTCGGGCTACGGCGGCAACGCCCTGCTCGGCAAGAAGTGCTACGCCCTGCGCATCGCCTCCGTCATGGCGCGCGACGAGGGCTGGCTGGCCGAGCACATGCTCATCCTCAAGTTGACGCCCCCGCACGGCGAGTCGAAGTACGTCGCCGCCGCCTTCCCGAGCGCCTGCGGCAAGACCAACCTCGCCATGCTGGAGCCCACCATCTCGGGCTGGACGGTCGAGACGATCGGCGACGACATCGCCTGGATGCGCTTCGGCGAGGACGGCCGCCTCTACGCCATCAACCCCGAGGCCGGCTTCTTCGGCGTCGCGCCCGGCACGGGTGAGCACACCAACGCCAACGCGATGAAGACGCTGTGGGGCAACTCCGTCTTCACCAACGTCGCCCTCACCGACGACAACGACATCTGGTGGGAGGGCATGACGGAGGAGACTCCGGCCCACCTGACGGACTGGAAGGGCAACGACTGGACGCCGGATTCGCAGACCCCGGCCGCCCACCCGAACGCCCGCTTCACCACCCCCGCCGCCCAGTGCCCGATCATCGCGCCCGAGTGGGAGGACCCCAGGGGCGTGCCGATCTCGGCGATCCTCTTCGGCGGGCGTCGCGCCAGTGCCGTCCCGCTGGTCACGGAGTCCTTCGACTGGAACCACGGCGTCTTCCTCGGCGCCAACGTGGCCTCCGAGAAGACCGCCGCCGCCGAGGGCAAGGTCGGCGAGCTGCGCCGCGACCCCTTCGCGATGCTGCCGTTCTGCGGCTACAACATGGGTGACTACATGGGCCACTGGGTCGATGTCGCCAAGGGCAAGGACCAGGCGAAGCTCCCGAAGATCTACTACGTCAACTGGTTCCGCAAGAACGACGAGGGCAAGTTCGTCTGGCCCGGCTTCGGCGAGAACAGCCGTGTCCTGAAGTGGATCGTGGAACGTCTGGAGGGCAAGGCCGAGGGCGTCGAGACCCCGATCGGGATCCTGCCGACCAAGGACGCCCTGGACACCAAGGGCCTCGAACTCGCCGACTCCGACCTGGAGTTCCTCCTCACGGTCGACAAGGAGGTCTGGCGCGAGGAGGCCTCCCTGGTCCCCGAGCACCTCAACACCTTCGGCGACCAGACGCCCAAGGAACTCTGGGACGAGTACCGCGCGCTGGTGCAGCGCCTGGGCTGAACCCGCCCCCCAAGACGCCGCGGCCGGCTCCGATCGTGCCCTGACCAGCAATATCGTCACGGCCGGCCGCGGTGACAGCACCTCACGGCAGCACAGACCGGCAAGGTTTCGCACAACGTTCGCACAACGGCTGTGCGGGGCCCTGGGCCCGTCGTCACGTCCCCGTCCACACCGACGGGAGGTGACGGCGGGCCTTCGCCCGTTCAGGCTTCCGCGAACACCCACCGCCGCAGCAGCGTGAAGCGGAGGACCGTCGCGGCGCCGTTGGCCACGATCAGTGCGCCGATCTCCACGTACGGCGCGTCCGGCAGGGTCCGGTGCACCAGGGCGAGGGCGCCGCCGCTGAGCGCGAGCCCGGCGAGGAAGGCCGCCAGCCCCTGGAGCTGATGCCGGGCGGCCCCCTCCGCGCCGCGCACCCCGAAGGTGAACCGGCGGTTGGCGGCGGTGTTCGCCACCGCGGTGACCAGCAGCGCGACCAGGTTCGCGAGCTGGGCGTCGAGCGCCGACCGGAGCGCCGCGAACAGGCCGAGATGGGCGGCGGTGGACAGCACACCGATGACCGCGAAGACCGGGAGCTGCCGTGCGACCCCCGCGGTGCGGGGTGCGTGTGTCTGGACGCGCTGAGACATTCCTGCACTGTACGATAAGTGAGCAAATACTACTGTACGTGAGCGAATCGGGCGCGCTGTGCCGCTCCCGCCCGCTCCAGGACGCACAGGGATCGCCCAATGATCGAGTCGTCGGTTGAGCTGTCGGTCGTGATTCCGATGTTCAACGAGGAGGAGGCGCTGCCGGCGCTGGCGGGGCGGCTGCGGCCGGTGCTGGACGGGACCGGGGAGGTGTACGAGGTCGTCGCGGTGGACGACGGCTCCACGGACGGGACAGCCGAACAACTCGCGCACCTGCGGGCCGACTGGCCGCAGCTGCGGGTGGTGCGACTGCGACGCAACAGCGGGCACCAGGCGGCGTTGACCGCCGGTCTGCACCAGGCCCGCGGCTACTACGCCACGAGTCTTGACGCCGACCTCCAGGACCCCCCGGAGAAGATCCTCGAGATGCTCGCCCTGGCCCGCTCCCGGCGCCTGGACATCGTCTACGGCGTACGCGCCAACCGCTCCAGCGACACCAGCTTCAAGCGGCGCACCGCCGCCGCGTACTACTGGCTCATGCGCCGTATGGTCGGCGCCCATGTCTGCGCCCAGGCCGGCGACTTCCGTCTGCTGTCCCGCAACGCCCTCGACGCCCTCAAAGCCCTGCCCGACCAGCCGCAGGTGTACCGGCTCCTCATGCCCTGGTTCGGCTTCCCCAGCGGAGAGGTGACCTACCGCCGCGATCCACGCGTCGCCGGTCACACCAAGTACTCCCTGCGCAAGATGATCCTGCTGGCGGTCGACAGCATCATCAGTTTCTCCGTCGCCCCGCTGCGGCTGGCCATCTGGCTCGGCGCCCTCGCCTTCTGCGTCTGCCTCGCCATGCTCGTGTACACGCTGTCCGTGTACGCGGCGGGCGACACCACCCCCGGCTGGGCCTCCCTGATCATCGCCGTGCTCTTCATCGGCGCCGTCCAGCTGATCTGCGTGGGAGTGGTCGGCGAGTACATCGGCCGCATCTACACCGCCGTCCAGCGACGCCCGACCTACTACGTCGCCGACGACGCCGACACCGGTGACTCCGGCGACAGGGTCCCCTCGGCGGCGGGGGCATGTCCGTAGGACCCCGCGCGCGGGGTCCGGAGCTCGTGGGCGGTCGTCCGGACCACGGCCAACAGCGCCAGCAGCATCAGCGCACTGTGCGCGGGCATCGACAGATAGGGAGCCAGGTCGGCGGAGTTGCACCTCAGGTAGCTGCCGAACGAGGCGAGCTGCACCAGTACCGGCACGTACCAGAGCCGCCGGGGGAGTGCGAACGCGGCCAGCACGGTGAGCACGTCCGCGACGTAGAAGTAGCGCTCGTGCATCGAGGGCAGCAGGAACGGCACCACGACCGAGGAGCAGGCGGCCAGCAGCACGACCCGGGTGTCCGTGAGTCCCTGCACGCCGGGGCCGGAGTCGGGCGCGCCGCGCCGACCGCGCCGCAGGGACCACACGGTCAGTCCGATCAGCAGTGACACGAGCGTCCCCGCGACCAGCACACCCACGTTGCGCACCATCTCCGTGTCACCGGGCGCCGACACGAACTCGTAGACGGACGGCGCGTTGGCCGACAGGAGGTGGTACGTGTCCGTCTGCCGGGCGTAGACCGTCAGCAGCCGCCACGGGTCGGCGCCGAGCATGAGGGCCGGGACGTCGAGGACGAGGTACGCCGCGGGAACGGCGAGCAGACTCCGCCACGGCACCCGTCCCACCAGCACCAGGACGAGCAGGAAGGGGAAGAGGAAGACAGCCTGGAACTTGAACGCCAGCGCGACCCCGAAGAACGTGCACGCCCACCATGGCCGGTGGTGCAGCACGTAGTGGATCCCGCCGACCAGGAAGGCTGCGTAGAGGGCGTCGCACTGCCCCCACCACCCGCTGTTGGCGACGACGGTGGGCAGGAACAGCACCACCGCGGCCGCGCCGAAGGCGGCCCAGGGCTGGGTGGGCCGGAGCCGGGACACGATCCGGAAGGCGTAGTACGCCAGCGCCAGGTCGAACAGGATCGAGATCCACTTGATGCCCGCCAGCGCCGGCAGCGGCAGATAGGTCAGAGCGGTCAGCAGGTAGAGGTAGGGGACGTTGTAGTCCGAGAAACCGGGGTCGGCGAGGGCGTGGAACCCGCCGTTGCTCGCGATGTGCCGATACCAGGGGTCGAGAAAGGTGAGGTAGTCGCCCGACTCGTCAGGCATCAGAAAGGCGCGGGCCGAGAGGGCCAGCATCACCGCGGTGTAGGCGGTCAGCGCCAGCACCGTCGGATCGACCGTGCGCCGGCGCGGGTCCTCGGCGGCTGTGTCGGGCATTGCGGGCTCCGTTCAGGTCGCGCTCCATTGCGCCACCGGGCGGCGCGCCGAACAGTATGTCCGAAATGCCTGAATGTCATGGTGAACGCCACGAGTGCTGCCGAGTCGAGCCGACGAATGGGCCGGGCGGTGTCCATCGATCGCAGAAGTCTCGTGAACGGCGCCCGAGGAGATCGGCCATTCGGTCAATGTCACCCTTTTGGCGGTGTGGTGAATGGGCGCCAAAGGTATAGAGGCCGCTCGGGTGATCCTTGCCCCCGGAGCGGGCGGATACATAATCATTCTTTCATAAAGTGGGAATAACTGCCTCGTCTGTATCCGTAGGGATGAGGCATGCAAGCGAAATGGAGCGTACTGAGTGCGCGCTTGCTGTCTACTCCCTCTTAATCGTGAGGAAGGTTCTCTTGAACCGCAGAACGATCCGAACTTCGCGCCTGAGATCCGTCACCACGGTGTCGGTCGGCGCGGTAGCCGTGGCGCTCAGCGTCGTCCCGAGCGCGTTGGCTGTCGCCGAAGAGATGCACGCACCCAGCACCCGCGTGGTCGTGGAGCAACTGGGCACGAACGACGTGTCAGAGGTGGCCATCGCCGACGCGGTCCGCAGGGCCGGCTCCAATGGGCAGGCGGCAGCGGTGCGTCGGGACGGCAACAGGGAATACGGCGCCGACCATGACCGCGGCCATGGCAACAACGACCGTGGCCCCCAGGGCCCGCGCGGTCCTCAGGGTCCCAGGGGTCACGACGGCAAGCAGGGTCCTCAGGGCGCGCAGGGCGCTAGGGGAGCTCAGGGTGCTCAGGGCGCGCAGGGTGCTCAGGGCGCGCAAGGTGCTCAGGGTGCCCAGGGCGCCACGGGCGCGGGCGTTCAGGGCGCCCAGGGAGCCCAGGGTGCTCAGGGTGCTCAGGGCGCCACGGGCGCGGGCGTTCAGGGAGCCCAGGGTGCTCAGGGTGCTCAGGGAGCCCAGGGAGCCCAGGGAGCCCAGGGAGCCCAGGGCGCGCAGGGCGCGCAGGGCGCGCAGGGAGCCCAGGGTGCTCAGGGTGCCCAGGGCGCGCAGGGAGCCCAAGGCGCGCAGGGTGCTCAGGGCGGGCTTGACGGCATCACAGTCCGGGTCAACCCCGTTGCCGACACCATGACGGCGACTGCGACGTGCCTCGTCGGCGAGACGGTGGTCGGCGGCGGATTCACCACCTCCTCGGGAAGCATTCGCGACAGCTTCCCGAGCGGTGGTCCACCGCCCACCGGGTGGACCGTCACCACCACCGCAAGCCAGACGATCACGGCCTTCGTGCTCTGCGCGTCGTGACACCGTAACCCTCGCGCGAGGGTGCCCCGTGGCCTCGGCCTCGGGGCACCCCCGCGTTCCGTCCCGGAAGAGGTCTCCGACAGCGCGGATCACTAGACCAGCAGCGGGCCGCCGCACCGTTCGGTGCCGTCCTTCATCGCGATGAGGTTGGCGACCACGTAGGAGATGTTCTTCTCGGAGTGCCACTCGGACGGGAAGCAGGTGGCGAGCCGCGAGCTCTGGAACCGGGCCTCGAGGTCGGGCACGAAGGCGCGGTACTGGTCGTCCGTGTAGTACCAGAACGAGTTCTCGTTGTAGTAGGCGACGTGACTCGGGTCCTGGTACGCGCCCCGGCCGTCGGAGCTGGGTGTCAGGGTGAGGAGCATCCCGCCGGGTGCCAGCAGCCGGTACAGCTCGTTGATCAGCGGCACCTTCGCGGGCACGTGCTCGAGGAAGTTCACGGCCCGCATCAGGCCGACGGAGTCGTCGGGCAGATCCACCCTGCCGGGCAGGGTCGCGACGATGTCGACGCCCTCACCCAGGTGCTTGTCCACGCCCATGTAACCGGGCGGCTTACGGCGGGCCGCGCCGAGGTCCAGCGCGATCAGCCCCCTCCGGTGGGTCCAGGCGAGGGCGTTGGCCTCGATGTACTTGTCGTACAGGGCGACCGTCTCGCGCTGGATGTGCGCGTTGATCTCCGGATCACGCTGGGTGTTCGCGGGGTGCATCCGCTGGAGGTACAGACAGCGGGGGATGTGGTGGAAGTCGCCGACGTGGAACATCCGGCACATCAGGTCCTGGTCGTCGAGAACCGTACGGGTGGCGTCGTACCCACCGGACTTGACATAGGCGTCCTTGCGGAACGCCCGCACGTGGTTGGGCGCGTACCAGATGTACGAGACGTTGTGCGGCGTCGGAGCCATCGACCTGACCTGGAGCAGCTTGCGGCCGTCGACGCGCACCTCCTCGTAGTGCCAGCCGTGCGTCTCGTTGAAACGATCGTCGTCCCGCTTGCCGTCCTCGGTGATCTGCGCGGTGTTGCTGTAGACGAACACCGCCTCGGGATGCGCGTCGAAGGCCTTGGCGAGCTCCGCCAGGCACGCCTTCGCCAGCAGGTCGTCGTGGTCGAGCTCCACGAGGATCTCGCCGCGCGCCAGTTCACAGGCCCTGCGCTTCGCCGCTCCGACGCCGATGACGTCGTCCGCGATCTCCAATCGGACCCTGTCGTCGGGGCGTTCCGGCCGCCACCGGGCGCCGTTGTTGAGCAGGACGATCCACTCCCAGTCCGAACAACTCTGCGCCTGCAGGGTTGCCAGGCACTCGTCGAGAAAGCGGGGGCGGTGGCTGGGGGTGAAGACGGAGAATCTCGGGGTGGCGGTCGACGTCATCTCGTGCTCCCTGCTGTGCTCGATCGGGTTGAGGTGCTCAGGGAATCCCGGAAGGATTCCGGCACTTGGGAACGGAGCGAGGGATCGGCCGCGACCGCACTGCGGAACTCGTCCGTGGCTACCTGGTCGCGGTTCTTCATCGCCCAGATTTCCCCGAGGTGCAGATGCACCGTGGCCGCCTGGGGATCGACTCCAAGGGCGCGTTCCAGAAGTCCCAGGGCGCGGTCGGGGTCGCTCGACTTCAGCAGAATCCCCTCATTGAAGAGAGCCGACATGAACGCCGGATCGATCTTCAGGGACTTTTCGTAGGCCGCGCGGGCATCGTCCGTCCGACCGTCGTCATGGGCGATGACGCCCAGGTTGTACCAGGCGAACTTGTTCTTCGGGTCCAGCCTCAGCACGCGCCGGTAGGTACGGACGGCCCCTTTTAAATCGTGGTTCTCCTGTTGCTGAATTCCGTCCTGCAAAATGGAATCGGCATCCTGGAGTGGCTGGTTCACCGCCGGCTGGGCCGCCTCGGATTCCGGATTCATTGCGGAATTCAGCGCCCACGACATCACTCCGGTGGAAACTGCGGCCGCACCGGCGAGCACCACCAACAATCGCCTACGTTTCACTGTGTCACATCTCGTGGAAGAGTGAGGGATCGATGGTGTACGGGAAACCGAACCACCGTCATTTCCACCGACGTTACGAGGCTGTTTAGTTGGCACCGCCGTTTGGCGGGAGCTTGGGGTGCGCAGTCCACCCGAATGTACGCAGGCGCAGAAGAAAATGGCGCCCGGTCCGCGCGTCACGTCGGACGCACGCGGACCGGGGCCGCAGGGGGAGCCCCTCAAGGGCTCAGGCCGACGCCACCTCGCGCGGCTCCAGGGCCGCCGAGTGTGCGTCCATCCGCTCGGCGGCGAGGATCGCGGCCGCCGTGTCGGCACGAGAGGCCGCGACCACCAGAGCCCGGCCTGCGAGCGCGTGGGCCCGCCGGTGCAGGGCCGTCAGGCGCGGGGCGCGGTCGACGGTCACCGACGAGCGGGCCGGCGTACGGCCGCCGCGGAGCCGGCCCACCTGCTCGGCGAGCCGGTCGGCGGCGGTGTCCAGGTCGGCGGAGGGCGCCGCCGCGCGCAGTTCGTCCGTGACGGCGAGCAGCGCGGCGAGATGCCCCGAGAGCTGGATGTCCAGCTCTTCCTCACGGGAACGATGGGGGAAGTCGGAGGCACTGCCGGCCATCGTGCTGTGGACCGACTTGGTGCGGATCGGCTCGTACATGGGGGTGGCCTCCTGAAGCTGTCAGGAAGCCATCCTAGCTTAGATTTCGTCTAAAGTTGAAAAACCTTAGGGCGAACGGCCCTTGCTACGAACGGCCCTTGCCGGGACCGGCCCCTGTCGTGGGCCCTGTCACGGCTGGCCGTAACCGTCGAGGAAGGTGCCGATCCGGGTGATCGCCGAGCGCAGGTCGCCGACCGACGGCAGCGTCACCACCCGGAAGTGGTCCGGTTCGGGCCAGTTGAAGCCGCTGCCCTGGACGACCATGATCTTCTCCTGCCGGAGCAGGTCCAGGACCATCCGCCGGTCGTCCTTGATCTTGAAGACGTTGGGGTCGAGACGCGGGAAGAGATACAGCGCCCCCTTCGGCTTCACACAGCTCACCCCGGGGATCTGGGTCAGCAGCTCGTACGCCACGTCCCGCTGCTCCCGCAGTCGCCCGCCCGGCAGCACCAGCTCGTTGATGGTCTGGCGGCCGCTGAGCGCGGCGACCACGCCGTGCTGACCCGGCATGTTCGCGCACAGGCGCATGTTCGCCAGGATCGTCAGACCCTCGATGTAGGAGTCGGCGTGCGCGCGCGGCCCGGAGATCGACATCCAGCCGACCCGGTAGCCGGCCACCCGGTACGCCTTGGACATCCCGTTGAAGGTGAGGGTCAGCAGGTCGGGGGCGACCGAGGCGGTCGGCGTGTGCGTGGCGTCGTCGTAGAGGATCTTGTCGTAGATCTCGTCCGAGCAGACCAGCAGGTTGTGTCGGCGGGCGATGTCGGTCAGCCCGCGCAGCATCGCCTCGTCGTACACCGCGCCCGTCGGGTTGTTCGGGTTGATGATGACGATCGCCTTGGTGCGGTCGGAGACCTTCCGCTCGATGTCGGCGAGGTCGGGCATCCAGTCGGCCTGCTCGTCGCACCGGTAGTGCACGGCCGTACCGCCGGAGAGGGAGACGGCGGCGGTCCACAGCGGGTAGTCCGGGGCCGGGACGAGGACCTCGTCGCCGTCGTCCAGCAGTCCCTGCATCGCCATCACGATCAGCTCGGAGACGCCGTTGCCGATGTAGACGTGCTCGACGTCGGTCTCGATGCCGAGGGTCTGGTTGTGCATGACGACCGCGCGGCGCGCGGCCAGCAGGCCCTTCGCGTCGCCGTAGCCGTGCGCCGAGGAGACGTTGCGGAGGATGTCCTCCAGGATCTCGGGCGGGCACTCGAAGCCGAACGCGGCCGGGTTGCCGGTGTTCAGCTTCAGGATGCGGTGCCCTGCCGCTTCCAGGCGCATCGCCTCCTCGAGAACCGGGCCCCGGATCTCGTAACAGACATTGGCGAGCTTGGTCGACTGGATCACCTGCATGTCTGGGAGCTTACGGCCCGGTAACGCTCCGTGGGTCGTGTTTTCCGCCACGTGGGACGCGTCGGTTTGAGTCGGTATCGCCGGTGAGGCTCCGACGGGCGTTTCCCGACCCTTCCGGACCTGTCCGAAAACAGCTCCTTGCCCCCGCGCGCCCCTCCATTAACAATGCGCATGACAAATCTGTGGGTGGCCGGAAGATCTCCGGTCACCTTCGTCATACAGAGGGGACCCCCCACATGAGAAAGCCTCTCGCCGCCGCGCTCTTCGCCCTGGTGATCGCCGGGACCGGCGCGGCACCCGCGGTCGCGGCGCCCGCGCCGGCCAAGGAGACCGCGCTGGTCGCGGAGACCGCGCCGGCCAAGGAGACCGCCGCTCCCGCGATCCAGGCCGTCACCTTCGCCGGCACCGTCTCGCTCAGCAACTGTTCCGGTTCGGTGGTCCGCTTCCCGGCCTCGGAGGACGACGACCCGGCGCTGGTGATGTCGAACGGTCACTGCCTGGAGACCGGGTTCCCGGCCGCCGGCGAGGTCGTCGTCGACCAGGCCTCCACCCGCACCTTCGGCCTGCTCAACTCCGCCGGCACACGGCTCGGCACCCTGCGCGCCAGCAAGATCGCGTACGCGACGATGACCGACACGGACGTCTCGCTGTACCAGCTCACCACCACGTACGCGCAGATCAAGAGCTCGTACGGGATCACCGCGCTCACCCTGAACGACGCGCACCCCACCGCCGGTACCGCCATCACCGTCGTCTCCGGCTACTGGAAGCGCACCTACGCGTGCAACGTCGACGGCTTCGCCTACCGCCTCAAGGAAGGGGAGTGGACCTGGAAGGACTCGGTCCGCTACACCTCCGCCTGCCAGACCATCGGCGGGACCTCGGGCTCGCCCGTCATCGACAACGCCACCGGCAAGGTCGTCGCCGTCAACAACACCGGCAACGAGGACGGCGGCCGCTGCACCGACAACAACCCCTGCGAGGTCGCCGCGGACGGCACCGTCACCGTCCGCCAGGGCATCAACTACGCCCAGGAGACCTACCAGATCCCGGCCTGCTTCGGCCTCGACAACAAGCTCGACCTGAGCAAGAGCGGGTGCACCCTGCCCAAGCCGTAGCACCGCGGAAGCCGTGAGCGGCTACGGAGTCCTCCGCACCGCCCGCCCCGCCAGCACATCCGTCCGTCGGCCGTCCTCGATCACGAAACGGCCGTCGACCAGGACGTACGGGATGCCCGTCGGCAGCACCCGCGGGTTCTCGAAGCTCGACCCCGCCGCCACCGTGGCCGGGTCGAACAGCACCAGGTCCGCCCGGTAACCCTCGCGGACCAGCCCGCGGTCCGGCAGGCGCAGCCGGGCCGCCGGGCGTGCGGTGAGCCGGGCGACGCACTCCTCCAGGGTCAGCACCCCCAACTCCCGTACGTACCGGCCGAGATACCGGGGAAAGGTGCCGTACGCGCGCGGGTGCGGCTTGGCGCCCTGGAGGATGCCGTCCGAGCCGCCGGTGTGGACGGGGTGCCGCATGATCGCCCGCACGTTCTCCTCGTGGCCGACGTGCTGGAGGATCGTCGAGCCGAGCCGGTCGTCGAGGAGGAGCCGGCGGGCGGTCACCCAGGGGGCCTCGCCGCGCAGGTCGGCGGACTCCTGGACGGTACGGCCGACGAAGTCCCCCAGCCCGGGGTCCCGCACGCCCGAGATCTCGATCGTGTCCCACTCGACGGGCACTCCGTGACAGCCGTCCGCGCCGACCACCTCCAGGTGGTGCCGGACGCGTTCCGCCGTCTCCTGGTCCGCCAGCCGCCTCAGGACCTCCTCCGGGCCGCCCTCGCTCGCCCAGCTCGGCAGCAGGGCGGCCAGCGTGGTGGAGCCGGGCGTGTAGGGGTACGTGTCGAGACTGATGTCGGATCCGGCGGCGAGCGCGTCGTCCAGGAGGGACAGCAGCTCGGGCGCGCGGCCTTTGTTGACGCCGAAGTTCATGGTGGCGTGCGCGAGATGGAGCGCGCAGCCCGCCTCGCGGGTGAGGGCCACCATCTCCTCGTACGCCTCCAGCGCCCCGGCGCCGTAGGAGCGGTGGTGGGGGCAGTAGTAGCCGCCGTACGACGCCACCACCCGGCACAGCTCGGTCAGTTCGGCGTCCTTGGCGTACATGCCGGGGGTGTAGGTGAGCCCCGACGACAGGCCGACCGCGCCCTGCTCCAGGCCCTCGGCGACCAGTTGCCGCATCCGGTCCAGCTCCCGGGGCGTGGCCGCGCGGTCCTCCCAGCCGACGGCGAGCGCGCGGACCGTGCCCTGGGGGACGAGATAGGCGGCGTTCACCGCGATGCCCTGCCCGTCGAAACCGCGGTCGAGCCGGTCGAGGTACTCGCCGACCGACCGCCAGTCGAAGTCGATGTCGTCCCCGTCGCCGTTCCAGCCGGTGATCGCGCTGCGGACCTCGGCGAGCGTACGGTCGTCGACCGGCGCGTACGACAGCCCGTCCTGGCCGAGGACTTCGAGCGTGACGCCCTGCGCGGCCTTGGCGCTGTGGTCGGGGTCGCGCAGGAGCGCCAGGTCGCTGTGGGCGTGCATGTCGATGAAGCCGGGGGAGAGGACGAGGCCCTCGGCGTCCAGTTCCCGGCGGGCCCTCGGGCGTTGGCAGCCCGCCGCCGCGGCCTCCTGGACGATCGACACGATCCGGCCGCCGTCGATCACCACATCGGCGCGGTACGAGGCGCCGCCCGAGCCGTCGACCACGTCCGCGTCCCGGATGACGAGCTCTGCCAGCTCTGTCACGTCCCGCCTCCCTAGAAGAACGTACGGATGTAGTCGACGACCGTGCCGTCCGCCTCCGCGAGGGGGATCAGCTGCCACTTGTCGAAGGACGTGCACGGGTGGGAGAGGCCCAGGCCCACCCAGTCCCCGACGGCGAGGTCCGCCTCGGGGGCCGTGCGCAGCCAGGCGTGCTGGTCGGACAGGGCGGTCACCTCGATCCCGGTGGCCGGGCGCTCGACGCCGTCCCGGCGGACCACCTGGGCGAAGGGCAGGTCGAGGTCGTAGGCCGCGTCCCGCTTGCCCGCGTTCACGAACGCCTGCTCGGCGGACGGCCGGGACACCACCTGCGTCCAGAGCCGGAACGCGGGCTCCAGAGCGCCCTCCTCTGGAACCCGGTTGAAGGGCGTGAGCTTGCGGTAGTGGCCGTCGTCATGCGAGACGTAGGCGCCCGAACGCAGCAACTTCAGCACGGGCAGGGACAGTTCGGGAATCTCGGCGAAGACATCGGCCACCGCGTCGAACCAGGCGCTGCCGCCCGCGCTGACCACGATCTCCTCCGCGTCGGCGAACCGCCCCGCCTTGTCGAAGTCGGCGGCGAGCGCCACCAGCCGGCGCAGCCACTCGTGCACCCGCTCCGAGGTGGCCCCCGGCACCTCGCCCTCGTAGCCCGCGACGCCGACGAGCCGTAGCGTCCGGGTCCCCGCCACCGCGTCCGCGACCGCCGCGCACTCCGCCTCCGTACGGACGCCGGTGCGGGCGCCCTCGCCGGCGGCGAGCTCGACGACGACGTCCAGGGGGCGGCGGGCGCCGCGCAGGGCCGCGTCCATCAGCTCGACCCCGCGCACGGAGTCGACGTAGCAGAGGAGCCGGAAGTCGTCGTCGGCGTCGAGCCGGCCGGAGATCCAGCGCAGGGCGGCCGCGTCGACCAGCTCGTTGGCGAGGAAGATCCGCCGGAACCCGAAGGCGTGGGCCACCCGGACCTGATGCGGCACCGCGAGGGTGACACCCCACGCCCCGTGCTCGATCTGCCGCTGGAAGAGCTGCGGCGCCATGGAGGTCTTGCCGTGCGGGGCGAAGGCGAGGCCGTGCCGGGCCGCGTACGTCTCCATGAGCCGCAGGTTGTGCTCGAGGCGCTCGGCGGAGAGGGCCAGTACGGGAGTGGCGAAACCGTCGGTGAAGAGGTTGCGGCGCTGGGCGGCCAGCTCGCCGACGGTCAGGCCGTCGGCGTCAGGGGGGAGGCCCTTGAAGCGGTGATCCACCCGTTCCGCCGCCAGGCCGGCGAGCGCTTCGATGGCCATGGAGCCTCCCTGATCAGCTCGATTGCATTATGTGCAACACTCGTTGCGTATATCGCTTACCGCTGTCTAACATCTCCGGCGACGCGGGGTCAACGAATCCGCCGCCATCCGCAACCGGCCGAGGAGCTACGACGATCGTGACCACCAGCGGACCGTGCAATGCCCCCGACGTCGTGGACGTCGTCGCGCTCGGCGAGTCCATGGTCACGTTCCTGCCCTCCCGGCCGGGCCGTCTCGCCGATGTTCCCTCCTTCGACCGGGGGATCGGGGGCGCGGAGTCGAACGTGGCGTGCGTGCTGGCCGCCGCCGGCCACGCCGTGAAGTGGGTCAGCAGGGTCGGGGCCGACGGGTTCGGCGACCACCTCCTGGAGACGGTCGGGGGATACGGCGTCGACGTGTCCGCCGTTCGCCGGGACCCGGCCCGTCCGACGGGCGTGTACTTCCGCACGGCGGGGGACCGGGAGACGGACGCGCACGAGGTGGCGTACTACCGGGCGGGCTCGGCGGCCTCGGCGATGGCGCCGGGGAACATGGATCTGACGACGGTGCGGGCGGGGCGGGTGCTCCACCTCTCCGGGATCACGGCCGCCCTCTCCGACGACTGCCTCGCCCTCCTGTGGGAGCTGACCGCACCCCGGCCCGACCGGCCGCTCGTCTCCTTCGACGTCAACTTCCGTGCCGGACTGTGGCGCGACACCGACGGCCCCCGCGTCCTGCTCGACCTGGCCCGCCGGACCGACATCGTCTTCGTCGGGGCCGACGAGGCACGCGACGCCTGGGGCCTGCACGGAGCACACGCCCTCGTGGCCGCGCTGCCCGAACCGGACCTCCTGGTCGTCAAGCAGGGCGGAGACGGAGCGGTCGCCTTCGGCAAGGGCGTCGACGAGGGCTTCGGCAATGGCGTTGGCGAAGGCTTCAGCAACGGCGTCGACGAAGGCTTCAGCGACGGCGACGGCGACGGCGTCGACGAGGGCGTCGGCAAGGACCCCGACGGCACCGCCACCCACGTCAGCGCCCCCCACGTGGACATCGTCGCGGCCGTCGGCGCGGGCGACGCCTTCGCCGCGGGCTTCCTCTCCGGCACTCTCCGCGACCTCCCCGTACGAGACCGCCTGAGGCACGGTCACCTCTGGGCCGCCGCCGCCCTCACCGCCCCCGGCGACCTCGCCCCGCCCCCCGCCCGCGATCACGCCGACCGACTGGTGGCCCTGGACGACGACGCGTGGGGGAGACTTCGACTCGGGCCCGGCTGGACACAGGCCGCGAAGCGGGCCGAGAAGCGGGCCGAGAAGGAGGTACGTACGCCATGAGCCAGACCGTCGACCGCGCGCTGAGCATCCTGCCGCTGCTCGCCGAGGGCCCCGCCGACCTGGGCCAGGTCGCCGAGCGCCTCGGCGTGCACAAGTCCACCGCGCTGCGCCTCCTGCGCACCCTGCACGAACACGGCATGGTCTACCGCCAGTCCGACCAGCGCTACCGCCTCGGCGCCCGCCTCATCGCCCTCGCCCAGGAGGCGATGGAGAACCTCGACATCCGCGAGATCGCCCACCCCCACCTCACGGGTCTCAACGAACAGTGCGGACACACCGTCCACCTGGCCGTCTACGAGGAGGACGAGGTCCTCTACATCGACAAGGTGGAGAGCCGCTACCCGGTGCGCATGTACTCGCGGATCGGCAAACCGGTGGCCATCACCGTCGCGGCCGTGGCGAAGCTGCTCCTCGCCGACCTCCCGGAAGCCGAGCGCCGGGCCCTCGCGGAGAAGCTCGACTACCCCCTGTACACGTCCCGTTCGACACCCAACGCAGCTGCTTTCGTACGCGAGTTGGAGAAGGTGCGCGAACAGGGTTGGGCCACCGACCTCGGCGGCCACGAGGAGTCCATCAACTGCGTCGCGGCCCCCATCCGCGGCGCCGACGGCCGTGTGGTCGCAGCGATGTCGGTCTCCGCGCCGAACGTCGTCGTCACCGCCGACGAACTCCTCACCCTGCTCCCGCTGGTGCGCCGTACGGCGGACGCCATCAGCGGCGAGTACTCCGGCAGGACCCCCGTCAAGGAAGTCACCTCATGACCGAGAAGATCTCGCTCACCCCCAAGACCCACACCACCCCGCCCGCGAAGTTCTCCCACGGTGTGAAGAAGGGCAACATCCTCCAGGTTGCCGGACAGGTCGGCTTCCTCCCGGCCGAGGAGGGCAAGCCGCCCACGCCCGCCGGCCCCACTCTGCGCGAGCAGACCCTCCAGACCCTCGCCAACGTCAAGGCGATCCTGGAGGAGGGCGGCGCGAGCTGGGACGACGCGATGATGATCCGCGTCTACCTCACGGACGTCGACCACTTCGCCGAGATGAACGGCATCTACAACACCTACTTCGAGGAGCAGGGCCTCACCGCGCCCCCGGCCGCCCGCACGACGGTCTACGTCGGCCTCCCCGCCGGGCTCCTCATCGAGATCGACGCGCTCGCCGTCCTGGGCTGAACCTCGACTGACGGCTCCTCAACTCCCGCACGACGTACACGGTCCGGCACCTCTCGGGGTGCCGTGCCGCGATCCTCCCTGCCCGAAAGCTCCATGATCTTACGCAGAGGACCCCCGAATGTCCCTTCCGCTCGCGGCCGCAACGACCCCCGAAGCCCCACCCCACACCGGCGGTCTGCTCCTCCTCATCGACGGCACGGCCGGCCTCCTGACCGTCGCCGCCATCGGCATAGCGCTCCTGCTGTTCCTCATCATCAAGGCGAGACTCCAGCCGTTCGTCGCGCTGCTCGCGGTCTCCATAGCCGTCGGCCTGCTGGCCGGCCTGTCGGTCACCGAACTCTTCGGCACCGTCCAGCGATCGGACGCGGTGTCCACCATCGAGACCGGCATGGGCGGCATCCTCGGCCATGTCGCGATCATCATCGGCCTGGGCACCATGCTCGGCGCGATCCTCGAAGTCAGCGGCGGCGCCGAGGTGTTGGCGTCTCGGCTGCTGAACCTGTTCGGGGAGAAGCGCGCCCCGCTCGCGATGGGCATGACCGGCCTCATCTTCGGCATACCGGTCTTCTTCGACGTCGGCATCTTCGTCCTCGCGCCGATCGTGTACGCGGCCGCCAAACGCTCCGGCAAATCGATCCTGCTGTACTGCCTGCCCCTGCTGGCAGGCCTGTCGATGACCCACGCCTTCCTGCCCCCGCACCCCGGCCCGGTCGCGGCGGCCGGTCTGCTGCACGTGGACCTCGGCTGGGTCATCCTGATGGGCGTCATCTGCGGCATCCCGGCCGTGCTGGCCGCCTGGGCCTTCTCGGCGTGGATCGGCCGCCGCATCTTCGTCGCCGTACCGCAGGACATGGTGGAGGCGGCGGCGGAGGCCAAGCAGGCGGTGATCGACGAGCAGCGCGAGCAGGGCGTCGCGCCGCGTGAGGAGCCGGTGCCGCTGGGCACGGTCCTCTGCATCATCGGTACGCCGCTGGTCCTGATCCTCGCGGCCACCTTCTCGTCCATCGCCCTGGACCCCTCCACGGGCCGCTCGGTGATCGAGTTCTTCGGCCATCCCTTCGTGGCCCTGACGATCGCCCTGCTCCTCGCGTACTACCTGCTGGGCATCCGTCGCGGCTGGTCCCGCAAGTCCCTGGAGACCGTGTCCACGGCCTCGTTGAAGCCGGTCGGCAACATCCTGCTGGTGGTCGGCGCGGGCGGGATCTTCGGCGCGGTCCTCAAGGCCAGCGGTGTCGCCCAGGCCCTCTCCGACACCTTCAACGACGTCGGGCTGCCGGTGCTCGTGCTGGCGTACCTGATCTCGGTCGTCCTGCGGGTCGCGCAGGGCTCGGCCACGGTCGCGATCGTCACGACGGCGGGCATCGTGGCGCCTCTGCTGGCCGAGGGCGATCACTCCCAGGCCTTCGTCGCCCTCGTCATCATGGCCATCTCGGCCGGCTCCATCTTCGCCTCGCACGTCAACGACGGCGGCTTCTGGATGGTGGCGAAGTACTTCGGCATCAGCGAACGGGACACGCTCAGGACGTGGACCGTGCTGGAGTCGGTGCTGTCGGTGGCGGGGTTCGTGGTGGCGGCGGTGCTGAGTCTGTTCGTGTAGCCCGATGAATCTGTTCGTGTGGCCCCATGTGGTCGTGTGGCCCCATGTAGGCGTCTGATAACAAAGTTGGGGCTGGCTGTGCCCGACACAGGATCGTCGACCATACTGCCCGCTGTGGAGCAGCGCATAGGTTCGAGCAGCCAGCCCCTGGAAGGCGCCGGATTCGACCCGGCTTTCATCCCCGGGCTCACCTCACCCGTGTCCGGCGAACCGGCGGACGCCAGACCGGAGGAGCCCAAGGGGGAGGTCTCTGATGAGGCCGGTTCCGAGGAGCCCGGCCCGAAGGCGTCGGACGGCTCTGATGACTCGGATGCCTCGGAGGTCCCGGGTGTCTCGGACGTCTCCGTCGCGGAGTCGCCCGAGACCGACGAGGAACCCGACGGGCCCGTCTTCGAGGCGTCCGACCGCCGCGCGAAGATCGTCGCCGACCACAAGGGCGTCCGGCTCACCCTGGACGACCAGGCGTGCGAGTTCCGCTGGGACGAGATCGGCGCCGTCGAGACGGAGGTCCCCCGCTTCGGCAAGCGGCTCACCATCACCGTGCACACCCCCGACCGCCGCTGGTACCCGATCGAGATCGAGGCCACGTCCAGGAGCCGTTTCACGGAGTGGGACGAGCAGTTGGACGCCGTTCTCGACGAGTACTTCGAGGACGGGGACGAGGAGAGCGCGGACGAGGTCGCCGAGGACGCTGAGGTCACCGAGGAAGAGAACGGCGGGGCGGCGGAGAAGGCCGAGGCCGGAGAGCCCAAGGCAGCGAAGTCCGAGGCAGCGAAGTCCGAGGCAGCGAAGTCCGAGACGGCGAAGTCCGAGACGGCGAAGCCCAAGGCGGAGGCGTCCGACGAGAAGGACGCCGACTGAGGACGCGTAGCCGTACCCGTACCCGCACCCGTACGCGTCCCCGTACGCGACGTAGGCGAGCGCCACGGCCGTAATCGCACCGGGGCCGGTCCCGACAAGGACCGGCCCCGACCCACCCTGCGTGCGCCCAGCGCTTCGCGCCTAGGCGCAGTACTGCGCCTCCTTGCCGATGGACCGGTACATGCAGTCCGCGTTCTCCAGCAGCTGCAGCACCGCGTCCCGGTTGCGCGCGGTCTCCCGCTCGATGACCTCGTCGGGCGGGTAGAAACCGCCGCCGGAGCTGGACGACGGGTACATCTCGAAGGTGTAGCTGAAGATCTTGTGCGTACCCCAGAGGTAGTCGTCGATCGTCCCGTCCGTGATGTACAGGTCGCTTGACTGCTCCGGCGTGTAGCCGTTGCTCGCGGCCATCTTCCGGCCGATCGTGGCGAAGGCGTTCTGGTCGTCCGCCGTCATGCCGGTAGCCGTGTCCGCGGTGGTGTACCCGAAGGGCCACAGCACCAACTCGCTGTACGTGTGGAAGTCGACGCCCGCCGTGATCTGCTGCTTGCCGCCGACGACCCGGCTGCGCACGAAGTCGGCGACCACCTTGACCTCGGTCGCGGACTCGGCGGCACTGCCCCGGTAGGTCTCCGAGGACGTCGAGCCCGAGGAGCCGCCGCAGCAGCCCCAGCGGTAGTTCCAGTTGCGGTTGAGGTCCGTACCGACGTACGAGGAACCGCTGTTGGGCTGCCGGTTCTTGCGCCATGAACGGTAGGAGCCGGTCGCGATGTCGTACTCGCCGCCGTCCGGGTTGAGGTCGGGCACGATCCAGATCTCACGGTTGTTCACCATGTTGGTGATCCGGGAGTCGGAGCCGTAGCCGGCGCCCAACTCGCGGATCAGGTACAGCGCCATCTCCACCGTCAGGTGCTCACGGGCGTGTTGGTGGTGCGTGAACAGCACCTCGGGTTCGGCCTCGTCCGTCGCCACGTTGTCGCTGATCTTGATGGCGACGATGTCCCGGCCCTCGTACGACTTCCCGATCACGCGCTTGCTCATGATGTTCGGGTACGCCGCGAGCCGGGTGTTGATCTCCGTGTTCGTCTCGGCGTAGTTGTGGTAGCGCGAGTCGGCCGAGGGGAAGTCGAGGAGCCGTACATCGTCCGCGCCGTTCGACCGGTCCGGCGCCGCGCCCATCAGCGTGACGTCGTAGCCGAGTTGCCTCAGCTTCTTGACCTGGTCCGCGCGGCCGGAGACGAACACCGAGTGGTCGTCGGCGTCGTCCACCGTCACGCCGGCCTGCTGGAGCGCCGTGCGGGACTGGGAGTTCGAGGGCATGTGCACCTCGTACTGGCGGATGTCGTCGGCGGACGGGGCCGCCTTCTGGGCGCTGTCGGCGTTCGCGGAGAGCGGGGCCGCCAGGGCGAGCGCCGCGAGACAGGCGACGGCGGCGACGGCGGCGCGTCGTCTGCCGGCGCGGGCGCCCGAGCCTCGTACACGAAGTCGCATGAAGTCTCCTAGGTTCTCCAGGTTTCCGGGATCTCCGGAAGTGGGGGAGTGGAGCGGGGGTGGTCCAGCGACGTAGCTGCGGGCCGGCCGGCGGTGGGCGTTGCCGGCGGGCCCTGGTGCGGGTGTGCCGCTCATCGTCTGCTTGTGGCATGAGCAGGTCAAGAGCGAATAAAGCCCCGATGGCCTGAACTGTGCGGCGGACAGGGGCCATTGGCGAAGGTTCGCGCAGGTGGGCGAACCCGTCCCCCATCCAGTTCCTTCACCGCACGCCCTCTTGCCTCATCGTCCGCTTTACGCTTTCTTGATCGGCATGGCGGACACCACGGACAGCACGGACAGCAAGGACAACGCGGCGCCAGGAACGGCGGCCACCTCGACCCCCCGGAAGTCCAGTTGGAAGTACATCGGTCCCGGAATCGTCGTCGCGGCGACCGGCGTCGGCGCCGGTGACCTCGTCGCCACGCTCATCGCGGGCAGTAACTTCGGCTACACCCTCCTGTGGGCGGCCATCATCGGCTGCCTGGTCAAGATCTCCCTCGCCGAGGCGGCGGGCCGCTGGCACCTGTCCACCGGCCGCACCCTCTTCGACGGCTGGGCGAGCCTGGGCCGTTGGACCACCTGGTTCTTCGTCGTCTACGTCGTGATCTGGGGCTTCGTCTACGGCGCGGCCGCGATGTCGTCGAGCGCGCTGCCCCTGCAGGCCCTGTTCCCCGACGTGATGGACCTCAAGGCGTGGGCCGTCGCCTGCGGACTGGTCGGCCTGGTCTTCGTCTGGTTCAACAAGTACGAGATCTTCGAGAAGGTCATGACGGTCCTGGTGGGCGTCATGTTCGTGGTCACGGTCTACCTGGCGATCAGGGTCACCCCCAACCTGGCCGACGCCTTCGCGGGCCTGCTCCCCGTCCTGCCCGACGAGAAGGACTCGATCCTCAACACCCTCGGCCTGATCGGCGGCGTCGGCGGCACCATCACCCTCGCCGCGTACGGCTACTGGGTCAACGCGAAGGGCTGGACGAACACGGGCTGGATGAAGGTCATGCGCCTCGACAACCGGGTCGCGTACGCCACCACCGGCATCTTCGTCGTGGCGATGCTCTTCGTGGGCGCGGAACTGCTCCACTCCGCGAACGTGGCGATCGCCAGCGGCGACAAGGGCCTGATCCAGCTGAGCGACATCCTGGAGGACAAGTACGGCACGGCGACGGCCAAGTTCTTCCTGATCGGCTTCTTCGCCACGTCCTTCACCTCCCTGATCGGCGTCTGGCACGGCGTGAGCCTGATGTTCGCGGACTTCGTGGCGCGGTACCGGACGGATGCGGCGGCACGGGCCGAGAAGGGCACTGCGGGTGCGGGTGCGGGTGCGGGTGCGGGTGCGGGTGCGGCGTCGGATGGCGGTGCGGCGTCGGGCGAGGCGATCGCGTCGGGCGGCCGGGAGAAGTCCTGGCCCTTCCGCGCGTACCTGCTCTGGCTGACCTTCCCCCCGATCATCCTGCTCTTCCAGGGCCAGCCGTTCCGCCTGATCATCCTCTACGGCGTCCTCGGCGCCGCCTTCCTCCCCTTCCTGGCCGGCACGTTGCTGTGGCTCCTGAACTCCTCCCGCACACCCCGCGAATGGCGCAACGGCCTGCTCAGCAACGCCATGCTGGCGATCGCGGGCCTGCTGTTCCTGATCCTGTGCGTGAAGCAGATCTGGGACCAGCCGTGGGCGGACTTCCTCTAGGGCGGCTCCTGGAACCGGGGCCGGTCAGAGCAGGTGATCGGCCTTGCCCGCCTTGATCTCGAGGATGAGCGAGCGGAGCGCTTCCCGGGTGTCGGTGAGGTAGGCGTCCTCGGCACCGGCTATGGCGATGTAGGCGTTGCCGGCGGGGTCGGTGCCGAGGCGGAAGCAGCTCGCTCCCTCGCCGCAGAAGGGCTCTTCCCATGTGATCTCGTCCATCGGACTGCTCCTCACAAGCTGTTGGCGATGCCCCGGATGAAGTCGCGTGAGTTCTCGGGGGACAGGGCGATACGTTCCATCCAGTCCAGGTGGGCACGGTACTTCGCCAACTGTGCTTGCTCACCAAGGAATTCCGGCCCGTGGGAAGTGTCGACCTGTGCGGTGTCGAGCTGGGGCGTGGGTCCTTCGAGGTAGTTGACGGTCTGTCCGGCCCCGGGGAACGTACCGGCGGCGAACGGGACGACGCGCAGAAGCACCGCAGGCCGTTCGGACACCGACAACAGGTGCTCCAGTTGGGCGCGAGCCACCTTTGGCCCGCCGAATTGCATGCGCAGCGCGGCCTCGTGTACGACACCGACGTACGCGGGCGGATTCTCCCCCTCCAGCACTTGCTGACGCTCCGCACGGAACGCCAGCCGCAGAGCGACCTCGTGTTCGGGCAGCGGCGGCAGCACAGCCCTGAAGAGTTCGAGTGCGTGATCGCTGGTCTGGAACAGGCCCGGGATGTGCGCGGTGTGGGCCGTCCGCATACGCACGGCGTGCGATTCCAACTCGGCGATGTCCAGGAGCCCGGGGGCGAGGGCTCCACGGTAACGCTCCCACCAGCCCCGCCCGTTGGTGCGGGCCAGGCTCACCAGGGCCTCCACGTATGCCTGGTCGGAACACTCGCAGTTGCAGGCGAGAGTACGGAGTCGCTCCTCGCTGATGGTGCGGATGCCCGTCTCGATGTTGGAGATCTTCGCCCGGTCGAGGCCGAGGAGCCCAGCGGCCTGATCCGCCGTTATGCCCGCCGCCATCCGCATCTTGCGCAGCTCGCTGCCCAGACGCTTCTGCCGCTCGGTCGGTGTCGTCCTCGGTGGCATGCCCTTCCTTCCCGTATGGGTCGTCAGCAGTCTGCCGTGAACCAGTGCCGACCCACCACGTCCGGGTCAATTTCACTGACGAAGTGGCAATGTAACCAACTACCTCTCTACATTAGGTAGCGCGTCAGTTACCCCCGGCTACTGGAAGCGCATCACACGAGCCTGCCCGCACTCTCCCGCCCTGGGAGGGGCCGGGCCCGCGGCAGGGAGACAGGCCACCAGCTGCCACCGCAAGACCGCCCCCACGCCCAAGAGGAGTCACCCCATGCCCATCTCCCGCTGCCCCGTGGCCCCGCCCCACACGGCCGACCCCACCGCCCCCACGCCCGAAACCCTGTCCTACAGCCTCACGCTCCCCGCGGCCCTGGCCAGCCCCTCACTCGCCCGAGCCGCCACCCGAGAGGTCCTGAAGACCCACAACCTGCACGACATGCTGGACCCGGCCCTACAGGCGGTAGGTGAACTCACCGCAACCGCAGCCCAGTTCACGGAGACCCCGACCTTCTACCTGTCCCTGCGCTACCGCTCCGCCACCCTCCGCCTGATCGCCTACGACAGCCACCCCCGCCACACCCAACCCCACCTCGCCACAGCCTGCGACACCCGCCGCCGCGCCGCCCTCCGCGTCCTGGCCTGCGTCTGCCGCGCCTGCGACGGCACGTGGGGCTTCGGCGAGGCCCACGAACCGGGCGGCGGGACAAGGATGTGGGCGACGCTGCCGAGGGCGGGCGCGACGACGTACGGGAGGGCTACCGGAAGGGGATGTTGAGCCAGGGGCTCCTCGATTGAAATGGGGAGTGGCGGGCAGCATGTGCGTTCACTGCCTCGACGGCCCGGTGTCCTCCAGCCGTGTTCATCTGGAAGTCAGGTGCCGGGCCGGGTGAATTGTTTGTAAGCACCTCTTTGGGATCCAATGCACGGTTCGGAAGTGGCTCCACAGTGTACGAAGTTGATCTGGCTCCAATCACGGTACGGGGAGCCGTGAAAAACTCGACGGATGGACTACGTGTTCGAGGCTCCTCCCGTTGACCGAGAGCTCTTGGAGTTCGCTATTCGCCTGGCCGGTCGTGCCGGGCAGAAGTCGGCGCAAGGTTTCTTCAGCGACGACTGGCACAGCCGTCTCAAGACGGACGGCACCGAGGTCACCGAGATCGACGTGGCGGTTGAGGAACTCATCAGAGACGAGCTGAGCCAGCATGCGCCGGACGACGGGATCTTCGGAGAGGAGGGAGGAGCGACCATCGGGATATCAGGACGGCGATGGATCATCGACCCCATCAACGGCACGAGGTACTTTATGCACCGGGTACCGCTGTTCTCGAATGACATCGCCTACGAGGACGAGTACGGGCCGGCTATCGGCGTGATCAACATGCCCATGAGTCAGCAGATGATCGTGGCGGGTCGCGGTTTGGGCTGCTGGGTGCTGCCTGGTCCGGGCCCGAACCTGCGGTCGGGCCGCCGTGCTCGGGTCACGAAGCGGACCGGTCTGGGCGGGGCAAGGACGCTGATGCACAATCCGGCCGGATGGTCGGAGGAGCTCCTTTCCGCTCTCCACCGCCGGGTCCTCCTGGTGCCCTCAACGGGCATGATCGTGGCCCTTGTGACGGGCCGGGCCGATGCCGGCGTCATTGCCGGGCCGCCGATGGGTTATGAGGACGTCGCTCCGATGCCGGTCATTGTCACAGAGGCGGGTGGGCGGGTGACCGACCTGAGTGGAGCGTCCGTGCTGGAAGGCGATATGTCTGTGCTGGTCACCAACGGTCGGCTGCATGAGGAGTTCTTGCAGCTGGTGAAGGGCTTGCCGCGAAGTCGTGACTTTCAGGGCCTCACCCATGGTGATTAGCGCCGCAAGGCGATTCGGAGACGCTCGGGCATACGCCGACAAGCGCGTCCGTGAGCTGCCCTGATTTGTGTGAATGCACTGCAAACTTGCCGAGAATCTCCAGGCCCGATCTTTGGAGCGAAAAGAAGATCCTGTTCCATGCGCATATCGTAGAATCTGGCTGAGCTCACCATTTAGGCTTCCCCCAAGACGCGGTGAAAAAATAGATCCACCAAACGGGGTTGATGAAATTCAGCCAATTCTTCCTGTTTTTCAGATGGCGCATCCAATAGGCGTCCTGTTCCGCCACGGAGCCAATTCGATTCGCCGACGCCTGGCCGAAAATCGGAACGAGGTCACGCACAGTCGGTGGGCGCCACATATGAAGAACATAGACCATCCAGGCCCCATGCGATGCAGACAAGCCTGATGGCCTCACGTCAACCCGAGACCCGTTGCAATAGATCACGATTTCCTTTGAAGACACGTCCGTCCTCATGATCCGCAGCGCTTCGAACACATCGTCGCCTGTTGAGGTCGATTCAATGCCGGCAGGAGATGCCAAACGAAGGAGCCAGGGTCCGTCGCCATCGACCAGCATCTTACTCAGCGTCCCGGTCGTCCACTCGTACACAGACCGGAAATTCTTCGTTCATTCAACATACCCCGGGTTCTAGGCGGTGAGCGTCATGCGAAGAGAAGCCGATCCCGGACCGCAAAGCGGGGGGAAGTCTGAATATCCAAATTCCCTACAGAGTCGCCCACACGATACTCGGCGATCAAAAGAGAGCCGCGTCGATCCGACGCGACCGTCAACTTGGTCGCGCCTTCACGGAAAAGATCCAGAAATTCATCCCCGTTGCTTCTATCCCAGCGAACTCTTACGGACTTCTGAACGGGACTGTACGACAGAAAAAGGCAGTCACCGGCCTCTCCACGGCAAGCAATGTGGTGCACTCCTTCCTCGTCAACCTCCGGCCATTCACCGATCGTCTCCCGGACCTCTATGTCGTCCGGAACGATAAACTCCTGACTGATCTTGACCACTCCTCGTCTGACCGGGCGGGAGGACTGACGACCGAATATGGCCCGTCGACTGGCCGAATCAGTCTTCCGGAATCTGGTCTTGCTGGAGGACTTGAATGATGAGCTCGAAATCTGAGAGTGCCCTGGAGCAGAATTCCTGATCCTCAACATTGACCGAGTGGACTGCGTCCGCGAAAGCGGGATTGTTGAGCCCTTGAGCTTCCTGTCAAATTCGAGTAGGTAGTAGCACCCAATTTCTCCGTGTCCTGTCCAGTGTCCACTCCACTTGGGTCGGTGACATTTTCACGACGTTTTCTATGAGTTGTGCGACCTCTTCGCGCGGAGAGGCGTAGCGCCATTTCATGGACGGCACCTGAAGGTAGCCGTATACGGGATTAGACTCCAAATTCAAGCCAAACCAGACAAGTTCTCCGAACCTGGTGAGCGCTTGCTTACATTTCATGCTTCGGGTTGGCATAGCCGGAATCCCTTCAGTTTTTCCAGTGGTCATGATGCAAGCAACCCTTCATCGAAGCTGTGTCGGGCGTATGGCCCTTCACCCAGTCCACCGGTGGATCAGGATCCGTAGTCCTCCATCAACCGGCTGACCACCCGGTGCAGGACGTCCGCCCGGCGACGGTCCTCCCGCTGTTCACACAGGGCGAGCTCGACAGCCCGAAGTCTGTGCCAGGCCTCCGGTTCCCCGTCCATCACCCCGTCGACGAGCGGCTCGGAGATCAGCGCTAGGCACTCGGCAAGCCGGAGCCCAGTCGCGGTTGCAGGGGGACCGGTGTCTGGATCTGCGTAACTGTCCGTCAGATACCGCGCGGGGTCGCTTAGGCTCCAGCCGACCATGGACCCTTCCTGAACGGGGAGGCATACATCGGAGGCGATGCCGATCCTTCCGGGCGCCGGGCCTTTGCGGACATCGAGACCCTTCAGGCACATCAGCTCGGCGGCGTCGGACGGGTAGCAGAAAACGGTCGTCTGGAGCAGATCGAACTCCTCCGCGGCGTCCGCGCGTAAGCCGCCCCGCTGCGTCGGCAGCCTGTTCGGGCGCTTGTGACAGATCTGCGGGAGAGCGGACTTCGGGGGCAGGTGGAGGGTGGCACCGATCAATTCCCGGCTGTCGGCGGCGAACCGAACCTCATCGGTTTCCGACCACAGCCATTGCATGCTCCCGAAAGTCGCCCCGATCAGCCGCTCGCGCCCGGCCGGGTCCGCGTAACCCGCAATGATCACCTGAGGTCCGGCGATGTCGAAGCGAGGCGCGAACGTCAGCGGCTGCCCCGTGGTCTCGACCTCCAAGGTGTCGCCCATCGAGAACTTCACCTGGGGTGCCGCACACGATCACGACCCGTAGGTGGGGAGGGGCTCGGCCCAGCCAGTGGCGGCCGCCACCTCCCGCGCGATGTCCACCACAAGCCGACTGTCCGTCACCACTCTCACCGTCCCTGCAGGAGCCCGCTCATCCAGGAGTCGTGCCTTGCGAACACTGCCTTCCAGTTCCTTCTCCAGCTCCGAGCCGAGTTCCCGGCCCACCAGCCGTTCCCGAGCTGTGGCATCGGAGGCGGTGAGCAGAACCCGTATGATCCGCGCCTCGGTCCCCATGGCGCGCTCAAACATGCCCGTCGCTTCAGGCAGCACGCTCACGGTGTTCGTATAGATCAGGCGGCGGTAGCCGCGTTGAGCGAAGTTTGCCCACACCGCTCTCAGGTTGCTCTCGGTGATCTCCGAGCGGTCAGGGTCTCCCTCAGGCGCCGGGTGCACTTGCCCCATGAAGTCGCCATCGATCACAGCGTGGGGAACTGCCGCTGTGCGCAGCAGCGCCGAAACCTCCCATCCCACGGTCGTTTTGCCGACACCCGCCCGCCCACCGATGAGCAGTACTTCCGCGTGATCCATGGAGGCAGCGTGTCAGTTGGCGACCACCGCACGCGATCCGATATCGGCCCTTCCGCGTACCGGTGGCGGGGAATGCTTGGTGCAGCTCGGTGGATCTGCACGTCCATGGATGCGCTCTGACTTGTTGGCGAGCGGTTACCGCTCCTCCCAGGTGGGCCATGAGCCCGAAGACCTGGATCTGGTTGCCCGTGGTGTCGTAGACGTCGTGTCGGTGGAATGGTCAAATCCCGCCACGGCCGGTGATCCGCGTTGCGTTCGGCAATATGCCGATGTGATGATCCCAGGCATGGCTGAAGGAGGGGGCGAGGGCCCGGAGATACCCAGGTCCAGGCTGTACGACTACCTGGAGAAGGCCGACCCGTACGACACGGCCGGGCAGACACCGCAGGACGGCGGTGAACGGCCAGCGCCTGGAACTTTGTTGGTCGCCGCCGTACCGCCGACCGCCGCAGCCCCCTCCCCGGCAACCTCGGACGACATCGCCCGCGCCCGCCGCGAATTCGCCGCGCTGCTCGGTGAGTTCCGACGTACGCCCGTACTCGTCCCCCTCGACGACAACGCGGACCTCTTGGTCGGTGACTACCGCGGCGTCCGCTGGATCTACGCCTTCTCGGACGAGTCCGCGCTGGCCCGGTTCGCGATCGCGAGGGGTGAAGGTTCGCGGGAGTGGGCGTATCGGCGGGTGTTGGGAGCCCGGCTGTTGGATGCCGGTGTCCCGGCGACGGGCGTCCCGTGCGGGGTGGCCCTCGACGTGGGCAGCGAGGACGACGACGGCGTCCTGTTCCCGCCGGTCGTGGGGATCGTGCCGGACGCGGTCGCCCTGGACGTGGAGACGGTAGACGGGGAGGAGTCACGGTGAGCGGTGCTGGTGCCGGTACTGGCGACGGGGGCGGTGGGGGCGGCAAGGACATCCAGGCGGCAGGCCTGAACGCCATAGCCAAGGGCATCAACCTCACGCTGGACGAGTTGAAGGAACTCGGCACCGACAGCTTCGCCGGGCAGGGGCGGGGTTTCTCCGAACTGGACCTCTCCGGGCTGGACTTGGGGCACGACGACCTGAAGTCGGCGTTCACGTCGTTCTGTGAGCGCTGGGAATGGGGCGTACGCGCACTCGTGAACGAGGGCAACGTCTTCGCCGACAACGTCGGCCTGGCGGCGGGCACGCTCTACGAGACGGACCAATACGTCGAAGGCTTCCTGAAGGTCGGCGCGAACTCCCTCATCGGCAACCCGTACGCCTCCGAGGACGAGGCCTCGCAGTTGGGTTGGGGCGACATCGCCGGCAGCGGTCTCGACTCCATGAAGAATCCCGACTACAGCAAGGAGTCCTTCGACGAGGCCTGGGCGAACAGCAAGCAGGGCTGGAAGGACGCGGGCCGGGACATGATGACGTCCCAGGCGATGACCGGGCCGATCCCCAGCCCGCTGAACTACCAGCAGGCCACGGGCGCAGACGATGAGCAGTACGAGGACCTGATGGACGCTGCCTTCGGCCCCTCCGCGGAGGAGCGGGCCCAGACGGCCGCCGAGCAACCGTCACAACAACCGACGCAGCAACAACCGCAGCAGGGTGAGGAGACCCCCTGATGGGGTTCGGCGATCTGGTCAACTCCGGTCTGGAGACGGTCAGCGACGGTGTCGACGCAGGCAAGAAGCTCATCGGCGAGGGCATCGACAAGGGCACGGACGTCATCGGCGCGGGCCTGGAGAAGGTCGGTGCCGAAGGAGTCGCCGACAAGGTCGAGGACTTCGGCGACGAACTCGCCTCCGACCTCGGTGCCACGCCGGGTGAGCAGCAACTCGGACAGACCGAGCAGGCGAACGAGCTGATCCACGGAAACCCGGGCACCATACGGGCCTCCGCCACCCATCTCCGGGACTTCCAGAAGGCCTTCGACAAGGTCGGCGAGGGCATGCGCAAGCTCGACTCCTCGCACTGGAAGGGCGAGGCCGCCGACACCTTCCGCGAGAAGTTCACCACGCACCCCACCAAGTGGCTGCACGCGGCGGACGCCTGCGACAAGGCAGCCAAGGCCCTGGCGGACTTCGCCGGCACGGTCACCTGGGCGCAGCGCCAGGCGCAGGAGGCCGTCGAGCTGTACAAGAAGGGGAAGAAGGCGTCCGACGACGCGGTGGACGCGTACAACAAGCGTGTCGATGCCTACAACTCCAAGGTCAAGGCGAACGAGGACCCCGGCCCGCGCCCCGCCCCCTTCCAGGACCCCGGTACCGCCGACATCCAACGCGCCCACGAGATCCTCAGCGAGGCCCGCCGCCAGCGCAACGAAGCCGGCCGTACCGCGGCCACCTCGGTCCGTGCGGCCCTCGCCCACGCGCCCGCCGAACCACCGCTGCTCGACCGGCTGGGCTCGAATCTCAAAGACGAGTACGCGACGGTCGCCACCGAGCTCACCCACGTCGTGGGCGGTGCGGTCAAGGGCGTGGCCGGCACGGTGAACTTCGTCCGTGGCCTCAACCCGGTCGACGGCTACAACCTCACCCACCCCGCCCAGTACCTCCAGAACGTCAGCATGACCATCACCGGCCTCGTCTCCACCGGCACACATCCCGAGCGCGTACTGAAGTCCGCCTGGGAGGGCTTCAAGAAGGACCCGGCGGAGAGCGTCGGCCGGTTGATCCCCGAGTTGGTCGGCGGGAAGGGGTTGGGGCTGGCGCGGGGTGGGTTGCGGGCCGGAGTGAAGGCGGGAGCGGAGGAGGCCGCGGAATCGGGGGCGCAACGTGCGGCGCGTCAGGGGACACGGGAAACACCGGAAGGCACCAGTCGGCCTCCCGGCGAAAGGGTTTGTGAAAAGGACCCCGTTGATGTCGCCACGGGCACCATGGTGCTTCCTCAGACCGACGTCTCCCTCCCCGGCTCCCTCCCACTCGTCTTCAAGCGCTCCTTCGAGTCGTCCTACAGAGCCGGACGCTGGTTCGGGCCCACGTGGTCGTCCACCGTCGACCAACGTCTGGAGATCGACTCGGAGGGTGTCGTCTTCGTCGCCGAGGACGGCCTGCTGCTGTCCTACGCGCACCCCGCTCCCGGTGTCCCGGTGCTGCCCTCTCACGGCCCGCGGTGGTTTCTGGACCGTGAGGACGGCGGCTACACGATCACCGATCCGGAGACAGACCGGACCTGGCACTTCACCGACCGCTCCGAGGATCTCTCCCTTCTCGAACAGATCGATGACCGCAACGGCCACTGGCTCACGTTCGAGTACGCCGTCGATGACACCCCCATCGGCATCCGCCACAGCAGCGGACGCCACCTGAAACTCACAGCCCTGGACGGCCGGATAACCGGCCTGTACCTGGCGGGAGCAGCGCACGACGGCTCGGACCAGGAGATAGTCCGCTACGGCTACACCGACGGCCACCTCACCGAAGTGACCAACTCGTCGGGACGCCCCCTGCACTTCGGCTACGACGAACGGGGCCGCATCACCTCGTGGACCGACACCAACGGCAGCCGCTTCGAGTACGTCTACGACGACAAGGACCGCTGCGTCTACCAGGAGGGTGCGGCCGGCCACCAGCGTTCCACCTTCACCTACGACTCGATCGACCCGGAGACCGGACAACGGGTCACCACCATCACCGACTCGCTCGGACACACGGCCCGATTCCTGATCAACGACCGTACGCAGGTGACGGCCGAGATCGACGAAACCGGAGCGGCCACCCGATTCCGACGCGACCGCCGCAACCGGCTCTTGTCCCGCACTGATCCGCTCGGCCACACGACCTCGTTCCGCTACGACGAGTCGGGCAACCTGGTCTCAGTCGTACGGCCCGACGGTCGCGCGGCGAAGGCGGAGTTCAATGCACTCGGCCTCCCCGTAAAGGTGGTCAACCCCGACGGCACCGTCATCCGCCAGACATACGACGAGCGCGGCAACCGCACGTCACTGACCGACCCGGCAGGCCAGACCACCCGATTCACGCATGACGAGGCAGGCCACCTGGCCTCGGTGACGAACCCCCTGGGCCACACAACCACGGTCCGCTGCGATCGGGTTGGGCTCCCCGTGGAGATCACAGATCCACTGGGCTCGGTGACGAGATACGAGCGCGACCCTTTCGGCCGTCCCGTCACCATCACGGACCCGGCCGGCGCGGTGACCCATCTGGAGTGGACGGTCGAAGGCCTCTTGGCCCGCCGGATCGCCGCGGACGGTACACCGGAGTCCTGGACATACGACGGTGAGGGCAACTGCGTCAGCCACACCGACGCGTTGGGCAAAGTCACCCGCTTCGAGTACACGCACTTCGACCTGCTGACGTCGCGTACAGGGCCCGACGGGGTGCGCTACGAGTTCGAGCACGACACGGAACTGCGCCTGACGAAGGTCACCAACCCACAGGGTCTGACGTGGGCTTACGAGTACGACCCTGCCGGGCGGCTCGTCACGGAGACCGACTTCGACGACCGCTCCCTCACATACGCGTACGACGTGGCGGGCCGCATGCTCTCACGCATCAACACACTCGGTGAGGTCGTGGCTTTCGAGCGCAATGAGCTGGGCCAGGTGGTCCGCAAGGACGCGGCCGGCCAGGTCACGACCTACGCGTACGACATGACCGACGAACTGGCCCAGGCCACGGGCCCGGACGGCACGACCCTGGCCCTGCTGCGGGACCGCTTCGGCAGGGTGCGCTCGGAGACGGTCGACGGCCGCGAGCTTACGTACACATACGACGAGTGGGGCCGCCGGAAGGGCCGCCGCACCCCGACGAGCGCGACGACGACATGGTCGTACGACACGGCAGGCCGCCGCACCGGCATGACGGCCTCGGGCCGGGCCATCGACTTCACCTACGATGTGGCGGGCCGCGAACTGGCCCGCCACATCGGCCAGACGGTCACCCTGGAACACGGCTTCGACGACCTCGGCCGCCTGACCACCCAGTCCGTCACGGGCGCGGAAGGCCGTACAGTCCAGTCCCGCGCGTACACCTACCGCGCTGACGGCAACCTGACCGGCATCGACGACCAGCTGACCGGTTCACGCCGCTTCGACCTGGACTCGACGGGCCGGGTCACGGCCGTGCACGCGGCGAACTGGACGGAGACGTACGCCTACGACGCGGCAGGCAACCAGACCCAGGCGTTCTGGCCCACGGACCACCCCGGCGAGGAAGCGACCGGCGCCCGCGAGTACGAGGGAACCCGCATCACCCGTGCAGGCCGGGTCCGCTACGAACACGACGCCCTCGGCCGCATCACCCTGCGCCAGAAGACCCGCCTGTCCCGCAAGCCGGACACCTGGCGCTACGAGTGGGACGCCGAGGACCGTCTGTCATCGGTGACGACTCCGGACGGCACGCGCTGGCGCTACACCTACGACCCCCTGGGCCGCCGCACGGCCAAACTCCGCCTGGCGGACGATGGCGAAACCGTCATCGAGCAGGTGGTCTTCACCTGGGACGGCACGACCCTGTGCGAACAGACGACAACGTCCCCAGACCTGCCGAACCCGGTCACTCTCACATGGGACCACCAGGGCCTACGCCCCATCGCCCAGACCGAACGCATCAATGCAGCGGACGCCCCGCAGGAGGAGATCGACTCCCGCTTCTTCGCCATCGTCACCGACCTCGTCGGCACTCCCAGCGAACTCATCGACGAACACGGGGAGATCGCCTGGCACACCCGCAGCACCCTCTGGGGCACCACAGCATGGACTGCGGACAGCTCCACGTACACACCCCTACGCTTTCCCGGCCAGTACTACGACCCGGAAACGGGACTGCACTACAACTACTTCCGCCACTACGACCCCGAAACCGCCCGCTATATCACCCCTGATCCCCTCGGACTCGCCCCTTCTCCTAACCCGGAAATCTACGTCCACAATCCGCACTCGTGGGCCGACCCGCTGGGCCTTATACCCTGTGAGGACGCGGAGAAAAACGCAGCGGCCAGGAACGAAACCGTGCTTGGCAAAGATGTACCTCTACGAGAAGAAGCCACGGTCGGTAGCACCACAAGCTACAACTACAAGAAGACATTTTTCACGGCTCACCCGACCCTCCAGGGGGAAGTGGTAGTCCATCACGCTATCGAGCAGCAGATCCTTCGCCGATACCCGGGCCTTTTTACGCCAGACGAGATCCACTCCCTAGAAAATCTTCGAGGAATACCCAAAGGTGACATCAATAGCAGAATCCACTTGAGCGACGTGCGCATATCATGGAATCGATTCTATGACACGCATCCAAACCCGACACGGCAGGAAGTGATGGACCATGCCACAGCTGTCGATGATAGGCTCGGGAATTGGTTCAGCCCGCGCATCAGGTGAGCGCGAAATAGGAAAGGCGGAGGCATGTGGCGTGAACTCGCGGCAGAATTTCCCAACGTAGAGTTGCATTACCCGACGACTGAAGGTTCCCTGGCAGATATCGAAGACCAACTCGGCCAGCCAGTCCCCCTTCCGCTTCGGACGTTGCTCATGGAGACCGACGGACTTGAGGCTCACTACGGGACGGAACTGATCTGGAACTCTGAAAAAATCCTCGCTGAGAACACGGCGTTCCGCGGCAACGAACAATTCGGAAAATTGTACATGCCGTTTGATTCACTTATGTTCTTTGGAGACAATGCAGGGGGGGATCAGTTCGCATTCGTGCGGACTCCGGCGAGGGAAGACGTTTTCGTCTGGGATCACGAAACAGACAGCCGCACATGGATTTCCCCCTCCTTGGAGAGCTTCCTGAGAAGCGCTCTCGCCAGTGGTGGAAATGACTGGTACCGGCAATAATCCACAACTGGCTCTCGCCTGTCCAGGGAACTCATCGAGGATGTATGCCATGTCATTCGGTCCTCCGCCCGCCGCCTTCGGGCCTCCCGCGCCACCCGCCTGGCTCCCACCGACCAAGATCGAGGAGTCTCTGTTCGAGGCCAAATCGCGTGGCGACTGAGGGAGCGTACTTCGACACGCTCGCGCGGAGCCGGGTGTACGAGGACGCCTACCTCGCCGACACCCGTGAAGCGCTCCGTTCGCTCATCCTCGAGATCAAGGCGGGCAAGGTCGATCACCTGCTCTGACCTGCCCCGGCCCCATAGCCCGATAGGGCGCATCTCGGGCCTATGGGGCCGGCGGATCTCCTCAACTTTCCCCTGTCGGCCCGGGCGCGACGCCTACGGTGGTGGCTGACACGTCCACGCCTTGGGAGGAAGCGCAGTGATCACGGGTTGCGTCATCGGAGAGAGTCTGCGGTCGGGTGCAGTGCTTGAGTTGACGGGACTGCGGGTGTGTCGAGTCACGCGGATGGACCTCGCTGACTCGGCGCGTGGAAGCCAGCCTCCTGTGTGGACGGTCCTGGAGTTCGAGAGCGACGTACAGGATGATGCGCCGCTGGCCCGGGCGTTGACAGAAGGCCTCTCTCCTGAAGGAGGCTGGTACGCCGATTACCGGGTGGGGACGGAACGGGTGGTGGTGTTCGCCTGCCGAGTCTTCCGCTACACGGGGGCCAACGACCCTCGTCGGGCGGAAGCGGTTGCCTACGGGGCCAGCGTGGGGGTGCCGGAGCATCAGCTCGACTGGGAGGACTAGGTCTGTGTTCGGCGGATCATGGTCGAAGCCATAGGCGGATCGCTGCGTTGCGGCTCTTGTAGACCTCCTCGTCGAAGCGGGATGGTGCGCCTGATGTGGCCAGGGTCGAAGTGACACTTCAGGATCACCAAGAGCTCGACGTGACAGTCGTCGCCGTCGCCCCGGTCGGAGCGAAGGTCGAAGTCGACGGCGGCGGAGACGGATTCGTCGATCAGGTGAAACACCCGTCCTGGTGGGACGAGAACACAGCCCCGCCGCAGACAGGCGACCGGTTGCATGTCGTTGTGCTTGACGCCGCCCGGGAACCGCCTCGCCTCAGTGCGCTCCAAAGGGACATCGACATAGCGCGACGGCTGCGGAGCGATGACGCATGAGCTCGCCCTAAGAAGTTGTGGGCGTGGCGCCGAGACGGACTGGCGCCACGCCGGTGACCTCAGTCGGCGACCGCTACGGCAGCCCATGCACGTGCGGTCCCACCACCCCGGACCACGCATTCCCCGCCCGCGCATCCCAGTTCGTAGACCAAGTCATAGCCCCCCGCAGCTCCGGATAAGTCCGCGACGGCTTGAACGACCCGCACCCCGTCCCCCTCGTCAGGCAGTCCAGCGCGTTGTTCACCACCGACGGTGAGACGTACCCGCTCCCCGCGCCGCTCGGTGACGCCGGGAGGCCGAGGCCCACCTGGGACGGGGACAGGCCGCCTTCCAACTGGATGCAGGCCAGGGCTGTCAGGAAGTCGACGGAGCCCTGGCTGTAGACCTTGCCGTCGCAGCCCAGCATGGAACCGCTGTTGTAGTACTGCATGTTGACGACCGTGAGGATGTCTTTCAGGTTCAGCGCGGTCTGGAAATAGGTGTTGGACGTCGACTGCATGTCGATCGTCTGCGGGGCCATCGTCAACACCAGGGACGCCCCGGCCTTCGCGGCCAGCGCCCGCAACGCCTGCGTCATGTAAGTCGCGTTGAGGCCGTTCTCCAGGTCGATGTCGACGCCGTCGAAGCCGTACGTCTGCATCAGGGTGTAGACCGAGTTGGCGAAGTTCGTCGCGGAGGTCGAGTCGGTCACCGAGACCGTGCCGTTCTGGCCGCCGATCGAGATGATGACCTTCTTGCCCGCCGCCTGCTTCGCCTTCACGTCCGCCTTGAACTGGTCGACGGTGTAGCCGCCGAGCCCGGCCGAGTCGAGGTTGAAGGTCACGGCGCCCGGTGTTGTCGTGGCGTCCGCGAAGGCCACCGCGATGATGTCGTACTGGGACTGGACGTCCGAGAGCTTCTGTACCGTCGCGCCGTTGTTGAAGTTCTGCCAGTAACCCGTCACGGCGTGCTTGGGCACCGTGCCCCCGCCACTGCCCGAGGAAGCCGTCGTTCGGCCCGTCACCGCCGCCGACTTCGCCGACTCACCCGCCGCGTTCGTCGCCGCGACCTGGAAGGAGTACGACGTCGAGGCCGCGAGGCCGGTCACCGTCGCCGAGGTTCCGGTCACCGCCGTCACCTTGGTGCCGTCCCGGTAGACGGTGTAACCGGTGGCGCCGGAGACCGTGTTCCAGGCCAGGGAGACCGACGAGGACGCCGTCCCGGTCACGGTGACTCCCGTCGGCGTCCCCGGGACCGTCGGGGTCGGGTCGCCGCCACCGCCGCCGTCCGGCCCGTACAGCGACACGTCGTCCGCGTAGTACGCCGCCTGTCCGTACCAGCCGTGTGTGTACGCCGTCACCGAGGTCGTCGAGGAGCCCGTGGTGAACGTGGTCGACAGTTGCTTCCACGAGGACGAGTCCGGGGTCCAGGTCGACACGTCCGTCGTGCCCGTGCCGGTCGCGCCCAGATAGGCGTACCCGCCCTGCACCCACGCGCTCAGTGTGTACGTCGAGTTGGGCTTGACCGCGACCGTCTGGACGCACTTCGCGTTGTCCTGGCCGGCCGGCGTCGACTTCAGCGCGGCCGAGCCGCCGTGCACCGGGGAGGAGACGGTCGTACCGCTGCCCGCGGAGCAGGTCCAGTTGGTGAGGCCGGACTCGAAGCCGGCGTTCTTCGCGTTGTTGACGTCCGCGGCCGAAGCCTGGCCCGCGACGGCGACCGTGAGTCCGAGGGGGAGGGCGAGGCCTACGGCGATGGTCGTGGTGAGGGATCCCGCGAGGAGCCGGATCCGGGTGCGGATCCGTGTCCGGGTCTGTATCCGGGTCTGTATCCGTCTGCGTCCGTGCCGGTGTCCGGGCATGCCTGTTTCGCGGCGCACTGGTGCCTCCTGTGGGGGAGAGGGGCATGGGACGACGGTGGCCACCGCTGTGCCTATAAAGTGGTCCAGACCAATTCAACTGTCAAGAGTCTCGCCGGTTTCGTCGCGAGGGCGGGGGCAACTCGCCCTGGACGTACGAGGGCCCGTGGCAAGTGCGCCCCATCTGCACGGAAATAGGCCCCTTTTAAGTCCTCAAGGGGATGAGGAAGTCACAGAAACGCTGTTCTCCGGTCACAGGGGCGTGGATACAGTGCTCAGGTAGTCACGCAGTGAAGTCGACGGGCGGGCCGGAGTGACGCCGGGCGGGCCCACGGGCATGGGATTCGGGGAGCTGCGCGTGCCAACTGCCATTGCCGTGACCAGTGCCGATATGGCGCTGCCGCCGCAGGACGATCGAACCATGCCTGCCGCCGTTCTGTCGGACCTGGACAAGCAGCCGCTCGACCGGTCGCTGGCCGCGGTGCAGACACTCATCGAGCAGCACGGTCATGTGATCGTCGTGTGCTCGCAGGCCACACCCCGGGAGGTCGAGCGGCGGCTGCTCACCGTCCGCTCCCTCCTGGAGAGCGACCGGATCGCCCTGTTCCGGCCCGATCTGCCGCCCCTCGGACTCGCCGTCCTGGCACGCCAGTTGCGGCAGCTCGCCTCCTGCGACCTGAGCCCCGGCGTGCTCGCCTCGGCCGCCCGGCTGCTCACCCACTACCTCCACGCGGGGGCGCTGCTCGGCTCCGTCGCCAAGCTCGACCGCGTCCCCGTGGGCCTGAAGTCGCACGCCAAGTCCTGGGTGCCGGGCAGTCAGTTCGGCGTGCTCGCCCACCCGCAGCCGCAGCTCGTGCGCATCGCGCCCGGCGTGACCCTCGCGGGCCCGGAGTTCTCCACGTCGATGCTGGTCGCCCGCGGGCAGCTGCAGTCCGACTGGGTCAACGCGACCCTGGCCAAGTCGTGGAGCGTGCAGGGGCTGCGCGAGGCCCCGCTGCCCGCCGAGTCCGCGCTGTGGTGGGGCACCGGCCGGCTCATCGAGTTCTGCACCTTCCTGCCGGACCTGTCGGTGCTCTACCAACTGGTCACCTCGGTGCGGCAGAACACCTGTCACTGGTGCGGCATCGAGGTCATCGGCGATCGCTGCGTCTTCTGCTCCGCGACAGCGCCGGTATCGCCCGCGGCACCCGTGTCGTCCGTCTCGCGTGTGTCGTCCGTGTACGGGAACCAACTGCCCGCCGGGTGAGCCGACCCGGGCCGCCACCGCCCGCTCGGCCAGCCCCACCCCGCCCCACCCAACCCCCCCCGACGAGGTCGTACGGTTCATGAACTCCCGTCAGCGCCGCGGCGTGATACTCCTGCTTCTGTCGGTCCTGTGCGCCCTCGGCGCCTTCGCCGGCGTGCTGTCCGTCATCAACGACGTGAAGTCCAAGGTCGGACCCGAGGTCACCGCGTACCGGCTGAAGTCCGACGTGAATCCCTACACGAGCCTCAGCGCGGGCCAGTTCGAGAAGACCGAGATGCCCGAGCGCTGGCTGCCGGACACCGCGGTCACCGACCTCTCCCGGCTCCGCGGCAAGATCGCCGTCACCACGCTGCGCAAGGGCTCCCTGCTGCAGAGCGACATGATCGTCGACCAGCCCGCCCTGCGGCCCGGGGAGCAGGAGGTCGCCATCATGATCGACGCGGCGACCGGTGTCGCGGGAAAGATCACGCCGGGTTCGTCGGTCAACGTGTACGCCACCTTCGAGGGACAGCGGGAGGTCGATCCCGACCAGTCCAAGATCATCGTGGCCAATGCCAGGGTCATCGACGTCGGTGAGCTGACCGCCCTCAAGCCCGACGCGGACGACCGCACCCGGCAGGAGACCGACGCCGTCCCCATCACCTTCGCGCTCTCCACCCTCGACGCCCAGCGCATCACGTACGCCGAGTCGTTCGCCAAGGAGGTCCGGCTCGCGCTCGTCGCACCCGGCACCGACACCACCGTCCCGGAGCAGGACCGCAGCTACGAACTCGCCAAGGACAAGTGAGAGGCCGCCATGCCCACGAGGATCCTCCCGGCAGTCGGCGACACGGACGCGGTCCGGTCCATCACCACGTTGCTCAGCCAGCTCCCGGACGCCGAACCGCTCGCCCCGGTGGTCGACTCCACCCAGCTCATCGACACCCTCGCCCGCCTCGCCACCGAGTCGATCGACGAACTGCCCGAGGTGGTGGTCGTCCACGAGCGCATCGGCCCGGTCCCGGCCCTGGAACTCATCCGCGAGGTCGCCCTCCGCTTCCCCGCCGTCGGTGTCATCCTCGTCACCTCCGACGCCAGCCCCGGCCTCTTCCAGGCCGCCATGGACTACGGCGCCCGCGGCCTGATCGCCCTGCCGCTCGGCTACGAGGAACTGGCCAGCCGCGTCCAGGCGGTCGCCCAGTGGTCGGTGGGCGTACGGCGTCATCTGGGCGTCGGCGGCGACGTGTTCACCGGTGTCGGCGGGACCGTCGTCACGGTCAGCGGGGCGAAGGGAGGCGTGGGGGCGACCCTCACCGCCATCCAACTCGCCCTCGCCGCCCAGGCGTCGGGCCGCAGCACCGCCCTGCTCGACATGGATCTGCAGACCGGGGACATCGCGTCCTACCTGGACGTCCAGTTCCGCCGCTCGGTCGTCGACCTCGCCGCCATCACCGACATCTCCCCCCGCGTCCTCGCCGACGCCGTCTTCCCCCACGACACCGGCGTCGCCCTGCTGCTCGCCCCCGGTGAGGGCGAACGCGGCGAGGAGGTCACCGACCGGGCCGCCCGCCAGATCGTCAGCGCCCTGCGCTCACGCTACGAGGTCGTCGTCGTCGACTGCGGCGCCCAGCTCGGTGGCGCCGGCGCGGCCGCCGTGGAGATGGCGGACACGGCCCTGCTTGTCACCACGCCCGACGTGGTCGCGGTCCGGGGCGCCAAACGCACCGTCCGGATGTGGGACCGGCTCCAGATCCGCAAGGCCGAGGAGACGACCGTCGTCGTCAACCGCCACACCCGCGGTACGGAGATCCAGCCCCCGCTGATCCAGAAGATCACCGGCACGGCCGTCGCGGGCGTCGCGATCCCCGCCAACTTCAAGGAACTCCAGAGCGCGGTGGACGCCGGCCGCGTCCACGAACTCGACGGCAAGAGCACGGTCAAGCAGGCCCTGTGGGCCCTCGCGGCCGAGCTCGGACTGGTCAAGAGCCCCGACAACCCTGGTCACCGCGCCGGCCGGCTACGCGGCGGCGACCGGGCCGCGGTCGGCTTCCGGCGACGCCGTGAGCTGGGGAGCTAGTGCCGTGGCACCAGGGATGCGCCATCCCAAGTGGAAGGGCGCCATGCGGAGGGACGACGGCCAGGTCACCGTCGAGTTCCTCGGCATGACCCCGCTGATCCTCGTCACCCTGGTGCTGATGTGGCAGTTCGTGCTGCTGGGGTACACGTTCACGCTCGCGGGGAATGCTGCGGACGAGGCGGTACGGGCGGGGACGGCGGTCCCGGAGGGAGAGCGGCAGGGGGCGTGCGTCCAGGCGGGCCTGGACAAGCTGCCGGGCGCGTGGGGCGGCGAGGTGGAGTGCTCCACCTCCGGCGGCTATGTCACGGCCGACGTCACCCTCCACGTGCCCGTCCTCTTCCCGGGCGCGATCGGCTTCCCCTTCGACGTGGAGGGCCACGCCGGGGCCGTCGAGGAGGTGAAGGACTGAGATGTCGTACGACGGGAAACGCCACGGCGGAGGCGGGGTTCGCCGCGACCGCGGTCAGGTCGCCCTGGAGTACCTCGGGTTCATCCCGATCCTGGTCCTCGTGGCGATGGCGGGCGTACAGATCGGACTGATCGCCTACACCGCCCAGCAGGCCGGAACGGCGGCCAGGGCGGGTGCGCGCGCGGCCTCGATCGAGTTGAGCGCCCAGGAGGGATGCGCGAACGCGATAAGCGACTGGCTGACCGTCGGCTGTGCCGCTGTGGAGGGCGGTGACGAGGTCACCGTCACCGCCACCGTCCAGATCCCGTCGATCGTCCCCGGCTGGGACTTCGACACCGCCCAGAAGACCGCCACCATGCCGCTCGACCACTGAGGAACCACTAATGAGCCTGCGGTCACGCATCAACTCCCCGGAAGACAACAGCAGCCGGGGCGAGGACGGCCACCTGGTCGCCTCCTACCGGGCCAAGCTGCTGGAGGAGATCGACCTCGCGGAGATGAGCGCGCTGGCGGCGGCCGAGCGCAGGGCGCGGCTGGAGCGGGTGCTCGGGCACATCATCAGCCGGGAGGGCCCGGTCCTGTCGACGGTGGAGCGCTCGCAGCTGATCCGCAGGGTGGTCGACGAGGCACTCGGGCTCGGCATACTCGAACCGCTGCTGGAGGACGCGTCCATCACCGAGATCATGGTGAACGGCCCGGACTCGATCTTCGTGGAGCGCGGCGGCAGGGTGGAGCAGCTGCCGCTCCGCTTCCCCTCCCACGACCAGCTGATGCAGACCATCGAGCGGATCGTGTCGACGGTCAACCGGCGGGTGGACGAGTCGAACCCGATGGTCGACGCCCGGCTCCCGTCCGGCGAGCGCGTCAACGTCATCATCCCGCCCCTGTCGCTGACCGGCGCCATCCTCACCATCCGCCGCTTCCCGCGCTCCTTCACGCTCAGCGAACTGGCCGACTTCGGCTCGCTCGACGAGCACATGCTGTATCTGCTGGCGGGCCTGGTGCAGGCGCGGTTCAACATCATCGTGTCGGGTGCGACGGGCACCGGCAAGACGACGCTGCTGAACGCGTTGTCGGGTCTCATCCCCGACGGCGACCGCATCATCACCATCGAGGACTCGGCCGAACTCCAGCTCCAGCAACGGCACGTGGTCCGGCTGGAGTCCCGTCCGCCGAACGTCGAGGGCAAGGGCCGTATCACCATCCGCGACCTGGTCCGCAACTCGCTGCGTATGCGCCCTGACCGGATCGTGGTCGGTGAGGTCCGTGGCGGCGAGTCGCTCGACATGCTCCAGGCGATGTCGACGGGCCACGACGGCTCCCTTGCGACCGTGCACGCCAACAGCGCGGAGGACGCGCTGATGCGGCTGAAGACCCTGGCGTCCATGTCCGAGGTGGAGATCCCCTTCGAGGCGCTGCACGACCAGATCAACAGCGCCATCGACGTCATCATCCAGCTCACCCGGTTCGCGGACGGCGTCCGCCGTATCACCGAGATCGCGCTGCTCGACAGCCACGGCAGCGAGCCGTACCGGCTGGCCACCGTCGCCCGCTTCGACGCCCGGCCGATGGCGGCCGACGGCCGGATCTACGGGGCCTACCAGCACTTCCCGCTCCCGCGCCGTACCGCCGACCGCCTCTACATGGCGAGCCAGCCCACGCCCCAGGCCTTCGGTGTGGCCCGTTCCGCAGATCAGCTAGCCATCCGAGAAGCCAGGTAGGACCGCCCCCATGGATCTCCAGAACCTTGTCACGCTCACCATCGGCGTCACCCTGCTGACCTGCGTACTCACCGTCATCGGTGTGCACACCTACGCCAAGGGCAGGGCACAGCGGGCAGCGCTCGTGGAGCGGCTGTCGTCCGCCGGCCAGATATCCGTCACCGGCCGGCGGCGCCGCTTCCGCAACCTGGACCGCCGACTGCGGCGGACCCGGACGGGCCGGAACCTGGAACTGCGGCTGGCGGCGACCGGCATGGACATCACGCCCGGCGAGTTCTTCGCCGCGATGCTGGCCGCGGTGGCGGGCCTGTGGCTGGTCGGGCAGGCCGCCCTGGCCCCCTTCTTCGGGCCGATCGCCGGACTGCTGGGCATCTGGGCGGCGCTGCAGTTCCTCACCTGGCAACGGCAGAAACGCATCGAGAAGTTCATCAACCAACTCCCGGAGATGGCCCGCATCCTGGCCAACGCCACGCAGGCGGGGCTCGCGCTCCGCACCGCGATCGGCATGGCCGCGGAGGAGCTGGAGGCGCCGGCGGGCGAGGAACTCGCCAAGGTCGACAACCAGTTGGCGATGGGCGCCACGATGGACGACGCGCTCGGCGAGATGGCCGACCGGCTCCCGTCCCGTGAACTGGTCGTCCTGGTCACGACGTTGGTTCTCTCCAACCGGGCGGGCGGCCAGGTGGTGAGCGCCCTGCGGAACCTGACGGAGACGCTGGAGGAACGCAAGGAGACCCGGCGCGAGGTCCGCACCCAGCTGTCCCAGGTGAACATGACGTCGTACGCGGTGCCGGTGCTCGGCGTCGGCTCGCTGTTCCTGATGAACGGGGTGAAGGACGGCGCCCTGGACCGTATGACCGGCTCACCGCTTGGCCAGGCGGCGGTGATCGTCGCGTTCGGGTTGTACACCGTGGGCTTTGTCCTCATCCGCCGCCTGTCGCGGATCGACGTCTGAACGGCTGGGAGGAACTGGGTAGATGGCACTCCTGCTGGCCCTGCTGATGGGCCTCGCCGTCTGGGGCATCTTCACCGGCATCCGCATGTACCGGGCGGAGGTGAAACTCCCCAGCGACCTGGTGCTGGCCCTGGAGGTCGGCGCCACCCGCACCGGCGCGGTCGACTCCCTGATCGACCGCCTCGGCATGCGCTACGCCCCCGCCGTACTGCGGCTGATGGGCCCCAAGCAGGTCGCGAAGTACCGCCGCAAGATCGACCTGGCAGGCAACCCCGGCGGCCTCACCATCGACCGCTACGCGGCGCGCCGCGCGGTCTACGGCTTCCTCGGCGGCCTCGGCTTCCTGGTGTTCCTGCTCCGCGGCGACCTCCTGGTGGCCCTGTTGCTGCTGGCGTTCGGCGCGTTCTGGACGGAGGTCGGCATCTGGTCGGCGATCCGGATCCGCAAGGACGTGATCGAGCGGACCCTGCCGGACTTCCTGGACGTCCTGGCCGTCGTGGTGAGCGCGGGCCTCGGCTTCCGCCAGGCACTGGACCGCGTCGCCTCGAAGTACGAGGGCCCCTGGGCGGACGAACTCCGCATCACGCTGCGCCAGATGGACCTCGGCATGAGCCGCCGCCAGGCCTTCGCGGAGCTGCGCCGCAGGAACGACTCCGAACAGGTCGCGATGTTCGTGACGGCCCTCCAGCAGGGGGAGGAGCTGGGGGCGCCGATCGTCGACACGCTCGTCTCCCTGGCGAAGGACATGCGCCGCACCGACGCCCAGAACGCCCGCCGCAAGGCCGCCCGGGCGGTCCCCAAGGCCACGATGATGATCACGACGTTCATGGTCCCGGCCACGATGATCCTGCTGGGGGCGGGGTTGCTGCTGGGGTCGGGGACGGACTTCGGCTCGATCACCGGGAAGTAGGGGGCGGGCGAGAGGTGAGGGTGAGCGCGCGGATGAGAGCGAGGGTGCGGGCGAGGACGGGCGCCGGGAGCAAGCGGCGGGCTGCTGGGTGGGCGCACGGGCAGGGGCGGGGGCGGGGGCAGGGGCGTGCGCGCGGGCAGGTTCGTGGGCCGGACGTGGAGAAGAGGCTGGGTCCGGCGGACGGGGTCGCCGTACGGGCGGTGGACGGGCGCGCCGTACCGGTGGTGGACGGGCGCGCCGCACGGGCGGCGGACGGTCGTATGAACGCCGACGGCGATCAGCCCGCGCGGTGGGCTGCCACGGCCGCCGACGCTGGGCAACCGTCCCAGCCGCCCCGGCCAGTTGACGGCGACCAGCCTCCGCCGAAGAAATCGACAGACGAACCCGCGCCACCCATCCCCCTCCAGGTGAACGCCCTCCAGGCCATGTGCCGCCAGGTCTTCGGCTTCCGTCTCGCGATGATCGCCCTCGCCGCCCCCTCCGCCCTCCTCAACGCGAATCCCGGCCTGGGCGCCCGCCTGGTCGGCGCCGCCGTGGTCGTCACCTTCATGGGCTCGTACGTCCTCTTCAGGGACTGGGAACGCTTCGGCCCTCTGCTCCTGCGCCACCCCACCCTCCTGGCCGTGGACACCCTCTTCGGTTCCCTGCTCCTGATTTCGGCGGGCCCGGACAGCACCCTCGCCTACGTCAGCGTCTGCACCCCTCTCCTCGCGGGCATCGTCTACGGCTGGCGAGGCGCGGCCGTCTTCGCCTCCCTCCAGTCACTGATCCTGCTGCTCGTCCAGGCCACCCTGAAAGGCGAACGCGCCGAACTCGCGGAAGCCCTGCTGCTGCCCGGCCTCTGCGTCATCACGGGAGCCGTCGGCTCCACCCTCCGCAACCTGATGCTCCGCTTCGGCGTCGCCACCCAGGCCCTGACCACCGTCCAGGCCCGCCTGGCCGCTGCGGAGGCGGTGAGCGCCGAACGGGCCCGTCTCGCCCGGGAGATGCACGACTCCGTGGCCAAGACCCTCCACGGGGTGGCCCTGGCCGCGGACGGGCTGGCGCACTCGGCGGGCGCTCCCCGCATCGACCCGGCCCTCATCAAGCGGCAGGCCGAACTCGTCTCCCGCTCGGCCCGCAGGGCGGCCGCCGAGTCCCGCGAACTCCTGGCCGACCTGCGCCGTGAATCGGACCTCGACCACACCACCGACGTACTCGCGGAACTGGCCGCCCGCACCCACGACTTCGGCGCCCGAACCGCGCGGGCGACCACCTACCACCCGACCGGCGATCCGACGGAGCAGCCGCTCCGGCTGCCGCCCGACGTGGCCCGCCACCTCCTCACCATCGCCACGGAGGCCATGGAGAACGCCCACCGCCACGCCGCCGCGACCCGCCTCGACGTCCACGGGGGAGTCCACGGCGACGTCCTCCGCATCAGCGTGTACGACGACGGACGCGGCCTCCCTCCGGACACGACCCTCGAAGAGCTCCGCCGCTCGGGCCACTTCGGCCTGGTCGGCATGGTCGAGCGAGCGGCGTCGGTGGGCGCCGGCATCCGTATCGGCAAGGGCACGCACTCCCGGGGCACGGAGGTCCTGCTGGAACTCCCCTTGGCGGCAGCGCCACCGGAGACTTGGGAAGCGCTGTAATGAGGACGACGAGACCGCGACGACGAGAGCATCGAGGACATCGATGAGTGCGACGACGACGCATTCGAGGACCCCATCGCCCCCCACCCCCGGCTTACGGGTCGTCGTGGCCGACGACAACCCCGTGGTCCGAGCTGGCCTGACCGCCCTGCTCTCCGGCCGCGCGGACATCACGGTGGTGGCCGAGGCGGTCGACGGTCACGAGGCCTGCGAGGCGGCCCGGGACCACCGTCCCGACATCGTCCTCCTGGACGTCCGCATGCCCGGCCTGGACGGCATCTCGGCGCTCCCGTACCTGGTGAGGATCGCCCCGGTGATGATGCTGACGTACAGCGGGGAACCGGAGATCGTGGAGGAAGCCCTGCGACGCGGAGCCGACGGCTACCTCGTCCACGGCGAGTTCACCGCCGACCAACTCGTGAACGCCGTACGGGACATCAAGGAGGGCCGCCCCCACTTCACCCCCACGGCGGCGGGAGCGCTGCTGGGCCGACTCCGTGCGTCAGGTGCGACCGCATACGAAGTCCAACCTTCCACTTCTTCTCATCAGCAAAGAGTTTCACTGCCCTCATCGGGTACATATCCCCTTCCGTGGATGTCGTCTCCCTCCAATTCTCCGAAAACGACTTCACGAGTGCAACCAGATGTGGGACAGTCGTCGAGGGCGCGGTTCCAGCTCAGTACGAGGGAGGCGGAGATCATGGACCTCATCGCGTCGGGGATGAACAACCAGCAGATCGCCGCCACTTGCTTCATCAGCGAGAAGACGGTCAAGAACCACATTAACCGCATCTTCGCCAAGCTCCACAGCACCAGCCGCTCCCAGGCCACCGCCAAGTGGCTCGGCACGGCCATGGGTTCACACCGAGGACTGGGGTGACCTGTGCTGACACCAGGGAGAGGCGGCGGGATTCTTCATTGGGCCCGGAATTGGGCCCAGGGGCCCTCGGCAGAAAGGGGTGTTCCGTCGTACGTTGGGGTGATCGCTCGCCGATCGGCCGCCATCGGAGGGGAACACCATGACCAACTGGATCAACACCACCGCCGCGTACCTGCGCAACCGCGCCGCCCGCGACGACAAGGGGCAGACGGCGGTGGAGTATCTGGGGATCATCGCTGTGGTGGTGGCGATCGTTTTGGCGATCACGGGGACGGATATCGGGCAGACGATCTTCGACGCAATCACGACAAAGATCGCCGAGGTTACCGGCGGCTGAAGCAGCGCCGCAGGCCCGGCGACGCGGGGCAGGCTTTCCCCATCTACATCACGGTGGTGGCGGGTCTGCTCCTTCTCGCGTTCGCATACCTCGCGGTCGGCCAGGCCGCGGCGAATCGGAACGGCGCTCAGACGGCAGCAGACGCGGCGGCACTCGCGGCCGCCATGGACACGCGGGACAAACTCTCCGACGAGTGGGTGGAGAACGTACTCGACCCGACCAAGTGGCAGGCCATTTTCGACGGCGAAGGAGTGCCGTTCGACGGGTGCGGGCGGGCCGACCAGCTCGCGGCGCAGAACGATGCCACCGCATTCTGCGGGGCGGCGCCGGGTTTGCCCCCGGGCTACACGGTCGACGTCGAGACGAACAAGCCTGTCGGTGACTCCATCGTTCCCGGTACCGAGAACATGCATTCGCAGGCGAGTGCCACTGCCGTGATCGAGCCGCTCTGTACGTTCGAGCCACTGGGAGAGGACGCCGACGGAGACGTACTGCCGGAGCTCGACTGCAAGGACAGGGAGTGGATCCTGAATCCGGACGATCTCACTGTTCTGCCGGAACCGGAAGACCTCTTCAACGTACACCTGGCCGATTCACAAGCGAACGACGAATGACGAAGGAAGCAGAGTGATGAGCATTCGGTTCACTGCGAAGGCATGCAGGGCGGTGGTCACGTTGACAGTCGTGGCCGGAGTGGCTCTCGGCATGGCCGGCTGCGGTGGTGGAGGTGACGACGACCAGAAGCCGGAGAGTTCGGCGTCCAGCTCCAAGGAGAGTGGGTCTCAACCGAGTACTCAGGAGGGCCAGTCCGAAGCGCCCCTGGCCGAGTTGAAGGGACCCGACGGACTCGTCCTCCAGGTCACCTCCGCCGAGCGGGATTCCGGCGGTTTCGTCACCGTGAACGGAAACTTGAGGAACGACGGCGCCAAGGGCGTCGCGGTTCCCGCTTCGTTGAGCGGCAACGAGACCGAGATCATCAGGAACGGCAGGTCACTCGGCGGCGCGACGCTCGTGGATTCGAAGGGCAAGAAGCGGTATTACGTGCTGCGCGATACGGACGGCCGCCCCCTGACGACCACAGGATTCTCGACAGTGAAGGCCGGCGAAACCGTGGCAGTCTTCCTGCAGTTCCCCGCGCCCCCCACTGACACGACCGAAGTCACCTTCCAGCTCCCCGCCTTCGCCGCTGCCTCCATCCAGATCTCCGGGTGAGGCCACCAATGACCCATGTGCGCCTCACACTGATTCTCACGACAACCTCCCTTTTCCTTGCCGGCACAGCCCTCGCGGCCCACGCCGACACCAGCCCCAGCGTCCCCCCCGGCACCGAACCCACCGCCTCCGCCCCCGTGAACGTGGACGCCAACGACCCGGACCTGAAGCTCCCGGAGGGTGGCACCCTCGCGGAGCCGAAGGTGCTGGACATCAAGCAGGTCGTCGAGGATCAGAGCGGTGACGAGCGCCGGGAGGACACCAACGCGGACGTGAAGTTCGCGCTTCAGGCAGAGGTGCTGTTCGGCAAGGACAGCGCGAAGCTGGGCGCGGAGGCGAAGGCCCGTATCACCTCCATCGCGGACGAGATCAAGACCCAGAACGGCACGCGGGTACGGGTGTTCGGCTTCACGGACGACCTCGGCTCCGCCGCTCACGGCGACGTACTGTCCAAGCAACGCGCCAACGCCGTCCAGGACATCCTGGACCAGGAACTCAACGACCCGAACGTCACCTTCGAGGTCCGCGGCTACGGCGAGCAGTACCCCATCTCCTCCAACGCGACGGAGTCCGGCCGCAAGAAGAACCGACGGGTCGAGGTGTCCTTCCCTCGCGGAGAGAACTGACCGGGAGCTCTGCGGGAACGGGCGGAGCGGGGAAGCACACGTGAACATCCTCATGGTGGCCGCGGCCGTGTACGGGGTTCTGCAACTCGCCGCCCTCTCCTGGCCGACCCGCTCCGTACGCCTCTCCACCGTCCTGCTGGCCATCCTCGTCGGTGCCTACGCCTGCGGAACCGCTGCCGCGCTCCTGGAACTCGCCTACACGCGAACGATCGCCGCCCAGACCGGCCGCTCGCTGGTCGACGTGGTGAACACGACGGCCTACACCACGGCCCCGTGGGTGGAGGAACTGGCGAAGGCCGCACCCCTGCTGCTGGCAGGTCTGTACACGAGGGTCCGCCGCCAGTGGGGTCTGACGGACTTCACGATCCTGGGAGCCGCCCTGGGCGCCGGCTTCGGACTCCTCGAAGCCCTGCTGCGCTACTCCCTGGACGCGGACCGCGCATTGTCCCGTCACGGCGGTTGGCTGATCCCCGACAGCCTGTCACCGCCGTACGTCCCGGGCTGGGGCGAGGCGGCCACGTCCTGGCTGCCGTCCCCGGTCGCCACCTTGCACCTCGACCGGACGGGCGACGTCACGGTGGCGACCTTCACGCACCTGACGTGGACGACCCTGGCAGGCCTGGCGGTTGGCATCCTGTTGCGAGCCCGCAAGCGGTGGAAACCCCTTGCGGCACTCCCCTTCGCCGCCGCGGTGGCCCACCACACGCTGAACAACTACGTCGCCGGGCCCGGCCACGCGCGTAGCGAGGCCGCACAGTGGCTGGCAACCCTCGACGACAGACTCTGGGCTGCCCCTCTCCTCGCTCTGCTACTGGCGATGACAGCGGACCTGATCTCCCTGCACCGCGCGAGGCGAACCCTCCCCGGCATCCTCCTGGCCGGGGAGCGGACGAACGGCGACACCGCGGGCAACCTGATCCGCTACGCGTCCTGGCGGTGGCCCTGGACTCCTCTGATAGCCCTGAGTTTCATACGACTGCGCAGAGCGCTCTGCTATGGGGCATCCGCCCCGTCGTCCGCCCCCGCCTCGCGCACCTCTGACGGCACGCACACCCTTGACGAACCCTTGCACCGAGTGGTGGCCGACCTGGCCACCCGGATCGACGCCACGGACAACCCCCACGCCTGGAGCAGCCCGGCTGCCATCCGTGTCCGTGTCCGTGCCTACCTCGGAGCGGCCGGAACCGGCACGGCACAGCGCGGAAGACGACTGCTCCTGGCCCTCGTCCCCTGGGCCCTGGTCCTCCCGTCCGTCCTCTTCCTGGGCGTCGGCTCGTTCAGGTCCACGGCCGACCTCCAGGAGTACTTCACGACGGGCATCGGCCCGAAGATCCTCCAGGCCTGCGCGGCAGCCGCCATGGTCTGGACGGCCTGGCTCCTGACCGTGCTGCTCCGCACCTGGCACCGGGCGACCACGCACCTCCTGGCCGAACAACTCGCCGTCCACCGCTTCCGCTTCAGCACGGCGCTGTCCTCCGCGACGGCAGGAACCCTTCTCCTCTGGCGAAGCATCACCTCTTCCGGCAGCTCCGTCGGCCCCGTCATCCCCACCTCCCACCTCCTCGAAGCCCTCGACCACTTCCTCGCCTACCTGGGCTTCGCCCTGCTCCTCCTCTCCCTCCTGGCCCTCTTCCCACCGGGAGCGGGTCTCGCCCTCGCCGGCTCCGGCACGGCCGGCGGACTCACAGCCGAGGGCGCCCTCTTGGCCGTTCGCCTCGGCGCCGCGGGGATCGCTCTGATAGTCGCGGGGGCTGGAGGCGGAAACTCGGCTGGTGAAAGCGACAGGTCGGGGGAGGGCGATCAGGGGAAGTCCCGGGATGGTTCCATAGACGAGTCCGAGAAGGCATTCAGCCCCAAGGAGCGCAGAATTGCTGAGACGCTGCAAACGGAAGGCAGGAGCGTGAAAGCGCTCAAGGAGTCTCAAGTGGCAGGCCGTAAAACTCCCGACGCTGTCGTGGACGGTGTTCCGACGGAGTTCAAGACCTTGGAACCGGGAGCCGCTCCGAACTCCGTGAAGAACACGCTGAACACGGCCAAGAAGCAGGCGCGCGATGCCGTCGTCGACGCACGTGGGAGCGGTCTTGCCGAAAGCGGAGCGCGTGAAGGGCTGGACAAATTCCTGCACAATAATCCGCCGGGCCGGATGAACTCGATTCGGATCATCGGCGACGGATACACTATTACTTGGCCCTAGGGATGTCGTATGAGCGAGTACCACTACATCTTCCTGCGTCCCGGAATTCCGCGGGAGCAAGTCGTCCGTGATATCGCGACGGCGTGTGGCGCCGAAGTGAGGCCGGTGGACACTCAGTTCATCGACTGCGCGGCGAACCTGGGGCACGCGGCGGTCGAGGTCGAGTTCACCCATGAGTACGAGGACGACCACGGCATGGCGTTCGAGCAGTACGACTCACTCTTCACCGTGCGCGATTTCGACTCGAACCTGGAGCGCCAGGAGGCAACGGCGCGGCAGATCTTCGAGAATCTGTCCGCACTGGGTCGCTACGACCTGATCCTCGTACGGGACTTGCAAGAACTTCTCGCTTCGTCCGGGCCCGCATCGATCTGAGGCCGAAACACCCTGCTCTGCCGCCTACCCTCCCTCCCCGCCCCCCAGATCCCTCTCCACCGTCACCCGGGCCCCCGCCCGGATTCCCCACCCCGACATCGCCCCCGCCGCCGCCTCCAGCACATGCCGGGACCGCAGGCGGGGCAGTCCCAGGCGGCCCGGCTTCATGGTGTGTACGGCGAGGACGTTGAGGCTGCGATCCAGATAGGCGACGTCGATGGGGATACGCATCCGGAAGGTGTGCACGCTGCCGGCGGGGGACAGCAGCATCGCCCCGTCGACGGAGTCCCGCCCGAGCAGCCCCTTCGTGCGGGCCCGGTAGGAGGTCGCGATCTCCAGCGGGACGGTGACCCGCTCCGCCCCGTCCCCGCCGTGCACCACCAGCCTGCCCCGTCCGTCGAGCCAGCGTCCCACGCGAGGTCACCTCCCTGTGCCGCTTCTCAATACCGACCGAACGTATCCGAGTCTGGGACCGTGATGACGATTCGTCGTACCCGACCGAACGAGGTGACCGAGACGTGCGAAAGATCGTCCTGATGATGTCGATCTCCCTGGACGGCTATATCGAGGGCCCCGGCCGGGACATCTCCTGGCACCGCGTCGACGAGGAACTGCACCGGCACGCCAACGACACGGTCGCGAGGATGGGCGGGCTGCTGCACGGCCGGGTCATGTACGAGCTCATGGCCGGGTACTGGCCCACGGCCGACTCCGACCCCGAGGCCGACCCGGTCACGACCGGGTTCGCCCGCATCTGGCGGGACATCCCGAAGGTCGTCTACTCACGGACCCTGCGGCACGCCGACTGGAACAGCACGATCGCGCGGGAGGTCGTCCCGGAGGAGGTGCGGGCGCTCAAGGAGCAGCCGGGCGGCGACCTCGGGCTCGGCGGGGCCGACATCGCCGCCGCATTCCTGCGACACGACCTCGTCGACGAGTTCCATGTGTACGTCCATCCCGTCCTCATCGGCGACGGCAAACCCCTCTTCCCCCGAACCGACCCCCGCACAGCGACGTCCCTCCGACTCATCGAGTCCCGGACCTTCGGCAACGGTGTCGTACTGCTGCGCCACGAGCGGCTTCAGCCGGAAGCGCCCGGGACGTGACGGGCGCGTCCGTAGCGGGTAGGTAAGCCGCCATGACCACTCTCGGTGCAGTGTTCCGTCCGCAGTTGCCGCCCGAAGACCTGCGATCCGTCGCCAGGCGCGCGGATGACGTCGGCTTGGAGGAGCTGTGGCTCTGGGAGGACTGTTTCCGTGAGGGTGGGGTCTCGGCGGCCGCCGCCGCGCTCGCCTGGACCGAGCGGGTACGGATCGGGGTCGGGCTGCTGCCGGTGCCGTTGCGGAACGTCGCCGTCACCGCGATGGAGGCGGCCACCCTGCACCGGCTGTTCCCCGACCGTGCGATCCTCGCCCTCGGGCACGGGGTGCAGGACTGGATGGGGCAGGTCGGGGCACGGGCCGAGTCCCCGCTGACCTTGCTGCGGGAGCATCTCGTCGCGCTGCGCGCCCTGTTGCGCGGAGAGCGGGTCACCACCGACGGGCGTTACATCGCGCTGGACGACGTCGCTCTCGACTGGCCGCCGGCCGCTGGCGGCGACATCCAGGTGCTCGCCGGCGCCACCGGTCCGCGCACGCTGCGGCTCGCCGGCGAGGTCGCGGACGGCACCCTACTCACCGCGTCCACCCCGCCCGACGGGGTGCGACGGGCACGCCGACTCATCGACGAGGGGCGGGCCGCGGCCGGGCGGACCGAGCCGCACAAGCTCGTCGTCTACCTCCTCGCCGCCACCGGACCGGACGCCGCCGCCCGACTGCGTGCCGAGCTGACCGACGAGGGGCTGGACTCCGTCCCGGACCTGGGTGTCGCCGGGGACGCCGGCGCCGTCGCCAAGGCCGTCCAGCGACTGGCCGAGGCGGGCGCCGACACGGTGGTGCTCCAGCCGACGGGCGACGAGCCGGACCCGGAGGGGTTCGTGCGGTTCACCGCGCAGGAAGTCCGGCCCCTGGTGCCGTGAACCCCGGCCGAGGGCCGAGGCCGACGGGCCGAATCCTGCCGGTCGGCTCAGCCGCTCAAGCCGGCCGGTGATCCCCCGTACACCCGTCGATCAGCTCCCGCACGATGTCCATGTGGCCCGCGTGTCTCGCGGTCTCCTCGATCATGTGGACCAGGACCCAGCGCAGGGACACCGAGTCGCCCTGGCGCCATGCCGGCCGGCCCAGGTCGTCCAGTGAGCGTTCGGCGATCATGCGGTCGGCGGCGGCGCGGGCGCGGCCGTAGAACTCGACGATCCGCTCCGTCGTGTCGTCCTCCGTGCGCAAGTCCTCCTCGCTGTACGGGTCGAACCACAGCGGCTCGACCTCGCCCCCGAAGGTCCCCACGAACCAGCCGTACTCCACCGACGCGAGGTGCTTGACGAGCCCGAGCAGGGTCGTCCCGGACGGTGTCATGGGGCGGCGCTGCTGCTCGTCGTCGAGACCGTCCAGCTTCCACAGCACCGCGTCCCGGTGCCGGTCGAGGCTCGCGCGCAGAGTGTCCTTCTCGCCGCCCGCGTACGGCATCCCCGAGGCATCCCGCGGTTCCTGAGTCGTCATGCCCGGAAAATTAACAGCGGCCACTGACAACGCCCTGCGACGATCACCCCATGGATCAGTCAGCCACGCACCCGGAGCCCCGCACCTTCGAAGACCTCGTCGCCGAAGGTGCCGCCGTGCCCACCGAAGGGTGGGACTTCTCCTGGTTCGAGGGTCGGGCCACCGAGGCACGGCCCTCATGGGGGTACGCGCGATCGATGGCCGGGCGGCTGGCGGGCGCGTCCGCCGCGCTCGACATCCACACCGGTGGCGGTGAGGTCCTCGACTTCGCCCTGGCGGCCGCCGCCCCGAAGGCGCCCGTGCTCACCGCCGCCACGGAGGTCTGGCCGCCGAACGTGGCCAAGGCCACGGCGCTGCTCCGGCCGCGTGGCGTCGCCGTCGTCGCGACCCCGGACGACGCGCCGTTGCCCTTCGCGGACGCGACCTTCGATCTCGTCGTCAGCCGCCATCCGATCCGCCCCGACTGGCCGGAGATCGTCCGCGTCCTGCGCCCCGGGGGCACGTACTTCGCCCAGCATGTCGGCCCCGCCAGCGTCTTCGAGCTCGTCGAGTACTTCCTCGGCCCCCAGCCGGACGCGGGCCGCAGCGACCGCCACCCCGACCGCGAGCGTGCCGCCGCGGAGGCGGCCGGGCTGGAGATCGTCGACCTGCGCGCCGAACGGCTGCGCGTGGAGTTCCACGACATCGCGGCCGTCGTCCACTTTCTGCGGAAGGTGGTCTGGATGGTCCCCGGCTTCACCGTCGAGGCGTACGAGCCCCGGCTTCGCTCGTTGCACGAGCAGATCGAGTCCGAGGGCCCGTTCGTCGCCCACAGCACCCGTCATCTCTTCGAGGCCCGCACACCAGGCGAGTGAGCCCGCCAGGATCTGTCCTAGGCGTGCGGCCCCGCCGTGACCTTCCCGATCACCAACTCGGGCCGCGCCTCCAGCACTTCGCCCACCCGTTCCACCTGCTCGCCCAACTCCCGCTCCTGGCGCGCCGTCAGGCGCTCGAGCGGCTCCACGGTGACGGTCGTACGCCGTCCCTGGCGTCGCTGGTGCCAGACCCCCGCCACCACCCCGTCGACCAGCAGCAGGGGGTAGTTCCCGGCCTGGCCGCCCGCCAGCGCCCTCCGGTACGCGGCACCCGGGAACAGCACCTCACGCGGCTGTGCGGCGATGCCGTACGCGTCGAAGTAGGGCAGCAGCCGCACCCCGAGGACCGGCGCCTCGGGGAAGCCGGTGTCTCCGGCCGCCACCCAAGCCGGGGCACCTTCGAAGAGGACCTCCTCGATCTCACCCGCCTCCCGCATCTCCCCGAACAGCCGGCCGACCCAACCACCCGGTGCTGCCAGCCACTTGGTGAAGTACGCCGGTGTCGACGGCCCGTAGGCCCGCAGATACCGCCGTACGAGTTCATGTACCGCCTCGTCCGGTGGCAGCGGGTCGAAGTGCGGCGGGCGGGTGTAGGTCACCCGGCGGCCCCGGTTCGGTCCGAAGCACAGCGCGCCCGACTGGCCCGCCCGGTGCATCACCTGCCGCCAGCGCGGCCACATGTCCTGGAAGGCGGGCATCACGAGGTCACCGGCCCACGGGCCGGTGCGGGCGACGACCTCCTCGCTCAGCTCGTCGACGGTCAGGCACACCCCGTCGAGGGCGTCCCCGATCGCCGCCACGATCTGCCCGGCCTGCTCCTCGGTGACCCGTGCGTCGGCCGTAAAGGGGCCCGCGCCGACCGGAACGGCGGTCAGCGCGGCGCACCACAGCGGCAGTTCGCGGGTGGCCAGGAGATGGACGGTCCCGCGCGGGCCGTGGGTCTTCACGAGTGAACGCTCCTCCCACAGCGCGGCCCGTACATCCGCCCGGGTCGTCCCGGCGGCACGCACCCCCACCGACACCTCCGCCGCCGAAAGGACCTGTGCGTGCGCGGCGAGCATCGCGCCGACCACATCGGCGACGGCCGTACCGGTTTCGGCGGGGCTGGCCAGGAACTGACGTCCCAGCCGCCGCGCGCTTGCCTGTTCCCAGGTGATTCTCACGGTCATGGCCCGACGCTAGGACGGAACGAGGTCAGATTCTGTCCTCTTCTCTCCAGCTCCCTCCAGTCCCTCCAGCTCCTCCAGCCAGTTCCTCCAGCGAGCCGCGCCGGTGGTACCGAGCGATGGAGAAGGCCGCGGGGTGCCGTGGCCACCCGTACCGGCGCGAAAGCCCACCCGTGGCGGCGTCAAAGAGGCGTTCGCACTCGCTGTCACCCACCGGGGGGAACCGTTCCCTCTGGTTTCCACTCGAGAATCAGCCGGTTCAGCCCCGAGAATCCGCCGCTATCCGGCCACGTACCAGGCACGACAGGTCCCGCGGATCACCACCGCCGCGTCGTCGCCCGACTCCGGAGAGTAGTTGTGGCACGCCGATGCGCGCAGCATCACTTACGAAGGGTTATGGTGGAAACCCCCCCTCGGGCCGGTCCGTCTCCCCCCCACGGACCGGCCCGTTTTTTCTGCCCGGAACGGGCACCCGTGAGGAGGGTTCACCCCGCCGGCCCACGCGGTGCGGACGGACCCCACAAGGCACGCCCACTGCACGCACCGGTACCCTTCGGCTCGCGGGGACCGCATCCGCACGGAGGGGCTGACAATCACGTGAACCTGCGCGACACACTGCGCGGCCTGCTCGTCAGGCTGTACGCACGCCGGGTGGAAGGTCACCTGGACCACGCCCAGGTGCCCAAGCACATCGGCGTCGTCATGGACGGAAACCGGCGCTGGGCGAAGGCCGCGGGTTCCACCACCGCCCAGGGTCACCGTGCCGGTGCCGACAAGATCGAGGAGTTCCTCGGCTGGTGCACCGAGACGGACGTCGAGGTCGTCACCCTCTGGCTGTTCTCCACGGACAACTTCGACCGGCCGCAGGAAGAGCTCGTCCCGCTCTTCGGGATCATCGAGGACGTGGTCCGCTCCCTCGCCGCCGACGGCCGCTGGCGGGTGCACCACGTCGGCGCGCTCGACCTGCTGCCGCAGGGGATGCGGGACGCCATCAAGGAGGCCGAGGAGACCACCGCGGCGAGGGACGGGATACTGGTCAACGTAGCCATCGGCTACGGCGGCCGCCAGGAGATCGCCGACGCGGTCCGCTCGATGATCCTCGACGCCGCCGACAAGAACACCTCCATGGAGGAGCTCGCCGAGTCCGTCGACGTCGAGACGATCGGCCGCCACCTCTACACCGGCGACCAGCCCGACCCGGACCTGGTGATCCGTACCAGCGGTGAGCAGCGCCTGTCCGGATTCATGCTCTGGCAGACCGCCCACTCCGAGTACTACTTCTGTGAAGTCTTCTGGCCGGCCTTCCGCAAGGTCGACTTCCTGCGCGCCCTGCGTGACTACGCGGCGCGCCACCGCCGCTACGGCGGCTGACGGTCGTCACCCGGAAAGAGCAGCGAATACCCCCTTTGGGGTGGAAGTAACAAGGAGTTCACCAGCGCGCCGTCCTATGTGCTGGCATGGCGCAGCAGATTCGAGGGCATAAGGCAAACAGGTCGACGCCCGAACCACGGGTGTCGGATCTCAGCGGACGGCACGGGGCCGTCCGCCCGGGAGGCCCTTTGCACCAGCCCGACCGTGCGGTCTCAGCGCGGACGAAGCAGTGGAGGGCCGGTTTCCGGCCCGTGCATCGCGGCCGACGACCGGTCCAGCTCCACTCCGTCGCTCCCCGACCTCATCCGAGGGGGTACGTCCTTCCGTGGTGACCAGCACAAAGCGCCGTATGCCAGACCGGCGCACCTATGTTCTCGACACCAGCGTCCTGCTGGCCGACCCGAACGCCCTGAGCCGCTTCGACGAGCACGAGGTCGTGCTTCCCATCGTCGTGGTGACGGAACTGGAGGCCAAGCGACACCATCCCGAACTCGGCTACTTCGCCCGGCAGGCCTTGCGCCTGCTGGACGAGTTCCGGGTCCGATTCGGTCGCCTCGACGCCCCCCTCCCGATCGGGGAACTCGGCGGGACCGTCCGTGTCGAGCTCAACCACTCGGACCCCAGCGTGCTGCCCAGCGGCTACCGCCTGGGGGACAACGACTCCCGCATCCTCGCGGTCGCCCGCAACCTGCAGGCCGAGGGGTTCGACGTCACAGTGGTGTCGAAGGACCTTCCGCTCAGGATCAAGGCGTCCTCGGTCGGTCTCCTCGCCGAGGAGTACCGAGCCGAACTCGCCATCACGGACGCCTCCGGCTGGACCGGAATGTCCGAACTGACCCTGCCCGGCGAACAGGTCGACATCCTCTTCGAGGAGGGACATGTCCACGTTCCCGAGGCCGCCGACCTCCCGGTGCACACGGGGCTGACGATCCAGTCCGAGCGCGGCAAGGCCCTCGGCCGGGTCTCGCCCGAGGGCAGCGTCCGGCTGGTCCGCGGGGAGCGTGAGGCGTTCGGCATCAAGGGCAGGAGCGCGGAGCAGCGCATCGCGCTGGATCTGCTCCTCGACCCGGACATCGGGATCGTGTCCATGGGCGGACGGGCCGGCACCGGCAAGTCGGCGCTCGCGCTGTGCGCGGGCCTGGAGGCGGTCCTGGAGCGCCGCCAGCACCAGAAGGTGATGGTCTTCCGGCCGCTGTACGCGGTGGGCGGACAGGAGCTCGGCTATCTGCCCGGCTCCGAGGCCGAGAAGATGAGCCCCTGGGCGCAAGCGGTCTTCGACACGCTGTCCGCGGTCACCAGCCGCGAGGTCATCGAGGAGGTCACCGCGCGCGGGATGCTGGAGGTTCTCCCGCTCACCCACATCCGGGGCCGCTCACTCCACGACGCGTTCGTGATCGTGGACGAGGCGCAGTCACTGGAACGGAACGTCCTGCTGACCGTTCTGTCCCGAATCGGCGCGAATTCACGGGTGGTTCTCACCCATGACGTGGCCCAGCGGGACAACCTGAGAGTCGGTCGGTACGACGGTGTCGTCGCCGTGGTCGAGAAGCTGAAGGGTCATCCGCTCTTCGCTCACGTCACGCTGACGCGGTCCGAGAGGTCCCAGATCGCGGCCCTTGTGACCGAAATGCTGGAGGACGGGCACATCTGACCCAAGTGCTGAACTTGCGGTAGCTACCCGTTGGTTGGCGCCGTCCGGTAAAAGGCAGTGAGCCTAGCCGGGCGGCGCCTTCGCGCGTGGCGCTTTCTCAGAATCACCGGGCGCAAACGGGATGTGAGCTTTCACACGCAACACAGAATTGCCTCGCGGTGTCGGGGTACGGCAGAGTCTCACTCCTGTCAGGCCCCGCATACGACACATCTGTGCCCCCAGCGGTACGGCACCACAGGAACCACACCCAACTCCATACAGTCGTCGTATGCCGCCCGAGTTTTCACGCGGCTCTCCCGCAGGGGAGTTGTCCACCGGGCCCGCGCCTCCCGTGACCCCGCAGTTGGGAGGCCAGTGCCAGGGGCACGATTGCGTCCGCCAGGGTCACCGAAGCGGACGATGCTGGAAGGAAACCGTGTGAGCCCGATTTCGGTCAGGGGATTCGCAGTGGCCTCGGCCACGGCGGTCACCGCTGTCGGAAGCGTCGTCGGAGTTGCCTCGGGCAGCACCGCGCAGCCCATCGACGCGGAGGCGACGGCAGCCGACTCGACGCTCCTCGCGGACATCCCCGCGGGTCAACAAGCGCAGGTTCAGCTCGCGTCTCTCACGCAGCAGGCCGACACCCAGGCCATCGCCGCGGACGTGAGCGCCAAGAAGGTCGCGGAGGAGTCGGCTCGCAAGGAGGCCGCCAAGACCGCGCAGGAGAAGAAGGACGCCGCCGAGAAGGCGGAGCAGGCGGCCAAGGAGAAGGCCAAGGCTGAGGCCGAAGCCGAGGCCGAGGTCAAGTCGGTCAAGGCGGACACCCCCTCCAGCTTCCCCGTCCAGAGCTCTTACTCCATCGCGCAGATCCAGTCGATGGCCCGTTCGATGGTGTCGAGCGGACAGTTCCAGTGCTTCAGCAACATCGTGGACCACGAGTCCAGCTGGAACTACCAGGCCGTCAATGCTTCCTCCGGCGCCTACGGTCTCTTCCAGGCACTGCCGGGTTCCAAGATGTCGTCGGTCGGCTCCGACTGGCAGACCAACCCGGCCACCCAGATCAAGTGGGGCCTCAACTACATGGACAGCCGGTACGGCAGCCCGTGTGAGGCCTGGTCGTTCTGGCAGGCCAACCACTGGTACTGAGTCTTCGTGGCCCCGGCCACGCACTCAACCTCGCGCAGCCCCTCCCCGTCCCTGGGAGAGGGGCTGTTGCCATGTACGGTCGGACCGGACGACTCCGGGGGAGCGGTGGGGCGAGACGGGGGAAGAGGACGCATCATGTCGAAAGTGCCAGGGTGGCTCGATCGGCTCGGAACCGGACTGACCGACATGGGTGAGCGGTTGAACGAGCGCCGGGCGCGGGCCGAGCGGGAGGACGCGGAGTCCGAGGCGGCTCCGTTCGCGGACGACGGCACACCGTCGTCCGACGGCGCCCCGCCGTCCGAGGACCACCTGTCGGTGGCCGTCGTGACCCGCCCTGATCCCGCGCAGGCCGTGCCGTGGGGGATGCGGGTCGCGGCCGAGGCCGGCTGGCGGCTGCTGGTGCTGGCGGGCACCCTCTGGGTGCTCATGCGGGTCATCAGCGCCGTACAGCTGGTGGTGCTGGCGTTCGTGGCGGCGCTGCTCATCACGGCGATCCTGCAGCCGACGGTGGCGCGGCTCATGCGGCTCGGCTTTCCGCGCGGCCTGGCCACCGCGCTGACCGCGGTCCTCGGATTCGTCGTCATGGGCCTGATCGGCTGGTTCGTGACCTGGCAGGTCATGGAGAACATCGACAACCTCTCCGACCAGGTCCAGGACGGCATCGACGAGTTGCGCAAGTGGCTGTTGAACAGCCCCTTCCACGTCACGGACAAGCAGATCAACGAGATCGCCGAGAACCTGCGGAACGCGGTCGGCGCGAACACCGACCAGATCACGTCGGCGGGTCTGGAGGGCGTCACGGTCGTCGTCGAGGCGCTCACCGGCATCCTGCTGGCGGCCTTCTCGACGCTGTTCCTCCTCTACGACGGCCGGCGCATCTGGGAGTGGACGCTGAAGCTGGTCCCGGCGGCGGCCCGGCCGGCCATGGCGGGCGCGGGCCCCCGGGCCTGGCGGACCCTGACGGCCTACGTCCGCGGCACGGTGATCGTGGCCCTCATCGACGCCATCTTCATCGGCCTGGGCATCTTCTTCCTGGACGTCCCGATGGCCGTCCCGCTCGCCGTCTTCATCTTCCTGTTCGCCTTCATCCCGCTCGTCGGCGCGGTGGTCTCCGGTGCGCTGGCGGTCGTGGTCGCGCTGGTGACGCAGGGCGTCTTCACGGCGGTCCTGGTGCTGGCGGTGGTGCTGGCGGTCCAGCAGATCGAGGGCCACATCCTGCAGCCGTTCATCCTGGGCCGGGCCGTTCGTGTGCACCCGCTGGCGGTTGTGCTGTCGGTCGCGGCCGGCGGGATGGTCGCGGGGATCGGCGGTGCCGTGGTGGCGGTGCCGTTGGTGGCGGTGACCAACACGGTGGTGGGGTATCTGCGGTCGTACTCCCACGAGACCGCGATGAAGCACTCGCCGCGGCCGAGGGGTGCCACGGCGATGAATAAGGAACCGGTGGAGACGCCCCCGAAGCCGTAACTCCACGGCACCCGCACCAACGGGCCCCGCCCACCAGGCAGGTGGACGGGGCCCGTTGACGCGTCCGGGGCCCCGTCCATCCATGCGGAGAGGACCGGGGCTTCGCCGCCGTCGCCGAGCACCTCCACTTCCGGGACGCGGCCACCGCGATCGGTATGAGCCAGCCCGCGCTCTCGGGTGCCGTCTCCGCACGGGAGGAGACACTCGGGGTCACGCTGCTGGAGCGCACCACGCGCAAGGTGCTGCTCTCGCCGGCCGGTGAGCGTCTCGCCGTACGCGCGAGGGCGGTGCGGCGGAGGTCGGGGCGCTCCTGGCCCGCGGCGCGAAGTACGAGGAACTGGCCGCCGTCCTGCGCGAGGCGCTGCGACCGTTGCCCGTACGGGTGTTGGGCTCCGAAAGGGCGGAAGGGCATGGGAACGCGGCAGAGACAGTCGACCGAGAATCGTTCAAATGAGCGCCGGATGACGCCAGAACAAGGCCAGTTGATCGGCGTGCGGCTTCAACTTCCGTCAGCGGACGACAGCTCGGAATACTTTCGTCGGAATATGCTCCCGGCCTGATACACATTCCTCCCTGAGCGCTACGCGTCAGGCGTATGTGCGACATGCCAAGGGGAGTGATGTCGGGCTACGAGCTGCTCGCGCCGGCCCTGGCCGAGTGCGGGCGTGAGCGCTTCACCGGGGAGTTGCGGATCGCCGGGTCCCCCGGCGGCACCGTCCACTTCCGGGACGGACTGGTGGTCGCCGTGGAGTCCCCGGGCGCGCCGGGCCCCGAGGCCCTGCTGCTGCGCTCCGGGCGGGTCAGCGGCGAGCAGTGGACTGAGCTGGTACGGGAGTCCGGTGGCTCGCGCTGGCCGGCCACCGGGCTGGTCGCCCACGGGTACGCGGGCGCCGCCCAGCTCAAGGTCGTCTGCGTGATGGCGCTGCACGACGCGGCGTTCGCGATCGCCGCGGGCCGGGCGGACGACTGCGAACGCGCCCCGGCCGCCGAGCCGTTCGCCCAGGTCGCGGTGGGGGAGTCGCCCGCCCGACTGCTGCGGGAGGCGGCCCGCCGACTCGCCGCGCTGGCAGCCCTGCCCCGCCCCGTGCACCCCGACAGGGAGCGCCCCGTACCGGCGAACGGCGGTGCGGCGGGCCCGCATGGCGCCCTGCGCGGCGAACTGCTCGCTCACGCCGACGGCCGCCGTACGAGCCGCGACCTGGCCTTCCGCACCGGACGCGGCGTCTACACCGCCACCGTCGAGGTCGCCCGGATGCTCGCCGAGGGGGTCCTGGAGTGCCCCGCGGAACCTCTCCCGATCCCGGTCCTGTGCACACCCCCCGACGGCCAGGGCGTACACCCCCGCACGCCGGAGCGGCCCACCGAACCCCTCCTGCCCCCGCCACCCCCGATTCCCGCCGCCCTGCCCCGCCGTAAACCGGGCGGCTTCTTCCGCCTACGGAACGGAATCCCGAAATGAAGGACCAGCCGAAAACGAACCATCACATCGAAACGAACCATCACATCGAGACGAAAAGCCCGATCAGATGCGAACAGAAATAGGGGAGTTGAGTACATGGATCACAAAGCCCTCGCACGGGAAATGCGCGGTCTGCGCGAACAGGTCACCGGAATCACCGACACCGCCGTGGCCGCCGCGGACGGACTGCTGATCGCCGCCGACACCGCCGACTCCATCGACCCGGAGGGCCTCGCCGCCCTCGCCGCGGCCGGCCTCGGCCTCGCCCGCCGTACCGCCCAGGCGACCGCCCGCGGCACCCTGCGCCGCACGGTCACCTATGGCAGCCACGGCTGCGCCGCCTTCTACGCCGTCGGCGACACCGCGCTGATGGTCGTCCTGGGAGACGAGGGCATGGACGTCGACGACCTGCACAGGGTGACCCAGCCCACCCTGCGCCGTATCGACTCGATCCTCACCGAAAAAGCAGCCGAAGGAGTCTGAAGGGATGGCGACGAAGCGTATGACCCCAGGTTTCTCCGACCAGGTGATGGGCCTGGTCAAGTCCCTCCGTACCGATGCCCCCGACTGTGTGGCCTCGGGCGTGGTCGACATGTCCACCGGCATGCTGCTGTCGTACGAGACCGTCGAGAACCACCCGCCCGAGGTCCTGGACCTGCTGGCGGGTGCGACCCTCGACCTGTTCCAGGGCCGTACCGTCGTGATGATCGAGGACGTCTTCAAGGAACGCCGTGGGAACACCACTGACAACCACTTCTTCCAGGAGATCCTGGTCAACAGCGAGAACCTCACACACCTGTTCGTCCGGATGAACGAGCAACAGGACGTCGTCGCGGTGGTCGTCTGCCGGAAGTCCGTCAACGTGGGCATGCTGTTCGCCCAGGTCCGGCGGGTGATCAAGGAGTACAGCCTGTGAGGGCGAGGGCCCCTCCCCCGTAGGAGAGGGGCCCACCAGCCCAACCGGCCCAACCGGCCCACCGGCCCGGCTACTCCGTCCGTAGCCCGTCCGGCCGCATCAGCCTCAGCAGCGGCGGCAGGCTGAACAGGGTCACCACCAGGACGACCGCCGCGCCCACTCCGGTCATGGACAGCACGCTCGGCCAGTCCACCCGCACGGTGGTGCCCGTCATCCGCAGCAGCACCGCGCCCAGCGTGAGCCCCACCGCCGACGCCAGCAGCAGACCGAGCGCGATCGGGATCGCCGTCTGCCACAGCACCGACAGACTCAGCGTGCGCCGCCGGGTGCCGAAGGCGACCAGCGCCGACAACAGCCGCTTGCGCTCGCGCAGTTGCTCCAGCTGCGACACCAGCAGGCTCGCCCCGATCAGCGCCAGCACACAGGCGGCGCCGGCGAACAGGCCGGTGCGGATGGCCGTGTACTTGTCGGCCCGTTCGACCGACTGCCAGACCATGGGGTCGCTCAGGGGGTCGATGGCCGTCGACGTGTTGCGCACGTACTCGAACACGTCCGGCACGGACTCGTCGAGCTTGAGGTACACCTCGCCGCTCAGGCCGGAAGCGTTCGCGGCCGGCAGTGCCTTCGGGGTGATCAGGAAGCCGCCCCGCGCCGAGAAGGTCGGGTCGTCCGTGCGGCTCTGCGCCTTCTTCAGTCCCGACGGGACCACCCACGGGCTCTCCGCGCCCTTCGTGGAGCCCTCGTAGGACGGGTCGAAGTACAGCGTCCGGCCCGCCTTCGTCAGCTTCGGGGTGTCGGTGTCGTACTCGGCACCCAGTGAGACGAACACGTCGCCGTCCCGGCACGAGGGCAGGACCGCGATCTCCCGGAGCGCCGTGCAGTCCCCGACGGTCACCTGGGCGCCGAGCTCCGGATCCGCTCGCCGCTCGCCGAGGTGTCCCTCGGAGTACGCGAAGACCTGACGTACGCCCTCGGTCCGGCGGAACTTCTCGGTGGCCCCGCCGAGCGGAACCTCCTTCGGGACCGACACCTGCATCTGCGCCCGCGTTACGTCGTAGCCGGTGTCCTTCGTGTAGTCGCTCTCCACGCCGGCGAACAGCATCTGCAGCGCGATCGCCCCGGCCACCGCGACCGCGATGCCGTTGACCATGCGGGCGGCCGTACCGCTGCTCAACTGGAGCCTGCGCACGGCCAGTTGCCAGGCCACCCCGCCGCCGCCGAGCCGTCCGACGACGGCCTCGACGATCCATGGCAGCAGCGCGGTCACGCCGATGAGCAGCAGAATGACACCGCCGACGACGAGGTACTGGTTGAAGTCGCCGCCATCCCGGCCCTGCCCGATCATCGGGTAGAGCAGCGCGAGCCCGCCCAGCGGCAGCAGCAGCCGCCACCACAGCCGACGCTTGGCCGGCTTGGCAGCGCGCACCACACCCAGCGGCTCGATCACGACTCCGCGCAGGGCGATCAGGGTGACGAGCACCGCGGCCGCCGGCACGGCGAGTCCGACCAGCAGCGCGAGGGCCGGGGAGGGGTTGAGGTAGCTCGGGAACACACTGACGTCGAACACCTCGACCGAGCCCGCCACCTGACGGCCCATCATGAAGAAGCCCGCGCCGAGCACCAGCCCGAGCACCGCGCCCGCGAGGGCCTCGCCGGCGGCGATCCGCCGGGTCGAGCGGCCGTCGGCGCCGACCAGCCTGAGCGCCGCGAGCCTCCGGTCGCGCCGCTCGCCGCCGAAGCGTACGGCTGCGGCGATGAACACGCCGACCGGCATCAGCAGGACGACGAAGACGACGAGGATCAGCAGGATCAGCACGGGGTCGGTCTTCTCGGACGTCGCCTGGTCATTCCCGAACCGGTCGATCCGGGCCACACCGCCATGGTCGAGCTGGTCGGCGAGGCCCTGGCCGCCCCGGTAGAAGGCGAGTTCCGCCGAGCCGATCAGCCCGCTCTCGCCGATCGTGCCGACGATCCGCTGCGGCAGCCGCTCCCGCAGCAGCTTCCCGGAGCCGGACTCCAGGAGGTCCTTCAGCGCGGGGGAGACCACCATCTCGCCCGGCGCCGGGAACTTCTCCAACCCCGGCGGCAGGGGCGCCTTCGGCCCCTCCGGCTCCAGCTCCCGCCCCCGGACATCCTTGTCGCGGAAGGTCGTACCGGCGCTCACGATCAGGAGCGAGTGGTCCGACCTGGACACCCCGGTGCTGGTGTCGCCGTACTGGAGGTCGCTGCGGGCGTCCTCCCGGTCGTGCCGTACCGCCAGCGCGTTCGGGATGGCGGTCGTCAGCAGCAGCAGCGCCACCCCGAGCCCGACCCCGACGGCCGTCAGCAGCGCCCGGACCCATCCCTCGCGCCCGCCGGCGAAGGCGAACCTGACCCCCATGGCAAGGTCCCGCCACCACTGCCTCACGGTCATACGACCCGCTCCATGTCCCGGGACTTCCCGTCCCGTACGACGATCTCGCGGTCGGAGTAGGCGGCCACCCGGGCCTCGTGCGTGACCAGCACGACGGCGGCGTTGGTGGACCGGGCCGCCTCGGTCAGCAGCTCCATCACGCGCTCGCCGTTGAGCGAGTCGAGCGCGCCGGTCGGCTCGTCGGCGAACAGCACCCGCGGGCTGGTGACCAGCGACCGCGCCACGGCGACCCGCTGCCCCTGCCCGCCGGACACCTCACCGGGCCGCTTCTTGCGCAGGTCGTCGACCTCCAGCCGCTCCATCCACGACAGCGCGGCCCGCTCGGACTCCTTGCGGGAGGTCCCGTTCAGCCTCAGCGGCAGCGCCACGTTCTCGACGCAGGTCAACTCGGGGACGAGCTGCCCGAACTGGAACACGAACCCGAACTCGCTGCGCCTGAGCGCACTGCGCTGGGCGTCGTTCATGGTGGCCATCTCGCGCCCGTTGTACGTGATCGACCCCGAGTCGGGTGTCACGATCCCGGCGAGACAGTGCAGCAGCGTCGACTTCCCGGACCCGGACGGGCCCATCACGGCGACGACCTCGCCGGGGTGGATGGAGAACTCGGCGCCGTCGAGCGCGAGGGTCGGGCCGTAGGCCTTGCGCAGATCGTCGGCCGCCAGCAGGGAACCGGTGGGAGGAGTCACTTGGTCACCGCCTCGGCGAGCTTGTCGAGCCGCGCGGCCGTCAGTTCGAGCCAGCGCAGGTCGGCCTCCAGATGGAACAGGGCGTGGTCGCAGATGAGCTGGTCGGCCAGATCACCCTTGCGCTTGCGGTCGGTGAGGATCCGCATCATGCGCAGATGCTCGGCACGCTGCGTGTCGAGGATGTCGGCCGCGTCGCGCCGCGTCAGCAGCGCGAGGACGACCTTGGTGTACAGCGTCGACTGCAGATACGGCTCGGGCTTCTCCGGCGTGGCGAGCCACTGCTGTACGTCGGTGATCCCCGCCTCGGTGATCGCGTACCGCTTACGCTCCGGCCCGTCGCCGGGTTCGATGCCGTCGACCTCGACGAACCCGTTCTTGAGCAGGCGGGACATCGTCGAATAGACCTGGCCGTAGTGCAGTGGCCGGTCGTGACCGAATTTCTCGTCGAAGGCCCGCTTCAGGTCGTAACCGTGGCGCGGGCCGGACTCCAGGAGTCCCAGAAGAGTGTGACCGATGGACATGAGGAGGACTCTACACACGGTGTATACCCCGTATGTATACGTCGAGTGTGCGGATCGTGGCGGGGCGTACGGTCGCGCAGGTGGGAGCCGATTGTCACGGTTCTGCGACAGGCCTCGGACCGCCGGGCGGACGGCCCCGGTCGCTCGCAGCTATCCAAGTGCTAACACTTCATCCCGTCCTGGCAACCCTTGCTCCCTCTCGTACGTCGATTCCAGTGGGACGGGTGCTGATTGTCACGTCCGCAAAAGACAGGATCGAAAGCCCTTTGTCACACCAAGCGGTGTTAGCTTGCTGAGCTGACCTGAGCCACGAACCTGTGTGACAACAGATAACGAAGCGGAGCGAGCGGACTCATGGGACGAGCGGAAGAGAGACGAGCGCGACAACGGGGTGGCCACCGCGCGGCGTCCACCAGCTCGTCCTCGTCGCCGGCTGCGGGTGTCGAGGGTGGCGGCCGGGCCGCCACCCGCATGGCAGCCAAGGGCAAGGGCGGCGACAAGTCCAAAAAAGCGGGCAAGGCCGGGAAGAGCGGCATACGCAGGCCGTTCACCTGGAAGAAGATCCTCGGCACCTTCTTCGGCCTCTGCCTCCTCGGTATCGGCTCCTTCATCGTGCTGTACATCATGGTGCCCGTGCCCAACGGCAACGCGGCGGCGCAGGCCGCGGAGCTCCAGAGCAACGTCTACAAGTACAGCGACGGCAAAACGGTCCTGGCTCGCTCCGGCAAGGTCAACCGCGAGATCGTGGACCTGTCCAAGGTGCCCAAGGGCGTCCAGCACACCTTCGTCGCCGCCGAGAACAAGAGCTTCTACACCGACTCCGGCATCGACCTGAAGGGCACGGCCCGCGGTCTGTACAACACGCTCATGGGCCGGGGTGCGCAGGGCGGTTCGACGATCACCCAGCAGTACGTCAAGAACTACTACCTCACCCAGGAGCAGACGGTCACCCGCAAGCTCAAGGAGATGGTCATCTCCCTGAAGGTGGACCGCCAGAAGTCCAAGGACGACATCCTCGCCGGCTACATCAACACCAGCTACTACGGCCGCAACGCCTACGGCATCCAGGCCGCGGCCCAGGCCTACTACCGGGTCGACGCCGAGGACCTCTCGGTCGAGCAGGGCGCGTATCTCGCCGCCGTCCTCCAGGCGCCGAGCCAGTACGACTGGGAGGTCGCGAGCGAGACCGGCAAGAAGCTGGTGCAGAACCGCTGGAACTACGTCCTGGACAACATGGTCGAGGAGGGCTGGCTGGACAAGGCCGAGCGCGACGGCATGACGTTCGAGCCGCCGAAGAAGCCGAAGGCCGCCGCCGGACTGGAAGGCCAGAAGGGCTACCTGGTCGACCTCGCCAACACGCAGATCGAGGATCAGCTGATGAAGCGGGAGGGCATGTCGCGCTCTCAGGCGGAGGCCCAGGTCGTCGGCAGGGGGTGGACCATCACCCTGAACATCGACAAGAAGAAGCAGGCCAAGCTGGAGAAGGCCGTCAAGGCGCAGCTGACCAGCAAGCTGGATCCGAAGAAGCGGCCGGTCGACAAGAACGTCCAGGCCGGCGCGGTCTCGGTCGACCCGAAGACAGGCAAGATCGTCGCCCTGTACGGCGGTGTGGACTACTTCGAGCACTACCGGAGCAACGCGACCCGCCCGGACTACCAGCCCGCCTCCACGTTCAAGCCGGTGATCCTCGCCGCCGCCCTCGAGGACGGCGCGGTGACGCAGGACGACAAGCCGATCACCACGAACACGATCTACGACGGCACCAGCAAGCGCGCGGTCAAGGGCAGCGACATCGCCTTCGGGCCGGAGAACGAGGACGACCAGGACTACGGCGACGTCACCGTGCAGACGGCGATGAACAAGTCCATCAACTCCGTCTTCGCGCAGATGGGCGTGGACGTCGGCATGGACAACGTGCTCGAGACGGGCGCCAAGCTCGGTATGGACACCGGCGACCTCAAGCCGGTGCCCGCGCTGACCCTCGGCACCATGGGCGCGAGCCCGCTGCAGATGGCCGGGGTCTACGCCACGCTCGACAACCACGGCAAGCAGGTCACGCCGAGCATCATCAAGTCGGCCGAGCACGCCACCAGCAAGGTGGAGATGCCCGACCCGATCGGCGAGCAGGTCCTCTCCCCGGAGACCGCCGACACCGTCACCTCGGTGCTGACCGGCGTGGTCGACGACGGTACGGCCCGCACGTCCGTGCGGGACAACTCGGCGCGCGACGGCCAGCAGGTCGCCGGCAAGACCGGTACCTCCGACGACAACAAGTCGGCCTGGTTCACCGGCTACACGCCCGACCTGGTCACCTCGGTGGGCCTGTTCGGCGAGGACGTGAAGACCAGCGCGCAGGTCAAGATGTACGGCGCGGGCGGCGAGGACCGCGTCAACGGAGGTGGCTTCCCGGCACAGATCTGGGCGGCGTACACCTTCGGGGTCTCGGCCAAGAACTCCAAGTTCGACCTGGACACCGACCAGGGCGCGGCGGTCAAGCCGACCAAGTCGCCGTCGGTCACCCAGCAACCGACCCAGACCCCGTCGGACGAACCGACCACGAAGAAGCCGACGTCCCCGCCGCCGACCTCGGAGTCCCCGACGTCCAAGCCGCCCAGCGAGACACCCACGACGCCGGCGCCGACCACGTCCGCGCCGAGCACACCGACGATCTCCCCGCCGACGGGCAGCGGCACCCCGGAGGATCCGCTCGACCCGGGTGACGACCTCTAGCACGACCTCCAGCAAGACCTCTAGCAACAGGAAAGGGCGCCCGGCACTGCCGGGCGCCCTTTCCTGTGTGTCGCAATTCAGCCACTCTGCCGCCCCCGCAGGCGCGCCGCGCACATCTGATTCATGGCAACTTCACAGCTGAGGGCGCCTGTTGTGCATGTTCCCCGGCTGGTCCCGGACGGAGATCACCCAGATGGTTTCCCGTCATGCTCCGGTCGATTCCTTGATTGACGAGTGCATGGCGTGCCTAAAGTGACCTTCGTCGTCGGCGGAATCGCTCAGACCAAAGCCTTCCGCCTGAAGGCACATGCACATACAACGGGGGCGTTCAGCGGCCTGTGCACGCCGCGTCACCCCCGTATGCCCGTGTATCGGTGAGAGGGGGAACCGCCGCACGAGCCAGTGTCCGTGCGTGCCCAACGCCGGCACCGGCCGACTCCCCCTCCACTGAACGAGAAGGGGGAAGTCTCTCTTGAGACCAAGAAAAAGAACACTCGCGCCCCTGGCCGCGGTTGCGGCCGGGGCGGTACTCGCATCGCTGGTACAGGCCACGGCCTTCGCCGACGAGCCCTCACCGACCCGCGACACCGCGCGGAAGCCGGCGACGTCCGCGTCCGATGCGGTGCCCTCGGCCAAGCGCACCGCCGTACTGGGCAAGTCCTGGAAGAGCTCCAGCGACCTCGCATGGACAACCTCGGGGGACGCCGAGGGCTTCCACATCCTCACAGCCCGGAAGAACGACGGCTACACATGGCGCACGGCCGCGTCCTTGTCCGAGCCCGGGTTCGACACCGACGCCTGGATAGGCAACATCTGCGTCACCGGCTCAGGGACGCGGGCCATCGTCGTCTACGCTCCCCGCACCTTCACCAACACACCGCAGTTGATGGCCCGCGGAGGCTTCACCGCGGTGGTCGACCTGGCCTCCGGACACGTGACCAAACTGGGTCTCAAGACGTCGCTGTCGTACTACAACCCTGGCTGCGGAACGGGTGAAACGGCTGTCCTGACCCAATCCGGCAGCGAAGACCTGCCCGGCACCCGGCTGTTCCGGCTGAACACGCGGACGGCCGAACTCAGCAAGCCGATCAAGCTCAAGGGCCAGTACACCTCGGCGGTCCCGGTCGCCGACAACTCCATAGCCGCGGCCTCAGGCGCGCAGGTCGTACGCATCGACGCGCGCGGAGGACGCAAGGCCCTCGTCCGCACCGACGGCGTGCCGTACCGGCTCACCCCGGACAGCGAAGACGGGCTCGCCTTCCTCGACAAACGGGGACTCACTTCCAAGGTCAAGCGCATCACCGCCTCCGCGGTCACCCACCCGGACGCCCGGCGGACGGGCGCGGCCGTGCTGGCACAGGGGCTCGCCACGGAGACCGGACTGACCCGTGGTGCCGGCAACGTGTACGTGACCGGCGACACGAAGCAGACGGTGAAGACCGGCCAACTGCCTCCGACCGTAAGAAGGCTGACGTCGGCTCCGAAGGACGCCACCGTCTCCACACGCGGTGAGGCCGTCCTGACCCCTACGGCATGGGCCGACGGCAAGGGCACGCTCCTGATGCCCGGCGACACCGCCGTGGCCCGCCCGGTGAAGATGTCCCTCACAGTCGAGGACACCGGGCGCAAGGCGTCCTTCACCGTGGACCCGACGCGCCATGTCTCGACGCGGGCCGCCCAGGGCCGGGACCCGTCCCCCGGACTGCTCACAGGGTCGGGGAAGGCCAAGCGGTCCCTGTCCGCCGCGGCCGCCGGTGACCCCAGCAACCCGGTGGAGGAGGAGCGCACCTGCTCCGTACCGCGCAACGACCCGCGTAACCAGGCCATGCAGCCCAAACCGCGTCAGGTGGAATGGGCCGTCAACATGGCGGTCAAGGGCCTGCTGAACACCCACATCTCGCGATCGGCCAACTGGAAGAACCTCGGGATGCCGGCCTACCAGCCGCAGACCCTCTTCCTGAACCCGCCGCTGAGTGGCGGTGGCCGCGCCATCGCGCAGGTCATGCTCGGTGTGACCACCCAGGAGTCCAACATGTGGCAGGCCGCCCGCTCGGCCGTGCCCGGCGTCACCGCCAGCCCGCTGATCGGCAACTACTACGGCATCGACCTCTATGACGGCGACTCGGCCAATGACTGGGACGTCAACTTCGCCGAGGCGGACTGCGGTTACGGCATCACGCAGATCACCGACCACATGCGGATGGCCGGCCGTGAGGACGGCCACGGCGGCGAGGCCTGGCCGTACCAGAAGCAGCGGGCCGCGGCCCTCGACTACACCGCGAACATCGCGGCGGGCCTGCAGACCCTCGTCTCCAAGTGGAACGAGACCCGTGACGCGGGCCTGATCGCCAACCACGGCGCCAACGGCCGCCCCGAGAACTGGTACTTCGCCCTGTGGGCCTACAACTCCGGGTTCCACCCGAAGGGAACAGCCGGCACGCCGTGGGGCCTGGGCTGGGCCAACAACCCGGCCAACCCCGAATGGGACGCCGGACGGCTGCCGTTCATGGAGAACGCCGCGGGCAACGACGACGCCAGCGCCGCCGCCCGCCCGCAGAACTGGCCCTACCAGGAGAAGGTCCTCGGCTTTGCCGCCCACCCGCCGTCCTTCCTGGAGTCCCCGGGCGTGATGGTCCCCGCCTTCCGCCAGTCCACCTGGAACGGCACCAGTGAGGCCGTCACCGTCAAGGGCAGCGCCAAGTACAACCGGGCCCAGGTCAAGGCACCCGAGGGCGCGTTCTGCGACTCCTCCAACTCCTGCACCCCGAGCCGGATATCGGACGGCGCCTCCAACGACAGCGCGACCAGCGGCCCCTGTGGCCGTGAGGACTTCAAGTGCTGGTGGAACAAGCCGGTCACCTGGAAGAGCGACTGCGTCGACACCTGCGGCTTCGAGTTCATCCGCTTCGGCGAGAGCATGCCGGAGGAGGCCGACGGCACCGCCTATCCGCCGGTGTGCACCACCACGGGCCTGCCGAGCAACGCCCTGATCGTCGACGACGTCCCCGCGGGCACGCCCGTCGTCCGGCCCGGCTGCACCAACTCCTGGAAGAACTCCGGGAGTTTTGGCTTCAACTTCGCCAACAATGCCGTCGAGGTGGTGTACCCGGCCAAGGTCGACCTGCACCAGCTGGGCGCGGGCTTCGGCGGTCACTTCTACTTCGGCCACACCCGCGCGGACGACGCCAAGGGCCAGCGGTTGAAGATCACCGGCAGCTGGAAGCTGAACGACAAGCTCACCGGCCAGGCCAAGGTCATGGTGCACCTGCCCGACCACGGAGCCCAGACCAAGTACGCCACCTACGAGATCGAGACGGCCCACGGGACCGAGAAGCGCACGATCTCGCAGCCCGGCGACGGAAACCGCTGGGTCTCGCTCGGCGCCTACCGGTTCGACAACGCCGCTCAGGTCCGGCTCACCACCATCACGCCGGACGGCACCGGTGACCAGGACATCGCCTTCGACGCGGTGGCGTTCGTACCGGGCTCGTACGACCTGATCACCGACATCCAGATGCCCGAGATGAACCCCGACGCCCCGGAGCCGGCCGAGGTGGAGCCCGTGACCACCCTCCCCGGCCATGTCTTCCCCCGTGCGGGCGCACGGGCCGCGAACGCCGGGCCGTCGGCCGACAAGCACTCCGGCGCGTTCGACTGCCGCCCCGTCAAGGGCAGGGCGAGCAGTGAGGTCTGCCTGCAGTTCCGCGGTGAGCCCGTCAAGCAGAGCAAGCAGCAACTCGCCGCGGGCAACACGGCCTTCTGCGCGAAGAGCGGCGCCGACATGTTCTACACGCGCACCAGGGCCTGCCTCCAGGACAGCTTCTCGGCCACGTTGTACGAGAACAACGTGCCGATCGCGCAGAACCTGTACTCGTACAAGCACGAGATCGACCTCGACATCGACAGCCCCACCATCAAGCAGACCGTCTCGATCCAGCCGACCAAGGTTGATCCGAAGGTTCCGCCGGTGACGGTCAACGTCCAGTCGTTCTGCCAGCACAACTGCTCGTCGGGCGGCATCACCTGGTCCAGCCTGCCGAAGTGGTCGGGTCTGGACACACACATGGCCGTCGGGGAAGTCGACCACACCTGGCAGGGCACGACCGGCAACGAGACCGTGCACCTGAACTGGATCCTGTCCTCGACCATGGGGGGCGCCCCGAACGGCGGTGCCGACTACCAGCCGCCCAGCGGCAAGCTCGGCATCCGCTGCGACAACGAGGCCAAGGGCAAGACCACGATCGGCTGTGTCTTCCCGGACTACACCCCGACGTATGTGGTCAACACGGAGGCGAACCCCACGGCTGGGGCGTTCTACTGGATCCTCATGCAGAAGCTGCCCTACCACCCGGGCAGCAGGGAGCACGACTCGCCACTGAACTACCTGGCGAGCAAGGCGAGCCAGGACGCCAACCGGAAGGTGATCTGCCCGAAGAGCGGTCCGGACAAGTTCGTGCCCAACCCCGCCTCGAAGCCGCCGAACAGCACGTCGAGCTGCGACGAGTACCCGTTCGCAGCGACGTACCAGAGCGGCGGCATGCCCCCGCAGGCGGTGGCCACGGGTAAGGACTGCACGCAGTTGTACGCTCAGCCGCTGTCCGGCTCGGGTTGGACCATCCTCGAGGATCCCACCTACGCCCGGGTCAACACCTGGAACGAGATCTGCGGCCGGGCCAGCATCCCCGGTGACGAGAACTCCGGCGCGGCGAACCGTATCGGCCTGCACTTCGTCCCGAGAAACCGGATGCTCGACAGGGACGCGTTCTACGTGAATGTTCCGGGCTTCGAGGAGTGCACCGACCTCTCGAAGATCTGCGTCGTGCGGACGCGGTAACCGGCACTGACTCCGAGCACCCGCCCCCCGCACGAACCGGCTTCGCACGGTTCGTGCGGGGGGTTGTCGCACAGACCGAGGCGTTCTAGACGAGGACCACCGCGGGAAGCGACCCGCCCTCGAGCGCCGTACGGGGCAGGTCGAGCGAGAACACCCTTTCCGCCACGGTGAGGATCCGCTGCTCCGGCTCCCAGTCGTCCGGATCGGCCGTCCCGTCCGGCAGCAGCATGCCCGCCTCCCGCATGGCCGGCACCAGGAACGAAGGATCGGTGCCGCCGATCTGCTCCGCCTCCACACCGGGCTCGAAGTCGGAGGCGATCTCCCCGTCGCGGGCGTGCACGAACCAGTACGGAGGGGTGCCGCTGTCCAGCAGCATGACCGCGTCCGTACCCCGGGAGACCCGCTGCAGGGTACGCCGGTCGGTGCCCTCGGCGCTCGCGGACTCCACAGCGAAGGCCCAGCCGTTGCTGGTGCCCAGCCGGGCGACGGGCCCCTCGTCCCGAGCGAGCCGCAGGGCCTCGTCCGCGGACACGGACGGCAGGATCCGCTCGGGGTCGGAGCCCATCCGGCCTACCAGTTCCGCCACGCTCAGCCCTCTGGCGAACGTGACGCAGTACGCGTCAAAGGCTTCCCGGATCCATGCGACTCCGTCCACAGGGCCTTCTCACCTTCGCCGTCACACGCGCGTTGCTGTCATGTCCGGTTCAGCTCGAACCAGACCACCTTCCCGGTACTCAACCGAGTCGCCCCCCACCGCCGAGCCAGCTTGTTCACGAGATACAGCCCACGCCCGCCCTCGTCCGTGGCCCGAGCCTGCCGCAGCCGCGGCAACTGCGGCACGTCGTCCCCCACTTCACAGCGCAGGACATCCGTCCGCAGCAGCCGTAGCGTGATCGGCCGGGTGGCATACCGCACCGCGTTCGTCACGACCTCGCTGACCAGCAACTCCACCGAGTCACTCATCTCCTCCATGCCCCAGCGGGACAGCGCCCGACGGGCCAGCCGGCGGGCCCGGCCGGGAGCCATCTCCTCCGGCTCCAGGAACCAGTACGCCACATCACTCGGCGCGATCCCGTCGAAGCGGGCGGCGAGCAGCGCGATGTCGTCGTCCCGGTCGCCCGGACCGAGCATGTCGAGCACCTCGTCGCACAGGGCTTCGAGCGGCGGCGGATGGTCGGGCCCGGTCAGCTGAGCGGTCGCGGCGAGCTTCTCGCGCAGCTGCTCTATACCGGTCCACACGTCCCTCAGACGCGACTCGACGAGCCCGTCGGTGTACAGGAGCAGGGTCGCTCCGGCGGGCGCGTCCAGTTCCACGGCCTCGAAGTCGACGCCACCGACACCGATCGGCGCACCCGGCGGCACCCGCAGCACCTCGGCCCGGCCGCCCAGGTGCAGCAGGACCGGCGGGGGATGGCCGGCGTTGGCGATGGTGATCCGGTGCGCGACCGGGTCGTAGACGGCGTAGAGGCAGGTCGCCATGCGGTCGGTGCCCAGGCGCTGCGCCTGTTCGTCGAGATGGTGCAGGACCTCCTGCGGGGGCAGGTCGAGTCCGGCGAGCGTCTGGGCCGTCGTCCGCAGCTGGCCCATGATCGCCGCACTGGTCATGGAGTGGCCCATGACGTCACCGACGACCAGGGCGACCCGGCTGCCGGGCAGCGGGATCGCGTCGTACCAGTCGCCGCCCACCCGCGCGGTCTCGGCGGCCGGCAGATAGCGGGACGCGAGCCGCACACCGGTCGGGCGCGGAAGCGTCTCCGGCAGCATGGTGCGCTGCAACTCGTCGGCGATGTACGCCTCACGGCCGTACAGCACCGCCTTGTCGATGCCGAGCGCGCTGTGCGTGGCGAGCTGCGCCGCGACCAGCAGATCGTCCGGCTCGAAGGCGATCCGGTCCGGGCGGCGCAGGAACAGCGCGGCGCCGATCACCCGGCGACGGCCGCGCAGCGGGGCCAGGATCGCGCGCTGTCCGGTCGGTACGGCGAACTCGCCGCCCTCGCCCAGCAGCTCGGGCAGCGCGGCGCGCGCGGCGGGCGTGTCCGTGAAGACGGGACGCACCCCGCGCAGCACCTCGGCCAGCGCGCTGCCGGGCTGCACCTCGCACAGCTCGGTGCCGATCGTGCCGAGCTCGGACGGATCCGGCACCGGAACCGGCAGGATCCCGTCCTCCAGGTCCCGCTCCAGCGGGATCCGGTCGGTGCGGCGCAGCCGTAGCACCAGCGGCCCGACGGGTCGCTCGTCGCCGACCGGCAGCGGATCGCGCAGATAGACGAGGATGGCGTCCGAGAACGTCGGCACGGTGGCCCGGCACAGCCCCATCACGATCTCGTCGAGGTCGAGACCCCGGGCGATCCGCCGGGTCGCGGCGCCCACGAACCGCAGCCGGTCCCCGTCCCGCCGCATCGGCGTGGGCCGGCCCGGCGACAGACTCTGTCCGGTCCGGCGCTCCGGGCCGTCCGAGGGCTCGGCGCCCGGCTGGAGGGGGATGCCCTCCGGGACGGGGCGGGGGCGGTGTGTGTCGGGCTCGGCGGTGGCCGGCTGGGAGTGCTCGGGGCCGGTGCCGGCGGGGTTGTCATCCATACCGCTCGATGTCGTCGTACCGGACGCGGGCGTCGTACCGGAGGCGGCCGGCGGTGTCTCGCCGGCGCGTGCCTGTACGGGTAAGGCGCCGGCGCCGGGCGTGCACGACGGCGTGTCCGCGCCGTGGGGCTGGGACGTCGTGGAGGCACGCAGGAGCGCCCCACGGCCGTCCGTGGGGTCGACGCCCGCCTGGGGGCGTTCGAAGGTCGGCTGCTCCGTCACGCGTGTCGAATCCGTCCGTCCGGGACTGCGCGCCGCGCGCGCAGATGGTCCCGCCGAAAACCCGATACCCGGAATACGTGTCCCAGGAACGGATTTCCCGCGTGGTCAGGGGTTGTTCCTGTGCCACCGGCGGCCCGACATCGTCCCGTACCGGTGTTGCCCTCGTACCCCTCGCTCACGTCCTGCCGCCCCTCGGTGACGATCGGTCAAGCCCAGCGCGTGCTCCGGCGATTGCCCCTGCGCGCCCTTGCGGAGGACGATCCTACGTTTCTTGCCCGGGGGCGCATCAAGGGTCTCATGAGGACAGATGCGCGGGCGTACGATCCCAGTCGGGGGGCAATGACGGGACGGACCAGGACGGATCGGGCCTCCAGTGCTGCCAGCCGTCCGAGAACGGCGGCCCCCAGGAGCGGATCATCTCCACCGCCGACCGCCCGGCCTCCCGTACCTTCCGCGCGAGTCGGGCGTCCATCAGCCCGTCCCGCTGGGCCTGCGCGAACTCGTCCTCGTCCCGCCAGTGCCAACTGCGGTCCGGGTGGACGGAGATGTCGAGAAAGTGGTCCTCGGAGTCGACCCCGCCGGACCAACGCGCCAGTGGGGTCTCGAGGTTCACGTACCAGTTCTTGAACTGCCACCCCGGATCCCAGAACAGCCACACCGACCACGGCTCACCGGGACGGGCGAGCTTCAGCACGCCCGTCCCGAACCACCGGTCGTGAGTCACCGTCCGCGGCTTGGTGTAGCGAGTAGCCAGCGGCTCGACGTGCACGGCCGTACCGTCCGCGAGCACCGGCTTCACACACTCGGTCCCCGGGGCCAGCCACACGGCGAGCAACTCGCTGTCGTCCCGTACCACGGTGACGGGACGCGCGATGTGGAAGCGCGCGCCGCCGTTCTCCCGGTAACGCCACAGGATCTGACTCCCGGGTGCCCAGAACACCGCCGACCCGCCCGCTGTCACTTCGGCTCTCACCGCTCCACCGTCTGCCATGCACAGATATTAGGTGCCATAGGCATACGACGCTGCGGTACGCGTCACGGTTCACGCCCGCGGCGAGAATGGTTCGCACGCGGTTACGGGTGTGTCATCCGCAGGACATCCAGCGCTTCGTCGAGCTGCCGCTCGGTGAGGTCGCCCCGCTCCACGTACCCGCTCTCGACGACGACCTGACGGATCGTCTTCCGCTCGGCCAGCGCCTTCTTCGCGACCTTCGCGGCCTCCTCGTACCCGATGTACTTGTTGAGCGGCGTCACGACGGACGGCGAGGACTCGGCGTACTCCCGGGCCCGCTCCCGGTGGGCGACGATCCCGTCGACGGTCCGGTCGGCGAGCAGCCGGGACACGTTGCCGAGCAGCCGGATCGACTCGAGCACGTTCTTGGCGATGACCGGCAGCATCACGTTGAGCTCGAAGTTGCCGGCCGCCCCGGCGGTCGCCACGGTGGCGTCGTTGCCGATCACCTGGGCGGCGACCATGAGCACGGCCTCCGGGATCACCGGGTTGACCTTGCCCGGCATGATCGACGAGCCCGGCTGCAGGTCGGGGAGGGAGATCTCGGCGAGCCCGGTGCGGGGGCCGGAGGACATCCAGCGCAGATCGTTCGCGATCTTGGTCAGTCCGACGGCGATGGTCCGCAGCTGCCCGCTGGTCTCGACGATCCCGTCCCGCGCGCCCTGCGCCTCGAAGTGGTCGCGGGCCTCGGTGAGCGGCAGCCCGGTGGCGCGGGCGACCTCCTCGATGACGGCGGCGGAGAAGCCGAGGGGCGTGTTGATGCCGGTGCCGACGGCCGTACCGCCGAGGGGCAGTTCGGCGAGCCGGGGGAGGGAGGCGGTCAGCCGCTCGACGCCGTAGCGGATCTGCGCCGCGTATCCGCCGAACTCCTGGCCCAGCGTCACGGGGGTGGCGTCCATGAGGTGGGTGCGCCCCGACTTCACGACGTCGGCGAACTCCTCGGACTTGCGCTCCAGGGCCGCCGCCAGGTGCTCCAGGGCGGGGATCAGGTCGCGGGTGACGGCGGCGGTGGCCGCGATGTGGATCGAGGAGGGGAAGACGTCGTTGGACGACTGCGAGGCGTTGACGTGGTCGTTGGGGTGGACGTCCCGGCCCAGGCGCTCGGTGGCGAGGGTGGCGAGGACCTCGTTGGTGTTCATGTTGGACGAGGTCCCGGACCCGGTCTGGAACACGTCGACGGGGAACTGCTCGTCCCACCGCCCCTCGGCGACTTCGCCCGCCGCTTCCTGGATCGCCTCGGCGATGTCCTTGTCGAGCACACCGAGACGCGCGTTCACCTTGGCCGCGGCGCCCTTGATCTGGGCGAGTGCCTCGATGTGGGCGCGTTCGATGCGCTGCCCGGAGATCGGGAAGTTCTCCACGGCGCGCTGCGTCTGGGCCCGCCACTTGGCGTCCGCCGGTACGCGTACCTCGCCCATGGAGTCGTGCTCGATGCGGTATTGGCTCATGCCCTGTACAGCGAACGGGACGCCGGGGATGTTCCGGGCACTGGGCCGACCGGGTGCCGTTCGCCGTGTGACCCAGCTCTCATGACGGCCGTGCAGCAGACGGAGGGGTGTTCGCGTCGAGGAGGGGTGACAGGAAGGGAGGGAGCGTGTGGAGACGGACTTCGACGGTTTCGTCGCCGCCCGGTCGGCCGCGCTGTTCCGGGGCGCCCTGGTCCTGACGGGCAGCCGTGACGCCGCTGAGGATCTGGTCCAGGAGACCTTGGAACGGGCCTGCCGCAAGTGGCGCACGATCTCCGACAAGGACGCCCCGGACGCCTATGTGCGGCGGATCATGGTCAACCTGGCCAACGACCGCTGGCGCCGATTCCGCCGTACGGTTTCGCAGGCGGAGGGCCCCGACCGGGCCGCCCCCGGCGACCAGTACGGACAGGTCGACAGCAGGGACCAGTTGGTGCGCGCACTGCAGCAACTGCCCATGCGGATGCGGACGGTCGTGGTGCTGCGGTACTTCCACGACCTCTCCGACACCGAGATCGCGGCCGACCTGGACATCTCGGCGAGCACTGTGCGCTCCCAGCTCGCCCGGGGGATCGAGAAACTCAGAAGCCAGTTCCCCGCACTCTCCGCCCCTTCACCACAGCAGCACACGGAAGGAATCCGATGACCTCGTACGGCGAAGCACGGCCTTCCGGCTGCACACCTTTCGAAGAGGAACTGATGAACGCCATGAGCCGATACGCGAACTCCGCCGAGGCCCCCGAGTTCGACGCGCCCCAGATCATGCGCCGCACCCGGCGCAGGCGGACCCTCGGCATCGCCGCCGTCGCCGCCGCCCTCATCGCGGCGGGCGGGGGGACGGCCCTGGCCACCTCGGTCGCGAGCGACAGCAGCCCGGCCCCGGCCGCGACCAGCGCGGCCACCAAGAGTGACGTCACCACCATGCTGTTCGACGACCACGGCGTGACCATCCCGGTCGACTTCTCGGGCCTGGACCTGGTGCTCGCCAAGCAGGTGCTCCTGAAGACGCAGACGAAGCTCGGCACCGTCACCAAGGAGGCCGTCAAGAACTGCAAGCCCGGTTCGGTGGTAGGTGTGGACCCGCACACCCCGAAGATCGTCAAGTCCGGCGACACGGTCAACCTGACCCTGTGCGCCGGCTGATCCGACTCCGAAACGACGACGCCCGCCCCTGCGCCAATCAGGGGCGGGCGTCCGTCACAGCATCACACCAGACCCGGCCCCCGCACCGGAATCGACGTGAACGTCGGCGCGGGCGCCGGGTCCTGGAAGAAGTCGTTCAACTTGTTCATCTTGCGTGGACCCTCGTACGATCACCGCCATGATCAAGCATCCGAGGGTCCTGGGCGCTGTCCGCCTGTCCATCCTCAAGGACGACACCACCAGTCCCGAGAAGCAGCGGCAGGCCGTAGAGCACTGGACTGCTGGCCCCGCCGTGGACGGTCGCATTGCGGGCTGGGCGGAAGACCTGGACGTGTCCGGTGCGATGCACCCCTTCAAGCGACCGGGCCTCGGTCCTTGGTTCAACGAGCGGGCCGACGAGTGGGACGTCTTGGCCGTCTGGAAGCTCGACCGCCTCAGTAGGAAGGCGGGCCACTTCGCCGAGGTCTTCGAGTGGTGCCAGAAGCACGGGAAGTCCATCGTGTCCGTGACCGAGGGCATCGACATGTCCACCCCCATGGGCAAGATGTTCGCTCAGATCATCGCCGCCTTTGCCGAAGGCGAGTTGGACACCATTCGCGCCCGCGCGCTTTCTGGCTCGGCCGCCCGCAAGGCCAAGGGCGTTTGGATCGGTGGCGTCGAGCCGTACGGGTACCGCTTCGAACGGCAGGAAGGCGGCGGAAAGAAGCTCGTTCAGGACCACACGTATGCGGAACTGTTCCGAGAGATTGTCGAGCGACAAAAGGGCGACTGGTCGTCGTACAAGATCGCACTTGATCTGAATAAGCGTGGCGTTCCCACTTGGCGGGATCATCTTCGAATCGTGAAGGGGGAAGATCCGAGGGGCGTTGCCTGGACTGCCAACGCGATTCGCGCCATAGCTATGAATCCCACGGTGGCCGGCATCTACACGTACAAGGGCGAGAACGTCGTAGACGAAAACGGCGAGAACGTTCGGATCACTGATGATCCGTTGATGGATTTTGCCGAGTGGTCAGAATTCGTGGCCGCCCTCAAGAGTGATCGTCCGGTTAGGCGGTCCACCCCTTCACGGTCGATGCTGGGCGGTGTGGCTACCTGCCAGGGTTGCGGCGCCCGGATGTCGTCCAACAAGAAGACGAAGCCGAACGGTCGCGTGCATCACTACTACGCCTGCAACAACGTCAACACCGGAACGTGCTCAAACCCTGGCCGCATTCGCCGCGATGACCTAGACATGGCGGTTGGGACTTTCGTGAAGTTCACTCTCGGCCCGCTCCCGGTTATGGAGCGGGCCGGTAATTCGATCAGTCAGGCCAAGATCGATCTTGCCGAGGCCGAAGCGACGCTAGACCGACTGGAAGCCGATTACCTAGCTGGACGGTTCAAGACCGACGTTCAGGTTGAACGCTACTGGGGGCAACACGAATTCCAGTCGGCCAAGGTTGAACGCCTGAGGGAGGAAATCAAGGCTGCTGAGGATGCCCCGGCCTGGAAGGAGACGGGTCGTACTTACTCCGAAGAGTGGACGACTAAGGATGACGAACAGAAGCGTGTGTTCCTGCAACGGCACGGCATAACTGTGACGGTGGGGGCCACGGAAGACGGGAGCCGACGAGTCGTCTGCAAGATGGCTGAGCTTGCCGAGATCGCCAAGGAAACCGGGCTTCAAGTTCCCGAGGGATACTGGTTGATCGAGCCGGAAGCGGAATACATTCTGCCGAAGCAGGTGGCTTATAAGCGGAAGTAGGTAGGGCCGCCCACGCTCCCAACCCTTGCCCCCGTCGCGTATAAACGCTTCGGGGGCCTTTCCATGCCCACGCTCGGCTCCCTGACCGTTTAAACGCTCTTCCTTGATTCCGCCACCCCTGGCGGGTTAAAACCTAGGCATATAAGACCGCACAGCGGCCCCGGATAACCGGGGCCTTTTCTGTTCCCGCATCCCCCGAAAGGAAACCTGACCGATGACCTTTGCCGAACAGTACGCGGACGCTATCGCGGGGCGCAGAGTGAAGCTGCGAAAGCGCGGGTTCGCCCTTGCGGCCGAGACGGCTCCCCCGACCGGGCAAGCCGCCCTGTGGTATGCCGACGCGGTTCTATGCGTGCCACGTAGCGGTCAGGCCGTGGCCCGGCAGATAGCCCGCCTCAGCGGCGACGAATCCGAGGTGACTGTTCCGTGGCGTTCGCTTGCCGATGCTGTCGGCGTACGCGACCGGGCCGGGAACCTTCGCCGCTATACCGAGCGTGGAGTGAAGGCCCTGATCGATGCCGGATGGCTCGAAGTCGAGACGGTTGGGAGCAAGCGCGGGGAGAAGACGACGTTCCGCCTCCTGGCGGGTGACCGTTCCTCGGAGTGCCTGGGCTGGATCGATGACCGGGAATGGTTCACCGAGGCTGCCTGAACGGCCTTCGGCGACTTATGGCCTTAGTAAGGCCCCCTCGGGGGCCGTTAGCTGCTGCGCTCCGATGCGCAGCTATGCCCTGGCCGACCAAGGCCAGGGAACTTATGGCCTTAGACAGAAGCAGCGCCCCTCTAAGGGCGCTGCTCTATAGAAGCTTACTAGCGTTCGCGTCTCGCCCTGGCCGAGGAATGGAGGCCAGGCTTCATAGCAACCTAGAGGCACCCCGTGGAAGGTGCCTCTATCTGCGAGACAGAATTACTCAGCTTCAACGACGTCTGAGGACGAGTCGTCCTCGGCGTCGAGTAGGCCGCCGAAGTGACCAAACACCCAACCATCGACCATGGTTCGGTAAGCGTCTATCAGCATCCTCGGAAGAGAGTCTTTCGGCTCATCGAGGTGGAAGCACCATTGCGACACGACGTTGTCGCACAAGGCTAGATCGGCTACAGCAGCGCGCAGCCGCGCTGCATGCTCCAAGATGTCACCTTGACTCACGGCAGATATTGAGCCTACCGAGGCTCCTTCATGCGCAATGAAGTTGCGGGCTTTCCTCGCCCCATCGAGGGCGTCGAAGTCGGAGGTTCGCGAGCCGAGCGATGTGTTCGCTAGGTCTCGCAACGTTCCCCCGAGCATCTTGTCCGGGGGCAGACCATTGAGCATCTCTTGCAGACCCAACACCGGGTCGGCTTGTGCAGCCTCGGCAAGGTTGGCCATCCGCAAGACGTACTGACACTTCGACTCGAAGGCATTGGCCAGATGCAACGCGCGACCAGCCGACAGGAAAAGCGCGTCCAACAACCGTGGCTCACGCGGCTTCAGATAGCTCAGCGACCAACCCATGCGATCCACGGTACTGACACCGTCAAGGGGATTTCGGCCGGCTGACGGGGAAGGCGCCGGTGTTCAGGTCGCGGAGGCTCCCACAATGGCCCTGGCCACCGGAAAGAGCTGGGAAGGGGGGTCTGAAACTCTGAAGGCATCCTTCCGGGCACCCGCGCCCTTCCTTCCGAGCGCACGGCCGCACATTAACCCGAACTGGTGGGAATCTGCGCCTATGCTTAACACATCGTAGCGACCCCTCCCGCGTATATCTGGATTGCGCTGTCCTATCGGTCGCAACCGGAACGCTGGCGGGGCTAGGACTGACGGCGCGCGAAAAGGACCGCCCCTGGAACACTCTCATCAAGGTCGAGCAGCATTTGGGCCTCGACCGTGAACCCAGCCTCGCGTAGCCAGGCCGCCACTTGGTCGGGTTGGCGGCGGTGGACGTAGACGTTCATCGGATAACCGCCGTAGCCCTGCGTCTTCAGCCTCGACTCGTCGCCGACGTGAAAGCCGAGCAGCAGTGGTCCGCTGGGACGCAACACCCGTCGGAAGTGGCCGAAGACCGTGGGGACGGCATCGTCGGGGACGTGAATCAACGACCAAAAAGCGAGCAGGCCGACAACCGAAGAGTCGGCGAGGTCGAGGTCTGTCATCGAGCCCACCTCGAATCGCAGGCCGGGGTGGTCGCGCCGAGCTACGTCGATCATCACGGGTGAGAGGTCGATACCGAAAGCGTCCACAGCCAACTCATGCAGGTGAGCGGTGACGTGTCCAGGTCCGCAGCCCACGTCCGCCACCGGCCCGCCGCCAGCGGCGTGCACCAAGTCGGCGAACAACGCCAGAGTCGCTCGAAGGTACGGTTCCCTCGCCAAAGCCTCGCGTATTCGGTCGGCATAGCTGACCGCGACCGTGTCGTAGGAAGTCCGGGTGTCTGCTAACCAGCGGTCCGCGTTCATGCCTCGGCACAGTAGTCCAGTGATCAGGACGCCGTGCACAGCCAGCGCACCGCGTGATCATCGTTTCGATGCCGCAAGACACAGGCTGACGACCCAGATCAACTGGGATCAACAACGAACCAGACCAGGTCATCCGAGACGGGGGCCAGACTCCCCAAGAGGGGACATGCGCCCACGTCCCTCAGTGGGGACCCGTAGATCCGTCTCGAAAGCGGTGGTTAGTGGATCAGTGGCCGAAGGGGCCACTCTCGGGCCCCAGGTCGTTCCAAAAGTCATTCCAGAACCTTGCTCTGAAGCCTTGAGTTTCGGAATGGGTTTTGGAATGATCGGGGCATGGGGACGGACACCACCACCGGGCACCTGATCGGCTACAAGCGGGTCAGCACCAAGGCGCAGGATGCGCAGCTTCAGGCTGACGCTCTCGCTGAGGCCGGCTGTGCCCGAGTCTTCGAAGACAAGGCTTCGGGTAAGAACATTGACCGCGCGGGCCTCCTGGCCGCACTCGACTACATGCGCGAGGGTGACACGCTCGTCGTCTGGAAGCTGGACCGCCTTGGACGGTCCACGAAGGACGTGCTGACGATCGCCGAGGATCTGCACGCCCGAGGCATCGCCCTGCGCATCCTCACTGGCACTCTCGCCGGTAGCTACTCGCCGAAGGGCGAGGGGAAGTTCTTCTTCACGATGATGGTCGCCTTCGCCGAGCTTGAGCGAGACATGATCGTGGAGCGCACCCGTGCCGGTTTGGAAGCGGCCAAGGCTCAGGGCCGCACCGGTGGCAGGCCCAAGGCCATGACCGAAGACATGATCGCGGCGGCCAAGGCTCGCCGGGCCGCTGGTGAGTCTTACGGGGCGATTGCTAAGGCTCTCGGAGTCGGGCAGGCCACCGTTTACCGCCAGCTCTCCGAGTAGGCGCAGCAGCGCCCAACAGGAACCCCCGCGCTCTCGGGCCGGGGGTTCCTTCGTTCCCTGCACACCCATCGCTGCGACGCGGGGAAGCCCCGCCCATCTGCCACGGGGGAACGACAGACGGACGGGGCCGACAGTGGGCCCGCTCAGTGCTCGCGTGGCCGGACGGGGGCACGGGTGGCAGCGTTACGCCACCACCACAAGCCCCGGCAGGCAGGCGGTGAGAGCCAGAAGAACGCCCCGCACCGCGCGCACCACGGCAACCCGTTCTCGGGGTCCATGGGGCACTCGGCGTTACAGCGGGGGCACTTCGGCACGGGACCTACTCTCAGGCGCTCAGGTCGTACTCACCTGCCTTCACAGCGGCCGTCAGGTCGGACCACTGCGCGGCCGTCATGGTGACGATGGTCTCGGGCCGCTCGCTGTCCCGCAGCGCCACCACGCCGGGCACGTTCAGCGCCACCTCAGGGCAGTTGTTTACCCGTGCGTCACGGCATGCCGCCGTCCTGACGAACTCGAATTCGGGGACTCTGCTCATGCTGCCGTTCCCTTCTCCGAACAGCGGGGATACGGTCCCCGCGCTGTCGTACAACCCGCCCCGGCTGCTTGGCCTGTCCACCAACCGGGGGCGGGAGTTCATAGGTTGTGCGTCGCGGCAAGCGTGATGATCAGGCCGCAGGCGAGCCAGGTAATGAACACGACGGCTGGCCAAGCTATGCGGCCAATGAATCGCCTCACCATCTCCAACCGTCGAGCTTCCCGCCCGCGCACTGCGGGCACCGAACCTTCTCCCGGTTGTTGCACGTCCAGCACCCCCCGAAGCCCGCACAGCCAGGGCACCAGACTTCGCGGTGACCGAAGCACGTACCGCAAATGGTCGCCATGGCGTTCAGCCACTCGATCATGCCGGGGGCCCTGCCCTCGTACCCAGTACGGCCTGCCCGCGGCTTCTTCGGGCGCTCCAAGGCTGTGGTCACGGTCGGCCCAAGCGGCTCTGCCGGTTGGCTTCCGCTACTCGCTCCCTCAGCGTCGGGCGGGGACTGCCGACGCCGGAATGCGGGGCCAGGTCTGCGCCTTCCGCGCTGTTCCCTAGCGGGTCGTCGGCATCTTTGAAGACCAGTAGCCGCCCGTCATCTCCGTGGTCTGCCACATCTCGGGCCAGTCGTGCTCTCGCTTCGCTCGCCATGGTTGCCCGCTCCTCGTAGCTGCGCTCCGTGGCCAACAAGCTAGGAACGGGCCACGGTTGGGCTCTACGAAGTTCTACAGAATTGCACGCGAGTTACCCGAGGGCCCCTATGGCATCGGTGATCAGGGCGCGCGCTGAGCCCCCGTAGACGGCAATCTCGGACAGCCGATCGAATGCCTCGGCGTACTGCCCGATCTCTGAGGGAGCAGTGACGTTGACAGCGGCAGTCAGTAGCTCCACCTGGGCCTGCTCGGTGTCGTAGATGCTGAACGTCTCCAGCGGCCACATGTGCCGCGAAGCCGTGAACGGCACGACTCCCAGGGATACCGCCGGAAGGGACATGATCGACAGCAGGTGCCCGAGTTGCCCGGCCATAACTTCGGCGTCGCCCATGCGGTACCGCAAGACGGCTTCTTCAACGAGGATCGCGAAACGGTGGTCACCTTGGCGCAGCACGCGCGCCCGATCCATGCGGGCCGCGACGGCTTCGGCCACGTCGTTCGGGGACTGCCGGAAGTGGGTGATCTCGGAGAGGAGCGCCGTAGCGTAGGCCGGGGTCTGGAGCAGCCCAGGCACAACGTTGGAACAGTAGATCCGGAAAGTCCGCGTGCGCTCGAAGAGCGGTACGTATGACTCTTGGAGTCGACGCAGTCCCGTGCGCTGTAGGCGTCGCCACTCGACATACATGGACTCAGCCGAGCGAGAAGCGGCGATCAGGTCGGCCGCTTGGCCGTCAGCTCCGCAGATACCGCACCATGCGCGGATATCATCATCGGACGGTGACGTAACCGCGTTCTCCAGCCGACTCGCCTTGGAGGGGTGCCAGCCGGCCTGTAGGGCCACCTCCCGCGCGGTCAGCCCAGCGTCTAGGCGGACCTCCCGGAGACGTGCTGCGAGCGCCTCACGGGCAGCCTGGACGCTGGACGACGGGGAACGGGCCATTGGTGCTGTCGGGCCTCAGATCTTGTAGCGGTCGTGCGGAATGGCTCGGTCCCAGACGGCTTCGAACGCCGAGGCGCACAGCTTGACCACCTCGGGACGGTCGTCCACCTCGTCGCCGAGGTAGACACCTTCACCTGAGAAGTAGCCGAACCTCACCAACCGGTCATCGAAGCACCAGTAGTCGTTGCCCGGCAGGGCAAGGTCCGACGCGTTCCGGCGGGGAAGCCAACGGATCTGCTCACCAGCGGCGACGTTGGTAAACGTGCCGTCGTAGAGGTAGCGCGTGTACTCGCTCACGGGCTCCGAGACGATTCGGGCGCGACGGATGACCACGCCATGGGAGACGGTTTCCGACACCATGTCGAGCCACGGACGCCACCACGACGCACGGTCGTTCGGGTCGGGCCGATACCCGGCCTTCCACGCGGCCACGCGCGGAGCCTCGTCGGGGTCGTCGTAGAAGTCGCGCATCTCCAGATGCACGGCGGACCGCTGACAGTTCGCCAGCAGCTCAGCGAACGGCGGTGCCGTCTGCGGCATCGCATGCCTCCCGGATGGCGGCCGCCATACGCATGGGCAGCCGGACGACGGTCTCACTGTCGGGGATGGGACCGGACTTCAGGCACTCGGCACGCGTGGCCTCGTCCACCGTCCAACCCTGCATCACGATCTCTTGCTTCTCCTCGTCAACCCACACGGTGGGGCAGTTCGCCCCATCCGTGTTCGGGTCCTTGGCGATGAACCGTAGCGACACAGCAGCCTCCCGGGCTAAGTGGGTTGCACGGACTTCTACGCAACGAACCCTCGCGACGCACGCGATGCGGCGTCAAGAGTGCGGTTTTGGCCAGGTCAGACGACAAGAGCCCCCGGCGGGTGCCGGGGGCTCTCTTCAGGCGTCGCTCCGCCGGGTCAGCCGAGGCCGGGACCCCGCACGGGGATGCTGGTGAACGTCGGCTGCTCATGTTCCCGCGAAGTGAAGAAGTCGTTGCCCTTGTCGTCGACGACGACGAACGCCGGGAAGTCCTCGACCTCGATCTTCCATACGGCCTCCATGCCGAGCTCCTCGTACTCGACGACCTCGACCTTCTTGATGCAGTCCTGCGCGAGCCGGGCCGCCGGGCCGCCGATCGAGCCCAGGTAGAAGCCGCCGTGCGCGTCGCACGCGTCCGTGACCTGCTTGCTGCGGTTGCCCTTGGCCAGCATCACCTTGGAGCCGCCCGCCGCCTGGAACTGCTCGACGTAGGAGTCCATACGGCCGGCCGTCGTCGGACCGAAGGAGCCGGACGCGTAGCCCTCGGGCGTCTTCGCCGGGCCGGCGTAGTACACCGGGTGGTCCTTCAGGTACTGCGGCATCTCCTCGCCCGCGTCCAGCCGCTCCTTGATCTTGGCGTGCGCGATGTCGCGGGCCACGACCAGCGGGCCGGTCAGCGACAGTCGGGTCTTCACCGGGTACTTGGTCAGCTCGGCGAGGATGTCGTCCATCGGCTGGTTGAGGTCGATCCTGACGGCGTCCGAGGACTCGTCGAGGTGCTCGTCCGTGGTCTCCGGCAGGAACCGCGCCGGGTCCGTCTCCAGCTGCTCCAGGAAGACGCCCTCGGCGGTGATCTTCGCGACGGCCTGCCGGTCCGCCGAGCAGGAGACGGCGATGGCGACGGGGCAGGAGGCGCCGTGCCGCGGCAGCCGCACCACCCGTACGTCGTGGCAGAAGTACTTGCCGCCGAACTGCGCCCCGATCCCGATCTTCTGGGTCAGCTCGAAGACCTTCTCCTCCAGCTCCTTGTCCCGGAAGCCGTGGCCGAGCGGCGAGCCCTCGGCGGGGACCTCGTCCAGGTAGTGCGCGGAGGCGTACTTGGCTGTCTTCAGCGCGTACTCGGCGGACGTGCCGCCGACGACGATCGCCAGGTGGTACGGCGGGCAGGCGGCCGTCCCCAGCGAACGGATCTTCTCCTCCAGGAACTTCATCATGGAGGCCTCGTTCAGGACGGCCTTCGTCTCCTGGTAGAGGAAGGACTTGTTGGCGCTGCCGCCGCCCTTCGCCATGAACAGGAACTTGTAGGCGCCGCCGTCCGTCGCGTACAGCTCGATCTGCGCCGGGAGGTTGGAGCCGGTGTTCTTCTCCTCCCACATGGTGAGAGGCGCCATCTGCGAGTAGCGCAGGTTCAGGTTCAGATACGCGTCGTAGATGCCACGGCTCAGGGCTTCCTCGTCGGCGCCCCGGGTCAGCACGTTCTGTCCGCGCTTGCCCATGACGATCGCCGTGCCGGTGTCCTGGCACATGGGCAGCACACCCGCGGCCGCGATGTTCGCGTTCTTCAGGAGGTCCAGTGCCACGAACTTGTCGTTGCTCGATGCCTCGGGGTCGTCGATGATCCGGCGCAGCTGGGCGAGGTGGGCCGGGCGCAGGTAGTGCTGGATGTCGTGGATCGCCTCCTCGGCGAGCTTGCGCAGCGCCTCCGGCTCGACCTTGAGGAACGTCCGCCCGTCGGCCTCGAAGGTGGAGACACCCTCGGAGGTCACCAGCCGGTAGGGGGTGGTGTCCTCTCCCATGGGGAGCAGATCGGTGTACGCGAACTCAGGCATGTCGCCCATTCCTCACTCGACAGATGGCCGCTGGCCTCCATTGGCAGCGCCCACCAGCGTAGAACCTGCCTCCGACAGCGCTCTGGTGAGGTTGTCCTCAGTCGGCCGGTTCAAGGTTTGTCCACACCCCTGGTCGCGATCTATCGCGTTTCGGTACGCTGCTGCCGTGGACCTTCACAAGCACACCGAACCGCAGGTGCAGGAACCCGCCGCCGCGAGGGACGCCGACCTGCGCGCCTCGGACGCCGAGCGTGACCGCGTCGCCGACATCCTGCGCGAGGCCCTCGCCGAAGGGCGCCTCACCGCCGACGAGCACGCGGAACGCGTCGAGGGGGTGCTGAACGCCAAGACGGTGGGCGAACTGGAGGTCTTCATACGGGACCTGCCGGCCGCCCATGGCCGCCGAGCCGCCCCCGGTTACGCCCCGGCCCCCAACCGCCCCACCGACGCGCTCCCGCACGACCCCGACGACAACGTGGTCGCGGTGTTCAGCAGCGCCGTCCGCAAGGGCCGTTGGCGAGCGGGCCGCCGGATCCACGCGTACGCGGTCTTCGGGACCGTCGACATCGACCTGAGTGAGGCGATCTTCGAGTACCAGCAGGTCGTGATCAAGGCCATCTCGGTCTTCGGCAATGTCGAGGTCCGCGTCCCGGAGAACGTCTCGCTGCGCGGCACCGGCGGCGGAGTCCTCGGCAACTTCGAGGTGGACACCGTCGACTCGGACGACCCGGAAGCCCCCGTGGTCTACGTGGACGGCTGGGCGGTGCTGGGGAACGTCGAGGGCCGGCCCAAGCGCGGCAAGCTCGTCGCGGACATTCTCGACCGGGTGCAGCGCAAGGTCGACAAGGGTTTGCGCAAGCATCTGGATCGTTGACGGTCGTGAATCCGACGGCGAATCCGACATGTTTCCGGTGAAAGGGATCATGGGTCGTCGGGCGTGAGAGCGCGTACAAGTCCTCGTAATCCGGCGGTTCGGAACTCAGTGCATAGGCGCGCGTACAGCGGGTAGGCCTTGCTGCATCGTCTCTCGCTCGCGAAGCCGTCGTCAGGAGTAGACCGTGCTGCAACCGCCGCATTCGTCCCTGCAGGTAGCTGCCGTACCGGCCCAGCGGGGTCCAGTGCGGGACAGGGACCAAGACGCACCTTGGCACACCGAGGCGGTGTGCCGGCGCGACGAGGCCGGCCTGTTCTTCGCGCCGTCCAAGGAACCCACCGCCGCCCGGCTCTCCCGCGAACAGGCCGCGAAACGCGTCTGTGCGGGCTGCCCCGTCATGGTCGAGTGTCGCGAGCACGCGCTCCTGCAACCGGAGCCCTACGGCGTCTGGGGCGGCCTGACCGCCGCGGAGCGCCGCGTGGTCCTGGCCCGGCGCCGCCGCCGCGACCTGGAACTGAAGAAGGCGGCCAGGGCGGGGGACCGCATAGCGGCAGCCGGCTGACCCGCACGCGAGAAGAGAGGCGTTCCCACCGCACCGGGGACGCCTCTCTTCTTGGGTGCTCTGCCTACTTCACTTTCGGGCTCTGTCTACTTCGCCCGATCGAAGTCGATCGCGCTGTATGCCCGCAGCTTGCTGAGCCGGTGCTCGGAGTCGATCCTCCGTACCGTCCCCGACTTCGACCGCATCACGATCGAGTCGGTCGTCGCGGTCTCCGACCGGTACCGCACGCCCCGCAGCAGCTCACCGTCGGTGATGCCGGTCGCCACGAAGAAGACGTTCTCCCCGGACACCAGGTCGTCGGTCGTCAGGACGCGGTCCAGGTCGTGCCCCGCGTCGATCGCCCGCTGCCGCTCCTCGTCGTCCTTCGGCCACAGCTTGCCCTGGATGGTGCCGCCCAGGCACTTCACCGCGCAGGCCGAGATGATGCCCTCCGGCGTGCCGCCGACGCCGAGCAGCAGGTCGACGCCGGTGCCCTCGCGCAGTGCCAGGATCGAGCCGGCCACGTCGCCGTCGGCGATCAGCCTGATGCGCGCGCCGGTCTGGCGGACCTCGTCGATGAGGCCCTCGTGCCGCGGCCGGTCCAGGATGACGACGGTGACGTCCTCGGGCGTGGACCGCTTGGCCTTGGCGACCCGGCGGATGTTCACGGACACGGGCGCGTCGATGTCGACGAAGTCGGCGGCCTCGGGCCCGGTGACCAGCTTGTCCATGTAGAAGACGGCGGACGGGTCGAACATCGACCCGCGGTCGGCGGCGGCCAGCACCGCGATCGCGTTGGTCATGCCCTTCGCGGTCAGCGTGGTGCCGTCGATCGGGTCGACGGCGATGTCGCACTCGGGCCCTGTCCCGTCGCCGACGCGCTCTCCGTTGAAGAGCATCGGGGCCTCGTCCTTCTCGCCCTCACCGATGACGACGACGCCGTTCATCGAGACGGTGGAGACGAGGGTCCGCATGGCCCGTACCGCGGCACCGTCGGCGCCGTTCTTGTCGCCGCGCCCGACCCAGCGGCCCGCGGCCATCGCCGCGGCTTCGGTGACCCGGACGAGTTCGAGGGCGAGGTTGCGGTCGGGAGCCTCGGAAGGAACTTCGAGCTCGGACGGCAGATGATGATGCTCGGTCATCGGAGCGCACCTTTCTGATACGACGACGGCCGGATGAGGGTGTGGCCCGACTCTATCGTCAGGCAGACAAAATGAGCAGGGGGCCCCACGGATGAGCGGACCAGGGCACCTGCGACGATAGGGGTGTGGCAGGTTCGAACGGTAAGCAGAAGACGGTCCGGGACATGATCCTCTCCCTGGGCCTGATCGGGGTGGCGGCGGCCGTCATCTACCTCTTCATCCCGCACGACGACTCCGCTCCGGACATCAAGAAGGTCGACTATCGCGTCGAGCTGCTCACGGCTCGCCGCGCGGCGACCTACCCGGTGGCGGCGCCGGAGGGCCTGTCCGGCAGCTGGAAGGCGACGTCCGTGCGCTTCCGGGGCGACCAGTTCGACGCGTGGCACCTGGGCTTCCACGCCCCCGACGGGGAGTACGTGCAGATCGAGCAGTCCGCTCAGAAGCCGTCCACGTTCATCGACGAGGCCAGTCAGGGCGGCACCGCGACGAAGACCACCCAGGAGATCGACGGCCGTACGTGGACGCGCTACGCGGGTGGCCGCTACGACGCCCTGGTGCTCGCGGAGAAGGGGTCGACCACGGTGGTGGCCGGCACGGGCTCGTTCGCCCAGCTGACGGAGATGGCCGGGGCACTGAAGATGGCGTGAGCCGCCCGGACATGCGGAAGGCCCCCGGCGTCGACGCCGGGGGCCTTCCGCATGTGTACGCACCGCTCAGACGGTGGTGATGACGTCGTCGTAGGCCAGGCGCGGGGAGCGCGGGTGCCAGGCGTCCTCGCCCGGCTTGCCGATGTTGACGACCATCAGCGGGGTGTGGTCGTCGTCGAGGAACTCCTTGCGGACGCCCTCGAAGTCGAAGCCGGTCATCGGGCCGGCGGCCAGCCCGGCGGCGCGGACGCCGACGATGAAGTACGCGGCCTGGAGGGCGGCGTTCAGTGCGGCGGCACCCTCGCGGGCCGGGCGCTCGCTGAAGTAGGCGTCCTTGAGCTGCGGGAAGGCCGGGAAGAGCTGCGGGAGCTCCTCGTGGAACTCGTTGTCCGCGGCGAGGATCGCGACCAGCGGGGCGGTGGAGGTCTTGGCCTGGTTGCCCTCGGCCATGTGCTGGACCAGGCGCTCACGGGCCTCGGCGGAGCGGACCAGGGTGATGCGCAGCGGGGTCTGGTTGAAGGCGGTCGGGCCGTACTTGACCAGGTCGTAGATCGCCTGCACCTGCTCCTCGGTCACCGGCTCGTCGGTGAAGGTGTTCGCGGTGCGGGCCTCGCGGAACAGCAGGTCCTGCGCGGCGGGGTCGAGGACGAGAGACATGCGTCAACCTTTTCGGCGTGTGCGTCGGACCCGGAAACGGACCGGGGACCGCTTGCGTCTTCGACGGTACGACATTGAAGTTCAACGTTCAACCAAAACCGGGGCGTGGTGATCCGCTTCACAGCCCCGGTCATCACCCAGGTGCTACTCGGTGTCCCCGGAACCCTCTTCCCGGCCCTCTTCCTCGGCGAGGGCCGCGTCCAGCCGCGCCCGTGCCCCGTCCAGCCAGCGGCGGCACACCTTGGCCAGCTCCTCGCCGCGCTCCCACAGGGCGAGGGACTCCTCCAGCGTCGTACCGCCCGCCTCCAGCCGCCGTACGACGTCGATCAGCTCGTCCCGTGCCTGCTCGTACCCGGGCCCCTCGGCCACTGCCGCCGTCTCCTCCACCTTGCTGGTCATTCGCCCACCCTACGCATCGGCCTGCACATCGACTCGAACCACGAACTCACCCTCGGAGACCCGCGCCCGCAGGACCTCGTCCCCCGCCACCTCGGCCGGGTCGCGGACGACATGGCCGTCCGTCTTCTGCAGCACGGCGTAGCCCCGCTTCAGGGTCGCGGCGGGGGAGAGGGCCACCACGCGCGCGTGCGTGTGCGTCAGCTCCGAGTCGGCGCGGTCGAGGAGGTGGCCGAGGGTGCGCCGACCCCGGTCGAGGAGCGAGACGACATGGTCGGCCCGCTCGTCGATCATCCGGTGCGGATCCTCTATCGACGGCCGCGCGAGCGCCTGCGCCAGCCCGCGTTCCTCCCGCTCGACGAAGGCCTCGACGCACCGCCGCGCGCGGTCCCGCAGCATCCGCACCCGCTCGTACTCCTCACCCACGTCCGGTACGACCTTCTTGGCCGCGTCGGTCGGTGTGGAGGCGCGCAGATCGGCGACGTGGTCGAGGAGCGGGTTGTCCGGCTCGTGCCCGATGGCGGACACGACCGGCGTACGGCATGCCGCGACCGTCCGGATGAGCTGCTCGTCGGAGAACGGCAGCAGATCCTCCACGCTGCCACCCCCACGGGCGACGACGATGACGTCCACCTCGTCGATCGCGTCGAGCTCCTTCACCGCCTGTACGACCTGCGGCACCGCGTGCACGCCCTGCACGGCGACGTTGCGCACCTCGAAGCGCACCGCCGGCCAGCGGTGCCGGGCGTTCTCCAGGACGTCCCGCTCGGCGGCCGAGGCCCGCCCGCAGACCAGTCCGACGAGTTGGGGTAGGAAGGGCAGCGCCTTCTTGCGCTCCGGCGCGAACAGCCCTTCGGCGGCGAGCGACTTCTTCAGCTGTTCGAGCCGCGCGAGCAACTCCCCGACTCCGACGGGCTTTATCTCGGTGGCCCGCAGCGACAGTTGCCCCCGCGGCGCGTACCACTCGGGCTTCGCCAGGACGACGACCCGGGCGCCCTCGCTCACCACATCGGCCACGGCGTCGAACACCTGCCGAAAACAGGTGACGCTCACGGAGATGTCGTACGACGGGTCACGCAACGTCAGAAACACCACACCCGCGCCCGGCCGCCGCGACAACTGGGTGATCTGCCCCTCCACCCACACGGCACCGAGCCGGTCGATCCACCCCCCGATGAGCCGCGACACCTCGCCGACGGGCAGGGGAGCTTCCGGGGACGTGTTCGCAGCCATGCGCCGAGACTAACGGCCCGGTCCGACAACGCCCCGACACGAGTGTCCCGCCACGAGCGCCCCGTCCCCGGGGGCTCCCGGCCTCGTGGACGCGCACCCCCGTGACTCTTCGTGACTCTTCCCACCACCCCGGCACAGAGGCGATCTTCGACCCGCCGTACGCGGCCTTACGATGGGACGCATGACTGCTTCGCCTGGCCGCCGTGTCCTGCTCGCCGCCCCCCGTGGCTACTGCGCGGGTGTGGACCGCGCCGTGATCGCCGTCGAGAAAGCCCTGGAGCAGTACGGCGCTCCGGTGTACGTCCGGCACGAGATCGTCCACAACAAGTACGTCGTGCGGACCCTGGAGAACAAGGGCGCCATCTTCGTCGAGCAGACCGAAGAGGTGCCCCCGGGAAACATCGTCATGTTCTCGGCGCACGGCGTCGCACCCACCGTCCACGACGAGGCCGAGCAGGGCCGCCTCGCCACCATCGACGCGACCTGCCCGCTGGTCACCAAGGTTCACAAGGAAGCCGTCCGCTTCGCGGGCGAGGACTACGACATCCTCCTGATCGGGCACGAGGGTCACGAAGAGGTCATCGGCACCTCCGGCGAGGCCCCCGACCACATCACGCTGGTCGACGGCCCCGAGGACGTGGCGAAGGTCGAGGTCCGCGACCCCTCCAGGGTTGTCTGGCTCTCCCAGACCACGCTCTCCGTCGACGAGACCATGGAGACCGTCGACGCGCTCAAGGAGAAGTTCCCGCAGCTCATCTCCCCGCCCAGCGACGACATCTGCTACGCCACCCAGAACCGTCAGCTCGCGGTCAAGCAGATGGGCGCCGAGGCCGAGCTGGTGATCGTCGTCGGCTCCCGCAACTCCTCGAACTCCAAGCGGCTCGTCGAGGTCGCCAAGCTCGCCGGCTCCCGCGAGGCCTACCTCGTGGACTTCGCGAGTGAGATCGACGAGGCCTGGCTGGAGGGCGTGACCACGGTGGGCGTCACCTCCGGCGCCTCCGTCCCGGAGGTGCTCGTCGAGGAGGTCCTGGAGTGGCTGACGCAGCGCGGCTACGGCGACGTCGAGCTGGTCAAGGCGGCCGAGGAGTCCATCACGTTCTCGCTGCCGAAGGAGCTGCGCCGCGATCTGCGCGAGGAGGCGGCGGCGCTGATGGCGGAGCGTGGCGGCCTTGTGAAGGACATCTCAGGGGCCCCCTCGGCCGAGTGACTGTCAGTCGTTCGTCGTAACGTAGAGCCATGCAGATCTTCGGCTTGGACATCGGTGGTTCCGGGATCAAGGGTGCCCCGGTGGACCTGGACAGGGGCGATCTCGCCCAGGAGCGCTTCAAGGTGCTGACCCCGCACCCGGCGACACCGGACGCGGTGGCGGACGGCGTGCGGCAGGTCGTCGAGAACTACGGCTGGACCGGACCCGTCGGCCTCACCTTCCCCGGCGTTGTCACCGGCGGATCCACGATCCGTACGGCGGCCAACGTCGACAAGGACTGGATCGACACGGACGCGGGTGCCCTGTTCAGCGAGCACCTGGGCGGCCTGCCGGTGACGGTGGTCAACGACGCGGACGCGGCGGGCGTCGCGGAGATGAGCTTCGGCGCGGGCCGGGGCCGCGGGGGCACGGTCGTCCTCCTCACGTTCGGCACCGGCATCGGCAGCGCCCTGTTCGTCGACGGCGCCCTCGTCCCCAACACCGAGCTGGGCCACCTGGAGCTGCACGGCCATGACGCGGAGAAGCGCGCGTCCAGCAAGGCCAGGGAGGACGAGGACCTGACGTGGGAGCACTGGGCCCACCGGGTCCAGAAGTACCTCGCCCATGTCGAGATGCTCTTCTCGCCCGAGCTGTTCATCATCGGCGGCGGCGTCAGCCGCAAGTCCCAGAAGTTCCTGCCCCACATCGAGGGCATCAAGGCCGAGATCGTCCCGGCCGAGCTGCAGAACAACGCGGGGATCGTGGGCGCTGCGATGCACGCGGCGACGCACGCGGCGAAGGAGTAGCCGGCAGCGGCGGTGGATCACACCGGTGGACGGTCGCGGACCGGTCGACGGCGCAGCTGGCGGATCTTCCGCACGGTGGCGATCAGACCCGCGACCAGCGCGCCCCCGTAGAGCCATCCCGCCTGCGTCGCGAGCGCGGTGAACAGGCCCATCAGACGGCCACCGAGCCCGCCGGCGCTGTCGGTCAAGGGCAGGAGCCCCACCGTGAAGGCGATCGGCACGATGACGGGGGCGGTCAGCAGATCGCCCCGGTGGATCCAGAAGGCGGTCAGCGCGGACGCCAGGACGAACAGCACGCCGTATGCCGTCAGCGACGACCCGAACAGCAGCTCGTCGACGCAGCCGACAAGGAACATCAGCGTTCCGCAGAACAGTCCGCCGCCGAGTCCGGTGAGCCGGGGGTTGGGCATCCGCCGTAAGGCCTGGACCAGCGGAGGACCGGACGGCCGTACCGTCGGGGGACGCCGCGACACCCCGCCGCCCCGGCCCGCCGGGGCGGCGGGTCTGCCGGGCCGCGCGGGGCCGCCGTTCGCATCCCGTCCCGCCTGCGGGGGAAAGGGCGGGGTCGTGCCGCGTCGCGGTCCGTACTGCGGGGGTCGGGTCCTGTATTGCTCCACTGGACAAACTTAGGTCGGTTTATGTGCCGAATCGCTCTTCAGACACGCCGTCGACCGGACCTTGGCCATGCGTTCGATACGTCGCCGGGGCGGGGTGCGGTACGCCGTAGACTGGTGGATCGGCCCCCAGGGGCCTGTCCCCTCGGCCCTCTCACGCCAGCCGCCTCACTCTCACTCCGGGAAGTCGCACCGTGTCGCTCACGATCGGAATCGTCGGTCTGCCCAATGTCGGCAAGTCGACCCTGTTCAACGCCCTGACCAAGAACGACGTGCTGGCGGCCAACTACCCGTTCGCCACGATCGAGCCGAACGTCGGAGTCGTGGGCGTTCCCGACCCCCGGCTCACCAAGCTGGCCGAGATCTTCAAGTCGGAGCGGATCCTGCCGGCCACCGTCGACTTCGTCGACATCGCGGGCATCGTGCGCGGCGCCTCCGAGGGTGAGGGCCTGGGCAACAAGTTCCTGGCGAACATCCGTGAGTCCGACGCGATCTGCCAGGTCATCCGTGCCTTCGAGGACGAGAACGTCGTGCACGTCGACGGCAAGGTCTCGCCGAAGGACGACATCGAGACGATCAACACCGAGCTGATCCTCGCCGACCTCCAGACCATCGAGAAGGTCCTTCCCCGGCTCCAGAAGGAGTCGCGGATCAAGAAGGACATCGGGCCGAAGGTGAAGGCCGTCGAGGAGGCCAAGGAGATCCTGGAGAAGGGCGACACGCTGTTCTCCCAGGGCATCCTCCAGGGCAGTGAGCGCGCCGAACTCCTGCACGACCTGCACCTGCTGACCGCCAAGCCCTTCCTCTACGTCTTCAACGTCGACGAGGACGAGCTGACCGACGACTCCTTCAAGGACGAGCAGCGCGCCCTGGTCGCCCCGGCCGAGGCGATCTTCCTCAACGCCAAGCTGGAGTCGGAACTCGTCGAACTCGACGAGGAGGACGCGATGGAACTCCTCCAGTCCGTCGGCGTCGAGGAGCCCGGCCTCGCCACCCTCGCCCACGTCGGCTTCGACACCCTCGGCCTGCAGACCTATCTGACGGCCGGCCCCAAGGAATCCCGCGCCTGGACCATCAAGAAGGGCGCCACCGCCCCCGAGGCCGCCGGTGTCATCCACACCGACTTCCAGAAGGGCTTCATCAAGGCCGAGGTCATCTCCTTCGAGGACCTGGTCGAGACCGGCTCCGTCGCCGAGTCCCGCGCCAAGGGCAAGGCCCGCATGGAGGGCAAGGACTATGTGATGCGGGACGGGGACGTGGTGGAGTTCCGCTTCAACGTGTAGCGGGCGTCCCATCACCACGTTGCCGATTTGGCAGACATGCAGTTCAGAAGAGGCTCGACCTTTCGAGGGCGGGCCTCTGGTTTTTTCCCGTGCTGGGACGGTGCTGGGAAGAGATGAGAGCGCCCGTGCTGGGGCGCGCACTGTCAGGGCTGTGCCGGCGGCAGGAAGCGCACTGGCGACGACCCTCCCGACGCTTTGAAGGCGCCACCGGCGCAAGAATCTGGTGTCCAACAGGAGACTAATGTCTATGTTAGTAACATCGCCGTTAGTGTCATGCGTGGAGGTCGGCAGACGTGGTGGACTTTGTAGGCCGCCGGCAGGAGCTGGCGACGCTGGAGCGAGAGCTGCGGAAGGTGGCGGCAGGGGTTGGCGGGGAGCGGCCCGGTCGGTGCGTGATGTTGCGTGGGCGGCGACGGGTGGGCAAGTCGCGATTGGTCGAGCGGTTTGCGGAGCGCTCCGGAGCTCCGTTCTTGTTCTACGCGGCGACCGGTGCGTCCCCCAGGGATGATCTGGCACGGCTGGCCCGGGACGCCCAAGCATCGACGCTGCCGTTGGCGGGGCTGGTGGCCGCCGCGCGGCCGGAGAGCTGGGACGCCGCGTTCGATGTGCTGGCTGCGACGCTGCCCGCTGACCGGGCGAGCGTGCTGGTCATCGACGAGGTGCCGTACCTGATGGATGTAGAGGGCGCCTTTGAGGGGATGCTGCAACGGGCCTGGGACCGGGTGCTGGAGAACAAGCCGGTGCTGCTGGTCCTCATCGGCTCCGATCTGTCGATGATGGAGGCTCTGAACAGTTACGGACGCCCTTTCCATCAGCGCGGCCGGGAGATGGTGCTGGGGCCGCTGAACCCCGCCGAGGTAGGCAGGATGCTCGGGCTGGAACCGGCGGAAGCCTTCGACGCCGCGCTGGTCACCGGCGGGCTGCCGCTGATCTGCGCGGAGTGGCCGCGGGGCGCAGGGCTGTGGGACTTCCTGGGTGAGGCGCTGAGTGACCCGGTCTCGGCCCTGCTGGTGTCGGCCGAGCGCTCGCTGGCTGCCGAATTCCCTCCGCAGGCTCAGGCGCGTACGGTGCTGGCGGCTATCGGCAGTGGCGAGCGAACCTTCACCAACATCGCCCGTGCAGCCGGCGGGATCGGGGCCACGCCCCTGCAGCGAGCGCTGGAGCTGCTTACGGACAAGCGGATCGTCGCCGCGGAGCTGCCCGTATCGCTGCGTCCGTCGAAGGATCGCCGCTACCGGGTGACAGATCCCTACCTGCGGTTTTGGCTGCACCTGCTCGGCCCGTCCATGGAGGAGATCGAGCGGGGGCGGGGCGATCTGGCCTTGGCGCGCATCCGGGAGAACTGGACCAGCTGGCGCGGCCGAGCCGTCGAGCCCCTTGTCCGTGAGGCCCTGGCGCGGATACTGCCCGATGACCGGCTGCCCGCGGCCCCCGCGGTGGGCGGCTATTGGACCCGTACCAACGACGTCGAGATCGATATCGTCGGGGCGGACCGCGCCCCCGTTGCCAAGGAGCTGCTCTTCGTGGGCTCCATCAAGTGGCTGGAGCAGTCACCCTTCGACCGGCACGACCTGGCAGCTCTCCATCGACACCGGGCCGCCCTCACCGGCGGACCCGTTCCGGTCGTGGCGGTCTCGCGCAGCGGCGTCGGCTGTCCGGGTCTCGATGCCACCTACGGCCCCGGCGATCTGCTGACCGCTTGGCCGCTGTGAGTGGTGGATCGCAGGCGCGGTACGGGAGTTGGTGAGCGCGATCAGGCCGCAGACGTTGCGGAGAAGTCCCACAGACCTTGGCCCGTTGCCGGCGCTGTTGTGCAGCGTCGGCGATCCTGAGCCCTGACTCGGTGACGACATCACCAAGGTCGAGAACAGGACCTACCGGGCGTGCCGGCGGATGCGGAACCTCGCCTGCGTCTGCCCGCCGTAGAAGACCGAGCTGCTGGTCTGCCTCAAGGACCCGGAAGCACTCGCAGAAGGCGTGGATGGCGACCCTGCCAGTTGCGACGCCGACCTTGACATTGTCCACCCTTCACCCACACCCTCTCCCGTGTGTGGCGAAAAATCGCCGCCCACCCGGTGTTCGCACGACGGGTCAATGAGTCGACTCGCGGCCTGGACGATGCCGCGGTACGACTCCATAACGTCTCGGTCCACTATGGGCCTCGACGGGCTTTGCAACAGGTCAGCATGACCGTCGAACCCGGTGAACTCGTAGCCGTAGTGGGCGAAAACGGAGCAGGTAAGAGCACCCTCATCGGGTGTGCGACGGGCGTGGTCTCCCCCGACGGGGGCAAGGTCAGCGTCCTGGGGCAGAGCCCGGCCGCGGCTCTGCGTACCGGAGAAATGGCGGTCGTGTGGCAGGACCTCGCGCTGTGCGACAACCTGAGCGTGATCGCCAATATTTTCCTGGGGCGCGAATTGGGCCATGGGTTCGTCACCGGTCGTCGTATGCAGGCCGAGTCGGCGGCGGTACTCGCTCGCGTCGGTCTTCGTGTCGGGGACCTGCACCGTCGCGTCGGTGAGCTGGCCGGCGGTGAACGCCAGGCGGTGGCGATCGCCCGTGCTCTGCTGGGGCGCCCCAAGGTCTTGGTCCTCGATGAACCGACATCGGCGCTGGGAGTCAACGAGACGCTGCACGTTGAGCGCCTCCTGCGGTCCTTGCGCAGTGAGGGTGTCGCTGTCCTGCTGGTCTCACACCGTATCGATCAGGTGTTCGGCTTGGCGGATCGGGTGATCGCGCTGCGCCACGGCCGGCTGGTCGGAGACTTCTCCACGGTGGAGGTACACGCCGATGACGTCCTCGCCCTGATGTCCGGCATGAACATCGATTCCGTAGCGCGCCGTCATCTTGCGCGGCTTTCCAGTCTTGTGGACCAGCTCGCCGAGGTCGAACCGTCCGCTTCTCTGCCGATGATCATATCGGCGATGTCGACGGCTTTCGGCCACCAGCAACTCTGCGTGCACCTGGGCGGAGAGGGCCCCGCCGATCCACTGCTGCTCAGCGCGTCGGTCGGCCTCGGCGATTCCGTCCTTCGGCAGCTCAAAAGGGTCCGAGTCGGTGCACGCGGCGGGCCGATCGGCCGTGCCGCTGCTTCCGGGCTCCCGGTCGTCGAGGAGGACCTCCGTGGCCACGACCTGGGTTCCGGCTGGCCGGTCAGCATGTGGTCGGTGCCGATACAGGGCAGCGGCGGACGGTACGGGGTGCTCTCCGGCCTCGCCGATGTGCCCGGCCATCCGCAGGACGACCTGCTGCGACTCGCTTCGGTGTATGCCAGCCTGGCCGCCACGGCGATCGAACGCGAGCGGCTGCTGAACGACCTCGCCCGGAGAAACCGGGTGCTCGAGGCGTTGCGGGGGGTGCTGAACGCGCTGGCAGGCCCCGAACAGCTGCCCGCGAGCCTGGAGTCGGCGCTGCGGGCACTCGCACAGGGCTTGCGGGCCCGAGCGGTGGCTCTGGTCGAAACGCGGATCGGCGCGGATGAGGGGGACAGGCCGAACGGCGGGCACACCACGGTCACCATCGACGGCGAGGCCGAGCCCGCGGACCTGGTGGGAGCGCTCGTGGCGGCGGGTCAGGACGCGCGTTGGGGGCACGGCGCCCGCGAGATCCAGCCCACCCTGTGCGCGGTCCCGTTTCAGGTGGACCAACGGCGCTTCGTCATCGGAGCCCGGTGGATGGACCCGAACCGCATGTCGGCCGACGGCGCCCAGTTGCTGGAGAGCGCGGCCCGCTCCCTGCGGCTCGCGGTGGAGCGCGAGGCCGCTCAGCGGGCCCAGGCCGAAGCCAGCGCGCTCCGGCGCGCCGGCGAGTTGCAGCGGGACTTCATTCATCGGCTCAGCCACGAACTGCGTACCCCCCTGACGGCCATCACCGGATATGCCTCGACGCTGCGGGCCACGGACCTGGACTGGGACCTCGATTCCAGGAGCCGCTTCCTCGACAGGATCGCCACCGAAGCCATGCGCATGAGCCGGCTGGTGGGCGACCTGCTCGACACCTCCGCCATCTCGGCAGGCGTCCTGCGGATGCAGCCGGACTGGTGTGAAGTGGCCGGAGTTCTGGAGGCCGCCATCGCAGCGGTCTCCCTCGGCACCGTGAAAATCGTCCTGCACAGCGACGATCTGCCATCGGTCTGGGCGGATCATGATCGACTGGAACAGGTCTTCGTCAACCTCCTGGACAACGTGGCTCGCCATGGTGGACTCATCGCCGTCGTGCATTGCTATGCGGACGACCGGCGAGCGGTGATAGAGGTGACCGACGACGGCCCTGGCATTCCCGCCGGATTGCGCGATCAGATGGTCGAGCCGTACGTCCGCGGGAACACCGACGCGTCGGGAGCCGGCCTGGGGCTCGCGATCTGCAAGGGCATCATCGACGCGCACGGTGGCAGCTTGCGCTTCCTCGACGCGGCAGTCGGTACGACCGTTCAAGTGGTTCTTCCGCTCGAACCGGACGCAAGGGCAGGCTGATGGACGACGACGAGGGCCGGACCTGTGTCCTTCTCATCGAGGACGACCGCAACATCGTGGATCTGATCCGCAGCAACCTCACCGCGCGCGGATTTGCCGTGATCGTCTCGATGGACGGGATGGACGTCCTGACGCTGCTCGAACGCGAGCAGCCGGACGTTGCGCTGGTCGATCTGCTGCTGCCGCGCACGGACGGGTTCACCCTGTGCCAGCAACTGCGTCGCCATTCCACGCTGGGGATCATCGTCGTTTCGGCACGCTGGGAGGAGACGGACAAGGTCCGCGCCCTCAATCTCGGCGCCGACGACTACATGACCAAGCCCTTTGGCATCGAGGAACTGCTGGCGCGTATCAACGCGACCCTGCGCCGTTCGCGGCCGCTGCCCTCCACGGAGGAGTCTCACGCCCCCATCCGGCTGGGTGACCTGGTGATCGACATGGCTGCTCGATCGGTGACCAAAGGCGGGGAACCGGTCCGGTTGACTCCCACCGAGTTCGCGCTGCTGCGCGAACTCGTGCTGCACAGGGGCAGTCTGGTGTCGCACGCGAGCCTGCTACGCCGGGTGTGGGGACCTGGCTACGCGACGCACACGGAGTACATCCGGGTGTACGTACGCCGGCTGCGAGCCAAGTTGGAGACGCCAGGCAGCTCGCCGCTGATCCAGACCGAGCCGCGCTCCGGGTACCGCCTGATCGCCGAGTAGCGGACTTCCCCGCAGTCGGCGAGTACGCAGGTCAAAGGGTATTTCTGAAACGTTAACAGCGGAAGTCCGCATGTTTACGTTTCATTCATGGTGCGCCCCGTAACTTCCCTTCCACTCGTCAGGAGAAGAAGGGTGAGTGCCTTATGGAACCGAACGGCGCAGCCCCACCCCTGCTGGAGATGCAGGGGATCGGCAAGGCCTTCGGAGGTGTCCGCGCACTGCGCGGCGTCGACCTGACCATCCGTCCCGGGGAAGTGCACGCCCTTATCGGTGAGAACGGCGCCGGCAAGTCGACCCTCATGAACATCATGTCCGGAGTAATTGCGGACTACGAAGGAAAGATGCGGTTGGCGGGGATCGACATCCGCTTCTCATCGCCCCAGGGCGCGCTCAAAGTCGGTGTTGCCACCGTGTTCCAGGAACTCGACCTGGTTCCCGGCCTGTCGGTGGCCCACAATCTGTTCCTCGGCCAGGAACCCCTGCGGTCGGGGATTTTCGTGGACAACTCCACGATGTACCAGCGCGCCGATGTCGTGCTCCAGCGAATCGGCGGAGGTATATCCCCGCGCAGCATCGTCGGGAACCTGCGCCTCGGGCAGCAACAGGCCGTCGCCATCGCGAAGGCATTGGCGGTCGGCGAACCGCGCATCCTCATTCTGGACGAACCCACGGCGGCACTGTCGACGCACGAGGTGGAGCGCCTGTTCGAGATCATCAGGCTGCTTCGCTCCCGCGGCGTCGCGATCGTCTTCATCTCGCACCGCTTGGAGGAGATATCGCAGATCGCCGACCGTGTCACCGTGTTGCGGGACGGGCAGACCGTGGCGACGGTCCCGGCCTCGACCCGCCAGGACCAACTGGTGTCGCTGCTGATCGGTGAGTCCCTCCGAGCCCTGTTTCCCCCCGCCGGCACTGCCACGTCCGAGGACCGGCTCACGCTGGAGAACTTCTCCTACCGACCCGGGCGCCCCAGCCCGGACTGGCAGGAACCGCACGACATCAACCTCACCGTCCGGGCAGGCGAGATCGTGGGTCTGGTCGGCTTGCTCGGCGCGGGACGTACCGAACTGCTGCAGGTGCTCTACGGCACCGCACCACCGGGTCTGCAGAGCGGCTCGGTGAAGGTCGACGGCAGACCGTTGCGGATCGGTTCGCCTTTGGCGGCCCTCCGGCGCGGGATCGGCTTCGTGCCCGACGACCGCCGCGGCAGCGGTCTGGTCACCACCCGCAGCGTCGCGGAGAACCTCATCCTCGCCGACCTCAAGCGGCTCTCCACCCTTGGGGTGGTGCGCGCCGGCCGGGTGCGTGAGGCCCTGCGGTGGGGCCTGCCCCGCCTGAAGATCAAGGCCGCCGGCGCGGACGCTCCCATCCTCAGCCTCTCCGGCGGTAACCAGCAGAAGGTCCTCATCGGCCGGATCCTGTTGCGGCAGCCGGACCTGCTGCTCCTGGACGAGCCCACTCGGGGCGTGGACATCGGAGCGAAAGCCGAGATCTACCACCTGGTGCGCTCGCTGGCCGCGGGCGGACTGGCCGTGCTGGTCGCGTCGAGTGAGCTGCCCGAACTGGCCGGATGGTGCGACCGGTTGGTCGTGCTGCGGCAAGGGCGGCTGATCGCCGATCTGCCGCCCGACACCGACCCCGCCCGCGTCCTCGCCCTTGCCGGCGGCACGTACACCACTCAGGAGCCGTAGTGAGCACTCAACCCACGGACAGCGGCATGGAGACTGCTGAGTTCACGGTCGGCGCCGAGGCACTGACCGCGCTCGACAACGGGAAGCCGCCGGCCACCGCCGGTGCACGGAAGTGGCTGCAGTTCCGCTTCCTGATCCGTTTCCAGAGCTTGCTCGGTCTCGTCCTTGTTCTCTTCGGCGGCATCATCTTCTCACCGCGGCGCAATGGCGAGCTTCTCTTTCTCAGTGCGGACAACCTCGCCAACATCGTCCGCTCGGTATCCGAAACAGGGATCATCGCCGTCGGAATGACGTTCGTGATCATCGCCGGTGGAATCGACCTGTCCGTAGGGGCAGTTCTCGGTCTATCCGGAGTCCTGGTCGCCCGCCTGATGATCGACTGGAATTACGGGACTGCTCTGGCGATCATCATCGTGTTGATAGCGGGTCTGCTGTTCGGAGTTCTCCAGGGACTCGTCTCGAACTACATGCGCATACAGGCGTTCATCGTCACGCTCGCCGGCCTGCAACTCGCACGAGGACTGGCAAGAATCATCTCCGGGGACAAGTTCATCAACATCAGTTTCGGGAGCGGGCCAAAACAAGCGCCTTCCTCCTTCTCCGTGCTGGGTGACCGGTTCGGTGGCGTACTGCCGGTGTCGGCCCTTGTTTTCCTGGGCGTGGGAATCCTCGGCTCGGTCGTGCTCAACACCACCCGCTTCGGCCGGCATGTCTTCGCCGTCGGCGGTAACGAACGCGCGGCGAGGCTGTCCGGGATCAACGTCCGCTACGTCAAGATCGTGACGTTCGCGATCTGCGGTATCACGGCCGCGCTGAGCGGAATTCTCGACGCGGGCCAACTCGCATTCGCCAACCCGGATTCGGGAACAGGCTACGAGCTGACCGCCATCGCCGCGGTGGTCATCGGCGGCACGAGCCTGTTCGGCGGCGAGGGGACGGTCGTCGGCACGCTCGCCGGCGCCCTGTTGCTCGGCTCGCTCAACAACATCCTGCAGTTGAACAACATCAACTCCAATCTGCAGTTGATCGTGACCGCCACGATCATCGTGCTCGCCGCAGCGCTGCAGCACCTGGCGAGCCGTCGGCGCGGCACCTGACCCTCGACGCGCACCTGGCCATCATCTCGCCGTCGGCACTCCCGACCAGAGCAAGGAACAACCATGCGCTCAGTCCTGAAAGAGAGCAGAACGACCATGACACGCAACCCCGCACCCCGCCCTCTCGCCCTGGTCACCGCCGGCCTCCTCATCCTGGGCTGCGCGGCCTGCACCTCCGCGTCCGGTGAAACCGTCGGCTCGGCGGACCACCCGGGTGCGCTGTCGAAGAACTGCGGCACAGGAAAGAAGTTCAAGATCGGCTTCGCCCAGGCCAACAACGCGGAGCCCTACCGCCAGCACGTCAACTCCGAGCTCAAGCAGCTGGCAAAGGGATATCCGGACTTCGACATCACCATCGCGGACGGGCGCGGGGACTCCAACAAGCAGATCTCCGACGTGGAGAACTTCCAGACCCAGCAGGTCGACCTGCTGATGATCTCCCCCTTCGAAGCTCAGCCGCTCACCCCGACGGTCTCCCAACTCTACGAAAAGGGAACCCCGGTCATCGAACTCGACCGCCAGACGACCGGCGACAAGTACACGGCCTTCGTCGGCGGTGACAACCAGGCCATCGGCAAGGCGGCCGGGACGTACACAGCGCAGAAGGTGCTGCCGAACGGCGGCGATGTCGCCATCCTGGAAGGTCTGACCAGCACCACCCCCGCGGTCCAGCGGACCAAGGGCTTCACCGAAGGCGTCGCCGCGAACCCGAAGATCAAGGTGGTCGCCGTCCAGCCGGCGGACTGGCTGCCCGACAAGGCCCAGACGGTCTTCGACGCGATGCTGCGCGCCAACCCCGGCATCAAGGCCGTGTACGCGAACAACGACCTCATGGCCAACGGGGCGTACCTGGCGCTCAAGGGCCAGAACAAGGTCGGCGACGTGGCGATCATCGGCACCGACGGCCTGCCGGACGAGGCAGGAGGCGACCGTGCGGTGCTCGACGGGCGGATGACCGCCACCTTCGTCTATCCCACAGGGGCCAAGGAAGCGCTGGACCTCGCCAAGAGCATCCTGGTCGACTGCGCCAAGAGCGTGGAGCGCAACACCGTCGTCGATACGACGCTGATCACCAAGGACAACGCCCAGGCGGCCATCGACAAGGCCAAGAAGTGACCCGACCAGTCGGCCGGACGGCGGTCGGACGCGGGTTCCCAGCCGGGTGGCCTTTCGGCGGACCGGGGTGCGCGACGTGGACGCATCGCCGGACGCGGCCGGCGCGTCGGACGGCGCGCAGGGTGAGTTCGCCGGGCTGCTGAAGAAGGAAGGAATGGCAGTTGGGGTTGGTGGGGGTGCGGCGGTGCGTCACGCGGCGCCCAGGGCTGCACAGCGGAAGACGCGGCGGTCCACGGGATCGCCCCGCAGGATCGCCTCGCGCAGATCCTGCAGCTCGCGGCTCAGATCCAACCCCAGCCGCGTGGTCATCTGTGCTCGCGCCGAGGACAGCACTCGCAGCGCGTCCGCGCGACGGCCGCACTCGTAGAGCGTGGCGGCACGGAAGGCCAGGAGTGTCTCGTGCTCCGGATAGTCCTCGGTGAGCCGCGCGAGGTCCGCGGCGAGTGACCAGTAGTTACGCAGCTTGAACTCCGCCGAGACACGCAGCAGTTGCGCCGAGATCAGCAGTTCGTCGAAAGCGGTGCCGATACCTCGGCGTATCCGCTCGGATGCGACGTCCTCCAGCACCGCCCCCCGCCACTCGGCGAGGGCGGACGAGGCGAGTCGGGAAACCTCCTGCGGCTCGGTGCCCCGCTGAGCCCGGTCGACCAGCTGAGTGAAGCGGTGCAGATCCACCCGCTGCGGATCGCCGGTCAGGGCGTACGTCGAACCGCTCCGCACCAGCCGCACCGACCCGTCGCACCCGCCCCGGCGAAGGCTCGCCCGCAGTCGGCAGACATCCACATACAGATCGGCCCGGGACCGCGGTCGTTCGTCCTCGTCCGACAGGAGATCGATCAGCCGGTCCATCGGGAGCGGCCGGCCCATCTCCAGCAGGAGTAACCCCAGCAGCAGACGTTCGCGACGGCGACCGATGGGTCTGAGACGTCCGTCGATGGTCCACTCAACTCTGCCAAGCACCCGAAAATGCGTCCCCGTGGCAAACATGGCGGCAATGATGCTTGGCTCGTCATGTTCCTGGCAAGGTCTTGGCATCGTCTTGACAGGCCCCACCTATCACACTGCTCCCCCGTGCAACCGCGCCAGGGGGGTCGAACTTGCCTTACGTCATTGTCGGTCTGGTGCTCGTCGGAGCCGTCGCCGTGCTCAACCTCGTCCTGCTCATGGTCATCCTGCGCCGCTGGCAGGAGCTCGAAGGCGTACGCCGACGCTATGACTTCGCAGCCCAGGGGCCGCAACCCGGAGACGGACTCCCGGACTTCACCGCCACCGCGCTCAGCGGCCGGACCCTGACCCAGGACGACTTCCGCTCCGGGGAGCTGCTGCTGGGCGTCTTCTCCCACGACTGCCCGTCCTGCACCGACAGCCTCCCCGACTTCGCCGAACGGGCCGACCGGGCCCGGGCAGCGGGCGGCAGAGTCCTGGCCCTGGTGATCGGCGCCGAAGCCGGCGAGAGCAGCCTGACCGCCCAACTCCGCGGGCCGGCGGACGAGGTGGTACCGGAGCCCGAGGCATCAGCGCTGTTCGGCGCCCTGCGTGTCCCTGCCTTCCCCACGATCCTCAGCTACCAGGACGGCGTTGTCGTCGCTCCCTCCGCCGCCGACCGCGAACCGGTATCGGCGGCCTCCTGAACCCCGGTGCGACCGCGGACCGCGGTCGCACCGCGGAGTACGCACATCCCATCCACACAGGAAGAGGAGAACCATGCGCACACTCAAGGCCGGTGCGGGCCGCCTGATCGAGCGGATTCTGCCCAAGGCCACAGCCGAGGCAGGCTGCCCGCCGGACTGCTATACGGAGTGGAGCACCAGCGCCCAGCGGTGCCGCCGCTGCTGTTACACAGGCGCGTGCACCGTCAGCTGCGGAAGCTGGGACTACTGCTGAACCACCACGGGGCGGGCCGCGTGCGGCCCGCCCCGTGCCCGCCGGCCCAGGACCCATTCTTCCGGAGTCACCCTTGTCCGACCTGCTGCTCGTCTGCCGCCTGACCCTGATCTGCGTGCTGGCCGTGGCCGGCCTCGCCAAGCTGCGCGACCGCCGCCGATTCGCCACGGCACTGGGCGACCTCACCTACCTGCCGGCCGCCGCCCGGCCGGCTCTCGCCGTCCTGGTGCCCGCGGCCGAGCTCATCGCCGCCGTGCTCCTCGCCCTGCCCCGGACGCTCACCGCGGGCCTGGCCCTCGCCGCCGCACTGTGTGCGGCGTTCAGCGCCGTCGCCGTCACCACCATGCGGCGCCGCGGTTCCGCCGGCTGCCCCTGCTTCGGCAGCAGGACCACTGTGCCCATGGGCCCTTGGCATGTCACACGCAACGCCACGCTCACGGTGCTCGCCCTCCTCGGCGGCGCCATCGCCCTCACCCACGGCACCAGCACCCCCCTCAACGCCCCCGCACTCGCGCTCGCCGTCGCCGTCGCCGGGTATCTCACCACGTTCGCCGTCTTCACCGACGACCTTGCCTTCTTCTTCTCCGCCCGCACCGGCCAACGCTGAAAGGACGATCACACAGTGAGCTACGCCATCACCGGCCTCGCCCTTCTCGCCGCGGTCACCCTCGTCAACGCCCTCCTCACCTTCGCGGTCAGCAAACGCTGGCGCGCCATGATGGCCGCCCCCGCCCCCGCCCCGGCTGCCGCGGCCCCGGGCCCTCCAGCCCTCGCCGTACACGAAGGTGACCACACCCCCGCGTTCACCCTGCACACCCCCCGAGGCGAGGTCAGCGAAGCCACCCTGGCCGGGCACCCCGCCCTCATCTGTTTCCTCCGCCCCGAATGCGGGCCCACCAGGGAAAGCCTCCCCGAGATCCAACGGTGGGCCGAGGCGAACACCCCGTCAGGCGCGTATCTCGTCGCCGTCATCAACGGGCAGCCCCCCGAAACCGGCCCCCTGCTCGAAGCCGTCGGCCCGCTCACCGAACTCACCGCCACCGAACCCCCGAACGGTCCCGTCGCCGACGCCTTCGGTGTACGCCACCACCCCTCCTTCGTCCTCCTCGACGCCGACGGGACCATCACCGGGACGGGCATCGGCCAAGGTTCCCTGCCGGCGCCCAACCTCCTCACCGCATGAGCGGGCAGTCCACCTCGCGCACGGCCGAATTCCTGCGGGGCCTCACCGCCGTACTCGCCCTCACACTGCGATCCTGCCCCGGGGCCCTCGCCGTCCGCGTCGCCACCGTCGTCATCGCGGGTACCGCCCCCGTAGCCGCCTCTTGGCTGCTCAAGTACGTGGTCGACAGCCTCACCGCGGATGAATTCCGCGCCTCGGACCTCAACTGGGCCGCGGCCGGCATCGGCCTGCTCACGGTCCTCCTCGCTGCCGCCTCAGCCATCTCCTCCTACGCTGACGGCCGCATCCGCCGCGCCACCTCCACCCGGGCCCAGAGCGACCTGCTCACGGCTGTCAACCGGCTCAGCGGACTGTCCAAGCTCGAACAGCCCGCCTTCCACGACCGCGTCCAACTCGCCATCCAAAGCGCGCAGGGGGCCGAGCGACTGGTCAGTGCGGCACTCCAGGGCGCCCAGGGAGTCCTCACCCTGGCGGGCTTCCTGGGAAGTCTCCTGCTCATCAGCCCCACCCTGGCCGCCATCCTCGTCGTCGCGGCCGTCCCGGCCCTCTTCGCCCATCTGGCCAACAGCCGGCATCGCGCGGACATGTTCTGGCGCACCAGCAACCTCGCCCGCCGCCAGATCTTCTACCGAGGGCTCCTCACCGACACTCAAGCGGCGAAGGAGATCCGCCTCTACGGCCTCGGCGGCTACTTCGCGCAGCGACTGCGGACCGATCTCGACAGCATCAACCGGCAGGAGGAACGCCTCGACCGCCGCCTCGTCACCCACGAGACGGCCCTCGCCGCCCTCGGAGCCGGCGTCTCCACCGGCGCACTCGTCTGGGGCGTGCACCAGGCCGTCACTCACGCCCTCACCGCCGGTGACGTGTCCCTCCTCGTCGCCGCCCTCGCCGGCATGCAGACGGCACTCATCGGCCTGGTGGGGTGCATCGCCCAAAGCCACCAGACGGCCCTGCTGTTCAGCCACTACCTGCATGTCACCCAGGTCCGGGACGACCTCCCCGCCCCGGCCGCCCCGATCGCCCCACCGCCCCTGAGCCATGGCCTCGAACTCCGGGACGTCTGGTTCCGCTACACCGACGACGGACCGTGGGTCCTGCGCGGAGTCAGCCTGACCATCCCGCACGGCACCAGCCTGGCCATCGTCGGTCTCAACGGGGCCGGCAAGAGCACCCTGGTCAAACTGCTGTGCCGCCTCTACGACCCGCAGCGGGGCAGCATCCACTGGGACGGCATCGACCTCAAGGACTTCCCCGCGGACCAGCTGCGCCGGCGAGTCAGCGTTGTCTTCCAGGACCCGATGGAGTACGACCTCACCGCCGGGGAGAACATCGGCCTCGGTGACCTCGGCTCACTCCACGACCACGGGCGCATCCACGCGGCCGCCGCCGACGCGGACATCCACACCGCCCTCGCCCGCCTCCCCCAGGGGTACGACACCATGCTCAGCCGGATGTTCTTCCCCGACGACACCGAAGACTCCAGCTCTGGCGTCCAGCTGTCGGGCGGCCAGTGGCAGCGCCTCGCGCTCGCCCGGGCCCTGATGCGTTCCGAACGGGATCTCATGATCCTCGACGAACCCAGCACCGGCCTCGACGCGGTCGCCGAACGCCACGTCCACGACCGGCTCACCGCACTCCGCCAGGGCGCGACGAGCATCCTCGTCTCCCACCGCCTCAACACCGTCCGCGCCGCGGACGCCATCGTCGTCATCGCCGACGGAACCGTGCAGGAGGCAGGCACCCACGAACAGCTCATGACCGCCCACGGCACCTATGCCGAGCTCTTCACCACGCAAGCCGCGGGCTACGAGGAGACCGTCCGGTGACCGCCGCGGCCCTGGTGCTCCTCGCCCTCGCGGCACTTCTCGCCCTCGCCGCGGCCCTGTTGCTGGCGCGAGGGCGGCTGGTGGCCGTGACCGTCCGCGGACACAGCATGTCGCCGACCCTCAAGCCCGGCGACCGGCTCCTCATGCTCCGCGGCAGACGCCGTGCCGCCACAGGTCGGGTGGCCGTCGTCGTCGCACCCCACCCCGAGCACGGCTGGCACACCTCCACGGGCACCACGCCCGACTCGTGGTACGTCAAACGCATCGTCGCCGTCGCCGGAGAGCCCGTACCGCACTGGGCCGCCCGATGCCCCGGCACCCACGTGCCCCCGGGCATGCTCGTCCTCCTGGGCGAGAAGCCGGGCTCGATGGACTCCAAACAGTGGGGCTACTGCCCCGAGGACAAACTCATCGGAACGGTCCTGCTCCGCCTGCGGGCCGCTGCGGCTTCTGGTCGTCCGGCCCGACAGTGAGTGGTACGTTATTCGGTACCGCTTGACCTAGGGAGTCAGCCCATGTCCATAACTGCGAGCGAAGCCCGCAAGGCTCTCTTTCCGCTGATCAAGAAGGTCAACGACGATCACGAGGCCATCGAGATCGTCTCCAAGCACGGCAACGCCGTGCTCGTCTCGGCCGAGGACTACGCGGCGCTGCGCGAGGGCTCGTATCTCCTGCGCTCGCCTGCGAACGCGCGGCGACTGCTCAAGGCGTACGAGAACGCCCTGGGGAACGTCAACGTGTCGGAGCGCGAGCTGATCGATCCGGATGCGGCGGATCCTGCGGCGGGTTCCTTGTGAGGCTCGTTTTCGAGGATCAGGGCTGGGAGGACTACACGTCCTGGCTCAGGAACGATCGCAAGATGCTCGTTCGGATCAACAAGCTCATCGAGGACGTCAAGCGTGACCCCTTCACGGGGATCGGTAAGCCCGAGCCGCTCAAGTACCACTTGCCCGGGGTGTGGTCGAGGCGGATCGACGACGAGCACCGCCTTGTTTATCTCGTCACGGACAAGGAGATCGTGATCCTCGCGGCCCGCTATCGCTACTAGTACGCGGTGGCCCTCGGCCCGTGGGCGGCAGGTCCGGCGCCGCCCGACCTGGCCAGGGTCTCGGAGGGCGTGGTACCGAAGCGTCGGCGATAGGCGGCGGAGAACCGGCTCAGGTGGGTGAAGCCCCACCGGCCGGCCGATTCGGTGACCCCCGTGGCGCCTGTCAGGAGTTCGGCGTGGACACGGTCCAGACGGACGTTGCGCAGATACGTCATCGGGGTCACGCCGAGGTGCTCCCTGAAGCCTTCCTGGAGGCGTCGGGCGCTGACGCCGGCCGCCTGGGCCAGGTCGCCGAGGGTGCGGGGCGTCTCGGGGCGGGCGTTGATCAGGTCGACGGCCTTGCGTACCGTCCGCGGGTAGGCGGGAGGCTGCGGACGCAGCAGCTCCTCCGTGTAGTTGTGCGGTTGGGCCAGCAGCAGCCCGCACACGAGGAGGCGCTCGAAGTGCTGCTGGACCGCGTGGCGGCCGATGAGCCCGCCGGTGCTGTCGGACTCGGCCAGCACCAGGTCGAGAGTGTTGCGCCAACTGCGGCCGGGCGCTGACGTCAGATCGAAGCCGAACGCGAATTCCAGCGGAGCCTGCAGCGGGCGGCCCAGGAGGGCCTGGAGTTCGGCCTCGACAAGGCTCCGGTCGATCTTGATCCCCAGATGCCTCGCGCCGTGGCCGCAGCTCAGCAGCCGGTGCTGCTGGGTCGGTGTGAAGACCATGGCGTCGCCGGCCGTGGCCACCATCTCCTGGCGTCCGGTGGCTGCCTCGATCGAGCCGCGCAGGACGACGTTGACGTGGTAGTGCGACGGCGTCCGCCCGGGGTCGACGCGCGTGCGCTGGCCGAATGTCATCAGGCCGATGGTGATGTGCTCCGTGCGGGTACCCCGAAGTTCGCCGCCTGGGCCCTCAGGGCCCGACAGCGGAGTGACGTCCGCCGGATAGAACAGGTCGTTGAGGCGTTCGCGGAAATCCTCGAAGCCTGAATCGCGGCACAGCACGTGGCTCGCCAAGAGTGAGCGGCCCATGCGCCATTGTTATCCGCGCCTCGCCCGCTCAACAAGGGGTGAATCGCCACACGGGCGGTGGACTTGAGCTCTGGTGAGCCCCCCGACCGCACCCCCGGCCCGCCACCCCCGGACAGGCCGTTCGCAAATCGTCGCGCGATTCGGCTGCCGGTCGCGCTCCGCGGATATCGCCCCCGGCCGCGGCTCCATAGGCTTTCCTCGGAACGCCCGCCACCACTGGAGGTATGTCATGCCCGGCACCGACGAAGCGGCGAAGGCCATCACCGCCGCGGCCGTCGACAGCTTCCGCGACACCCCGGACCCCCGGTTGCGCGAACTGCTCCAAGGGCTCGTCCGCCATCTGCACGGCTACGTCCATGAGCTGCGCCCCACGATTCAGGAGTGGGAGTACACCGTGGATTTCCTCACCGCCGTCGGGCAGAAATGCGACCCCACCCGTCAGGAATTCATTCTGCTCTCCGACGTGCTGGGTGTCTCCATGCTGGTCGAGACGGTGAATGAGGAGGGCGGCGGCACCGAGAGCACGGTCCTGGGGCCGTTCCACGTGGTCGAGTCCCCGAAGCGCGAGATCGGGGACAGCGTCGATCTCATGGGCACCGGAACACCCTGCGTCGTGTCGCTCCGCGTCACGTCGGTGGACGGGAGCCCGCTGGCCGGCGTGAGCGTCGACGTCTGGCAGTGCAGCGCGGACGGCTTCTACGACGTGCAGCAGCCCGACGTCCAGCCGCCGGGCAACGGACGCGGACTCTTCCGTACCGACGACGAAGGCCGTCTGTGGTTCCGCACGGTCGTGCCGAGCCACTACCCCATTCCGACCGACGGACCGGTGGGACGGCTGCTCGACGCCACCGAGCGGCACCCGTACCGCCCGGCCCACATCCACTTCATCGTCGAGGCCGACGGCCACCGACCGCTGACCACGCACATCTTCGTCGCCGACAGCCCGTACCAGGACTCGGACGCCGTCTTCGCCGTCAAGGAGAGCCTGGTCGTCGACTTCGCACAGGTCGACGACGAGGACAAGGCCCGCGAGTACCAGGTCACCGCTCCGTTCGGCATGGCCGAGTTCGACATCATCGTCGAGCCGGAGACGATCGAGCCCGAGACGAACAAGGACGCCCGATGAACCCCCTGCTCGACTTCGGCTACCAGGCGCTGCCGATGCGTGTGGTGATGGGCCCCCGCGCCCTCGACCGGCTCGCCGAGGAGATCGACCGCGCCGGCCTCAAGCGGGTCATGGTGCTGTGCTCGCCCGGCCGGCGTGAGCTCGCCGAGACCGTCGCCGGCCTCATCGGCGCTCGTGTGGCGGACATTCACGCCCACGCCCGTATGCACGTGCCCGCCGAGTCGGCGGCCGAGGCCCGCAGGCGCGCGGCGGAGGTGAACGCGGACGGCTGTGTCGCCGTCGGCGGCGGTTCGGCGATCGGCCTCGGGAAGATCGTCGCCCTGCGGTACGGCCTGCCGATCATCGCCGTACCGACGACGTACGCCGGGTCGGAGATGACGCCGGTGTGGGGTCTGACGGAGAACGGCGTCAAGCGCACCGGCCGGGATCCACGCGTCCTGCCGGTCTCGGTGCTGTACGACCCCGCGCTCACCGTGGCCCTGCCGACGGCGGTCTCCGTGACCAGCGGCATGAACGCGATCGCGCACGCGGTCGAGGCCCTGTACGCGCCCGACGCCTCCCCGATCATCGACCTGATGGCCGAGGAAGGAGTGCGGGCACTGGCCGCCGCACTCCCGGACGTCGTCGCCGACGGAGCCGACCTCGACGCGCGTGCCCGGGCCCAGTACGGCGCCTGGCTGTGCGGCGCCTGCCTCGGGGCCACCACCATGTCCCTGCACCACAAGCTCTGCCACGCCCTCGGCGGCACCCTCGACCTGCCGCACGCCCAGACCCACACCGTGGTACTCCCGCACGCCCTCGCCTACAACCAGGACATGGCGCCCAAGGCGGTTTCCGCGCTCGGCCGCGCCCTCGGCACCCCCGCCGACCCGGCCACGTATCTGTGGGACCTCGCCGGCCGACTCGGCGCCCCGCGGTCCCTGCGGGAACTCGGCATGGCCGAGAGCGACATCGACCGGATCGTCCAGGTCGCGCTGGCCAACCCCTACGCCAACCCCCGTGAGGTGACCGCGGACGGCATCAGCCGCCTCCTGCGCGCCGCCTGGTCCGGACAGCCCCCGACCTCCTGAGAACTGAGTGGGTGTCAGCTGGTGAAGGGGACGGCGTCGGCGGAGGCGGCGTGCCAGTTGGTGGTGATGGGCTTGTCGACGACGGTGTCGGAGATCTTGAGGCTGATGGCGCCGTCCTCGTCGCCGGCGACGGAGAGGATGAGCTGGCCGTATTCCACGCCGGAGTCGGCGTTGGTGCTCTTGGGGCTGATGCCGGCGTAGGCGGCGGTGGAGCCGGAGAGCTTGAGAGTGTCGCTGACGGCCTGCTCGACGTTGGAGGCATGGGATTCGACGGCGGAGCCGAAGGCGACCGAGGGGGCGACGCCCTCCAGATAGCAGGTGATGCCGGACTTGGCCTTGGCGGTGACGAGAAGGTAGCCGCCCGCCTGGCTCTGCTCGCTGGCCGTGAAGGTCAGGTCGTTGGTGCCGCAGGTCTGTCCGTAGCCGTCCTTCTTGGCGTCGTCGGTGTCAGCGGCCTTGTCGGACGAGCTGCCGGAGCCGGAACCGGAGCCGGAGCTGCCCGAGCCGCTGGAGCCGGAGCCGCCCGTGGCGGAACTGCCGCCCCCGCTGCTGCCGGAGCCGGCGTCGGCGGAGGGGGAGGAGTCGGCGGAGGTGGAGGAGCTCGCGGAGGCGGAGGAGCTCGCGGTGCTTCCGGCGTCCGTGGTGTCGTCGGCGGAGCAAGCGGTGGTGGCGGCGAGGGCCGCCGTGGCCGCGGCGGCCAGGACGAGACGGACGGAACGGGTGGCAAGGTGCGAGCGCATCAAGGTCTCCATCAACTGCTGGTTGCGGCGGTGTCCTGCTGACATCTCCGAAACTAGGCGCCGTAGTTCATGAAGTGATCATGCGTATGTTCGGATTCTGTATCACCAACTCGGTTCCATGAGCTGGCGGTTGGGGGACGACATCGTGCGGCCGTACGCCGGCACCGGACGTCGCCTCCCGCTTCGAGCCCATGTCGCGGCCGAGTTTCTGGAACGCAAGCTCTGGGGCTCGCCACCACCCCGTCGTCGTACGACGGAGACGGCGGCGGTGAGGGTGACGGCGAGGGTGACGGAGGAGGCGATTCCGAACTCGATGTGTGACGGCGGCGACAGCGGGGAGAAAGTGCCTGCGTAAACCCCCTCACGGGAACATGTCATCACATCGAGTGATTCTCTGGCCTTTGCTTGCATGGGCCAACCTACGGTTGCCACGCTGTTGCTGTCTGTACAACCTGATGGGAGCGGCCAGTGACATTCGGTGAGCAGCCGGCGTATCTGCGCGTCGCGGGTGATCTCCGCCAGAAGATCGTCGACGGTTCGCTGCCACCGCACACCCGCCTCCCGTCCCAGGCCAGAATCCGCGAGGAGTACGGCGTCTCGGACACCGTCGCGCTCGAAGCGCGCAAGGTGCTGATGGCCGAGGGGCTGGTCGAGGGCCGCTCCGGCTCCGGGACCTATGTGCGCGAGCGGCTCGTTCCCCGCAGTATCGCCCGCTCCGGATATCGTCCGGCCGGCGGCGCCACCCCCTTCCGGCAGGAGCAGGCCGACGGCGAGGCACACGGCACCTGGGAGTCCAGCAGCGAGCAGGCCGAGGCGAGCGCTGCGGTCGTCGAGCGGCTCGCCCTCGCGCCCGGCGACCGCGTGATGCGCACGAAGTACGTCTTCCGGGAGGCCGGCGAGGCGATGATGCTCTCCACCTCCTGGGAGCCCCTCGCCGTCACCGGCCGCACCCCCGTGATGCTGCCCGAGGAGGGGCCCCTGGGCGGTATGGGTGTGGTCGAGCGCATGGCGGCCATCGATGTCGTCGTGGACAACGTCACCGAGGAGGTCGGCGCCCGCCCGGGCCTCGCGGAGGAACTGCTCGCCCTCGGCGGTGTCCCCGGCCATGTCGTCCTGGTCGTCCAGCGCACGTACTACGCCTCGGGCCGCCCGGTGGAGACGGCCGACCTGGTCATCCCCGCCGACCGCTACCAGGTCGCGTACCACCTGCCGGTGAAGTAGCGCGCTTCGAAGCCGAGCGTGCCCTGGAAGGCGGCCTGAAGTGAAGTGGAGCACGTTTCCCGAGGAACGGCGCACGCCCTCCTGGCAGTTGCCTCGGGCGAACCCTCAACCGAAGCGGCTGCGCGGGGCGTTGGTATCCAGCCGTTCTCGCAGGTCGGCGCGGGCGCGTCGACTGTGCCGCTGACCGGAGGCAGTGGGAGGGACCAGGGGCGCGCACGACGAAGTGCGCCCCATGGGCTGCCGGTCCGTCATGGCTGGTTGCGTACCTCTTTGTGAAAAGCCGTGTTCGCTGCGTAAAGGTTGGGCGTAGGGTCGGGCATATGCGGATTGCGGTTTCCTTTTCGGGTGGGGCGCGGCGCAGGCCGCGGACGGGAAGTGGAGGGGCGCGATGAACGACGGCACGATCACTCTTCCCTGGCTCGTCATACGGCAGGACGACAGCGGCAATCGCTATCGGGTGGGCAGGTACGCGACCCGGGCCGAGGCCCAGAAGATCGCGGACAGTCTCGACGGTCGCGGCCACAAACAGCTCTACTGGGTCGAGCGCATCGGCCCGAACGGAACGAGCTCGGCCGACTGATCCCGGCCCGCGCCGGCCGCCCGCGCTCCCGTAGGCTCCGGCGCATGACGGAACGGATCGTGGTGGTGGGGGCCGCCCTCCTCGACGGCGGCCGCCTCCTCGCCGCGCGTCGCAGCGCGCCTCCCGAACTGGCCGGACGCTGGGAGCTGCCCGGCGGCAAGGTGGAGCGGGGAGAGACGCCCGAGGCGGCCCTCGTACGCGAACTGGGCGAGGAGCTCGGCATCGCCGCCGCGCCACTCGAGCGGGTGCCGGGGGAGTGGCCCCTGAAGGCGCCGTACGTCCTCCAGGTGTGGACCGCCCGACTGCTCCCCGGCTCCGGTGGGCCCCAACCCCTCCAGGACCATGACGAACTGCGCTGGCTGACCCCCGGCGAGTTGTGGGACGTGGACTGGCTGGAGCAGGATGTGCCCGCCGTGCACGCGACGGTCACACTGCTCGACAGTGGCGCACGCTGATCACTCGTACGCCGTTCGTGCCACAGTGCGCCGCCGAGTGCGGTACTGCCCTCTGGATATCGGGTATGTGCCCATTAACCCCATGAAACCGGACATGGGTGAGCTGGCCGCCCCGGGGAGTGATCGGCGTGATCGACACCGAAGGCGACTGCGCCGAGTGGACCTTCCCGGCGGAACCGGACGCCGTGCGAGCGGCCCGCGCCGCCGTCCGCGGCCTGCTGAGCGAGTGGGGCCTCGACAGCCTCGCCGACCTGGCCGCCCTGCTCGTCAGCGAACTGGTCACCAACTCCCTGCGGTACGCCACCGGCCCCATCGGGGTACGGCTGGTGCGGCCCGCCCACCTCGGCGGTGTCCTGCTGGTGGAGGTCTCCGACCCGCTCCCGGACCCGCCCCGCCGGCGGATCGCCCGCCCCGACGACGAGGGCGGCCGCGGCCTGCAACTGGTCGCCCGCTCCTCGCGCCGCTGGGGCACCCGGCCCGGCGAGGCGGGCAAGACGGTGTGGTTCGAACTCGCCGTACCGGGGTGATCCGGGGGTGTACGTCCCTGCCCGCGCTGTCCATCGACTGGTTCAGGCCGGCGGCGGTTGTCGAACGGAGTGATTCGACGAGGTGTCCGCTGGTTAGAAGACTGTTGGTGTTGGCACGGTCCGGACCGAAAACCATCGGGACCGTGCTGTGATCGTGAACACCGTGTTGTGCGGCGCCGTAGTGCTGGATACTGCGGGCAGCCGCTGCCGGTGACCGGTGCCGGGCGCGGTGAGCTGGAGGGGACGGTTCGCGTGAGCGAGATACCAGCGAAGGCCACGGAGTCCGAGGACCCGTCGAATCGCGCGGGTGGCGGGGCTGCGGCCGACGCTGTGGCGGAGACCGCGCTGGGCGAGGTGCCGCCCGGTGACGCCATGTGGCAGAGCAGTCCGCCCGGCTCGATCTACGACTACATCAAGGTCGCCTCGTTCTCCATCGGCCCCGACGGGCTGGTCGACCAGTGGAGCCTGCGCGCCGAGCAGCTCTTCGGCATCCCGGCCGGGCGGGCCGTCGGAATGGATCCCATCGCGGCGTTCATCGACCCCGATCTCCGTGAGCGGGGCCAGCGCAAGATGGCGGAGATCCTCGACGGCCGGGAGTGGACCGGAGTGGTCCCCTTCCGGGCGCCGGACACGGCCGACGGGGAGCCCGGGCGGCAGGGCCTCGCCGAGGTCTACGTCATGCCGACGCGCACCGAGGACGGTGAGAAGGCCGCCGTCTGCATCGTCGTGGACGTGCGCACGCTGCGCAGCATCGAGACCGACCTCGCCGCCTCGCAGTCGATATTCGGCCAATCTCCTTTCGGTTTCCTGCTCATCGACACCGACCTGCGGGTACGCCGCGCCAACCTGCAGTTCGCCAACACCTTCGGCGGCAGCCCCGACGACCACCGCGGTCTCGGTGTCCACGACTATCTCCAGCGCCCCGAGGCCGAGCGGGTCGCCGCGACCCTGCGCCGGGTGCTGGAAACCGGCAACTCCATCACGGACATGCACGTCACGGGCTTCGTGCCGGGCTCCGACGAGCGCCGCCACTGGTCCATCAACCTCTACCGCGTACACAGCGGCTCCGGCCGTCCCATCGGCATCGCGTGGCTCGGACTCGACATCACCTCCCGCCGCGCCGCCGCCCGTGAGGCCGCCTCCGCCCGGCGGAATCTCGCCCTTCTGAACGAGGCCGGCGCCCGCATAGGGAACTCCCTCGACCTGGAGACCACGGCCCGCGAGCTCCTCGACGTCGTCGTCCCCGGCTTCTGCGACCTCGCCACCGTCGACCTGTACCAAGGGCTGCTGGCCGGCGACGAGACCCCGCCCGGCCTCGCCGACGGCAGCGCCGCACTGCGCCGGGTCGCCTTCGCCAGCGCCGTCTCCGACGCACCCTTCGCCGGCTCCGGCGAGCCCGTCGGGGTCGGCGCGGTCCACCACTTCCCCTTCAACTCGCTCTGCGCGGACGCCCTGCGCACGGCCAAGCCGCAGTACATCCCCGCCGAGGAGGGCGGCCTCGTCCAGTCCACGCTCGCCGTGCCGATGGTCGCCCATGACACCGTCGTAGGCCTGGCGCAGTTCTCGCGGACGAAGGGCAGCGAACCGTTCGGTGACCGGGACCGGGAACTGGCGGTGGAGCTGGCGGCCCGCGCGGCCGTCTGTATCGACAACGCGCGCCTGTACCGGCGCGAGCACGAGCGGGCGTTGATGCTGCAGCGGTCGTTGCTGCCTCCCGGCGACCCGGTCGCCTCCGGCCTCGACATCGCCTGCCGCTATCTGCCAGGCAACTCCTCCTCCGACCGGCCGAGCGAGGTGGGCGGCGACTGGTTCGACGTCATCGAACTGCCGGGCCACCGTACGGCGTTGGTGGTGGGCGACGTGATGGGCCGCGGGCTGCGGGCGGCGGTCGCGATGGGCGAACTCCGGTCCGCCGTCCGGACCCTGGCCCTGCTGGACCTGGAACCGGCCGAGGTGCTCTCCGCGTTGGACGAGATCGCGCGCGGTCTCGGGGCGCCGGGCGGTGTCCAGCAGGCCACCCGCGCCGCCCGCCGCCCCCGCGAGGCCGACCTGTCCGAGGTGTACCTCGCGACCTGCGTCTACGCGGTCTACGACTCGGTGACCCGCCGGATCACCTTCGCCAACGCGGGCCATCTGCCTCCCGTGCTGGTCGAGCCCGGCGAGCCGGCCCTGATGCTCGACGTGCCGCCGGGCATGCCGCTCGGCGTCGGCGGCGAGCCCTTCGAGGAGGTCGACGTCGACCTCCCCGAAGGTGCTCTTCTCGCGCTCTACACGGATGGACTGGTCGAAAGCCGCGACCATCCCCTCGACGAGGGTCTCCAGGCGTTCGTCGGCGCGCTCACCGACCCCTCCAGCCCCCTGGAGGACGTCTGCGACCACGTCCTCAACACCCTCGACACCCACCACGGCGAGGACGACATCGCCCTGCTCATGGCCCGCGTCCAGGGCCTGCCCGCCGACTCGGTCGGCGACTGGACCCTGCCGCGCGAGCCGCGCAGTGTGGGCAAGGCCCGTGAGTACGCCCGCAACCAGTTGATCCGCTGGGACATGGAACCCCTGGTCGACACGACGGAGTTGCTGGTCAGCGAGCTCGTGACCAACGCCCTGCGGTACGGCGAGGGCGAGATCAGAGTGCGCCTCCTGCTGGACCGCACCCTGGTCTGCGAGGTCTGGGACTCCGGCCTGGTGCAGCCGCGCCGCCGCCGGGCCCGCGACACCGACGAGGGGGGCCGCGGACTCCAACTCGTCGGCCTCCTCAGCGCGGCCTGGGGCTCCCGGCGTACGCCCCGCGGCAAGACGGTGTGGTTCGAACTCCCGCTGCCGGACGGGGAGCACGCACTGGCGGACCCGGCGGAGGCGCTGCTCAGCCTGTTCTGAGTTCAGGGAATGTGCTGAGTTCAGGGAAGGCGCTGAGCCAGGGAAGGCGCTGAGCCGGGGCCTGTCTCGGCCTACGTCCCCAGCAGCGCGCGCCTCCTCCGGGTCCGTGGGCCGCCGAAGCTCGGGGGTGTGCCGCCGTCGGGGGCCCCGCTCAGGAGGATCCCGCCGAGGACGGCTCCGGCGACCCCGCTCGCGTGCTCGGCCGCGCCGGCGACCGGATTGCCGTGCATCCGCACGTCCTGCTCGGCGAGCTCACGGGCCTGACGGGCCAGGCCGTCGGCCCCGAGGTGATCCGCGGGCTCGGTGGGCTCGAGGGCGAGCGCCCGCCGCGCCTCCGCCAGCCGGAGCCGGGCCGCACCGCCCACGGCACCCCGGTGCGTCCCGACGAAACCGTCCGCCGCGGCGACCGAGCTCCGGGCGACCAGCAGCCCGGCTGCCGACAGCACCCCGGCCCGCCCCGCCGCGAGCGGCTCGGTCGCCGCCACGATCCGTCGCAGGGCGTCTAGCGGGTCGTACGGCCCGCCGGTCACCTCTTCCCGTACGGCGGCCAGGACGACGTCGGCATGCCGGACGCGGGCGGACGACTCGCCCGGGGGCAGACCCGGTGGCTGTCCGGCCACGGGCGTGACCGCGCCGGCCCTCGGCCGCCTCCGCACCTCCGCGAGCGCCGCCTCCGCACCGCTCAGCGCGGCCGGTACCAGGGCCCCGGCCGTACTCAGCTCGTCGGTGAGCCGGTCGACAGCGGTGACGAGGACGGCGGCCTGGGCCACGGCGCCCTCGGCGGCACGCAGATGGTGGGCCAGGCGCCCGGGATCGGCCGAATCGGCCGCCTGACGGGCCTGGTTGAGGCGGGTGGTGGCGAACACCAGGCGGTCCTTGGCCTGTTCGACGTACCCGGTGACCGGGGCGGTGGCGGAGGGCGGGTACCGCTCGGCGAGGTCCCTGAGGGTGGCCTCCGTGGTCGCGATGCGCGCCGCGAGCTCCCGGAACCGGGTCTCCGCGACCGCCAGGGCCTGTCCGGGCCCCCCTTCCAGCGCGCGGAGTCCGTCGAATCCGGCCGCCTCCGTGTCCAGCCGCCGCCCGGCCTCCTGGCAGCGGCCCACGATCCCCGCGAGCACATGCCGCCGTGAGGCCTCGTCCGCCGGGACGCCGTCGTCGTACCGCCGCCGTATCCGGAAGGCGGCGGACAGTTCCGTCTCCGCGTCCCCCACGGCCCGAGCGAAGGGGGCGACGGCCTCGGCCCCGAACCGGGCTTCGGCGAAGCCGAGTTCCTCGCGGCTGGTGCGGACCCAGTCGTCGGCCTCGGTGAGCAGGGCCCAGGACTGCTGGTCCAGGTCGGTGAGTGGGGGGCCGGGGGGCGCGGTGTGAGAGCCGCCGCTGTCACCGCGGACGCCGGGGGTCGTACGGGTGCGGGCTCGTCGGGTCCGTCGTATGTACCCGTACCCGGCCAGCGCGCTCACCGCGCCCAGCGCCACCAACGGCATGATCAGGTCCGTGGCCGAGGTGTCCTCGTCCTCCGGCGCGGCGGCCTTGTCGGCCGCTGGGGCGCGGGCGCTGATCGCAACCGAAACGTCTCTGTTGATCGTCATCCCCGGCAACACCAGCCACACCACCCCGGCCGCGCCACCCAGGACGGCATGCGCCACCCGCACGGATATGTGCGCGCGGGCGCTTCGCGACCGGCCCCGGATCAACGATGACGTCACGTTTCGGAGCGTATGAGCAGGAATGCGCCGGCGCGACCGGGGTGGGGTGGGCGGGGTACGCCGAGGGGGAGGGGACGCCATGATGGAACGTTCTGGGGGGACGGGGATGGACGAGGCGAAGCGGGAGTCCGACGAGGACAAGGGAGACATACCTGTGGTCGCCGACGGCGATCAGAGCACGTCGGAGACGGAGCCGGAGCCGAATCCGGAGAGGGAGCCGGAGCCGAGACCGGAGAGGGAGCCAGAGCCGAGACCGGAGACGGAGACGGAGGCGAATCCGGAGACGGAGACGGAGCCGGATCCGGAACCGAACCCGAGGTCCGGGCGCCGCCGTCCCTGGCTCCGCCGGGTCCGCCGGGTCCGCCGTACCGCCCTCGCGCTCGTGCTGATCGTCCTTCTGCCGTTACTCGGCGCCGAGATCGCCCTCCGCGTGAACTACACCGGCGACCCCGCCGACGGGACGTACACCAGGAACAAGGACGCGATCTGGCTCGGTCACGCCTGGGTCGACGGGCGGAAGAAGGACGCCGACGTCACCGCGCTGGCCCGCAGCCTGGAGAGCACCGGCATCCGGGACCTGTACGTCCACTCGGGCCCCCTGGAGCACGACGGCACGCTGCCGGAGTCGGTGTATCCCAAGGCCCGTTGGTTCATCGACGCCATGCACGGGGCGGCGCCGGGCATCCGGGTCCAGGCCTGGCTCGGTGACGTACTCGCCACCGAGAGCCCGGACGGCATGCGGCTGGAACGCCCGGCGACCCGGGCGGCCGTCGTCGCCTCCACCCGCCAGGTCCTGGCCGCCGGTTTCGACGGCGTCCACTTCGACCTGGAGCCGCTGCACTCGGACGACGACCACTACCTGACCCTCCTCGACTCCCTGCGCCGCGTCACCCGCGCCCAGGACGCGCAGCTGTCCGTCGCCGCCCACCAGATCGACCCGGTCCCCGGCTTCCACTCCTTCTGGGGCACGGTCGCCGGACACCCCAAGTGGTGGTCGCAGAAGTTCTTCGGGCAGGTCGCGCGCCGGGTCGACCAGATCGCGGTGATGTCGTACGACACCATGCAGCCGCTGGAGAGCACCTACGGCGGCTATGTCGCCCAGCAGACCTCGCTGGCCCTGGAGGTCACCCCGAAGTCCACCGACCTGCTCATGGGCCTGCCCTTCTACCACGAGAACCGGTTCGGTCACTGGAATCACGCGGAGACCGTCCAGGGCGCGGTCCGGGGCGTCCGCCTCGGCCTGTCCCGTACGGACGCCGACCGAGCGCGCTTCGGCGTCGCGCTGTACGTGGACTTCGCGGCGGAGGAGAAGGACTGGTCGGCGTACCGGGAGGGCTGGGTGCGGCCGTAGCGCGCCGGGCGATGTAAGCCTCCCGTGGCCCAGACGTCATGTGTGCTTCGTCTGGACGGGCCCTTCCGTTAGTTGTGAGCGGGCTGTGGGCGTCCTACGGTCCACGGATGCGAGCGTTTCTCACCAGCAAGGCTGCCCGGCGTGCTCTGCGTCCGGTAACCGACCTCATCGATCAGCGCATCGAGCGCCACGTCCGCCGTGCCGTCGGGAACACCCCGGCGGCCGCGACCACCTCGGCCGTCGGGAGTACCCCGGATGCCGCGTTGCGGGAGGAACTGAAGAAGCTGCGCAACCGGCAGCGCCCCCTGGAGCTCTTCTTCGACGGCACCGGGCGCGGAGCGTCGCGGTTGCCGTCCGCCACCCATCTCAACCGCACGATCGCCGAGCTGGCGCAGGTGACCGGGGACGCGGACGGCGCCGAGCGCAACGTCGCCCAGGCGTTCCGGCTGCTCATCGCCATGGAGGCACTCGGGGTCGGCCGGATCGCCGGCGGCACCATGAACATCGTCGGCAAGCTGTCCGCCGTACCGCTGCTCGACCCGCCGAACGACGAGATGCTGGAGATCGGCACCCTGTACGGGATGTTCGGCGCGTCCCTGATCCGGATGATGGAGCGGGCCGGGCGTGAGCCGAGGCTGACGATCGTGGACCCGCTCGCGGGAACGCAGTTGCAGCCCGGCGCCAGCATGGGCGACGACGCGTCCGGCACCCCGGTGAACGGAGCCGCGGTGCGCCTCAACCTGGCCCTGGCGGGCGCGGCCGGCGCCGCGACCCGCATCCAGCAGGGCTTCTCCGAGGACCCGGAGGTGCGCGTCCTGGTCTCCGACCGCACCTACGGCGTGATCATCGTGGACGGCGACCACTCCGCCGCCGGGGTCGCGGCGGACCTGGAGTGGGCCGAGCAGATCGTCGCGCCCGGCGGCATCGTCGTCCTGGACGACTTCGGACACCCCAAGTGGCCGGGTATCAAGGAGGCGTTCGAGAAGCACATGGCCACCGACACCCGGTTCACCTTCCTCGGCCAGGTAGCGCACTCGGGGTATCTGCGAGCCTCAGCCTGACGAGGGCCGACGGAGGATCTTGTTCCCGAGCCAGACGAGCGGGTCGTACTTGCGGTCGACGGCCCGTTCCTTCAGCGGGATCAGGGCGTTGTCCGTGATCTTGATGCCCTCGGGGCAGACCTCCGTGCAGCACTTGGTGATGTTGCAGTAGCCGAGGCCGTGCTCGTCCTGGGCGGTGCGTTTGCGGTCCAGGCCGGACTCGGCGGCCGCGTCCAGGGGATGCATGTCCAGCTCCGCGACCCGCATCAGGAAGCGGGGACCGGCGAACGCCGTCTTGTTCTCCTCGTGGTCACGGACCACATGGCAGGTGTCCTGGCACAGGAAGCACTCGATGCACTTGCGGAACTCCTGGGAGCGGTCCACGTCCTCCTGCATCATCCGGTACTCGCCGGGGGCGAGTTCGGCGGGCGGCACGAAGGCCGGGACCTCGCGCGCCTTCGTGTAGTTGAAGCCGACGTCGGTGACGAGATCCCGTATGACCGGAAAGGCGCGCAGGGGAGTGACGGTGATCGTCTCCTCCTGGGTGAACACCGACATCCGGGTCATGCACAGCAGGCGGGGGCGCCCGTTGATCTCGGCGGAACACGAACCGCACTTGCCCGCCTTGCAGTTCCAGCGGACGGCGAGATCGGGGGCCTGGGTCGCCTGGAGGCGGTGGATGATGTCGAGGACGACCTCGCCCTCGTTCACCGCGACCTCGAAGTCCTCCAGGCCGCCGCCCTCGATGTCCCCCCGCCACACCTTGAAGTGGGCGTCGTAGCCGCTCATTCGTACAGCTCCTCTTCGGCGAGGTACTTGACCAGCTCCTCCTTGTCGAAGAGGGCGAGCAGGTCGGCGCGGACGGGTTCGGTGGTCTCACGGGTGAGGTCGATCTGGCCGCGCGACGGGTCGGTGGCCGCGAGCCCGCCGGTCGGATCCGCGAGCCGGCACAGCAGGTTGACGCGACGCCATGCGCGGTCCATCGTCGGGTGGTCCTCGCGGGTGTGGCCGCCGCGCGACTCCGTGCGCTCCAGCGCGGCCCGGGCCACGCACTCGCTGACCAGCAGCATGTTGCGCAGGTCCAGGGCGAGATGCCAGCCGGGGTTGAACTGCCGGTGCCCCTCGACACCGGCCCGGCGGGCCCGTACCAGCAGCTCCGCCAGCTTCTCCAGCGCCTTCTCCATCTCCTCCTCGCGGCGGATGATGCCCACCAGGTCGTTCATGGTCTGCTGGAGTTCCTGGTGGAGGGTGTACGGGTTCTCCGGTGGCCGTCCGGGCTCCTCGCCCGGCACGGGACCCTCGGCGGAGAAGGGGCGCAGGGCCTCCGCCGCGGCCGTGTCGACCTGGGTCTCGTCCACGGGCGGACGGTCCGGGCCCCGGCCGGCCGCGTACTCGGCCGCGTGCAGACCCGCCCGCCGCCCGAACACCAGCAGGTCGGAGAGCGAGTTGCCGCCGAGCCGGTTCGAGCCGTGCATGCCGCCGGCCACCTCACCGGCCGCGAACAGCCCCGGTACCCCGCGGGCGGCGGCCGTGTCGGAGTCGACCGCGATGCCGCCCATCACGTAGTGACAGGTGGGCCCGACCTCCATCGGCTCCGCCGTGATGTCGACGTCCGCCAGCTCCCTGAACTGGTGGTACATGGACGGCAGCCGGCGCCGGATCACCTCGGCGGGCATCCGCGTCGACACGTCCAGGAACACACCGCCGTGCGGGGAGCTGCGGCCCGCCTTCACCTCGGAGTTGATCGCGCGGGCCACCTCGTCGCGGGGGAGCAGCTCCGGCGGACGCCGGTTGTGGTCCGGGTCCTCGTACCAGCGGTCGCCCTCCTCCTCCGACTGGGCGTACTTCTCCTTGAAGACGTCGGGGATGTAGTCGAACATGAACCGCTTGCCCTCGGAGTTGCGGAGCACCCCGCCGTCGCCGCGCACCGACTCGGTGACGAGGATGCCCTTCACCGACGGCGGCCAGACCATGCCCGTCGGGTGGAACTGCACGAACTCCATGTTCAGCAGGGGCGCGCCCGCGAGCAGCGCCAGCGCGTGGCCGTCTCCCGTGTACTCCCACGAGTTCGACGTCACCTTGAAGGACTTGCCGATGCCGCCCGTCGCGATCACCACGGCCGGGGCTTCGAGGACGAAGAAACGGCCGGACTCCCGCTCGTAGCCGAAGACGCCGCTGACGTGTGAACCGTCTTTGAGGACCCGGGTGACCGTGCACTCCTGGAACACCTTCAGCCGGGACTCGTAGTCCCCGGTCTCCCGGTAGTCCTCCTGCTGGAGCGCGACGATCTTCTGCTGGAGCGTGCGGATCAGCTCAAGGCCGGTACGGTCGCCGACATGCGCGAGGCGCGGGTACTCGTGGCCGCCGAAGTTGCGCTGCGAGATTCGCCCGTCCTTCGTACGGTCGAAGAGCGCGCCCCAGGTCTCCAGCTCCCACACCCGCTGCGGCGCCTCCCGCGCGTGCAGCTCGGCCATCCGCCACTGGTTGAGGAACTTGCCGCCGCGCATGGTGTCGCGGAAGTGGACCTGCCAGTTGTCACCGGAGTTGACGTTGCCCATCGCCGCCGCGATGCCGCCCTCGGCCATCACCGTGTGCGCCTTGCCGAACAGCGACTTGCAGATCACGGCGGTACGGGCACCCCGCTCGCGCGCCTCGATGGCGGCGCGCAGTCCCGCGCCGCCGGCGCCGACCACGACGACATCCCACTCCTGTCGGTCGACCACGGACATCAGAAGTCCTCACCCATCTAGAAGAAGCGCGGATCGTCGAAGACGCCGGACGCGACCAGGTACACGTAGAAGTCGGCGAGTGCCACGCTCACCAGCGACGCCCAGGCCAGCTGCATGTGGCGGGCGTTCAGCCTCCCCACGACCTGCCACGCCTTGTAGCGCACGGGATGTCTGGAGAAGTGCTTGAGTTTTCCGCCGACGATGTGCCGGCAGGAGTGGCAGGAGATGGTGTACGCCCAGATCAGCGCGATGTTGGCCAGGAGGACCAGGGTGCCCAGGCCCATGTGGCCCCACGCGTAGTGCTCGTCGCGGAACGCGAGCACGGTGTCGTAGCTCAGGATCCCGGCGACGGCGATCGCGGCGTAGAAGAAGTACCGGTGGATGTTCTGCAGCACCAGCGGGAAGCGGGTCTCGCCCGTGTACTTCTGGTGCGGCTCGGCCACCGCGCAGGCCGGCGGGGACGCCCAGAAACCCCGGTAATAGGCCTTGCGGTAGTAGTAGCAGGTCAGGCGGAAGCCGAGCGGGAAGATCAGGATGATGATCGCGGGGGAGATGCCCCACCAGCCGCCGAAGAGGTCGGTGTTGGGGCCGTGCCGCATCGGCTCGCAGTTCTCCGCCAGACACGGGGAGTAGAAGGGCGAGACGTACGGCGCCGCGTAGTAGTCGGCGTTCGCGAACGCCCGCCAGGTCGAGTACACGATGAACGCGAGCAGGCCCGCGGCCGTGGCGGCAGGGGCCAGCCACCAGCGGTCGGTGCGCAGGTGCGGGGCGTCGATCGCGGCGCGGGTACCGGTGTGTACGCCGCCGCGTGGTCGATGGGGGTCTTCGGTTACCGGGGGTTCCGTGCCAGTGGCCAATTCATGACTCCGGTCGGGTCGGGAGTCGGACGGTCAGGGTCTGTCCTGTGTCGTGCTGTCCTGTCCCGCCTTGCCCTGTCCGGCGGACGTGGACAGGTGGAGAGGCGGAGAGGTGGACAGGCGACAGGCCCTAGGGAGCGCGGCGGTCCCGGGCGCCGAGTCCCTCGTCGTCCGAGTCCGTCCACAGACTGTTGTCGTACGGGGTGTCGGACATCGGGACGAGTTCGGGGCGCCGGGTTTTGGCCGGCCCGGGGGAGGCGTCCCGCAGCAGCGCGACACTCTCGCGCAGGCGGTCCGCGTCGGCCCGGACGCGGCGCATCTCCAGGCCGCCGCTGCCGAGCTGCTGTTCCAGGCGTTTCACGGACCGGGACAGCTCGTCGAGACTGCGCTGGACTGACGTCAGTTCGTCGTTCACGGACATGACGTGACCTCACTTCCGTGGGCGGATGTGCCCTGGGCGGCAACGTTCATGCGCCTGCGAGTGTTGCGCGTCACACCGGTCGGTGGGAAGGGACGTGCACCGATTGGCCGAGGCGTATGGGTGCATCCCGTGGTGTGTTGCGCCGCACGGGTGGGTTTCCCGGCTGTCGTCGCCGTGTCGCTCTCCGTTGCTGAACCCTTTCCTCTTCAGTGGCCGCATAGATGTGATCAACTCCATATATACCGCCAAAAGTGATCATAACGCCCGCGGCTCCCGGAGGTACACAGAGATGTCCCACGACGGCGTCGGTCTGCGCGCGGTGATGCGCTCGGCCGCCTTCCTCACCACGGGCGCGGTCGCGGTGTCCGTGCTCACCGGCTGCAGTTCCGAGGACTCGGCGGGCAAACCCCTCGCCGGCCAGGACATCGCGCCGGCCGCCCGCGCCCAGATCGCCGAGGGCGGCACCCTCCGCTGGGCGGTGGACGCCGTACCGGAGACGCTGAACACGTACCAGACGGACGCGGACGCGGCCACCACCCGGATCGCGCAGGCCGTGCTGCCGTCGATGTACCGGATGGACGTGAACGGCCGGCCGCAGCGGAACTCCGACTACCTGGAGTCGGCGAAGGTCGTCGACACCGAGCCGAAGCAGGTCGTGCTGTACAAGCTGAACCAGCAGGCCGTCTGGAGCGACGGCCGGGAGATCGGCGCCGCCGACTTCGCCGCCCAGTGGCGTGCCCTGTCCGGCAAGGACACCGCGTACTGGACCGCCCGCAATGCCGGCTACGACCGCATCGAGAAGATCGAGCGCGGGGCGAACGACCTTGAGGTCAAGGTCACCTTCGCGAGGCCGTACGCCGACTGGCAGTCGCTGTTCTCGCCGCTGTACCCGAAGGACGTCATGGGCACCCCGGACTCCTTCAACGACGGTGCCCGGCGGAAGCTGAAGGTCACCGCCGGTCCGTTCGACCTGAAGAAGGTGGACCGCAAGGAAGGCGCGGTCACCCTCACCCGTAGCGCACGGTGGTGGGGGAGCCCCGCCAAGCTGTCCGAGATCGTGCTCCCGGCCGTACCGCGCGCCGAGCGGGCCGCGGCGCTGGCCGCCGGCAGGATCGACCTGGCCGAGATCGACCCCGCCGCGGCCGGGCGCATCACCCTCGCCGCCGGCCCCCGGGGCAAGGGCACGACCACCCCGCTCCAGGGCCCGGGCGGCAGCGAGCGGCGTGAGAAGAGCGCGAAGTACAAGCGGCAGCAGAAGGACCTCCAGGGCTACGAGGTCCGCAAGTCCCTGGAGCCCGCCTACACCCAGCTCGCCCTCAACGGTGCCGAGGGTCCGCTCGCCGACGAGCGGGTCCGCCGGGCCGTGGCCCGCGCCCTCGACCGGGGGGAACTGGCGAAGGCCGTCCTCAAGCCGCTCGGTCTGCCCGCGGTGCCCGTCGGAAGCCACCTCGCGCTCGCCGGGCAGACCGCGTACGCCGACGGCAGCGGCGCGCTCGGCGGCCAGGACACCGCGGAGGCGCAGGCACTGCTCGCCGACGCCGGATGGGTGCCCGGCGGACCGGTCAAGGAGCCGAAGAAGGGCGAGAAGGCGGCCGGGCCGGAGGGAGAGAAGACCGAGAAGACCGAAAAGACCGAGAAGGAGTCGGAGGGCGGGGACGGCGGCACGTACAGCGTCGACGGGGACAACGACGGCGGCAGCGAGGGCGGCCACGCGGACGCGGACAACAAGGCGGGGGCCGAGACGGACCGGGAGAAGGGCTCGACGCGCCTGGCCCAGGACGGCAAGCAGTACGCCAACCAGGTGAGGCAGGGCGGCGCGCCCGGCGCCTACGCCCCCAAGGGCACCGCCGCCCCCGCGGGCGCCGCGGCCGCGCCGCTGGCCAAGGACGGCAAGCCGCTCACCCTTCGCTTCGTCCTTCCCGCGGGCCCCGGCTCGGAGAGTGTGCGCACCGTCGCCGACCGCATCACCCGCATGCTGGAGAAGGTCGGCATCCGCACCGAGATCTCCAAGGTCGCGGACGAGAGCTACTTCAAGGACCACATCGCGTCCGGCCAGTACGACCTCGCCCTCTACTCCTGGCCCGCGTCCGCGTTCCCCGCCACCGACGCGCGTCCCATCTTCGCCAAGCCGGTGCCGGCCGCCGACGGCTCCCTGAACGTCGAGCAGAACTACACCCGCGTCGGCACCGACCAGGTCGACCAGCTCTTCGACCAGGCCGCCGGCACGCTGGACCAGGACGAGAGCCGGAGCCTGCTCCGCAAGGCGGACTCCCGTATCTGGGCGGCCGCCGGTTCCATCCCCCTCTACCAGCGCCCGCAGCTGACGGCCGCCCGCAAGAGCGTCGCCAACGCCGGCGCCTTCGGCTTCCAGACCCCGGTCTACGAGGACATGGGGTTCCTCAAGAAGGGTGCGAAGGCATCGGTGAGCCCGTCGAAGAAGTAGGGTCCCGCAGGTTCACAAAGGCTGCGGCCGCTGCCCCGCGATGACGTGGGGCAGCGGCCGGACGCACGATCGAGTGAACGCAGGATCGGTCACCTGCGGGCGTGCCACCTGCGGGCATAGCGTTGATGCTATGACATGGGGTACCGTCGAACTGGAGCCGGAGGTTGCGGAGTGGCTGGCCGGACTGGACGACAAACGCTGGGCGCAGGCGCTCATGCACCTTGACCTGCTGGAGCAGCGGGGAGTCCATCTCAGTGAGCCGTACACGCGCCAGCTCGACGGCAAACTCAGGGAACTGCGCTTCTACTGCGGCGCCGAACGAGTGAGGATCACGTACTGGACGGCGACGGGGCGTCGCATCATCATGCTCACCGTGTTCGCCAAGACGAGGATGCGCGAGTTCGCCGAGGTGGAGCGGGCGCGCCAAGCCATGAAGCGGTGCAAGGCCGAAGGCCACACCGCGGACGAGGAGGAGCTGTGACGGACAGCGGGCGAACCAGCCTCGCCGACGCCCGTCGGGCCCGGCCCATCACTCCCGAGATCGAGGAGGAGTACGCGGCCGCCCGCCTGCGCTTCGCCCTCGGTGAGGCGGTGCGCGGGCGGCGGCTGGACCTCTCACTGTCGCAGCGTGAACTCGGCCGCCGGGCCGGCATGACCCAGTCGGCCGTGGCGCGCCTTGAGGCCGGCGGCACCGTACCGACGATCCCCGTCCTCGACCGCCTTGCCCGAGCCCTGGGACTCGAACTGAGAGTGGAGCTGGCACCGCAGGTCAAGAGCGCCTGAACCGGGCTGGGAACCCCTGTGGGGGCCGCTTCCGTTGGCGCCCCGTACCATGGGGTGAGGCCGTGGCATGTTCCGCCCGGCAGGGCCCGCGTAACACAGCTGTACGCAGCAGGGCCGTCCTCACACTCCGGGAGTACGCCGCAATATGGCCACGCGCCACGACATCCGCAACGTCGCCATCGTCGCCCACGTCGACCACGGCAAGACGACACTCGTCGACGCCATGCTGAAGCAGGCCGGTGCCTTCGCCGCGCACGCCGCCGAATCGCTCGACGACCGCATGATGGACTCGAACGACCTGGAGCGTGAGAAGGGCATCACGATCCTGGCCAAGAACACGGCCGTCAAGTACCACCCGAAGGATGGCGGCGACGTCATCACCATCAACATCATCGACACCCCCGGCCACGCCGACTTCGGCGGCGAGGTCGAGCGTGGTCTGTCGATGGTGGACGCGGTGGTGCTGCTCGTCGACGCGTCCGAGGGCCCGCTGCCCCAGACCCGTTTCGTGCTGCGCAAGGCGCTCCAGCAGCGCCTGCCGGTCATCCTGTGCATCAACAAGACCGACCGCCCCGACTCCCGGATCGACGAGGTCGTCAACGAGACCTACGACCTCTTCCTGGACCTGGACGCGGACGAGGAGCAGATCGAGTTCCCGATCGTCTACGCGTGTGCGCGGGACGGCGTGGCCTCGCTGACCAAGCCCGAGGACGGCACCGTCCCGGCCGACAGTGACAGCCTGGAGCCGTTCTTCTCCACGATCCTGTCGCACGTCCCGGCGCCCCAGTTCGACGAGGCGGCCCCGCTCCAGGCGCACGTCACGAACCTGGACGCCGACAACTTCCTCGGCCGTATCGCGCTGCTCCGCGTCGAGCAGGGCGAGCTGCGCAAGGGCCAGACCGTCACGTGGATCAAGCGCGACGGCACGATGTCCAACGTGCGCATCACCGAGCTGCTGATGACCGAGGCGCTCACCCGCAAGCCCGCCGAGAAGGCCGGCCCCGGTGACATCTGTGCCGTCGCCGGTATCCCGGACATCATGATCGGCGAGACCCTCGCCGACCCCGAGAACCCGATCCCGCTCCCGCTGATCACGGTCGACGAGCCCGCGATCTCGATGACCATCGGTACCAACACCTCGCCGCTGGTCGGCCGCGGCGGTACCGGCAAGGGCGCCTCCGCGAAGGCCGCGGTCAAGGACCGCAAGGTCACCGCCCGTCAGGTCAAGGACCGCCTGGACCGCGAGCTGATCGGTAACGTCTCGCTCCGGGTGCTCGACACCGAGCGTCCGGACGCGTGGGAGGTCCAGGGCCGTGGTGAGCTGGCGCTCGCCATCCTGGTCGAGCAGATGCGCCGCGAGGGCTTCGAGCTGACCATCGGCAAGCCGCAGGTCGTCACCCAGCAGGTCGACGGCAAGACGTACGAGCCGGTCGAGCGCATGACGATCGACGTGCCCGAGGAGCACATGGGCGCGGTCACGCAGCTCATGGGCGTCCGCAAGGGCCGCATGGACAACATGTCGAACCACGGCTCGGGCTGGGTCCGTCTGGAGTTCGTCGTCCCCTCCCGCGGCCTCATCGGCTTCCGGACCGAGTTCCTGACCGGCACGCGCGGCACGGGCATCGCCCACTCCATCCACGAGGGCCACGAGCCGTGGTTCGGCACCCTGACGACCCGTAACAACGGTTCGCTGGTCGCCGACCGCGCGGGCGCCGTCACCGCCTTCGCGATGACGAACCTCCAGGAGCGTGGCGTGCTGTTCACCGACCCCGGCACCGAGGTGTACGAGGGCATGATCGTCGGCGAGAACTCCCGCGCCGACGACATGGACGTGAACATCACCAAGGAGAAGAAGCTCACCAACATGCGCTCCGCCGCCGCGGACTCGTTCGAGGCGATCGTCCCGCCGCGCAAGCTCTCCCTGGAGCAGTCCCTGGAGTTCTGCCGCGACGACGAGTGCGTCGAGGTGACCCCGGAGGCCGTCCGCATCCGCAAGGTCGTCCTCGACCAGAAGGAGCGCGGTCGCTCCGCGAGCCGCGCCAAGCACGGCTGACGCACAATCCGCACGGATACGCCGGGCATCCTCGCTTCACCGCGGGGGTGCCCGGCGTCGTCCCGGGGGTCATAGGGAAAACCCTCTATTTGCACAGGGAAGACCTCATGGGCAGGCGGTCCCCACTACCCTGCTGATGGAGTGGCCCGTCCGCCGCCCGTGGGGCATGAGCCTGTGGACGCGTTGTGTCGTCGTCGGCACGCGTGCTCGCCCGTACGGAACGACGCGGAACGCCCCTGGCACGGCGGCGTGGTGACAGTGCGTCACACAGGGTCTCCTTCGCGCCCCCGGTATGCGGGGCAGGCCGGGGGAAACCGGCACGGCCATCTCGGTAGGCGCAACTCATTTTTCGCTGCCGCACGTCCGGAATACGGACACCCACTCCCGATAGATGTGTAACAAGTCCGTTTCGCAGGGATCTTTCGGCAAACCGTTTGTCCGGATTTTGGAAGAAGTAGGCGTCAGGTGTGATCGAACCGAGACCTTAGGGATGTGGTTCGGTCATGGTGCATGGCAGATAGTTAGGCGCGTAGAGCTCGGATCAACGGGTCACGCGCTGCACACTGCGCCGACTCACGAGCGCGGGGGCATCTGACTTTCTCCGGCACCGACGAGGTGACGGATGCGTGTCATGTGCTCTCCCTTGCGGTGAACCAATGGACTCATGAGGAGGAACCCATGCGCGGTGCCAAGAGCGCCAAGTGGGTCGCGATAGCCGCGGCTGTGGCCCTGGGCGCGACCGCCTGTGGTGGTGGCAGTGACAGCGGCGATGACAGCAAGGCCGCGATCGACCCGAACGGAAAGTTCTCGATCGAGGTCGGCGAGCCGCAGAACCCGCTGCAGCCGGCGAACACCATGGAGTCCAACGGCAGCATCGTGACGAAGGCCCTGTTCACCGGGCTCGTCGACTACGACGCCAGCGGCAAGATCGTCATGATGAACGCGCAGTCGGTCGACAGCACGGACAACAAGACCTTCACGGTCAAGCTGAAGCCGGGCTGGAAGTTCCACGACGGCACCCCGGTCACCGCCGAGTCCTACGTCAAGGCGTGGAACTGGGCCGCCGCCCCCGCGAACAAGCAGACCAACAGCTTCTGGTTCTCGGACATCAAGGGCTACGCCGACGTCGCCCCCGAGAAGGGCAAGCCGAAGGCCACCGAGCTGTCCGGCCTGAAGGTCGTCGACGACAACACCTTCACCATCACGCTGAGCAGCCCGCTCCCGTACTTCGTGTACAAGCTGGGCTACGAGGTCTTCTCCCCGCTTCCGGAGTCCTTCTACAAGGACCCGAAGGCCGCGGGCGAGAAGCCGGTCGGCAACGGCCCCTACAAGTTCGTCAGCTGGAACCACAAGAAGTCGATCGAGGTCGCCCGCAACGCCGACTACCAGGGTCCGAACAAGGCCAAGAACGGTGGTGTGATCTTCAAGAACTACACCAACCTGGAGACGGCCTACGAGGACCTGAAGTCCGGCAACGTCGACGTCCTGCGCCAGCTCGCGCCCAAGGACCTGCCCGTCTACAAGACGGACCTCGGCGACCGTGCCGTGGACCAGGCCTACTCCGCGGTCCAGACGATCGCCCCCGCCTTCTACACCAAGCAGTGGAAGGGCATCGACCCGAAGGTCCTGCAGGGCCTGTCGATGGCGATCGACCGGCCCACCATCACCAAGACCGTCCTCCAGGGCACCCGTGAGCCGGCCACCGGCTGGGTCGCCAAGGGCGTTCTCGGCTACCAGCCGGACCTGGGCACCGACATCTTCAAGTACGACCCGGCCAAGGCGAAGCAGCTCATCAAGGAGGGTGGCGGCGTCCCGGGCAACAAGATCTCCATCCAGTTCAACGCGGACGGCGGTCACAAGGAGTGGGTGGAGGCGGTCTGCAACTCCATCACCAAGGCGGTCGGCGTCGCGTGCACCGGCGACTCCAAGGCCGACTTCCAGGCCGACCTCCAGGCGCGTGACGCGCAGGAGGTCAAGTCGATGTACCGCTCCGGCTGGGTGCTCGACTACCCGTTCAACGCGAACTTCCTCCGCGACCTGTTCGGCACCCACTCGGACGGCAACCAGAGTGGCTTCTCCAACAAGGAGATCGACACGCTGATCAAGCAGGCCGACGGCGCCAAGTCGCTGGAGGAGTCGCAGACGCTGTACCAGCAGCTCGAGAAGAAGCTGCCCGAGTACATGCCGAGCATTCCGCTCTGGTACTACAAGGTCAACGCGGGCTACTCGGAGAAGGTCAGCGGCGTCAAGTACGCCCAGGACGGCGACCCGGTCCTGACCGGCGTTCAGGTCAAGAAGTAACCGCAACAGCCCGTTGAGCCGGGCGCGGTGAGCCCGCGCCCGGGGGACGGCAGCGGCCGGGGGGCCCTTTCCACACGCATCTTCAGGTGATGCGCGGGGGAAGGGCCCGTCGGCTGCCGCTGTGACTGACATGGAGGCACGATGGGGCGCTACGTCGCACGACGACTGCTCCAGATGATCCCGGTGTTCATCGGGACAACTTTGCTGATCTTTCTCATGGTCTACGCCCTGCCCGGCGACCCCGTGCGTGGGCTCTTCGGCGACAAGGGCGGAAGCCCGCAGGTGATCGCCGCGCTGAGACATGAGTACGGCCTGGACCAGCCGATCCTGGTGCAGTACTGGCACTACATGAAGGACATGATCCTGCACGCCGACTTCGGCACGCAGATCGCCAGTGGCCGCCCCGTCACGGACGTACTGGGTGACGCGTTCCCGGTGACGCTCCGTCTGGCCTCCCTGGCCTTCGTGATCGAGGTCGTCCTGGGTATCGCCCTGGGCATCATGGCGGGCATGCGCGCCGGCCGGCTCACCGACAACGTGGTCCTGCTGGTCTCGCTGCTGCTGATCTCGGTCCCGGTCTTCGTCCTCGGCTTCATCCTCAAGGTCGTCTTCGCCTTCGAGTTGAACTGGCTGCCACCGAACGTCAACGACTCCACGAACTACAACGAGTTGCTGATGCCGGCCATCGTCCTGGCGGCCGCGTCACTGGCCTATGTGACCCGGCTCACCCGGACCTCGGTCGCCGAGAACCTGCGCGCCGACTACATCCGCACCGCGATCGCCAAGGGCCTGCCCAAGAGCCGTGTGGTGGGCGTCCACCTCATGCGCAACTCGCTGATCCCCGTGATCACTTACCTCGGCACCGACATCGGTGCGCTGATGGGCGGTGCCGTCGTCACCGAGGGCCTGTTCAACATCAAGGGCGTGGGTGGCACGATCTACGAGTCCATCGTGCGCCGCGAGGGCACCACCCTGGTCGGCCTGGTGACGATCCTCGTCCTCGTCTACCTCCTCGCCAACCTGCTCGTCGACCTGCTCTACGCGGTCCTTGACCCGAGGATTCGCTATGCCTGACGTGACCAAGACCGACGTGAAGACCGGCGCGGCGGACCCGGTGGCCGCGACACCGCCGGTGACCGCGTCCAAACCCGAGAAGGCGCGCAGTCTCTGGGGCGACGCCTGGGCCGACCTGCGCCGCAGCTGGATCTTCCTCGTCTCCAGCGTGCTGATCCTGGTGCTGCTGCTGATCACCTTCTTCCCCGGGTGGTTCACCAGCGAGGACCCGATCCTCGGCGACCTGGCCAAGCACTACCTGCAGAAGCCGAGACTGAGCGACGTCGGCTCGGCCGACTGGCTCGGTTACGACCAGCAGGGCCGCAGCGTCTTCGCCCGAGTCATCTACGGCGCCCGGGCCTCCATCGCCGTCGGCTTCGGCACCACCGTCGTCGTCACGGTCCTCGGTGGCCTGGTGGGCATGATCGCCGGCTACTTCGGCGGTCTCGTCGACTCGATCCTGTCCCGGCTGACGGACGTGTTCTTCGGCATCCCGTTCCTGCTCGGCACCATGGTCATCCTGAACTCCTTCCAGGAGCGCACGACCTGGGTGGTCATTGGCGCGCTCGGCTTCTTCGGCTGGACGCAGGTCGCCCGCGTGATGCGCGGCGCGGTCATCACCACCAAGCAGGCCGACTACGTGCAGGCCGCCAAGGCCCTCGGCGCGAGCACCCCGCGGATCATGTTCCGGCACATCCTGCCGAACACCCTCGCTCCGGTGATCGTCGTCGCCACCATCTCGCTCGGCGTCTACATCTCCGCCGAGGCGACACTGTCCTTCCTGGGCCTCGGCCTCAGTGGCGTGTCGTGGGGCAACGACATCTCCGACGGCGGCAACTCGATCCGCGTGGCCCAGTGGATCATGCTCTACCCGTCGATCATGCTCAGCATCACGGTGCTGGCGTTCATCATGCTCGGTGAGGCCGTACGCAACGCCCTCGACCCGAAGATGCGCTGAGGGAGGCGTTCGTGACCGTCATCGAAGAAGTATCCGTGCCCTCGCCTCGCGAGGGCGACGGCGGACCGCTGCTCGAAGTGCGTGACCTGCACGTCGAGTTCCACACCCGCGAGGGTGTCATCAAGGCCGTCAACGGCGTCAACTACAGCGTGGACGCGGGCGAGACGCTCGCCGTGCTCGGTGAGTCCGGCTCCGGCAAGTCCGTCACCGCGCAGGCCGTCATGGGCATCCTCGACATGCCGCCGGCGAGGATCCCGCAGGGGGAGATCCTCTTCCGCGGCCAGGACATGCTGAAGATGTCCGGCGAGGAGCGCCGCAAGATCCGTGGCCGCCGTATCGCCATGATCTTCCAGGACGCGCTCAGCTCGCTCAACCCGGTGCTCAGTGTGGGCTACCAGCTCGGCGAGATGTTCCGCGTCCACCAGGGCCTGTCCAAGAAGGACGCCAAGACCAAGGCGATCGAGCTGATGGACCGGGTGAAGATCCCGGCCGCCGCGGCCCGGGTCAACGACTACCCGCACCAGTTCTCCGGCGGTATGCGCCAGCGCATCATGATCGCCATGGCGCTGGCCCTGGAGCCGGACCTGATCATCGCCGACGAGCCCACCACGGCTCTCGACGTGACGGTCCAGGCCCAGGTCATGGATCTGCTCGCGGAGTTGCAGCGCGAGTACAACATGGGTCTGATCCTGATCACCCACGACCTCGGTGTGGTCGCCGACGTCGCGGACAAGATCGCGGTGATGTACGCGGGCCGGATCGTGGAGCGCGCCCCGGTCCACGAGCTGTACAAGCGTCCGGCGCACCCGTACACGCGGGGTCTGCTGGACTCGATCCCGCGCCTGGACCAGAAGGGCCAGGAGCTGTACGCGATCAAGGGTCTGCCGCCCAACCTGCTGCACGTTCCGACCGGTTGCGCCTTCAACCCGCGCTGCCCCAAGGCCCAGGACATCTGCCGTACGGACATCCCGGACCTGTTCCCGGTCACCGAGCCGGACGGCGGCGAACTGGTCGGCCGTGCCTCCGCGTGCCACTTCTGGAAGGAGACGATCCATGGCTGAGCTCAGCAAGAACGACGAGCCGCAGGACGCCACGCCGAACGTCTCCGACGTCGAGGTCGTGGACGTCAACTCCGAGTCGGAGGCGGTCGCCGCGATCGAGGCGCCCGTCGAGCGGGGCGAGCCGATCCTTCAGGTGCGCAACCTGGTGAAGCACTTCCCGCTCACCCAGGGCATCCTGTTCAAGAAGCAGATCGGCGCCGTCAAGGCCGTCGACGGTGTCTCCTTCGACCTGTACCAGGGCGAGACGCTGGGCATCGTGGGCGAGTCCGGCTGTGGCAAGTCCACGGTGGCGAAGCTCCTGATGAACCTGGAGCGGGCGACCGCCGGCGAGGTCTTCTACAAGGGCCAGGACATCACCAAGCTGTCCGGGCGGGCCCAGAAGGCGGTCCGGCGCAACATCCAGATGGTGTTCCAGGACCCGTACACCTCGCTCAACCCGAGGATGACGGTCGGCGACATCATCGGGGAGCCGTACGACATCCACCCCGAGGTGGCTCCGAAGGGCGACCGGCGCCGCAAGGTGCAGGACCTCCTCGACGTCGTCGGCCTCAACCCGGAGTACATCAACCGGTACCCGCACCAGTTCTCCGGCGGTCAGCGCCAGCGCATCGGCATCGCGCGCGGCCTGGCGCTCAACCCGGAGATCATCATCTGCGACGAGCCGGTGTCGGCGCTCGACGTGTCGGTGCAGGCGCAGGTCATCAACCTGATGGAGCGACTGCAGGACGAGTTCAACCTGTCCTACCTCTTCATCGCGCACGACCTGTCGATCGTCCGGCACATCTCGGACCGCGTCGGGGTCATGTACCTCGGCCGGATGGCGGAGATCGGCAGCGACGAGCAGATCTACGACCACCCGACGCACCCCTACACCCAGGCGCTGCTGTCGGCGGTCCCGGTGCCGGACCCGGAGGCCCGTGAGGGTCGTGACCGGATCATCCTGACCGGCGACGTGCCGTCCCCGGCCAACCCGCCCTCCGGGTGCCGTTTCCGCACCCGCTGCTGGAAGGCCCAGGACAAGTGTGCCGAGGAGGAGCCGCTGCTGGCGGTTCCGGAGCGCTTCAAGGGCGCGGACACTCCGGCGGCCCACGAATCGGCCTGCCACTTCGCCGAGGAGAAGGACGTCGTGCACGCGGCGTGACGCGTCGCGTGTCGTATGTGTGGGAGGGGCTGCGGGCCGGAGACGGCCCGCGGTCTCTCCGTCGGTCGGCCCCCGATTTCCCCCGCGGTCAGAGGTGGTCGAACGGCGGGATGATCCGCGTGATCGCGACAAGGCGCAGCCGGGGTAGCGGCAAGGCGTAGAACCATCCGTCCGACAGCAGCGGGATGCGGCGCACGCCGCCCGGCACGCCACGACGGGGTCCTTCGCCGATGTCAGTCACGTCGACACCGACTTCGGCGAGGGCGACCAGTTCCGCCGCCAGACGCTCGACCTCGTCGACGATGTGTTGCGGGAACCCGGCTGAGACGTGTTCGGCGTCGGGATCGTATTCCCAGCACCAGGCCTCTTCGTCTCCCATGCCGTCACACGCCTTGGGCGGGCTCGACCCCGGCCTCGGCGCACGCCATGTCGAGGATCCGGCCGATCTCGGACGCGATGGTCCGCGCTTCCGCGAGGCTCTCGGTCTCGGCTGCACGTGCCTCCAGGGCGCGCAGCCTGGCGGCTCGCTCGGGATGCCGCTCCAGTGCTACGTACACCGCCCACTGCCCCACGAACCGGCGCATCGGAGCGGCGCTGACCTGCTCGCGTGCCTGTTGGAGCGCCACGGAGCGTTCGGCGTCGAAGCTGGGGAGCGCGTCGGGTGCCAGTTTCGCCAGGGAGGCCCGCAGGTCTTCCGGGATACCGGCCGGCTGTGGCGCTACGGAATCGTCGGAGCCGGAGTGTGCGGCGGTACTCATGCGCGGTCTCCTCAGGGCGGTACGACGGTCTGGCCACTGTCCGTCAGCGTACCGGCGAGGCTCCGGCGTCGGCTGGGCCTGTGGACAACTCACGCGCCGCCCTCTTCCACCTTCGATACGACGCTGAACCACACCGCCTTGCCGTACGGAAAGTGCCGTACGCCCCACTCGTCCGCACAGGCCTCGACGATGGTGAGCCCTCGCCCCGACTCGGCGTCGTCGTCCCGCTGGACGCCAGTGGGGACAGGAGGGTCGGCGCAGTGATCCCAGACCGTGACGGTGAGGGCGTCCGGTGTGTGCTCGACGTTGACGTAGGCGTCACTGGGTGAGTGTCGGTACGCGTTGGTGATCAGCTCGGAGGTGAGCAACTCGACGGTGTCGGCCACGCAGCCAAGGCGGGTTGCGCGCAGGATCGCCCGGAGTGCGGCTCTGACGACCGAGGCCGCGCGCGGGTCGTGGGGGATGAGGAAGCCGTATGACCAGTGGGGATCGGGGAGTTCGGGGGTGGCAGAGGTTCCGGGCGTGCGCATGTGGCAGCCTCCAGTTGCATGCTTGTTGTGACTGGTGCCATACGTAGAGTAGCGATATCGGTTGCCAACTCTCAACCTGCTTGCGGGAATCGTGCGTTGCTGGTTACTTCAGTTGCAGTGTCGAGGAGGGTGAAATGGGACTCAGGGCGAACCCGACGTACCGTCAGCGGAGGTTCGGCGCAGAGGTTCGAGGCATCCGCGAACGCGCTGGTTTCACGGCCATACGTGCGGCGCAGGCGATGGGGATGAACGCTTCACACATCAGTACGGTGGAATCGGGCAGAACCAGCCTGTCCCCGGACCGGTTGCGTCGCCTTACGTCGGCTTCTGGTGGCGAAGACGCAACCTATGTGGAAGGGCTCATTGAGCTGGGTGGGGAGTCCGGAAAAGGGTGGTGGACCGAGTACCGAGAGCAATTGCGGCCATCGCTCCTGGACTTGGCGGAGCTCGAAGACAGGGCAGAGCGCATCGTCTGCTACGAGCCCATGTTCATCCCCGGCCTGTTCCAGACGCTGGTGTACGCGACGGCCGGCTACCGGGGCGGCTATGCCTTGGCCTCGCCCGAACAGCAGGAAAGGGAAATCGACTTCCGCATGCAGCGGCAGCGCGTGCTTGCTGGAGAGCGGTCACCGCAGATTCACGCGGTGATCCATGAGGCGGCCTTGCATGTCTCATGGGGTAGCCCAGAGACCATGCGTGATCAGCTCCTCCGGCTGATCGAGGTGGCGCGGATGCCAAACGTGACGCTTCAAGTGCTCCCGTTCGATGGACGAGTGGGCTTCGGCACCTCCTTCACGTTGCTGGAACCTGCTGTGCCGCAGCTCAGTACCGTCGTCGTCGAACACGTCGAACGTGCCCTGTACTTGGGGGAGGCGGAAGGCCTGGCCAGGTACCGCAACTGGTTCGCTAGGCTGTGCGAGGCGGCGCTGCCTCCGGTGGTGGCCGCGACCGAGACCGAGGCGTTCTTGGTGAAGAACTCCCTGGGATTGATCCAACGCCTGCTGTACCCCTTGCTCTAGGAGGATCCGCGTGTCCCAGCTCGCGTGGCAGAAGTCGACCTTCAGCGAACCCGGTGGCGACACCTGCGTAGAGCTCGCCACTGACCCCAGGGGCCGTACTCACCTGCGTGAGAGTGAGGATCCGGCGACCATCGTCGAGACGTCCGCCACCGCCCTCGGCGCTCTGCTCCGTGCTGTCAGGGACGGCGCGATAGGCGACGCTCAGGACTGACGCCTTGCTGCACCACATCGAGCTGTGGGGTCGACGTCGACGCCCTTGCCGGGGCGGCCCCGGCGCATGGCTGGACCCCGCTGTTCGCGAACCGGTACCCGCACGCGGGCGGTCCGCAGCACCACGCCGCCTCCCTCACGAACACGGACGGCTTCGAGGTGGAGCGGGTGGCCGAGATCACGCGGTGATGGTCGCCCGCGCCCAGTGACAAGCCACCTGCCCCTCCCCACCCCCGTCCAGCACCCCGGGATCCTCCCCCCGACACGCCCCCGCCACCCCCGCCCGTTCCGCCTCCCCGCTCGCCAGGACCTGGCAGCGGGCGTGGAACCGGCAGCCTCCGGGGATACGGGACGGGTCGGGAGGCTCACCCGTGAGGACGACCGGGTCTCCGGGCGCCTCCGGCAGGACCGACAACAGGGCCTGGGTGTACGGGTGCCGCGGTGCCGTCAGGACCTGCTCCACGTCCCCCGTCTCCACGATCCGGCCCAGGTACATCACCGCGACCCGGTCGGCGATGTTCCACGCCAGGCCCAGGTCGTGGGTCACCACCAGCGCGGACAGGCCGAGTTCGTCGCGCAGGCGGAGGAGGAGGGCCAGGATCTCGCCGCGCACCGAGGCGTCCAGGGAGGCCACCGGCTCGTCGGCGACGAGGAGTTCGGGTTCGAGGACCAGCGCGCCCGCGATGACGACGCGTTGGCGCTGGCCGCCGGACAACTCGTGCGGGTAGCGCAGGAAGAAGCGCTCCGGGGGCCTGAGCCCCGCCCGGGACAGGGCCTCGGCGACCGCTGCCTGCTCTTCACCGCCGTACCCATGGATCCGCAGCCCCTCGGCCACCGCGTCGTACACCGTGTGCCGGGGGTTCAGCGATCCGGTCGGGTCCTGGAGGACCAGCTGGACGCGTTTGCGGTACGCCTTCAGAGCCCGGGAGGAGTACTCCAGCGGCTGTCCGCCGAAGCTGACGCGGCCCTCCGTCGGCCGGACCAGGCCCAGCAGGGCGCGGGCCAGCGTCGTCTTGCCGCAGCCGGACTCGCCGACCAGGGCCACGATCTCCCCGGCCCGGATGTCGAGTTCGACGCCGTCCACCGCGCGGGCCGGTGGGTCGCCGTGCCGGCCGGGGTACGTCACGTGCAGGCCTTCGGCGCTCATCAACGTCATGTGCCGCTCCTCGCGTCCTCGGCGGCGGCCGGTCCCCGTACCGGTGTCGGTACGTGTACGCAGGCCGCGCGGCGGTCGGTGTCCGCGTCCCGGAGTTCCTGGTCGTCCATGGAGCAGGAGGCCAGCGCGGCCGGGCAGCGGGGGTGGAAGGTGCAGCCGGGGGGCAGTGCGCTCGGGTCGGGCGGGTCGCCGGGCAGGCCGCGCGGGGCGAACCGGGAGGCCGGGTCGCCGATGCGGGGGAAGGCGGCCGACAGGGCCTTGGCGTACGGGTGCCGGGCGTCCTCGTGGACCTCCCGGGCCGGGCCCTCCTCGACCACCCGGCCCGCGTACATCACCGCGAGCCGGTCGCAGGTGTCGGAGAGGACCGCCAGATCATGGCTGATCATGATCAGGCCCAGGTCCTGCTCGGCCACCAGCTGTTCGATCAGCCGCAGGATCTGCGCCTGGATCATCACATCGAGGGCGGTGGTCGGCTCGTCCGCGATGATCAGCCGGGGTCCGCAGGCCAGCGCCATGGCGATCATGACGCGTTGGCGCTGCCCGCCTGACAGTTCGTGCGGATACGCCGACGCCCGCGCCGCCGGCAGGCCCACGTGCTCCAACAGCTCCCCGGCCTGCTTCCTCGCGGCCGCCGGGGTGGCCCTGCGGTGCAGCAGGATCGGCTCGGCGATCTGGTCGCCGACGCGGTGCACGGGGTTCAGCGAGTGCATGGCCCCCTGGAAGACGATCGAGGCACCCGCCCAGCGGACCGCCCGCACCTGCCCCCACCGCATCGTCAGCACGTCCTCGCCGTCCAGCAGCACCTGCCCGCCGACCCGGGTCCCGGCCGGCAGCAGCCGCAGCAGCGCGAGAGCCAGCGTGGACTTCCCGCACCCCGACTCGCCCGCGACACCGAGCTTCTGACCGGCCGCGAGTCGCAGGTCCACCCCGCGCACCGCGGCGGCCCCGCCGGGGTAGGTCACCTCCAGGCCGTGTACCTCCAGGAGCGTCAACGGTCCACCTCCGGCCGGGGGTTGAGCACTGACACCACGGCGCGTGGGCGCAGTGCAAGCGTCGGCGTGGATGCGTCGCACCCCGACTCGCCCGCGACGCCGAGCTTTTGGCCCGCCGCGAGCCGCAGATCCACCCCGCGCACCGCGGCGGCCCCGCCGGGGTAGGTCACCTCCAGGCCGTGTACCTCCAGGAGCGTCAACGGTCCACCTCCGGCCGGGGGTTGA